>JAFIFU010000023.1 GCA_020831885.1 Ectothiorhodospiraceae bacterium
GACGGGCCCCGCCACCCGTAGGTCGGTAGCCGCCCGCAGGGCGGATCACCGACGTCAGGGGGGTAATCCCCCATACGGGTTGTCGGAGATCCCCGCTCCGCGGGGCTTCCGACCTACGCGAGCTACGTGAGCCAGGCGAGGGACGGGCCCCGCCACCCGTAGGTCGGTAGCCGCCCGCAGGGCGGATCACCGACGTTCGCGCTTTGCCACGCCGGTCAATCCAGCAGGTCGAGATTCCGCACCGCGCCCATGTCCGCGCTGGTGGTGAGCTTGGCGTAGGCCTTTAGTGCGGTACTGACCTTCCGCTGGCGCGGTGCCGCCGGTTTCCAGGCGTCGGCGCCTTTGGCTTCCATGGCCTCCCGCCGTGCCGCCAGTTCCTCGTCGGAGACGGCGATCTCGATGGTCCGGTTGGGAATGTGGATGCGAATGGTGTCCCCGGGCTGGATCAGGGCGATGTTGCCGTGCTCGGCCGCCTCCGGCGAAACGTGGCCGATGGACAGCCCCGAGGTGCCGCCGGAGAAGCGGCCGTCGGTGACCAGCGCGCAGTCCTTGCCCAGGCCCTTCGATTTCAGGTAGCTGGTGGGGTAGAGCATCTCCTGCATGCCGGGCCCGCCCCGGGGACCCTCGTAGCGGATGATCACCACGTCGCCCTTTTTTACCTTCCCCTTGAGGATGCCCTCCACGGCGGCGTCCTGGCTCTCGAAAATCACCGCGGGCCCTTCGAAGGTCAGGATGCTCTCATCCACCCCGGCGGTCTTCACGATGCAGCCCCGCTCCGCCAGATTGCCGTACAGGACGGCCAGGCCGCCGTCGCGGCTGTAGGCATGCTCCAGGTCCCGGATGCAGCCCTTGGCCCGGTCGTTGTCCAGGCTCGGGTACCGGGTGGACTGACTGAATGCCACCTGGGTGGGGATCCCGGCGGGCCCGGCCCGGTAGAACTCGTGAACCGCCGGGTTGTCCGTGCGCATGATGTCCCAGGACTCCAGTGCATCGGCCAGGGTGGGCGAGTGCACGGTGGGTACGCTGGTATCCAGCAGCCCCGCCCGGTCCAGTTCCCCCAGGATGGCCATGATGCCACCGGCCCGGTGCACGTCTTCCATGTGATAGAAGGGCGTGGCGGGGGCCACCTTGCACAGGTTGGGCACCTTGCGGGAAAGCCGGTCGATGTCGCTCAAGGTGAAGCCCACCTCGCCTTCCTGGGCAGCGGCCAGCAGGTGCAACACCGTGTTGGTGGAGCCACCCATGGCAATGTCCAGGCTCATGGCGTTCTCGAATGCCCGGCTTGAGGCGATGTTCCGCGGCAGCACATTCTCGTCGCCGTCACGGTAGTAGCGGTAGGCGATATCCACGATGCGCTGCCCCGCCTCCCGGAACAGCCGCTCGCGATCGGCATGGGTGGCCAGGGTGGAGCCGTTGCCGGGCAGGGACAGCCCCAGGGCTTCGGTCAGGCAGTTCATGGAGTTCGCGGTGAACATGCCGGAGCAGCTACCGCAGGTGGGGCAGGCGGAGCGCTCGATGGTCTCCACCTCCGCATCGGAGACGCTGTCATCCGCCGCTGCCACCATGGCGTCCACCAGGTCCAGGTGGCGCTCCTCGCCGCTGGCCAGCCTGGTCTTGCCGGCCTCCATGGGGCCGCCGGAGACGAAGATCACCGGGATGTTCAGCCGCATGGCAGCCATCAGCATGCCCGGGGTGATCTTGTCGCAGTTGGAGATGCACACCAGCGCATCCGCGCAATGGGCGTTGACCATGTACTCCACGCTGTCGGCGATGATGTCGCGGGAGGGCAGCGAGTAGAGCATGCCGTCATGGCCCATGGCGATGCCGTCGTCCACGGCGATGGTGTTGAACTCCTTGCCCACGCCCCCGGCCTTCTCGATTTCCGAGATGACCAACTGCCCCAGGTCCTTCAGATGTACGTGTCCGGGCACGAACTGGGTGAAGGAATTGGCCACGGCGACAATCGGCTTGTTGAAGTCGTCATCCTTCATGCCGGTGGCGCGCCACAGCGCCCGGGCGCCGGCCATGTTGCGGCCGAAGGTGGACGTCTTGGAGCGGAACTGGGGCATCGGGGTCTACCTCGGTTGAACGGTGCACGTATGAACCCCCCATTTGACCGTGGAACGGCGCGGAAGGGCAAGTGCCGGGCTTGTCCCGGTCAGTCCGGCAGCCCGCCGGGTTCCTGTCGGCGCTTCTGCGCCAGGCGGGCCCGGCGTTCCGGGGTCAGGCGGTGATGGCAGCGCGGGCAGCACAGGCCGGGCTCGAAGTGCCGGTGCGCTTCGTCGCCAGGCCGCAGCGGCTCGCCGCAGCCCAGGCAGAGCCGGTGGGTGCCGTCGCGGTTGCCGTGGGCCAGTGTGACCCGGTGATCGAACACGAAACACTCCCCGTCCCAGCGACTGCGCTCCGGCGGGACCTCATCCAGGTACCGCAGAATGCCCCCCTCCAACTGGAACACCTCCGGGAAACCCGCATCCAGCAGCAGGGCACTGGCCTTCTCGCAGCGGATACCGCCTGTGCAGTACATGGCGACGCGCCGATGCCGTGCCGGATCGAGCTGTGCCCGGACCCAGTCCGGGAACTGGCGGAAACGACCGGTGTCCGGGTTCACGGCCCCGCGGAAGCGCCCCACCGAGACCTCGTAACCGTTGCGAGTGTCGATGACCAGGGTTTCGGGGTCATCCAGCAGCGCATCCCATTCCTCCGGCGGCACCCGTTGTCCGGTCCGGGTCGCCGGGTTCAGATCCGGCCGGCCCAGGGTCACGATCTCACGCTTCAGGCGCACCCGGAGCTTGCGGAAGGGCGCGCGCCGGGTGATGGACCAGCGTGGCTCCAAGCCGGTAAAACGCGGATCCTGCCGCAGCCAGTCCAGAAACGCGGCCAGCCCCTGGCGGGACCCGGCCAGGGTGCTGTTGATGCCTTCCTCCGCCAGCAGCACGGTGCCCTTCAACGCCAGGGATTCGCAGTGACGGCGGATGGATCGCCGCAATGCGGCGGCATCGTTCAGGCGTACGAAACGGTAGAATGTGGCAACGGTGATGGTCATGCTGGGAATGAATCAGTATTTCCCTGGCTGTCGTTGTCTGGAGAGAGGGCATTATGGGTGATGTGGTGCCGTTCCGGAAACCGGATCGGAAACGTCAATCCGAGGGTCGGACCCTGTGCCGGCACGGCTTGCACAAATGGAAGGCCGTCGGCGAGACACGCTTTGACGTGAAACAGGGGAAACTGGTGACACTGTATCGTTGCGCCCGCTGCGGCAAGGAGAGCACGGCGCTGACATGATACGGCTCCGGGGCCTGGACAAGTGTTATCGCGAGGGCGATCGCGACCGGGTGGTGCTGCGGGACTTCAGCCTGGACGTGGCGGAGGGGCAGCGGCTTGCCCTGGTGGGCCGCAGCGGTTCCGGCAAATCCACCCTGCTGAACCTGATCAGCGGCATGGACGCTCCGGATGCGGGCGGAATCAGCGTGGGCGGGATCCGCGTGGACCAACTGGGGGAGCGGGACCGCACGTTGTTCCGCCGCCGCCATATCGGCTTCGTGTTCCAGTTCTTCAATCTGATTCCCACGCTCACCGTGCGTGAGAACCTGATGCTTCCGCTGCAGTTGCTGGGTCGGACAGGGGCGCTGGCCGGGGCGCCGGCCATGGAGCTGCTGGCCCAGGTGGGGCTGGCGGATCGCGGTGACAGTTTTCCGGAGCAGCTCTCCGGGGGTGAACAGCAGCGGGTGGCCATTGCCCGGGCGTTGATCCACCGGCCCCGGGTGCTGCTGGCGGACGAGCCCACGGGCACCCTGGACGAGGAGACCGGCGCGCTGGTGCTGACCCTGCTGGACGAGCTCACAGCGGCCCACGGCATGACCGTGGTCATGGTGACCCACAGCCCGGAGGTGGCAGCGCGCATGGACCGGGTGATCCGGCTGGTGGACGGCCGGCCGGTGGAGGTCTGATGTACCGGGCCGGATTGCGCTACCTGTTGCGCCATCCCTGGCAGTTGGCCTTGTCCCTGGTGGGGGTGGCCCTGGGTGTGGCGGTGGTGGTTGCGGTGGACCTGGCCAACCAGAGCGCCGGCCGCGCCTTCGAAATCTCCTCCCAGAGCCTCACCGGTCGCACCACCCACCAGGTGTTCGGCGGCCCCCGGGGCATTCCTGAAGCCTGGTACGTGGCGCTGCGGCGGGAGCACGGGGTGCGGCAGGCGGCACCGGTGATCGAAGGCGAGGCGGAGCTCCCGGATCGGCCGGGTCGGAGCCTGCGGGTGCTGGGCGTGGATCCTCTGGCGGAGGGGGCTTTCCGGCAAGGATTCGGGTCGCTGGCCGGGGAACAGCCCCTCAGCCGGCTGATGAGCCGGAACGACCAGCTTGCCATGCTGGACAGGGATCTCCGGGAGCTGGGGCTGGCGCCGGGGGATCAGCTCCGGCTGCGGCTCGCCGGCAGGGAGTACCCGCTCACCGTGGCCGCGGCCCTTCGGCCGGTGCGCGAGCTGGACGCCCGCGGCCTGCGGGATGTGGTGGTGATGGACGTGGGCGCCGCGCAGGAATTGCTGGGCCGCTCCGGCTGGCTGGACCGGGTCGACCTGATTCTGGAGGACAGCGCCGCGGTGGAGCGGATCCGGGCCCTGTTGCCGGCAGACGCCCAGTTGCTGGAGGCGGAGGCCCGTAATGCCGCTCTGCAGCAGATGACCGAGGCGTTCCAGCTCAACCTCACGGCATTCAGCTTGCTGGCCCTGATGGTGGGTGCATTTCTGATTTTCAACACCATGACCTTTTCCGTGGTCCAGCGGCGCCAGTTGCTGGGCCTGCTGCGTGCGGTGGGTGTGACCCGGGGGCAGGTTTTCCGGCTGATCCTGATGGAGGCGCTTCTGATCGGGGCCGTGGGAACCCTGGCCGGCCTGGGCCTGGGGGTGGCCATTGCCCATGTTCTGCTGGATCTGGTGGGGCGCACCATCAATGATCTGTATTTCATGTTGAGCATCAGTGAGTTGAGCCTCTCCCCCTGGTCTCTGGGCAAAGGGCTGGTGCTGGGCCTGGGAATGACCGTGATCGCCGCGCTGCGTCCGGCGGCGGAGGCCACCGCCACCCCGCCGCGGGCGGCATTGAGCCGCGCGGTGCTGGAGCAGGGTGTCGGCCGCCGGGTGCCGGTGGCGGCGCTGGCCGGGATCCTGATGGCCTGCGGTGGCGGGCTGCTGGTGGTAGTGCTGGATGGGCTGATGCCCGCGTTCGCCGGGTTGTTCCTGGTTATCCTGGGCTGGGCGCTGGTGGTGCCTTTGGCCATGCGATGGCTGCTCCGTGGCCTGGTGCGGCCGTTGGGCCGATTGGCGGGGCTGTCCGGGCGCATGGCGGCACGGGGGGTGGACGCGGGGCTGTCCCGCACCGGGGTCGCCGCCGCCGCGTTGACCGTGGCGGTGGCCGCGGTGGTGGGGGTGGGTACCATGGTGGACAGCTTCCGCCATACCTTCGCCGCCTGGCTGGACGCCACCCTGAGGGCGGATGTCTACGTGTCCGTGCCGGGCAACGCCCCCCTGCGACCGGAGGCCGTGGACGCCCTGATCGCCACCGAGGGGGTGGCGTACTGGAGTTCGGCCCGTTACGGCCGCGTGGCTTCCGGTGAGCAGCGTCACCGGCTACGGGTGTTCCGGCTCCCGCCGGAAGCGGAGACCGCCTTCCGCTTCCGGGCCGGTGTGCCGGGAGAGGCCTGGAACGCCTTCCGGGAGGAGGAGGTGGTCTTTCTCACCGAGCCCTTCGCCTATCATCAGGCGCTTACCGTCGGCGATGCCCTGCCGCTGGCCACGCCCCGGGGGGAGCGGACGTTCCGCGTGGCTGCCGTGGTCTACGACTACAGCACCAGCGAGGGGGCGATCATGATGAGCCGGGAGACCTATGACCGGTTCTGGGACGATCCGGTGGTGAATTCGCTGGGGCTGTACGCGCCACCGGGCACGGACGGCGACGCGCTGATCCAGCGCCTGCGGTCCAACGCGGGGGAATTGCAGCCGCTGCGCTACCGGTCCAACGCCGAGCTGCGCCGGCTTTCGCTGCAGGTGTTCGATCAGACCTTCACCATCACCCAGGTGTTGCGCCTGCTGGCCATGCTGGTGGCCGTGGTGGGTGTGCTCAGCGCACTGATGGCGCTGGCGTTGGAGCGGGCCCGGGAGTACGCCATGATGCGTGCCACCGGTTTCACGCCGGGGCAGATCCAGGGGCTGATCCTTGGGCAGAACGCCCTGGTGGGCGGCATCGCCGGTCTGCTGGCTTTGCCGCTGGGCCTGGTGCTGTCCGCGGCGCTGATCCTGGTCATCAATCAGCGTTCCTTCGGCTGGACCATGCAGGTGCAGGTCTCCGGAGACGTGCTGGTGCAGGCCGTGGCGTTGTCACTCATGGCGGCCGTGGTCTCGGGGCTGTATCCCGCATGGCGCATGGGGCGCACGCCCCCCGGTCTGGCGCTTCGGGAGGAGTCGGCATGAGTTGGCGTATCGGTTCCGCCGCGGCTGTGGTGCTGCTGGCGGGCATCGCCGTGTGGTGGTTCTGGCCATCGGGACCGGAGCGGCCGACACCGGCCGGAGCAGAGCAATCGGTCACCCGGTTCCTTTCCGGCGAGGAGGCGGCCGAGGACTACCCACGGATCACCGGTCCCGAACCGCTGCGGTTTCCCCGGGATCACGGTGCCCATCCGGAGTACCGGCACGAGTGGTGGTACCTGACCGGTCAGTTGGAAACGGTCCAGGGCAGGCACTTCGGCTACCAGATCACGTTTTTCCGTTTCAATCTGGATCCCCGGGCACCGGAGCGCGATTCCGCCTGGGGCACCAACCAGGCATGGATGGCCCACCTGGGCGTGACCGATACCGAGGCGGAACGCTTCCGGCACCGGGAGCGGTTCGCCCGTGGCGGCGCCATCGGCTTGGCCGGCGCGGAGGTGGATCCGTTCCGCGTCTGGCTGGAGGACTGGGTGCTGGAGGGGGCGTCCGGCGAGGACATCATGCCCTTGCATCTGCGGGTCGAGGATGACGAGCTGATGCTGGATTTGCGTCTGGAAGCGCTGAAGCCGCTGGTATTGCAGGGCGATGCCGGCTACAGCCGCAAGGGACCGGAGCCCGGCAATGCATCCCGCTACTACTCGTATACCCGTCTGGCCACGGAGGGGGAGCTGGTGATCGATGGTCAGCGGCACGCGGTGCAGGGCCTGAGCTGGATGGACCGGGAATGGGGCAGCAGCGTCCTCAGCGAGGGGCAGGTGGGCTGGGACTGGTTTTCCCTGCAACTCGATGACCAGACCGAAATCATGTATTACACCCTTCGGCGGGATGACGGCAGCGTCGATCCCCGATCCAAGGGGCTGTTCGTCGCCGCGGATGGCAGCACCCGGCTGCTGGAGCACGAAGCGGTGGAGCTGGAGGCCCTGCGGCACTGGGAAAGCCCCCTGGGGGATGCCCGCTATCCGGTGGCCTGGCGTATGCGGATCCCATCCCTGGGGCTGGAGCTGGACATGGAGGCGGTGCTGGATGACCAGGAGCTGCGCACCGGATTCCGCTACTGGGAGGGCGCCGTGACCGTGCGCGGTGAACGGGAGGGGCGCGGGACGCGTGGCCGGGGCTATGCCGAACTGACCGGCTATGAGGCGGGGCCTCAGTAGGTTGTCCCCGGAGAGCCCGGGGACGCTGGTCGGTCATTCGATGTTCTGGTCACCACCATGGGCTCACGACGCCCGGCGCACCACCACCGGTTGGGCCGGGGATTCGCCCCGCAGGCGGGCCAGCAGGGTCTGCTCCCGTTGTCTGGCCTGTTCCAGGTTGGCTGCCTTGATATGGCCGAAGCCGCGGATCTGCTCCGGAATGGCAGCGAGTTCCACGGCCAGGGCGTGATTGTCCGGTGTGAGTCGCTCCAGAAGTTCCTCCACCAATGCCTCGTAGTCGCGGATCAAGCGCCGTTCGGTGCGTCGCTCCTCAGTACGGCCGAACAGGTCCAGCGGGGTGCCACGCAGAAAGCGCAGGCGGCTTAAGACCTTGAACGCGGTGAACACCCATGGGCCGTAAGCGGCCTTGCGCGGATGCCCGGTCACGGGATCCTTTTTCGCCAGCAATGGCGGCGCCAGGTGAACCTTGAGCCTGAAGTCACCGGCGAACTGGGTGTTGAGCCGCTCGCGGAAAGCCGGACGGCTGTAGAGCCGCGCCACTTCGTATTCGTCCTTGTAGGCCATGAGTCGTGCGTAGCCCCGGGCCACCGCCAGGGCCAGGGCGTCCTGACCGGGCACTTTCCCGGCTTCGGTCTGCTGCACCCGGCGCACCAGGTCCGTGTAGCGCCTGGCGTAGGCGGCGTTCTGGTACTCGGTCAGGTGCGCTTCGCGCTGGGCGATGACGCCCTCCAGGGTTTCCGGTTCCTTGCGCTCCGCTGCCTCCTCCACCGGCATCTGCGGGCCGATTGCGGCTTTCACATCCTCTGGTGCGTGGGCGGCGCGGCGGCCCCAGTCGAAGGCCTGGCGGTTGGCCTCCACGGCGGCGCCGTTCAGTTCGATGGCCCGCTCGATGGCCTCCCGGGAGAGCGGAATGCGGCCCTTTTGCCAGGCGTAGCCCACCAGGAACAGGTTGCTGTAGATGGCATCCCCCATCAGCGTTGTGGCGATCCTGGTGGCGGGCAGGAAATCCACCCGCTGCTCGCCCACGGCGCGGGTGATGTCATCCACCAGCGGGCGGTCTTCCATGGGCAGGTCGGGGTTCAGCGCGAAGGCGGCGATGGGCACCACGGCGTTGTTCACCACGGCATGGGTGCGCTGAGGGGAGTAGGTGGCCAGTGCTGCCGTGCCGGCAGCCACCACCATGTCGCAGCCCAGCACCAGGTCGCTTTCGCCCCGGCCGATGCGGGTGCAGAACAGGGATTCCGGTTTCGGCGCCAGGCGGATATGGCTGGTGACCGCACCGTTTTTTTGCGCCAGGCCGGTCTGATCCAGCACCGAAACGCCCTTGCCCTCCAGATGCGCGGCCATGCCCAGCAGTGCCCCGATGGTCACCACCCCGGTGCCGCCGATGCCGGTCACGAGGACGTTGTATGTGCCGTTGATGCCGGGCAGTTCCGGCTCCGGCAGATCGTGGGCGTCGGGGCCCGCCTCGGGGCGTGCCGCCTGCGACGCCGCCTTGCGCACCTCGCCGCCCTCCACCGTAAGGAAGCTGGGGCAGAAACCCTCCTGGCAGGAATAATCCTTGTTGCAGCTTGATTGGTCGATCTGCCGCTTGCGGCCCCATTCGGTTTCCAGCGGCTTCACCGCCACGCAGTTGGACACCTTGCCGCAGTCGCCGCAGCCCTCGCAGACCGCGTCGTTGATGAATACACGCCTGGCGGGATCCGGGTAGGTGCCGCGTTTGCGCCGGCGGCGCTTCTCGGCGGCGCAGGTCTGGTCGTAGAGCAGTAGGGTCACACCTTCCACGTCACGGAGTTCCCGCTGCACCCGGTCCAGTTCCCGCCGGTGGTGGATGCGCACGCCCTCGGCCCAGGGGGTGCCGGACGGGTACTTGTCCGGCTCATCGGTCACCACATCAATGCGACGCACGCCCTCACCCTTCAACTGCTGGGTGATGTCCCAGGGGGTGAGGGTGCCGTCCACCGGCTGGCCACCGGTCATGGCCACGGCGTCGTTGTAGAGGAGTTTGTAGGTGATGTTGACGTTGGCGGCCACGGCGGCCCGGATAGCGAGTAACCCGGAGTGGAAATAGGTGCCGTCACCCAGGTTCTGGAACACGTGTTTGTCCGCCGCGAACGGGGCCTGCCCCACCCATTGCGCGCCTTCCCCGCCCATATGGGTGAACATGGCGGTGTTGCGGTCCATCATCTGCGCCATGTAGTGACAGCCGATGCCGGCATAGGCGCGGCTACCCTCCGGCACGCGGGTGGAGGTGTTGTGGGGACAGCCGGAGCAGAACCAGGGGGTGCGCTGCATGCCGGTGGACTGTGGCGCATGCTGCACGGCGTCAATGGCGTGCTGCAGGCGTTCGGCAATCGGGCCGGGCGGACGGAAGGTGAGCAGCCGGCGGGCCAGGATTTCCGCGATGCTGTCGGCGGACAACTCCCCCGTGGCGGGTACCAGCGGGCGCCCCTCTTCATCCTGCTTGCCCAGCAGTGCCGGCTTCTCGGCATTACGGTAAAGCAGCTTGGCGAGTTGATCCTCGATGATGCCGCGCTTTTCCTCAAACACCAGGATCTGCTGCTGGCCTTTGACGAACTCCCGAATCCCCTGCGGCTCCAGCGGCCAGGTGACAGCCACCTTGTAGACGCTGATGCCCAGTTCCTCCCGCAGTCCCCGCTCATCCAGCCCCAGGCGTTCGAAGGCGTGCATGAGATCGGCCCAGGATTTGCCGCTGGCCACCAGGCCCAGGCGACGCTTGCCCACGGGCAGATCGTGGGAGATGTAATCCAGCCGGTTGGCGCGCACGAAGGCCTGCACGGCGGGGAGTTTCACATTCACCAGCCGGTCTTCCTGCTCCAGGAAGGGGTCGGGGAAGCGGATATGGACCCCGGTGTCCGGAATGACGAAATCCCCGGGTGTGACGTAGCGCCAGCGCTCGGGGCTGACACTGACCGAGGCGGAGCCGTCGATGGTGTCGGTGACGCACTTCATGCCGATCCAGCAGCCGGAGTAGCGGGACAGGGCGAAGCCGGCCAGACCCAGATCCAGGTAGTCCTGCAGGTTAGCCGGGTTCATCACCGGAATGCTGGCAGCGATCAGTGCCGGTTCACTCTGGTGGGCGGTGGTGGAGGATTTGGCCATGTGGTCGTCGCCGGCCAGCGCCAGCACGCCGCCGTGGGGCGAGGTGCCGGCCAGGTTGGCGTGCTTGAAGGCGTCCCCCGAGCGGTCCACTCCCGGGCCCTTGCCGTACCAGATGCCGAACACGCCGTCATAACGCGAAGGCACGGTGGCCAGCCCCAGTTGCTGGGCACCCCAGATAGCGGTGGCGGCCAGGTCTTCGTTGACGCCGGGCTGAAAGGTGATGTGGTTTTCATCCAGATAACGGCGGGCCTTCCACAGCGCCTGGTCATAGCCGCCCAGCGGCGAGCCGCGGTAGCCGGAGATGAAGCCGCCGGTGTTCAGCCCCGCCGCCAGGTCGCGCTGGCGCTGCAACAGCGGCAGCCGGGTCAGCGCCTGGGAGCCGGTGACGTAGATCCTGCCGTCCTCCAGGGCGTATTTGTCCTCCAGGGACACCATGGCCAGTGACATCGGGCTTCTCCTCCAAGCCGGCGGCTGCTTGCAGCGGGTCCGGGTGCGGTGTTGCGGCTCTTGCCAAGGGCTTGCCACTGCCTGCGAGCCGCGCCTTGCCCCCGAACACGTGCAAAGTTCAGAGCACCTTGGGAATAGATCAGTGCTTCCTTAAAGGTTAGTACGCCATCCAAGGGGAATAATCGGAGTCTGTCAACCAGAAGGCGCCTGTATCACACCGGATGTCAATACCCATAAGGAAGTGCCACTTTCCGGTTTTCGGTGGCTTTCCCGGGCCGGGGGCGGCTGCTACTCTGGCGGAGCGCGTTCCATAATAACGATACTGAGCGAGGAGACCATGGAAATCCTTCTGCTTTTCTCCCGCTGGGTTGATCGCATCAACGGCCTTATCGGGCGCGCCATGGAATGGCTGGTTTTGGCGATGGTGGCCCTGGGGGTCATCAATGTCGTGGCCCGATACCTGGGCGCACGCCTGGGCATGCAACTGAGCAGCAACGCCATGCTGGAGGCGCAGACCTATGCGTACTCCCTGGTCTTCCTGCTGGCGGCCGCCTACGTGTTGCGGCGGGACCGGCACATCCGGGTGGACGTGATTTACGCCGGCCGTTCACCAAAGACCCGTGCCTGGATCGACCTGATCGGCACCTGCGTGTTTCTCATCCCGTTCTGCATCCTCGCCCTTTATCTGAGTTGGGGGTACGTGGAGCGCTCCTGGAGCCTGCTGGAGGGCAGCCCCAACCCCGGCGGCCTGCCCCGCTACCCGATCAAGACGGTTATCCTGATCTGTTTCACGCTGTTGATATTCCAGGGCATCAGTGAGGCCATCAAGCGCATTGCATGGCTGCGTGGCGTGCCAGGCGTTCCCGGCCCCGGTGACGAGCCCCCTGCCCAGCGGAAAATCGAAGAAGTGGGGGGCGCCTGATGGAGTTCCTCGCCTTCTGGATGTTCGCGGTCCTGATGATCTTCCTGCTCAGCGGCTACCCGGTGGCCTTCGCGCTGGGCGGCACGGCCGTGCTGTTCACGGTGCTGTTCAGTGATCTGCTGCCGACGTTGGGCCTGCTGGAATTCCCCTGGGACCCGCAATTCCGTATCCGGCGGCTGCAGATTTTCCCACAGCGCGTCTTCGGCTCCATCATGGACAACTACACCCTGGTGGCTGTGCCCTTTTTCGTGTTCATGGGGGTGATGCTGGAGCGCTCCGGCCTGGCCGAGGATCTGCTGCAGACCATGGGGCGCTTGTTCGGCCGCATGCGCGGCGGGCTCGCCATTTCCGTGGTGGCGGTGGGCGCCCTGCTGGCCGCCTCCACTGGGGTGGTGGGCGCATCCGTGGTGACCATGGCCGTGCTGGCTCTGCCGGTGATGCTCAAGTACGGCTACGACAAGGGGTTGGCCAGCGGCGCCATCGCTTCCAGCGGGACCCTGGGGCAGATCATCCCGCCCAGCATCGTGCTGATCATCCTGGGTGATCAGATGGCCGCGGTGAACGTGGGTGATCTGTTCATGGGCGCGCTTATTCCCGGCATCATGCTCGCTGGTGCCTATATACTCTGGATCGCCATCTACGCCTTCTTCCGCGCGGAGAAGGCGCCGGCCATGCCGGCCCATGCCGAGGAGTTCGCCGTCAAGAACCTGGCGCTGGCGGTGGCGAAGAGCCTGCTGCCGCCGCTGATTCTGGTGGCGGTGGTGCTGGGGACCATCTTCTACGGCATCGCCTCGCCTACCGAGGCGGGGGCGATGGGTGCGTTCGGCGCCACCATTCTCGCGTTCTTGAATGGCCGGCTGACACTGAAGAACCTGCGGGCGGTGAACGAGCAGACGGTCACCCTCACCAGCATGGTGTTCATCATCCTGGTGGGGGCGACGGCGTTTGCGATGGTGTTCAATGCCCTGGGCGGTCACTGGCTGGTGGAGGATTTTCTCAAAGGGCTGCCCGGCGGC
Organism: Ectothiorhodospiraceae bacterium; assembly: GCA_020831885.1. Classification (GTDB taxonomy): domain Bacteria; phylum Pseudomonadota; class Gammaproteobacteria; order Nitrococcales; family Aquisalimonadaceae; genus LSCE01. The sequence goes on from JAFIFU010000023.1 coordinate 13,135, forward strand.
GAGTGGGGCTTCCTTTTCCTGGTAATGCTCGCCATCTTCATCCTGGGCTTTTTCCTGGACTTCATCGAGATCACCTTCATCGTCATTCCACTGGTCGCGCCGGTGGCGGTGGCACTGGGTTTCGACCCGGTGTGGTTCGCCGTGCTGATCGCGATGAACCTGCAGGCCTCGTTCCTGACCCCGCCCTTCGGCTTTGCCCTGTTCTACCTGCGGGGTGCGGCGCCGCCTGAGGTGGGCACGCGGGACATCTACCGGGGCATCGTTCCGTTCATCATCATCCAGTTGCTGATGCTGGTGGTGCTGGTGCTGTTCCCGGAAGTCGTGCTGTGGCTGCCGGAGGTGTCCCGGGCCTGATGCGGGAGGGTATGGCAAGCCGGCCGGTCATCCCTGACCGGTCGGAAGTTGGGGCTGACAATCAGAGTCTGCTGTACGCGTAGCTCTGGTACTGGTGGGTCGTGAGCTTGTTATAGGCCTGTACCTGGCGGCGGAAAGCATCCCAGTTCTCGAAGATGCGCCGGTACTTTTCATCACGCATGTCTTCCTCGTGCACCTCCTGTGCAGCCTCGTAAAAGACATCCAGAACGGATTCGGGGAAGTTCACCACCTCGATGCCGTGTTCGCTCTGGAGTTTTTCCAGCGCCGGTGGGTTGTTGGCCATGTACTCCGAGGCCATCCAGTTACCGGCCTTGTGGCAGCAGGCCTGGATCTGCATGCGGATGTCCGCCGGGAACTCGTCCCACTGGTCCTTGTTGAAGTACAGGGCGCCCATGACGCTGGCCTCGGCCCAACTGGGCATGTAGTAGTAGCGCGCCACCCGGTACATGCCCAGGATAGTGTCGTCGTAGGGGCCGATCCACTCGGCGGCATCCAGGGCGCCGCGTTCCATGGCCGTGAACACCTCACCGGCCGGCAGTAGCTGGATGTTGACCCCTGTCTTGGCCATGACACGGCCGCCATGGCCGGGGAAACGCATGCGCAGGCCGCGCAGGTCCGCCGGGGATTCGATGCGTTTGTTGAACCAGCCCCCGGTCTGGGCCATGGTGTTGCCCATCGGGAAGGCCACCAGGTTATCCGGCGCGTTCAGTTCGTCCCAGAGTTCCTGCCCGCCGCCGGAGATCATCCAGGACATGTGCTCGTCCGGCGTCAGCCCGAAGGGCATGGCGGAATAGAAGCCGTGCGCCGGGGATTCGCCGATGTAGTAGTACGGCGCGGTGTGGCAGCAGGGAAAGGCGCCCCGGGCGACGGCGCCACGCACTTCCAGCGCCCCCACCTGATCCCCACCCGGGTAGGTGCGGATCTGTACATCGCCGTCGGTGGCCTCCTCGACGAGTTCGGCAAAGTACTGGGCGCCGCCGTAGAGCTTGTCTAGCGCGGCCGGCCAGGAGGTGACCATCTCAAGCCGCCAGCGCTGGTTACGCGCAATGACATTGGGTGAATACACGGTACTGGCGGCCACTGCCGCCGCACCCGCGCCCGCACCGGTCAGGAATTGACGTCGTTTCATCGTTCTATCTCCCCCATGACTCCGTTTCTCGGATGTGCTGGTTGAACAACACGTTAGGAAGCGCTTTTTTTACGTGTTGTCTAATCAACCCTAGCACCGGATGTCCCGGGGCAGAAGGAACATCATCCTGGCAGGGGAGGCATTGGGGTGGGTTGCGCCAGGGCGGGTACCGCATCGGTTGGGTGAGCGGTGCGCAGGCGGCGGGGTCAGCGCTCCATGGAGCCGGTCCGATGGATGCGGTCGGTGTCTCAGTAGTTCGCGCCCAGGGGGCAGTCCCCGGCGAGGTTTGCCGGTGACGGCGGATTCTGGACAACCACGCGGTTGCGTCCGTCAGCCTTGCCGCGGTAGAGCATGGCATCGGCACGGGCCAGGAGTTTCTCGATGGTTTCTTCGCCTTCCAGTTGGGCGACACCGAAGGTGGCGGTGACGGGTATACCGGCCACCGGTTGGGCACCCACCGCCCGGCGACAGGCCTCCGCCAACCGCCCGGCGCTTTCCAGCGGGGTCTGCGGCGCCACGATCAGGTATTCCTCGCCCCCCCAGCGGGCCACCAGCTCGCCGGGGCGGAGCTCCTGCTGCAGCACCTCCCCCACGCCGGCGATCACCGCGTCGCCGGCAGCATGGCCGTGGGTGTCGTTGATCCGCTTGAAACGATCGATGTCGGTGATGATCACCGACAAGGGATGCTTTCCGCGCCGCGCCTCCGCCGCCTCCCGCGTCAGCATGGCGTTGGCCACCCGGCGGTTGGGCAGACCGGAGAGCATGTCCGTGTTCGCCAGTTGATCCAGGACTTCCGCCCGGATCAGCGCCCGGGTCAGTTGGTACCGCAGGGTGGCCACGGTGGCGGTCAAGGCCAGGAGCATCACCAGGAAAATGTGAACCCGGACCAGAAACAGCGCCGGCTGGGCCATGTCCGCACCAGCCATGGCCGCCGGTATGACGGCGCCGGTCGCCAGCAGCGCCGAGATCAGGATAACCAGGCCCGCGGCCATCAGCCCCCGTTTGCGATCCAGAATGACGAACACCCCCACCACCAGAACGGCCACAGACCAGTAATGGCCACCCACCAGGGTCAGCAACTGCTGATCCAGCGGACTGGCAATGAGGAAATGCCAGCCCAGCCGGCTCAGAACCACGGTGGCGGCCAGTCCCGCGGCCAGCAGCTCGAACTGCCGGAGAGGGATTATCCGCCACCACAGCATGGGCAGGAGCCCAGCCATGAGCACCGCGAACAGCGGATAGGCGTACTGCAGGAAGGGGTCGTCCGGGGCGCGGAACAGCCAGCTCAGCAGCAATACCAGAACACCGCCGGTGAGGCCGATCAGATAGGCCCAGCGCTTGCGCTCATCCAGCCGCCGTGTCTCGTTGGTTGCCGTACTCCAGTCATTCACGGGTTTCGCCATCCTCGTGCAGTAGATGCATGGTACTAACCTTTCAGGAAGTAACGCCATGTCTGGGCGTCATCGCGCGGCCTGTTTGTGCCCTACCCGGGGCGGTCTGATCGCTTGTCTTTGCGGGAATGCGTCTATGCTCTTTACCAAGGCTTCCGGATAACGAGGGCGGGTCCCTTGCCATTGTTCCGGATTGCTGGAAACAAGAATCCCGGCAAGACCGGGCACAGCGCTGATGGAGGGAGTAGCCATGACGATACGAGCATGGACCGTGCTGCTGGTGGCGGCGGGCGGTTTGGCCCTGGGGGGTTGCCTGGATTCGGATTCCGGCGGGAGCGGCGGCAATGATTCCACCGCCCTGTCCGGGGGGCCACCCGGTGGCGGAGCCGCTCCCGGCAGGAGCGGCGGCGCCGGTGGACCGGACCGTGGCGGGCCGCCCATGGTTCCCCCCGGAATCGACCGGCAGATGAACATCCACGTGCTGTCCAGCGCGCCGGATCAGGTTTCCGGCGGCGACGTGCGGATTGCGGTTGGTGGACCGCCGGGGCAGTGGAAGCGGATCAGCCTCTGGCTCAACGATCATCCCATCGGCGCCGGCATGCTGCAACGGGAGGGGGACCGCCTGGAAGGCGTGGTGGACGGGCTGCAGGAGGGCGAGAACACCCTGGTGCTGCACCATGAACATTTCGGGGAACTGGACCGGGTGACCCTGGTGAATTATCCCATCACCGGTCCGATGTTCTCCGGGCCGCAGCAGTACCCGTTCGTGTGCAGCACGGTGCGGGAGTGGGGCCTGCAGCCCCTGGTGGATCACGACGAGGAATGGGGCTTCCCGGTTCATGATGCCGACGGCGCCTTGCTGGGTTACAGCAAGGACTGCTCGGTGGAACCCTTCGTGGAGTTTCACTACATGAGCACCGACGGCGGCTACAAGCCGATGCCGGCGGACGGTTCACGGCCGGAGGATCTGGCGCAGACAACGCTGCTGGATGGCCGGACGGTGGATTTCATCGTGCGCTGGGAGCGGGGCACGATCAACCGCTTCCTCTACAGCATCGCCACCCTGGCGGAACCGGGGGATGATCCGTGGCGCCCGGGCAGGGACAACTGGAACGGGCGGTTGCTGTACCACTTCCAGGGGGGTGTGGGCATCGGCCATTTCCAGGGGCGGATGGACGGTACCCGGGCACGGTTGCCGGAGGTGCTGGGCCAGGGGTACGCGGTGATCTATTCCACCGGCAACCGTACCGGCGAGCATTACAATCTGCAGGTGGGCGGCGAGACCGCGCTGATGGTGAAGGAGCAGTTCATCAAGCGTTTCGGCGAGCCGCTGTACACGGTGGCCATCGGTGGTTCCGGCGGCGGTATCCAGCAGTACGTCTATGCCCAGAACCACCCGGGCCTGATCGACGCGGGGGTGCCCCAGTATTCCTATCCGGACATGGTGACCCAGGTGATTCATGTGGGTGACTGCGAGTTGCTGGAATACTACATGGACGCCAACGCGCTCAATCCCGCCAAATGGCAGATCACGGACAACCGGAGCTGGCTGGTGGGCTTCAACGCCACCGACCTGCGCCCGGATCCGCTGGCCGAGGCCCGTTTCGCCCTGGGCTACGACGGGGCCCTGGGGAGCACGGAATGCGTCCCGGCCTGGCGCGGCCTGACGCCGCTGACGCTGAACCCCCATTTCGGCCAGGTGCGGGAGCAGGAGAAGATGCACCCTCCCGGCATCATGGATGACGTGGACTGGACCCACTATGACGACCTGCGCAACATCTACGGCGTGGACGAGAACGGCAATCCACGCACGCTGTGGGACAACGAAGGCGTCCAGTACGGTCTGCAGGCGTTGCGGGACGGGCATATCACCCCGGAGGAGTTCCTGCATCTCAACTGGCATGTGGGGGGCTGGAAGCAACCCAGCGAGATGGTGCAGGAGGGCTTCCCGTTCCTGGGTGAGCCGGAGGATGTGTTCGCCGGCCTGATCCGGTTCGATCCGTGGAGCAGCGCCAACATGAATCTGGCCCCGGATGCGGAAACGCCGGCACCGCGGACGGCGGGCGATCTGCAGGCGATCCAGGCGGCCTACACCTCGGGCCTGGTGTTCGACGGCCAACTGGATATTCCGTTCATCGACTGGCGGCACTATCTGGAAGAGGTGCTGGACATGCACAACAGCCACCAGTCCTTCTCCGCCCGGCAGCGCATCATCAATCGCATGGGGCATGCCGATAACCAGGTGATCTGGTTCACCGATGCCCGGCCCACCCTGGTGGACGAGGACGGCCGGGGGCGTCCGCAGGACGATTTCAATCAGACCTGGATGGCACTGGAGGTGATCGACGAGTGGATGGCCAATATCCGCAGGCATCCCCATCGGAGCGTGGCGGAGAACCGCCCCGCCCGTGCGGTGGATAGCTGCTTCAACACCGACGGCAGTCTGATGGCCGCCGGGGATGATGTCTGGAACGGTATCCTGGACGATTACGCTTCCGGTGCCTGCACCCAGGCGTTCCCGTTGTACGAGACCTCCCGCATTGTGGCGGGCGGTCCCATCGAGGGCAGCGTGTTCAAGTGCTCGCTGCAGTCGGTGGAGGAGGCCATCGCCCGGGGTGTGTACGGTTCCTGGACGCCGACGCCGGAGCAGGTGGAGACCCTGAAGCAGATCTTCCCCACCGGGGTGTGTGATTACAGCCAGCCGGACCAGGGACGTCCCGCGGGTTGATCCCGGGTCGGGGTCCGGGAGTGTCACGCCAGGTGATGCCCCCGGGCCCCGGCCATCAGGTTTCAGGAAACGCTGCAGGACTCACACGGCCTCATAGGCCGGGTCACTCACCGCGGATGGTGAATGAAAACCGGCAGCGACAGGTTCCAGCGGATGGCGGCCAGCCGGAGGGCCAGCGCGGAGAGCAGGCCTGCCCAGGTGGCCAGGGCGGTGCCGGGCAGTAGCAGGCTGAGGACCACCATCACACCCGCTCCCAGCAGGGCCGCCGTGGCGTAGAGCTCCCGGCGGAGCACCAGCGGCACCTCACCGCAGAGCACGTCCCGGAGCATGCCCCCCACCACGCCGGTCATCACGCCCATCAGCACGGCAATGGCCGGTGCCATGCCGAAGGCCAGGGCCCGCTCGGCGCCGATCACGCAGAAGGTGGCCAGGCCCAGCGCATCCGCCACCGGCAGAAAGCGGCGCTGCAGGAAATCGTGGCGGGCCAGATAAAGCGTGACGAACCCGGCGGTGGCGGCCACCCAGAGATAGACGGGGTCGGTGATCCAGAACACCGGGGTGGCCCCCAGGGTGAGGTCCCGGACCGTTCCCCCGCCGATGGCGGTGACCACCGCCAGCACCAGTACGCCGAACAGGTCCAGGTTCTTGCGGCCGGCCGCCAGCGCGCCGGAGACGGCGAATACCATGGTGCCGAACAGATCCAGCCAGTAAATCATCGGGGCATGACACTAATTCCGGCTGTTGAACTTCCGTGCCAGTGCTTCCAGCTTGCGCTGCTTCAGCTCGTCCGCGCTGGGCCGGCGGGGTTTCTGGCGCTGCTGTGCCTGCCGGGATTTGCGGCGTGCCGCGGCACGCTTCTTCTGTTCCTCCCGGCGTTCACGGGCGAAGGTGCGTGCCTGGTCCGTCACGGCATCCGCCTGGCTTCCATCCAGATGAATGCGGTGGCTGGCCTTCAGCGTGGCTTCCAGGTAGGCCGGGGACCGGGTGTACAAGGCCAGTGCCTGCCGCACCAGCCAGCCGGGTGTGTCCTTCAGTTCCGGGTCCTCCGCCAGGGCTGAACGCAGGGGTTTCTGAATGCCGATGGCCAGCGGCAGAATGCGGGCGGGATCCTTGCTGAAGCAGTCCGGATAGCGTTGGATCAGCGTGTCCAGGAATTCCCGGGTGCGTCGCGCGCGTTCGCGCTTCTGATCGCCATTTGCCGTTTCGTCGTTTGCCGTTTTGCCGCTGTCCACGAGACACCTGTCGGGGCCAATGCCGGAAGTCCGGTATGCTACCCAATACCCCGGGCGCTTGGCGAGCCCCGGTTCCCCAAGAAAGTGCTGAACCCGGAGCCCTGTCACGGGTCTGTCTGGTGATGATCGCTGCGATACTGATCATTCTGTTGCTGGTGGTGCTGGCGGTGGCGCCCGGTCTCTGGGTGCGGCGGGTCATGGCCCGTTACCATCGGCCGGAGAACCGCTATCCGGGTACCGGCGGAGAACTGGCGGAGCACCTGCTGCGGCGCCTGGAGCTGGACCATGTGCGCGTGGAGGAATCCACCGCCGGGGATCATTACGATCCGCTTGAACGGGCGGTCCGGCTCTCCCCGCGCAACTTTCGCGGCCGCTCACTGACCGCGGTGACCGTGGCCGCCCACGAGGTGGGGCACGCGGTCCAGGATGCCTTCGGCTATGCACCGCTGCACTGGCGCCTGCGACTGGTGAAGCTCAGCCGCTATGCCCAGATCCTGGGTGCGGGCCTGCTGATCGCCATGCCCGTGATCGTCGCCGTGACCCGTGCGCCGGCAGCCGGCGGCATCCTGATGGTGGCTGTGCTGCTGAGCATGGGTTCTGCGGTGCTGGTGCACCTGATCACGCTGCCCACCGAGTTGGATGCCAGTTTCCGGCGCGCGCTGCCATTGCTGGAGGCGGGCTATCTGAAACCGGGGGATGAGCCCCACGCGCGGCGCATCCTGCTGGCGGCGGCGCTGACCTATGTGGCGGCAGCGCTCATGGGGCTGTTCAGCGTCTGGGCCTGGCTGCGCCTTCTCCGCCCCGGGTGACCGGTTTCCCCGCCGGGCGCTGGCAAACCGTGGGGGGGGATGGCGTATACTGCCGCCCCGGCAAGGTATTGAGGAAGACAGGATGCAGACGGAATCTTCGGGTGAGCAGGGGCTGGGAACCGCGCTGAAACGGCTGGTGCTGGGGTTTTTCCGCGATCTCGGGGCCCTGCGCACCCCACTGCTGTTACTGGCTGTTGTGGCCATCGTGTTGGCCCCGGGAGGCGACACGCGGGTGCAGTACGAAGGGTGGGCCTTTGCCCATACCGTGCTGTTGCCCACCGTGGCGCCCCTGCTGCTGGCCGGCCTGCTGCTGGACAGTCTCATGTCCCGTGTGCTGATGGACGGCGCCGGTGATGACCGCCGACGGCAGTTGCGGGTGGTCATCCGCACCGAGCTGGTTATGGCTGTCGTGCTGGTGGTGAGTTATCTGCCGTTCCTGCTGTCGATCTTCACCTGAGCCCATCCTGCTCCTCGCCGGAACGGGCTTCCGCAGGAGGTCCGGCCCGCCGTGGCGGGCTCAACCCAGGGTTGTTTCCGCAAGCCAGACCACCGGCCCGAAGGCCAGTAGCATCACAACCGCATACAGGGCGTTGCCGCGGAGCATGTTCAGCCCGTCAATGCCGTAGCGGGCCTGGAGCGACAGGTTCAGGCCCGATAACGGATTGACCCCCATGCCCAGGGCCCAGCCGCAGAGAATGGCCATGGCCAGCAGATTGTGGTCCACATCCAGCGGACCCAGCAGGCTGGTGAATGCGGCGGAGGTGATCACCGGGTGTATCCCCATGACCGCGATGCCGGTGATGGCGGCGGCGACCGCCCAGGCTTCCAGCGCGGTAAAGCGGGTGAACGGCGTCCAGTCCCCCATGGCCGCGATCACGCTGGCGATGCCGGCGGCCAGCACGCCGGCGGACAGGAACAGCCACAGTTCGTTGCTGACGGTGGGCAGGTTGTAACGGACATGGTTACCCAGCACCCGGGCCGCCGAGCGGCCCTGGGGCAGCAGGACCACTGCCGTGATCAGGGGGGATAGCAGGGCCACCACCACCAGCACGGAGATCTCCGGCGCCACCAGGTGAATGGCGATCACGGCGACGGCCATGACGCCGGGTATGCGCAGGTTGCGGTAACGCATGGGATAGCCCCGGAACTCCTCGCCGGCCCGCGGCGCCACTGTGACCCAGGTGATGGCGGTGCCGATGATCGCCAATGGAATACCCGCGGCGATCAGCACCAGGATCTGCGCTTCCGGCAGGAAGCTCAGCGCCGCGGCCATGGAGGCGAAAAAGGGCGACCAGAAGCCGGCCACGGAAAAGCTGCGGGTGATCAGCAGGCCGTGAAGGGTGGTCAGCGGGCCGTACCTGCGCAGGCGGTCCGCCACGATGAACACCGTGGACATGTTGATCACCGAGCCGAACAGCTGCAGGCCCAGCGAGGTGGAGCGGAAGGCCCGCGGTCCCCGGGGGATCCGTGCGCCCTCCTGATCGGGCATGGCGATCAGTTGGAGAAAGCTCACGCCGATGATCAGGACGATGATACCCAGATTGCCGCTGATGGCACGGACGGGATCCGGCATGATTCCCTGCCACAGGCCGTAGGCCATTCCCGCGCAGCCCAGGGCGATCAGACCGAGGGTCTGTCCCTTGCTGCGGCCGGAGGTGGTCCGCCAGAGTAGCAGGGCGGCCGTCCATGCAAGCATGCCGGCCAGCAGCCGGGCGGGGCTGTCCAGCAGGATGGCCACCACGGCCGTTGCACCGGCCACGGCCAGCAGGACGCCGGCGGTCTGCCGGTATCGGGATCGCTGCGGAAAAGGACTGTTTCCGGTGGTCATGCGGCGGGCATTATACAGATACCGGGGGGCGGCAAAGTGCTTGCCCCGGGGAGAACGGAGCGGGTATGGATACGCTTTCCCATGCGCTGCTGGGCGGCGCCATCGGCCAACTCGGTCTGGGCCGGAAACTGGGCAACCGGGCGGTGGTCTGGGGGGCCGCGGTGGCGTTGTTGCCGGATATCGATGTGCCCCTGGGGGCACTGATGGGGGATGCCGGGGCCCTGACCTTTCACCGGGGTATCACCCATTCGCTGCTGTTCGTGACCCTTGCGGCAGCGGTACTGGGCTGGCTGGCGGATCGCGTGCACCGATCCGCCGGGGTGGGCTGGCGGCGCTGGGCCCTGGTGCTGTGGCTGGTGCTGCTCAGTCACCTGGTGCTGGACGTGCTGACCTCCTACGGCATACAGCTATTACTGCCGTTCTCCGACCAGGCCTTCGCAGTGGCCAGCATCTCCGTGATCGATCCGCTGTACACGCTGCCGCTACTGCTCACCGTCCCCGTGCTCATCTGGCTGCACCATCGCCGTGGCCTGCGCAGCTCACTGGCCTGGGCCGGTATCGGCCTGAGCAGCGCGTATCTGGCCCTGACCCTGGTGAACAAATGGCAGGTTCAACAGGTGTTCGAGCAGGCATTCGCCGCGCAGAGCGATCAGGTGCAACGGGTTTTCGTCAAACCCACCTTTTTCAACAACCTGCTTTGGCGGGGCATCGCCGAATTGCCGGACGGCTACCTGGTGGGGTTCCACTCACGGCTGGATTCCGGTCCGCCGGAAGATTTTGTCCATTTCCGCCGGAATGCCCATTATCTGATTCCGCTGATGGGGGAACCGGTCATCCGTGACCTGCTGCAGGTGTCCGACGGCTATTACCAGGTGGTGGAACGGGAGGGGACCCTGTATTTCCATGACCTGCGCTACGGCCAGGCCTTCGAATGGTTGCGGGACGACCGGCCCCACGTGTTCACGTATCGCATCATCCCGCCGTCCGGCGGGCAGCCGGCGGATATCGAGACCCTCAGCCTGTCCGTGGACCGGGACCGGGATCGCGCCACCTTCCGCGCCCTCCTGGACCGCGCCCGGGGCCGGTAGATCGGCAGCCTTTGACGTCGGTGATCCGCCCTGCGGACGGCTACCGGCCGACGGTTCCGGGCGCCTGGGTCGGGTGCCCGCGTAGGTCGGAAGCCCTGCGCAGCAGGGATCTCCGACGTTGACCCGATCCGGTCTTGGCGTTTGATGTCGGTGATCCGCGCTGGCGCGCGGCTACCGACCTACGCCGGGGGGCGGGGCTGTGTTCTGTAGGTCGGAAGCCCTGCGCAGCAGGGATCTCCGACGATGCGGCGGTGGGTTTGGTTGACGTCGGTGATCCGCCCTTCGGGCGGCTACCGACCTACGCTGGGTCTGCGGCTTGACCAGCCCAAGAGAGGTCGGAAGCCCCGCGCAGCGGGGATCTCCGACATGGCCAGCGTATCCCTACAGAAAGATGATCAGCAGAATCACCCCGAGAATGACCCGGTACGCCACAAACGGCTGCATGCCGATGCGTTTGATGAATGCCAGGAAGTAATGAATGCACAGGTAGGCGCTGATGCCGGACAGGATCGCGCCCAGAATCAACGGCCCCCAGTCCACTGTATTGCCCGGGTTAAGCAAGGCGATCAGTTCCAGGCCACTGGCCAGGATGATCACCGGAATGGAGAGCAGGAACGAGAAGCGCGCCGCGGCCTCGCGGCTCAGGCCCATGAACAGCGCCGCCGTCATGGTGATCCCGGAACGCGAGGTTCCCGGAATCAGCGCCACAGCCTGGGCGAAACCGATCACCGCCACATCGGTCCAGCGCATGTCGCGTTCACGTCGTTCGCCGCGGAACTTCCAGTCCGCCAGCCCAAGCAGCAGGCCGAAACCGATCAGCGAGCAGGCAATCACGATGGCGCCCACCTCCGGGGTGCGCAGGGTGGTCTCCACCAGATCCTTGAACATCAACCCGAAGACACCTACCGGAATCGTGCCCCAGAGCACCGCCCAGGCCAGCCGTGAGTTCTCTGTCTGCTGCCGCGTGATCACCGAGCGCGTCCAGTCCCGGGTCATGAGCAGGATGTCCTTGCGGAAGTAGAGCATGACCGCGGCCAGGCTACCCGCATGCACCGCCAGATCGAAGGCCAGCCCCTGATCCTCCCAGGCGGTGAGCAGTGGAACCAGGATCAGGTGGCCGGCGCTGGAGATGGGCAGGAACTCAGTCAGCCCCTGGACGATGGAGAGAACGAAGACCTCAATGAAAGACATGCGTCGTCCTTGTCGGGAAGCGCTTGCTTAGGGAATCGATCAGCGCTTCCTTGGTGGTGGCTGAGGGCGTCAATACGTCAGTGCTGCCATAGGCTATCCGCCGGGTCGGGTCCTCGCAAGGCGGCCTTCAGCATTCACTTGCCGGATGAGGAGGGCGCCCGGTAGGATTGTTTCGTTTAATGTCATGCCATATACATCCTCAAGGACCGAGGAGATTCTGGCCATGGACCGGCGATTCAAAGGCCTCAGCCTGATCGAGCTGATCGTTACCCTGTTGGTTGTCGCCGTACTCGCCGCCACGGTGATGCCGGCCCTGGGCCGCACGGTGGCGGAATACCGTGTGGTTGCCGGCGCCAATGCCTTCCTGGCGGCAATCCACCTGACCCGCTCGGAGGCCATTCTGCGCAGCGAGCGCGTGACCCTGTGCGCCAGCGCGGATGGGGTGTCCTGCACCCCCGGCGCGGGCTATCACGCAGGATATCTCGTGTTCGTCGGCCCGCCGGGGCCGCATCTGGTCGTTCCCCCCGACGCCGTGCTGCGCAGCAAGCCGGGCTCGGCACGCCTCACCATGACGGGAAACGGTTCCATGGAGGATTACATCTCCTTCGTGGGCAGCGGCGTCACCCGGCAACTGAACGGGGCGCTGCAGATGGGGGCCTTCCGGTTCTGCGACGGCGAGCATGGGCGGCGCATCGTGGTCAGCCGCACCGGGCGTCCCCGGGTGGAGGAGGGCGGCTGCCACTGACCGGTCGTCGCGGAAAATGCCGCCGCTCGTCGCGCGCCGGCTGTCTTGCCACAGCGCTTTTTATAGAGTCATCGTCATGAAAATCGAACGCGGTGTGACTCTGATCGAACTGATGGTGGCGCTGATCGTGCTGGGGATCATCGCCGGCGTGGCCTTTCCCAATTTCCAGAATCTGGTGCGGGACAACCGGACCACTACGCATACCAACGAGTTGGTGACCGCCATCAACCTGGCCCGCAGCGAGGCGGTGCGGCGCGGAGGGACGGTGACCGTGGCGCCGGTGGGTGGCAGCTTCGCAGGCGGCATCTGCGTGTTCACGGGTGCGAACTGCGCCGGGAACGCCATCGTTCGACAGTTTCCGGAGATGCGGAATATAGAGATCAACAATGGCGCTGTCACGTTGGTATTCGACGGCCGCGGCGCGAAGACCGCGCCGGCGGGACCGCAGACCCTCCTGATCTATCCCCAGGACTGCCCCAGCGGCAGCGAGCGGGGGCGGCAGTTGCGGGTGTCCAACGCGGGTCACGTATCCGTAGAACGAGTCGGGTGTCCGGGATGAAGGCAAGGCGAAATCACAAGGCGGGCGTTGGGCGCCGCCAGGCGGGGTTTACCCTACTGGAGGTGCTGGTGGCCGTGCTCATCCTGGCCATCGGTCTGCTGGGGCTGGCGGGGCTGCAGGCGGCCTCGCTGCGCTACAACCAGGATGCCCATCTGCGCTCCCAGGCCACACTGCTGGCCTACGACATGAGTGACCGGATGCGGACCAATCGCGTCGCAGCCCTGAACGGGGACTATGATCAGGCGTTCCCGGATCCCCCGGAGGCCTGCGATCCGGAACTTGTGCCCTCAGGAGGTACCGCTGCGGAGGATGACCTGGAGGACTGGCTGAACATGGTGGCCTGTCTGCTGCCCCGGGGTAACGGCTCGATTCAGCGTAACGGGGACATCGTCCTGATCCGGGTCCGCTGGGACGAGGAACGTGACGGGGAACTGCAAACCCTGGATTTCCGGACGAGGCTGTGACATGAGTGCGCGTTTCCAGACAGGCAGGCGGCATCAGCAGGGGCTCTCCCTGGTGGAATTGATGGTGGCATTGGTTATTGCCCTCATTCTCACCGTTGCGGTCATCAACATCTTTTTGGGCACCAGCCGGACCTACCGCCTGAACGAGCAGTATTCCCGGGTGCAGGAAAACGCCCGGTTCGCCGTTGATGCCATCAGCCGCTCCGTGCGGGAGGCGGGCAGCACCGGTTGCGGGGGCGATTTCCGGGTGGAGGATCCGCCGCGTAACGACGCGATCAGCGACGGATTCCTGCGGGTCACGCTGAATGATCCCACCGACTGGGACTGGGATATGAGCCGGCCGATCCAGGGGTTCCGCGGTACCGGGAGCGGGTTCTCCCCGTCCCTGCCCGCCGGATTTCCCGCCGCCTCCGATGACAGCGATGTGCTGATCGTCCGCGGCACCGAGGGCGGCGGCATGCCGGTGGAAACGCATCCGGGCGGCACTCCGCCGGGCTCGGCGAACATCCAGATCGCTCCGGGCAACGGCTTGCGGCGCAACGACATCGTCATCGTGGGGGATTGCAACGCCGCCGCCGTGTTTCAGATCACCAGCAACAATCCCAATACCTCCGGCACCCTTGCCCATAACACCGGTACCGTTACCGCCGGTCCCGGCAACTGGACCACGGCGCTGGGGCGGGACTTCGAGTCGGAAGGGGAGATCATGCGCTTCAGTTCCCGGGCCTACTACATCGCGCCCGGTGCCTCGGGGAGGCCCGCCCTGTGGGAGCGCTACAACGGAGAGGCCTGGGAGCTTGTGGAAGGGGTGGAGCGCATGCGCTTGCTGTTCGGTGTGGACGACACCGGTAACCGGCGGGTTGACCGTTACCTGAATGCCCAGCAGGTGGAGGCCGCCGACGCCTGGGGCGAGGTGGTCAGTGCCCGTGTCAGCCTGCTCCTGGTGAGCGCGGATGACAATGTGCTGGACGAGCAACAGTCCATCGTTTTCGACGGGGCGGATGTTGATCCGGATGACCGGCGCCTGCGACAGGTTGCCACCACCACCATTGGCTTGAGGAACCGCCTGCCATGATGACTGCGCGCGGATACCGCTGCGGGGGGCGCCGGGAACGCGGCGCCGCCCTGATCATTTCCCTGCTGCTCTTGCTGGTGATGACCCTGATCGGCGTGACCGCCATGCAGACCAGCACCCTGCAGGAGCGCATGGCGGGTAATACCCGGGATCGCAATCTGGCGTTCCAGTCGGCGGAAGCGGCGTTGCGGGAAGGCGAGGACTGGGTGATGGGGAATTTCGTCGTGCTGGATGACGCGGAACCGTTGAAACTTCCCGCTGCCTGGGACGGTGCCGACCCGGCGCCGGATGGTTCAGTGGACGTGGATGCAGAGCAACTGGCCGGCCCGGGCGTGTTTCTTGGTGGGCCGCCGCGGCGTCAGCGCCAGGGCATACAGATGGGTGCCGGGGGGCCGTCGTTCCGGTATTTCTATTCGGTAACGGCCCGGGGTGAGGGCGGCACCGATACGGCAGTGGTAGTTCTCCGCTCCACGGTGGAACCATGATGCCGGCGTACCCCGGGCCCGGCCGGCAGGGATGCACCGTTGCCGTGCAGGGGATCGGAACAAGGAAAGGAGTAGCGACCATGACTGGCAGGTTCATGAGAGTGCGGCGCGCAGCGCGGGGAACCTTCCTGGGGGCGGTGTTCGGCCTCTCGGCCGCGATGCCGGCCACGGCCCAGGCCGGGGTGGATATCGCCAACGCGCCCCTGTTCCTCACCACCAGCATCGAACCCAATATCGTGTTCATCCTGGATGATTCCGGTTCCATGCACTGGGAGATCATGCCGGACGCGCACATCAATTCCCGGGCGTACTATCTCTACGGCCGGGTGGACAACCTCTACAGCAGCGGGAATTACACCGATCGAGCGCCCACCACCCGGGAGGATCCGTACAACGCGTTTTCCAGATCGCCCCAGTTCAACAGCATCTACTACAACCCCGCGGTGACTTACCTGCCCTGGCCGAAGGCGGATAACAACGAGGAACGGATGCCGGATGCCGACCCGGAAGCGGCCTATCACAATCCCATGCGGACGGATCGGGGGACCCGGGATCTGACCAGCGTGAACAGCCGGAATGGGAGCTGGCGGAGCTGTGACACCATTACCAGGGATGCCGACACCGGAGATTTCAGTTTCAGTTCCTGCTCCAGCAACACCCGGACGGAAAATTTCTGGCCGGCCCTGTATTACTGGCACGACGGCAGCGACGGCTACGCCTACGACAACTACCAGCGGGTGGATATCGAACCGGCCACCACCACCTACTCCGGTCACGGTCGTGAAAACCGCTCGGATTGCACCGGCGGTGTCTGCACCTACGACGAAGAGATTCAGAACTTCGCCAACTGGTACACCTACTACCGGTCCCGCGTCCTCGCCGCCCGGGGCGGGATCGGCAGCGCGTTTGCCCAGCAGGCGGAAGGCATGCGGGTGGGCTACGGCACCATCAATGCCGGTACCACCGACGTCGATGGCGTCAGCACCAACCGTCTGGTCCGCGGTGTGCGCCGGTTCACCGGTGAGGACCGGGAGGAGTTTTTCGATCTGTTGTATGACCGGGATATTCCTGCTTCCGGTACCCCGTTGCGCACCGCCCTGCAGGCGGCGGGTGAATACTACAGCCGAACAGACAGCAGCGGCCCCTGGAGCACCACCCCCGGGTTTGCCGGAGGTGAGGACTACGCCTGCCGGCAGAGTTTCACCATCCTGATGTCCGATGGTTTCTGGAACGGTGCGGACCCTGGGGTGGGCAACGTGGACGGCAACCGGGGGCCGGTCCATTCCTCGCCGGACGGTTTGACGACGTACCGGTATGAGCCGGGCCCGCCTTTCGAGGACAGCTACAGCAACACCCTGGCCGATGTGGCCATGCACTACTGGAAGAACGACCTGCGGTCCGATCTGGATAACCTGGTCCCCACCAGT
Organism: Ectothiorhodospiraceae bacterium; assembly: GCA_020831885.1. Classification (GTDB taxonomy): domain Bacteria; phylum Pseudomonadota; class Gammaproteobacteria; order Nitrococcales; family Aquisalimonadaceae; genus LSCE01. Next base: position 29,661 of record JAFIFU010000023.1, read on the forward strand.
CAGCGCAACCCGGCCTTCTGGCAGCACATGGTGACGTATACCGTGGGGCTGGGAGTACAGGGACGAATTGATCCGGATGAGGCTTTCGACGCCATCGCCAGCGGCGCCACCATCGACTGGCCGGACCCCACCGACGGCGATCCGGAGAAGATCGACGACATGCTGCACGCCGCGGTCAACAGCCGGGGCGGATTCTTCAGCGCCAGTGATCCCGAGTTGTTCTCCGAGGAACTGGGGGGTGTGCTGGATGACATCATCGCCCGGGTGGAGGAATCCGCCACCTCGTCCGCGGCCAGCGCGGCCATCCTGCAGACGGATACCCTGCTCTATGTGGCCGGGTTCCGCAGCGGTGACTGGTCCGGTGAGCTCAAGGCCTACGAGCTGGACACCGATGGTTCAGTGGGGCGTCAGCACTGGAATGCCGAAACCCGGTTGCTTGATATCTCGCCGTCGGCGCGCCGCATCTACACCACGAACAGCGACACTGGTTCCGGTGTTCCCCTGCGGCCCGGAGACATCGCGCTGGTGCAGCGGAATGCGTTGAGCACGGACCTGGATGGGGATGACGACGGCGGGGCGGCGGACCGGATCGACTGGCTCCGCGGTGTCAGTGTGGAAGGGTTCCGCAGCCGCACAGAGGCCGGCTACCGCCGCCTGCTGGGGGATATCGTCAACTCCTCGCCCCAGTATGTGGGCAAGAGGGACTTCGGCTACAACCTGATCGGCGGGACGGAGGGCAGTCGCTACCTGGAATTCCGCAGGCAGAGCAGCTACCGCAACCGGCCGGACGTGATCTACGTGGGCTCCAACAACGGCCTGTTCCACGCGTTCGATGCGGAGAACGGCAACGAGCTGTTCGCCTACATGCCGTCCGAGCTGCTGTTGCCGGAAAGCGCTGGTGGTCCGGCCCGCATCAACCGGCTCATGGATGTGGAGTACACCCACCGCTATTTCGTGGACGGTACCGCCGTGGTGGGGGACGCCTACCTGGGGGGTAACTGGAAGACCGTGGCCGTGGGGTCCATGGGGGCCGGCGGGCGAACCGTGTTCGCCCTGGATGTGACCAACCCGGGTAGTTTCGGTAGCGGCAACGTGCTCTGGGAGTTCACACATCCCGATCTGGGCTATGCCGTGGGTCAGCCGTCCATTGTCCGTATGCGGGACGGAAGCTGGGCCGCCGTGTTCGGCAACGGCTACAACAGCAATAGCCACCGCGCCGGGTTGTTCATCGTGCCGCTGGATGATCCGGACGATTACGTGTTCATCGATACCGGAGTGGGCGACGCCTCCTCACCCAACGGTCTGGCCTCGCCGCAGATCACAGACTGGCCTGGCGGAGATCTCAGCGCACGGCGTATCTATGCCGGGGACTTGCAGGGAAATCTTTGGGCGTTCAATGTCTCCTCAACCAATTCCAACCATTGGGATAATGCCGGCAATCGCCGGGTCCTGTTCCAGGCCCAGGACGACAACGATCAGCCGCAGCCGATCACCTCGCGGCCAGCCCTTGCCGTTCACCCGGACGAGGCGGAAAGCCTGATAGTCCTGTTCGGTACCGGTAGCTACTTCCGCAACCAGGACCGGGAACTGGACAACCCGCAGATTCAGAGCCTCTACGGCATCGTGGACCGGGGCAGCGCCGTCGGCGGGCGTGACGAATTGCTGGAGCAGACCATCGAGTGGCAGGGTCAGCACACCTTTGATACTGAGGATGGCTCCGTCACGTATACGCTGCGTCAGGTGAGCGACAACGAGCTGGATACTGAGGACGGCTGGTTCCTGGATCTGGTGGTGGGTGGCAATGCGGAGGGGGAACGGGTGATCAACGCCCCGGTGTTCCCCACCGGCGCCATGCCAACCCGAGTGCGCTTCAGCACCCTGATCCCGGATGAGGATCCCTGTGGGACCGGACGCAGGGGGTTCATCATGGACCTGGACCTGGCAACCGGCGGCCGGACCAGTGAAGCGGTGTTCGATCTGAATCTGGACGGGACGGCAGGCCCCGGCGATAACGTGGGCGGCGTTCCCATCAGCGGCGTTGAATCGGGCCAAGGTGAGGAGCTCACCATCATCCGCTCCCATGAGGGCTCGCTCGACCACTTGTATGATGGGCGTGGCCGGGATATCCGCAGCCTGAACGAGGCCGGTCCGGCCGGACGTCAATCCTGGATGCAGCTTCGGTGAGGGCAGTGCGATGCGGAATCTGACAGCAGTATGGGTTGCACTGACAATCGTGGGTTTACTGGCGTTCTCCCCGGTGCTGGCGGAGCCGGCGCCGGACCGGGAAGTGTTTGCCAGTCTCAATGCCGTGGATGCAAGCCAGGGGTATGTGGTGGCGGATAACGTGCGCTATCCCCTGGCCTCCACGTTCCGCGTGTTTGATGTGGACGGTAACCAGGTCCATGCCAGCGAGCTGAAGTGGGGGGCGCCGGTGAGTCTGTCCATTCACGACGGCAGGGTGTTCCGCATTGACGCGGAACCGGAGGATCCGGATGTCGAGGAGGCGCTGGGACAATGACGCATCAACCGAATGCCTGCCGGGGACGGGAGCAGGGTTTCAGCCTCATCGAGCTGATGATCGTGGTCCTGATCATGGGGATTATCGCCGCCATCGCCTATCCGCGCTATCAACAGCATGTGCAGAATACCCGCATGGCCACGGCGCAGGCGGATTTGATGGAGCTGGCCCAACGGCTGGAGCGGCACTATTCCATCAACAACACGTATCAGGTGGGTGGCAACGATCCGGACCTGAGTGACGCCCCCTGGTTCGACGTCTCCCCCCGGGACGGCAATGTGGTGGCCTACAACCTGGGCATCAATAATGTCACCGCCTCCTCCTACACCCTGACGGCAACCCCCACCGGGCCCCAGGCCGGACACCGGTGCGGTGTGCTGAGCCTGACGCATAACGGTCAGCGCAGTGCTGCGGAGGCTGATTGCTGGTAGAAGCCATTGCCGTTATACTCTGCGCCCGTCATACCACCGTGCCGGTGTAGCTCAGTCGGTAGAGCAACTGATTCGTAATCAGTAGGTCGGGGGTTCGATTCCTCTCACCGGCACCACTAATCAATGCCTTACCTGCCGCCTTTCGAACTCGCGGTCAGCAGAAGCCGGAGTCCGGCATTTGCCGTCTCGAGAATCGCCAACGGTCGCAAGCCATGAAGTCGGTGGCTGCGATGGATTACCGCACCGAACAACAGGCCGGCGGTGATAAGCGTAGCCGGGGAAACCACCTGTCCCCAAACGTCTTCAGCAAGGCTACCCAAGGCAGCATCAATCCTGCCCCGGCGACTTCGAATCCTGTGCTCGACCCTCCGGATGTCCGCCCTCAATGCCGCTGGCCGGATTGCGGAACTTCTGTGTATTGTCATGTGGCACCATGCTTTGTTTGAGCCATAGCGGCGGGCTTGATCGCGCGCTGAGTGGCCGGCCATCCAAGCCAATGACTCATGTGTCTTATCCACAGCCAGCCCGTGAGTGCGAGCACTAGATTGGCCGCAGCAAGCAACAGCACGGCGAGTGCGGGCGCAAGGCCGATACTGATGAGCCCGAGGGCTGCCGAGCCGACCAGGGCCAGCCAGGCACTCACCAGCACCAGGGCCGTGACAATGGCAATGATCGCCATCCGGAGGAGGGTGTTGATGGAGAGTCGTGTTTCCAGCGTGGCCAGTTCAAGGTGGTCATGGGCCAGCTCACGTAGCTCATCCAGCAGATGGTTTACGTTCTGGCTCAACTGACCGGGTGATGGCGATGCCGTCTCGCTCGCCGCCACCCGTGGGTCCTCGTTCCCAGAGCTCATGGTTTCGCCGGACTATGTTAGCGAGAGGCCAGCAGGCGGCTCAGCGCATAACCTGCGGTCACCGCAAGGCCGAGTGTGAGTAGCGGATGCTCACGCATGTAGCTTGTGCTCGCCGTGATCAGCTCTTCACCCTTGACGCCGGCCCTGTCGAGCGCCTCCGCGGCGGGGTTTAGCATCTCGTCTGCGCTGTCTACCGCTTTGTGAGCGCCTGCCGCTGCACTGTCGATCGTCGGATGCGCTGCCTTGGATGCATTGTCAATGCCCTTGTGAACACTCTTGGCGATGCGGTCCATCGTTTCAACACTCACACCGGTCGCAGCCGGACTCAGATTGTTCGTGGCGGTCTGTGCTTTGTCGTTCATGGTGAGATTCCTGGCTGTTTTTCAGCCTGCAAGTCAGTGACAGGATCCGCGACGGGATTTTAGGCATCCGGCGATCAGCGGAAAGAAACCAGATAATGGCAGGGGGCTGCAGGCGCGTCGGTGCGGTGGACCGCATAGTGGAGGCCTTAGTCAGACTGAAGAAAAGCACTGCGATGAAAGGCAGCGGCAGACTCTACCTCGGCCAGGCCGCGCGTGCCGGGCTCCGGTGATTCACCACCCGCAAGAACATGGAGCACCGTCCTGACGCCACGGGAGAGGGACAGCAGGTGATAACCGCCTTCCAGCACGAATACCAGGCGTCCACCGCAATGTCGGCGCGCCAGCATCTGCAGAATCTCGGTCATGGCTGCAAAACCGTCGTACGAGACATTCATTGCCAGGTCGAACGGGTGCGGATCGAAGCCCGCCGCAACCAGAATCAGGTCCGGCTGGAACCAGTCCGCCGCGGGCACCAGGATGTCCCTGAAGGTTCTGAGGTAGGCTTCGTCCCCCGAGTCCGGGGGGAGCGGGACATTGACGGTGGTGCCTTCACCAAGGCCGACGCCCACCTCCTCAAGACCGCCTGAACCGGGATAGAAGGGTGAGGCGCGGTGGATATCGAATACCATCACGTCAGGATCCGCCCAAAAGATATCCTGGGTGCCGTTGCCGTGGTGGACATCCCAGTCGACGATCAGCACGCGCTCGCAGCCAAGTGCTGCTCGCGCATGGGCAGCAGCCACGGCAACATTGTTAAACAGGCAGAAACCCCGCGCGCGTACGGGCTCGGCGTGATGCCCGGGAGGCCGGACCAGCGCGAAGGCGCTCTCGGTGCGCCCCTGAACCACCGCCTCGACGGCGGCAATGGACGTACCTGCTGCCACCTCGGCGGCTTCGATGCTGCCGGGTGAGACCGCCGTGGTGTCGTTGTCCAGCCAGGCATTTTTGCCACGCAGTTCGAAAATGTGGGCCAGGAAAGAACTGGTGTGGACGCGCCCTAACTGTTCCCGCGTGGCCGCCATGCCGCTCTCGAACTGCAGGCCAGGCACCGGTTCGACTTCCAGCAGGTGGCGGATGGTGGTCAGCCGTCCGGGGTGCTCCGGATACGTCCAAGGTACATTCAGACTCGAGAGCAGTTTGCGAATCCGCCGGTCCAGGCGACCGGGCAGAAACGGAACATCGGAACTCGGCTGATGGGTAAGAACGCGTTCGTCGTAGAACGTGATCACGCTGTTCGGGTCGGCCACAAGTCGAACCCCCTGGGATGGTTGGTGGAAAGAAACGGGCAATCGGCCTCTCGTTACATGATAGACATGCCAGTTGTTTCTCGTGTCCCGTAACACACGTTCGTTGTCTTATGAGCGAGGGAGCCGCCGCGGGGCAAGGCGCGGTTCGCAGACAATGGCGAGCCCCTGGCAAGAGCCGCAACGGCCTTCCCGGACACGCTGCAAAGTCCCGCCGGGCGCCATGGTGTCGTCTGGCGGCCGGCGGGCATCAAGAATGAAATGTTGCAATGCAGCATTATCTCTGTTACCTTATACAGCATCAAGGGCAAAAGGCCTTTGCAGAACGCACCCACCGAGGTCATTGAAATGAGCAACGAAACCGTTACCCAAGTACAGCAGCAGTTCGACAGTGTGTTCGCCGGCCCGGCGCGCACCTATGCCAACCTGGTTCTGGGGCACTTCGAACAGCTTGCCAACGTGCAGCTCGAAGCCGCCCGGGCCTACATCGACACCAGTGTGGCGCAAGCCCGCATCGCGCTGGAAATGAAGGATCCGTCCGACGTGCGCGCCTACCTGGAGAATCAGCAGAAGGTCGCAAAGGAACTGGGCGAGCGCACAAAGGGCGCCGCCGAGAAGGTGGTCTCTCTGAACCAGAATTTTGTCCAGGAGGTTCAGAAGGTCGCCGGGGAAAGCGCTAACAGCGTTTCCAAGGTCGCCGCCAAGAGCAAGTAACAGCGCCGGCTTGGCCCGTCGTGGAACCGCCATCCCCCTGGGGTGGCGGTTTTTTTGTGCGCCGGCACGGTGCGCCCTGGGCCTGGCTGACCAGGTTACGGCCACGGTACGGACAATTGCGCCCCCGGGGTCAGTGGAAGTGGCGAAGGAACTCGATACCACCATACGCACCGCTGTCACCATCCTGGATACGCTTGCCTCCAGCCTTGAGGACGATATCCAGCGGCCCCGCAACCTGGTTCAACTGCAAGGCGATACCGATCTGCTGCGCATTGTATTCCCGGTCGCCGTGGGCGACGATCTCGGGACCCAGAAAGGACCGCGGGCCGGTTCGCCGCAGGGCTCTCCCGCGCCCCCAGTAGGCGCGATACCGTGGTGTATAGCTGATACTCGTGGCATACAACCAGCGATCGGCATGGATCAGGCCTGCATCCAGGTCAACCTGGGCGACGACGTGCGTACCCTGCTGAGGGTTGTCAGGTTGCCTGGGCTCGAAATCCGTATCGCGGTAGGCGGCACCCACAGCAAACCCGAGCCATCCATCCGGGACCGGGATCTGATAACCAAGAGCGACCGATCCCGCCCAGCTCTTCGCCTGGACGGTTTCCTCTTCCAGCGGGTACTCGTACTCGATATAGCTGAGGCTGTATCGGTGGACGAAACCGCTTCCCAACTGCCCGGAGAACGGAATGAGGGCTGTCATCTGGGCGAATCGACCATCGAAAACGGCCTCCCCGCCGCCCAACAACATCCAGTCCGCCTTGCCCGGGTGTGTCGCCATAACGGCGGCCACACATGCCGCTCCCTGGATCAGCATCCGGGCTATGCGTACTCGGAGGAAAGCAGCCATGTCGTCGTACTCCGAGGGTTGTGCAGCGTGTAGAGATAGACCCGACCATCAGCGGTTTCGACGCAGGCCTCTTCTGTTGCGGTACCGACCAGTTCCTGCCGATCTCCGGCAACGTCAACACGGACGATGACCGTGACGTCCTCCGGGATGCCCTGCATCAGGACCATTTTCCGATCCCCGGCAGCACCGATGCCTTCGGAGGAGACGACTCCCAGGAATTCGCGCAATTCGTGCTGAACGGGATAAACGTAGGTACAGCATTGCCAGTGTCCGCCACCGGCGAACTGCGCGCCTCCGTCAGCCTGTCGAGACACGGGCCCGTCGGGGCGCAGCAACTTGTGCGTGTGATCGGAGATGTCGAGAAAGTACCACTGCAGGTCGTTGCCATGGAGAAAGGCCTCCAGTTGTGCCACGACGCCCTCTGGCAGGTCCTCGAATTCACAACCGCAGGTCAGTGGTTTCTCCGCGGATCCGGCTCCCGGGCGGCGGATAGCGCGAACCCACCCACGAAAAGGCATCGGACCACTCGGGAGGTACAGATATCCGGTCATTTTCTTCCCCGCTTCGACCGGGCCGCTCAACCCACCATGAAAGCCGAATCCCCGGGCAGACAAATCCTCGACGGTGACCAGTTGTTCCGATTGCCCCTGGACCGTAATGGCGGCACACATCGGTATCGTGAAGCGATACTCCTGCCGGCGGTATCGGCTGTTTGTTGTCGTGAAACGCAACAGGCTGATAGCAATGGTCATGACCAGGCTGCACCAGAGAATGTTGGCGATCAGCGCGTCCAGAGCCAGATGTCCGCTCCGATAGTGCACCAGAATACCCACCGGAATGGCCACCGCGCTTAACGCCAGAATGAAAATCTGCGGATACAGCGGGGCGAGAATCAAAGGTCGCGGATTGCGTTTTTTCCCGGACACCACAAACGTGAGGCGGCGCCGGAAGAAGGCCAGGGTGGATTGGCAGAACACTGCGAATCGCGCAAAGTTGTACTCTTCGCTAAAAAACAGGTGACCGTGCCCTCGGCTGACCACCCCGAATGTCCAGAACGTGATCGCCAGGTAGGGTGCGAAGATCAGCAGGAACTCGATGACGGTGATGCTGATGGGAAGTTTCCCCGACAGCAGTGCGAATGAGGGGACCGTGTAGAATATTGCGCGTTGCCACCCGTCGAAGTACGTGATGATGCTGGAGAAGTAATTCAACCGCTGGGGGATGGTGAGGTGCCGGTTGGTCAGCACCCGCTCCCGGCGCCAGACCTGCATGGCGCCCTGCCCCCAACGCAACCGCTGGCGCATGTACTCGCGAGCGTCCATGACAGCAATGCCGTAGGCCAGCGCGTGTGGGTGATAGACGGATGCGTAGCCTTTCTCGTGGAGCCGGAGGGAGGTGTGCAGGTCTTCCGTAACGGATCCGGTGGCAAACCCGCCAATGTTGTCCAGTGCACGGCGCCGCAGCAGGGCGCAACTTCCACAGAAAAAGGCGGCGTTCCAGTAATCCTTGCCGCGCTGAACCACGTTGAAAAACAGGGACTGTTCTGTCCAGAGGTTCTTACGTCTCGCACTGACCCGGTGCTGGTAGGAGTCGAGGTTGTAGAACTCCTGGGGAGTCTGGACGAAGGCGACATTCCTGTCCCGGAAATACCCCAGCGTTTCCACCAGGAACTGTGTATGGGGGGCATGGTCGGCATCGAACAGCGCCACAATGGCGCCATTGCTGTTGGCCAGACCATTATTCAGGTTACCGGCCTTGGCGTCGATATTTTCCGAACGGGCCAGGTAGCGGCATCCCAGCCTTTGCGCCAGTGACTGCATTTCCGGCCGATTTCCGTCGTCAAGCAGCCATGTCTGGTGGGGGTATTCCATGTAAATGGCTGCCAGCAGCGTCCGCCTGACCACGTCGACGGGTTCGTTATACGTGGTCACGAACACGTCCACGGTCAGATTGCGCCCGGGTGGTGGGGCCTTACGGTGGGGCAGCCGCCAGCACATGTGCAGCAGCAAGAACATGGTGATAATGCCGAACAACTCGGCACCGAAGACCAGTGCGGAGAACACCGGAGCGTCGGGGTTGAACGTTCCCGAGCGCCAGACGACGTAGGCCAGCGCCACGGTGACATAGATGACGACGACCCCACGATTCGGTTTGCTGGCCTCCGGGGTGCCCCGGTCGATTTCGGCTGAGTCCACCTGCATCTGGGAGCCCTTGATCCGGTTCCTTCGGCTACGTGCCGGATAGCGTGAAGTATGGCAGGCCAGTGCTTCCTTAAGGGGCACTGGCTTCCGGAGCGCCGGCGTGTGGACCTACACGCCCGGCATGGACTCTGACGTCTCCCGCGACCGTTTCCGGATATGATTCCCCCCGGAGGTGGTTAGGGATCAGTCCTTCTCGTATGCCGGTGCATGACGCAAGGTATCCTCATCCATATGCACGTAGAACACCGACGCATTGTCTTCCCTGGTGTGCTCAAGCTGGTTCCAGCTGAGGGCGACCCTCTGTCCTCCCAGGCCCATGAATCCACCTGCCGCCAGGACGACGCCCACAATCTGCCCATCTTCACCGATGATCAGGTTCTGCACCTTTCCGATATCCTCGTCGGAACCCCGGTGCTTGACGTTGCTGCCGATGAACTCGTCGGCGTGAAATGTGCCCGCGGGCTTGCGGCTGATATACCGCTGTTGCGCAAGCTGTCCGCCCGCCCTGTCGACCCGTTGATCCTGCGCATGCTGTCCGTTCGCCTGCCTGTGGCCACCGTATGTGCCGTCCGCGAAAGCCACCGAACCGAGTGAAAGTGCTGGCAGGAGCAGGGCTGAAAGGGCCATCGCATTCAATTTCTTCATCATTGTCTCTCCGTTGGTTCCGGCAGTCTGCCGGAACCTCCTGGGTTCGAACTCCCGTTGCCGTTTGAAGCAACGAACGCTCAGAATTGCACGCAGCCAGGCCTTGCGTCCGTACGCCTCCGCACATGTAGGCACCGCCGCGACCTCCTCCATCGCCCTTCCGGTTTCCCTGGGGACAGTTGATTCCCAACCCGTGCGGCGCCACATTCACATCAGGCGGGCTATGTGCGGGGTGTGGGCTTGGTCTATTGGCTGGCGGACAATCAGGGCATTCTCTTCTGGCTCACGGGCCTGTCGGTACTCATGTTTCTCGGCACCCTGGTACTGGTGCCACTGCTTGTCATCCGTATCCCCGCCACCTATTTCGCCCACCGTCATCGGGAGGAGCGGGTGATCGCCCACCGGCGCCCGGTGCTGTGGCTGGTGCTTGAGCTGGTGAAGTCCGCCGTGGGGGTGGTGCTGATTCTGGCAGGGATGCTGATGCTGGTGCTGCCAGGGCAGGGCGTGCTGACGATCCTGATGGGACTGACGCTGCTCAATTTCCCCGGCAAGTTCCGTCTGGAGCGCTGGGTGGTCTCACGCCCCGCCGTTTACCAGTCCATCAACTGGTTGCGCCGCCGCGCCGGGCGACATCCGCTCATCCTTTAAGGAAGCACTGATCTATTCCCACGCTGCAAAGCCAGTGCACCATGGGGATGAATTAACCGCCGGGCACGTTCCCTTGGCCCAGGGTAGGAAACCGGTCACAGTCTGCGATGCGCCCGCCGCGTAAGCTGGTCAAGCTGAAGACATGTGTTTGCAACCAGTGCGGAGTGTACGTGTCGGAACCGTTTCCCGATTCGCTGGCCCCTTACCGGGAGCGCCTGCTGGAAGCCGAGCGCCTGGCGTCCATCGGTCAGCTTGCCGCGGGGGTGGCCCATGAGATCAACAATCCGGTGGGCTATCTGCAGTCCAACCTGCGGACCCTGGACGAGTACTTTGCTGCGCTGCGGGAGCTGATTCAGCGATACGAGGAACTCCTCAACGAGCATCTGTCGCCGGAACGCCGCGGGGTGATCGGTGAGCTGCGCAGCCAGTTGGATGCCGACTTCCTGCTGGACGATCTCGGATCCCTGCTGCAGGAGAGCCGTCAGGGTGTCGGCATTATCCGTGATATCGCTCTGGCATTGCGGGATTTCGCCCGCACGCCGGATGGGCGTATGGAGCCGGTTGCGCTGGATGAGCTGGTCCGCGGCGCTCTGCGCATCGCCCACAACGAAGTGAAGTATGTGGCGACGCTGGATACTGAACTCCAGAGTGACGCCCAGGTGGTCTGCGACGCATCCATGATCTCCCAGGTGGTGCTGAACCTGGTGGTCAACGCCAGCCACGCACTGGACGGCGGCGGACGAATCGTCGTCCGCACCAGCCGCGACGGTGAAGACCGGGTCTGGCTGGAGGTGGAGGATGACGGCTGCGGCATTCCGGAATCGGACCAGGCGCGGATCTTCGAGGCATTCTATACCACCAAGCCCGCCGGGAAGGGCACCGGCCTCGGGCTGGCCATGATCCGCGAGACTGTCCAGCGGCACGGTGGAAGTATTTCGGTGGACAGTGAACCCGGCCGCGGCAGCCGCTTCCGCGTGACCCTGCCGGTGAGGCCGGCCGCCGATCCCGAAACAAGCCCAACCTCATGAGGCTCAGCATGCGAGAACTGTTACTGGTTGACGATGAACCCCTGGTGCTGCGCAGCCTGCAGCGCAGCTTCCGGCGCAAGGAGGATTGCGCCGTGGAAACCTACACTGATCCGGAGCAGGCCCTGGCGCGCCTCCAGACCAAGAATTTCGATGTCATCATCTCCGACTACCGCATGCCGGGCATGAACGGCACTGAGTTCCTGCGGGCGGCCCGGGAACTGCAGCCCCGGGCGGTGCGCATGATCCTGAGCGGCCAGGCGGACCAGCAGGCGCTGGTGCACGCCATCAACGAGGCCCATATCTTCCGCTTCCTGGACAAGCCCTGGGACGAGACCACCCTGGAGGAGGCGCTGCAGGCCGCCTACGCGGAGCGCGACCGGCTGCTGGAGGAGAGCACACTGGCCGGCATGTACCGGCGGGAGCAGGGTCTCTAACGATGCGGCAGGAACTCCACGAGCTGATCTCGCTGGTGGATATTTCCGGGCTGCTGGAGGCCCTGACGGGGCTGGCCGGTGGTCGGGCGGGGTTGCTGGCCATGGATGGCAGTCCGCTGGTGGGGGAGCCGGGCGTCCACCGTTACCGGGTGGAGCTTGACCGGGAGACCATCGCCTTTCTGGGCTGCGATCAGGCGGACGCCGTGCGCGGCGAGGCCATGGTCCGGGTCATCGAGCAGCAACTGGATGCCGCGCGTCGCGTTCAGCTTGTGGCGGACCTGCAACAGCGTGCCACCGAGAATGATTACCGGGAGCTGCAGGTCCGCACGGCGGAGCTGCTGGCCTCCGAAGAGCGTTACCGTCGCCTGAACGAGGATCTGGAGCGCCGCGTGGAGCAGCAGGTGCAGGAGCTGAGGGATACCGAGCGGCGCCTGTCGGAGGCGCGCCGGCTGGCCGGCATGGGGCATCTGGCGGCCGGTATCGCCCACGAGATCAATACCCCGCTGGGCTTCGTGGGGGCGAATCTCCGCACTGGCCGGGATTATGCGGAAGGTCTGGCGGCTTTTGCCACGGTGCTGGCCGATGCCGACGAGCTTTCCGTAATCCGCGAGGCCTGGGAAGAGCGGGATCTCGGTTTCGCGGCGGATGATCTGCCGGCTTTGCTGGAGGAAAGCGAGGAGGGTGTGGCGCGCATCGCCGCTATTGTCAGCGCCCTCAAGGGCCTGACCAGCGCCTCGGATACCGAACGTCAATGGACACCCCTGGCCCGCCTGGTCTCCCGGGCGGTGGATGCCGCCCGGGAAGGCAGCAATCCGGTGGCCCGAATCCACGACCGGTTGGCACCGGAACTGGAGCTCAAGGTCAGCCCGCAACTGCTGGAGCAGGCACTGGGCGAGATACTGCGCAACGCCATGCAGGCGGCGGGCGTGGGTGGGGAGCTCGCCATTGACGGGCGGGAACGGCAGCAGGATTGCGGATCGATTCTGGAGCTGGAGGTGACGGATGATGGGCCCGGCATGGATGAAGCCACGCTGGAACATGCCTTCGACCCTTTCTTCACCACCCGTCCGGTGGGTTCCGGCGTGGGTCTGGGGCTGACCGTTGCCCGGGAAATCGTACTCGCCCATGGTGGCGAGATCAGCATTTACAGCCGGCCGGATCAGGGGTGTCGTGTCACAATCCGGCTTCCGGTGGATACCCGCCGCTGCGCGGCCTGAGTTCCCTGGCGCTTCCCTAACCTTGTCTGAGGTTCACCCGGCCTGGCGACGAACCCGGAACGCCTCGGCAATGTATCCCCTGAGTTGTTCATCGTCCCATGGCTTGCTGATGAATTTGTAAATGGAGCCGCTGTTCACAGCCTCCGTGACGCTGGTCACATCGGTGTAGCCGCTGATCACCATGCGTACCGTTTCCGGGTACATATGCCGGAGTGCGCTCAGCAGTTCCGTGCCGCTGGTGCCCGGCATGCGTTGATCGGAAAGCACCACGTCCACCTGGTTCAGCGCCATCAGCTCCAGGGCCTCTTCGGCGTTGGCTGCCAGCAGCAGGCGGTAGCCGTCCCGCCGGAACAGCCGGCGTAGCGCGTTTCTGACCCCTTCCTCATCATCGACGATGAGCAGGGTGCCCTGGTCCCCCAATTCCTCCGGAGCCGGAGCCGGGCGGACCTGGGGGTTGATCAGTTTGCGTTCCAGTTCCCGTGGATCCAGTGGACGGTCGAAGTAGTAGCCCTGGACCACATCGCAGCCGTGCTGGCGCAGGAACCCGATCTGGGCAGCGGTCTCGGCGCCCTCCGCCACCACCTTGAGGTCCAGGGCCTCGGCCATGCTGATGATGGCCCGGGTGATGGCCGCCTCCCCGGGGCTGGAGGTGACCTGCTGTATGAAGGACTGATCGATCTTGATCGTGTCCACCGGAAAGTGCCGCAGATAGCTCAGGCTGGAGTAGCCCGTGCCGAAGTCATCCAGAGCCAGGCCCACGCCCAGATCCCGGAGCTGGCGCATGGTTTCCAGGTGCTGTTCGATCCGGGACAGGAAGACGTTCTCGGTGATCTCGAACTGTAGGGCCGAGGGCGGCATGCCGCTCTCCTGCAGGCAACGCCGGAGAAAGGGCAGCAATTCCGGGTCGCGCACCTGGGAGGGGGCCAGGTTCACGCTGAGCCTGATCGGTGCATAGCCGGCCTGGTGCCAGGCTTTCCACTGCGCGCAGACCGTTTCGATCACCCAGCGCCCCACCGGCAGCATCAGACCCGATTCGTCCAGTAACGGAATGAATTCGTTGGTGGGCACGGGGTGCCCGTTCAATTGCCAGCGCAGCAGCACCTCGGCCCCCACCATGCGTCCGGTGCTGAGCTGGACCTGCGGCTGATAGGCGAGCTGAAAGCCGCGTCGGGCGACGGCGGTGTGCAGCGCGGCCATCAACGGTCCCCGCCCCCGGGCATCATTCCCGCTCGGTCGCTGGTGGATGCCGATGATCTCGCTATCGCGTTTGACCTGGTTCAGCGCGGTCTGCGCATCGGCGACGAGTTCCTGCGGCAGGTAGTCGGTCAACGCCGCCGAGGCAGCACCCACCCGTGCGGACAACTGGACCGGATCGCCGGAGGAGGTGTGCACCGGCTCCTCCACACAGCGGAGCAGCCGGTTGGCGCATTCCAGCAGCTTGTCGTGATCCCCCGTCACCGGTGTGGCCACGGCGAACACATCACCGGACAGGCGGGCGACCACCGCGTCGTTCCCGGCGCAGTACTGCAGCCGCTCCGCCAGGCCACAGAGCACGTTGTCGCCCTCGGCGAAGCCGTAGGCCTCGTTCACATCCCGGAACGTGCGCAGATCCAGCAGGAACAACGCCAGTGTCCCGGGTGCTTCCGCGGATCCCGCCAGCCTGTCGGAAAGGGCCTGCTCCAAGCCCGTGCGGTTCGGCAGCCCGGTCAGCGGATCGTGGGTGCGCAGGTAGCGGAGTTGTTCGGTCTTGCGCGCATCCTCGGTGATGTCCAGGGCTGCCGCGAGGACCCGTTCACCGTCGGGGATCGCCTGCCAGCGCAGGGTGCGGTAGTCGCCATCGGCCGCCCGAAGACGGTTCGAGAAACCACTGATATTCTGCCCCAGCCCCAGACAGCGTACCGCCTCGGCGGTGGATTCCCGGTCGTCCGGGTGGACGAAATGGGTGAACAGGCGGCCGGCGAGATCATGGGCGGCCATACCCAGAAAGTCGGCCAGGGCCGGATTCACCTGAATGAAGGTGCCATCCGGTCGGGCCGCACACATGGGTGCCGGCGAGATGTTGAACAGCTTTTCGAAATCCGCGGCCTGCATTCAACCGTATCCGTCTGCTTCTGCCCCCAGGGGTGCTTACCGTCCCATCGGCCCGGTCAGCGCGTCATCCTGGCGATCTGAAACGTGCTATCAGGCAGGCAGCATACCCAAGGGTGTGCCCGGGGACCATGACGGGGTTCCCGATTCCGTCATGCCGGTCAGGGAAGCACTGAACTATTCCCATGGTGCTCAGCGTGCACGAAGGGCCCGCCCTTCGGGGCTCTGCAGCGTGTCCGGGTGCGGTGTTGAGCGGTTGTCGGCAAGGTGCGCGACCGCCGCTGGAAGCCGCTGAGAGCAGACCATGCTTATGGGAAGGCACGTCCGAAGGCGGGTGCGCCCAGCCGGCGCTGCCACAGCCTGCTGAGCAGCAGGAGGAGTACGGACGCGGGCAACAGCCAAGGGAACAGCGCGGCGTAGGCGGCCAGGCCGGGAATGCCGATGAGCACAAGCGTGGGCGCGCAACAGGCGCCACCCGCCAGCAGGGCGGGCAACAGTCCGCCCAGCGCGGTGGCCCGGCTACCGGCGGGAACCGGGCACTGGTTGCGGGCCGCGTGCAGGCTAAGCATGCCATGCACGTTGGTGGCGACCAGTGCCGCGAGTAATGTGCTGATGGCCAGATTGAGGGGGCTGATCAACCAGACGATGCGTCCCGCGCTGAGCAGCGCGACGCCTTCGAAAAGGAAGGGTGCGCGCATGCGCAGCATGTGTTCGGGTTCAACGCTGCCGATCCGCAGCCGCCATTCGCGGAGATCCGCCAGGCTCAGGTCGTCGATGGCGTACAGGTAGAGCAGGGCGTAAAACCCGCCTGCGGCGCAGGCGATCAGCGTTGCCCTTTGATGCCGTTCACGGAACACCGGAGAGCACCACGGTATCAGGGTAGAACGCATACCAGGCAAACCACATCGCCTCGAATCCGTTGACCGGTTCGAGACCCTCCAGTTCCGGGTGTTCCGGGCCCTGAGGACCGAACCGGAGTTCATCGTGGGACGGGGTCTGCTCCGGCACCGGGCTGAAGACCCAGGCGGTGTCCAGGCCGGGATCATGGATGATCAGGTAGTCCTGTTCCGGCCCCTGATGGATCAGCAATCCCTGGTCCCGGAGATGGTCCCGATCCACGGCAACAGCCTCCCGGGCGGTACGGAAACCGAAGATTTCCTGTTTCGGCGGGTAGCGCCCGTTCTCGTGCATCACCGGGAAAAAACGCCCGGAATCGGGAACATAGTATCCTTCCAGTGGATTGTAGGATCCGTAGGGATCCCGGCGGTAGTTGCGGATGAAGCCGGTCTCGTCGGAGAGGACCCGTGTCCGGGGGTGGCGTTCCCGCCAGCGTTCCCAGGTGGTCCAGACCACCCGGATCTCCTCCAGAGCCTGACCGGTGTGCGGTCCGCGCACGGCGGCCGCCAGGACCTGCGGCCAGTAGCTGTCGGTGTCCCGGTCGTACATGATCAGATTGCTGTTCACCAGCCGACCGGAGACCCCCAACGTGTTGTCCCCGCGAAGAAAACCCAGCGCAGTGCCGGTGAGCGGGCAATAGGTGATACTGACCCCGTTCCCGCCGATGGTGTCGTTGACGATTTCGTGCCAGACGAGAATCCGCTGGGGATAGGCCCGCGCCTCCCCGTTCCGGAATACACCGATGACGCGGTCATGGGGGGACAGGAAGGTGTCCGCGCGCTCGGCCGTCCACCAGTCCGGCGCGTCGATGGAAGGGATGCCGTCCTTGGGTGGCCCGCCGGACAGACTCTCCTCCCAATATCTTTCCGGGGCGTGGGTCAGCAAGGGCTTATCGTGCAGCGGCATGGTTTCCGCATACGTCGTGGCGCTGCCGGCCAGCGCGACGGCCAGTGCGAATCGGCTGATCAGGTGCATGATTCCCTCGCAGTTATTAAGTTTTCAGGAGGTAAAGCCTTGATTCAGCGCCTTCGACAACACCGCTCGGTATCCCCGGACTTCCTGTCGGTGATCCGCGCTGCGCGCGGCTACCGACCTACGCGGGGCCGGCGGCGGGAGTGTAGGTCGGAAGCCCTGCGCGGCAGGGATCTCCGACAGTACCGCTGAATCATGGCTTTACCTCCTGAAAGGCTATTACCGTGGCTGTTGCCGCCAGTGTTGCACGGCCTGCAGCCCGGTCTATCCGGAATAACACCTAGCTGATCTATTCAGGCCGTGGGGCTGGGCCGGTTTTCCACCGGGGTCGTGTCGCGGCTGCCGTTGCCCGGCTCATGCCAAATCAGTCGGTGCGGATCGAAGCCGACCGAGACAACGGGCTTGATCACGTCGAAATAGGGTGAGACATCGAAGTCCCTTGGGGTGAACAGGGAATGATGCCGGATATGAAGCACCTCGTCGTAGCAACTCTTGTAGCGCGGGTCGTCCGACGGCAGCAGGCTGACCTCCGGGAGAATGGGATACCGTACGCTCTGGAAAGCCTGCGCAATCAATGAGGAACAGATGGCACGCGTGGGATCCCCGCTTCCCAGGGCGATCATCCGCCGGCGGAACCGCGTGGGGACCGGAGGTGTCGGGAGCAGGTACCGGGCCAGATCAATGATGTTCCGCACATCATAATGATGACCGACCCGGGCCCGCGCGTAGTCAATGACCTGGCGGATTTCCCCATCCTCCAGGCCCACCGGTCGGCAGATACGGGTATGGGACAGGGTGTAGGTGGACAGGGGGATTACCTGCACTCCCGCGTTCACATCCGCCTCCACCAGCATCATGGTGGAGGCGCTGCGGCTGATGCCCCGGGAGGCATCATGGCCGATGCACAGGGCAGCGTGCGACCAGGTGGATTGGGTGAGGTACTTGATTGCGGTGCTGAACCGGCTGGTACCTTCAACCAGGAGCACGTCTCCGGGCCGGATCTGGCTCACAGTCAGCTCCGGCGGGACGTTCGGCACATCTCCCTGGTTCGGGCGAGGTCGGGCCAGGAATCGGGCGAGTCGACTACCGATCCCTCTTGGGAAGCGCTGATCTATTCCCATGGTCAGTTGTCCCGTGGCCCGCCGTTATTCCGCGGGCACCGCACTGTCTTTCCGTGCAGGTTAGTCCACCAGGGAAAGCAGCTCCGTCAGTGTTTCTACGGTGTGTGCGGGCTTTGCGTCCAGCTCGTCCATCTGGCCGCCGGCGCGCTTGATCCAGGCAACCCGGAAACCGAACTGGGTGGCGCCCACCACATCGAACGGATTGGAGGAGACGAACAGTACCCGCTGGGCGTCCACGCCCAGGTGTTCCGTGACCAAGGCGTAGGCCTGGGGGTTGGGTTTGTAGATCCGGATGGTATCCACCGTGAGGATGGCATCCAGCACATCGTTCAACCCCGCTGCCTTCACGGCCGGCTCGATCAGTGGCAGATCGCCGTTGGTCAGGATCGCACGTTGTCGACCCGCCAACTGCTCCAGCGCTTGTCTTGCCTCGGGAAACGCGGTCAACCTGAGGTAGGCGCTCATCAGGTCATCGATCTGAGACTCCTCCGGCGCCAGTCCGCGGCTCTTGATGGCATACACGAGGGCGTCCCGCGTCACCCCGCTAAAGGGCTTGTACCGGTTCATGAGGCTGCGAAGCCAGGTGTATTCAAGCTGCTTTCGTCGCCACGTTCCGGTGATGGCATCCCCGTGCCCGGGAAAGCGCTGCTCGGTTTCCTGCTGCACGGACCGGACGTCGAACAGTGTGCCATAGGCATCGAAAACCACGGCGTCTGTCTGCATGGCGTTCTCCTCCTTCCGGGAACGGACAGATAGGCGGTACCGCTCCCGGCTTCAGCGCGCCGGGAGCGGTGTCGGCGGCTCAGGCTTCCCAGGCGTGGCCCGCGAAAGCGCTGTCGAGTTCAGGCTGATTCAGATGGTTGGCGTAGTTGCTCAAGGTCTTCACCGCCAGCGCCAGGATGATCTGCAGGATGTCCTTCTCCTCGAATCCCGCCGCCAGAAAGGCGTCCACCTCCTCCCGGCCCGGCATTCCCCGGGTACGGAGCATGACGGAGGTGAAGCGGGACAGCGCCGCCAGCCGGTCATCCGGAATGGGCGTGCCGCTCCGGAGCGCCTCAAGCACATCCGGCGGAACCTTGGATGCCTTCTCCCCGATCATGCTGTGGGCGGACATGCAGTAGTCGCAGCCGTTCTCGCGGCTGATGGTCAGAAACACCACCTCCTGTTCCGCCGGGGTGAATCCGGAGTCCTGACGGAACAGCGCATAGCCGTGCAGGTAGGTATCCAGTACGCCCGGAACCTTGGCCATGTGCGCATACATGTTGGGCACGAAGCCGAGATTGGCCTTGGCACCCTCCAGCAGCGGCTTGGCCTTGGCATCCGCGGTATCCAGCGTCACGGGGGGGGTTGAGAGTTTGTAATCCGCTGACATGGTGGTCGTCCTCCTGTGGTGTCGTACGGAAATATGAACCGATCGGTTCATATTGGATGAAATTCTGCGCCGCCCGGGAGCGTTTGCCCGGCGGCAAACCCGTTCGGGAAACGACGGCTACGCCTTCCGGCAGGCTTGAAGTATGCAGTGTGCCGCTGCCCGGGCACGTTCCGGATCGGCACCGGCCTTGATCAGTGTGCGCAGGCCTGCCATCCCCAGTGTGAGAAAGTCCGCCAGCGCCGCCGTGTCCTGCCGCGGGTCCAGTTCACCCGACGCCTGTGCCCTTCGCAGGGCGCGACCGAACAGTGCCGTGATGCGTGCGACACTGAGTCGGGTCCGCTCCCCGGGCAGGTCCTGGCGATAGCCCAGCTCGGTGGCCGAGTTGAAGATCAGACAGCCAAGCCTGGCACGATCCGATGCCGCCGATTCCGCTGTATCCAGAAACAGTTCCCGCAAGAACACCATGGCGGAAGGGGCCTCATCCAGGCGCCGTTCCAGCCGGCGGAGCAGGTTCTCCCGATACTGATCCAGGCAGCGAACGAACAGTGTTTCCTTGTTACCGAAGTGCTGGTACAGGCTGCTGCGGGACAGGTGCATGGCTTCCTGCAGCACACGGGTCGAAGCCGCATCGTAACCACGAGCCCAGAATACCTGCATGGCGGCGTTCAGGGCTTCTGACTGGTTGAATGCAATCGGCCTTCCGCGTGGCATGTGACGAATCCTCAGAGTATGTTCCGTCAATTTAGGACCGATCGGTCCTAAATGCAAGCCGGTGTTCCGGTTGCCGGAAAAGCTGCGGCGCCACCCGAGGAATGGACGGCGCCGCGGTTGAACTGGCGTGGGGGGGGGGGGGGGGGCGCGGGGGGGGGCGGGGGGGGGGGGG
>JAFIFU010000024.1 GCA_020831885.1 Ectothiorhodospiraceae bacterium
GGGGGGGGGGGGGGTTGTTGGGGGGGGGGGGGGGGGGGTTGTGGCCGGGTGTGGTTTTGCCGGCGGGGCGGGGGGGGGGGGGGGGGGGGCGGGGCCCCCCCCGCCGATCATCTGCATCAAACGAAAGTCAGCCATTCGGGATGGGCTTCACGGCGCCCCTCCACCTGGTCGAAGTACATCCTCTGCAACTGTTCGGTGATTGGGCCGCGGCTGCCGCTGCCGATGACCCGGCCGTCCAGTTCCCGGATCGGGGTGACCTCGGCCGCGGTCCCGGTGAAGAAGGCTTCATCCGCGGTATACACCTCGTCCCGGGTGATGCGCTTCTCCCGCACCGGAACGCCCAGTTCGGCGGCGAGCTGCAGCACGGAATCCCGCGTAATGCCCTCCAGGCAGGAGGTCATCTCCGGCGTATACAGGGTGCCGGCGCGCACCATGAAAAAGTTCTCCCCGGAACCCTCGCAGACGAAACCGTCCACGTCCAGCAACAGGGCTTCGTCGTAACCGCAGTCCTCGGCCTCCTTCAGCGCCATCATGGAGTTCATGTAATTGCCGTTGGCCTTGGCCCGACACATGGTCACGTTCACATGGTGGCGCGTGAAGGAAGAGGTTTTCACCCGGATTCCCCGCTCCAGGTTTTCCGCCCCCAGATAGGCACCCCACTCCCAGGCGGCGATCGTCACATGCACCTGCAGGTTGTGCGCGTGCAAGCCCATCCCCTCGGAACCGTAGAAGGCCATGGGCCGGATGTAGGCGCTCTGCAGATCGTTGCGGCGCAGACACTCCAGCATGGCTTCGTTGATCTCATCCGGCGTATAGGGCATCCGCATGGACAGGATCTTGGCGGAGTTGAACAACCGCTCGGTGTGCTCTTTCATCCGGAAGACGGCGGTGCCGCGCTCGGTGGAATAAGCACGTATTCCCTCGAATACCCCCATGCCGTAATGCAGGGTATGGGTCAGCACGTGCACCTTGGCGTCACGCCAGGCCCGGAATTCACCGTTCAGCCAGATCAGGCCATCGCGGTCGTCCATCGTCATCGAGCCGTCTCCTCAAATGTGGGTTACCCCGGCCCGGGGCCGGTGTCAGGATTCCATAAGGCGATGCCACACGTGCGCAACGGCATCCCGGGTTTCCGCGTACTCCTCCACGGGAACCAGCGGCGGCTGCTCCTGCAGGGTCACGCGATGAACCCGTGTCCGGAAGGCACGATACGCATCGGCCAGCAGCTGCGCGTCCTCGCTGCTCAGCCAGCCGCACTGGCTCAGCTCGGCCAGCAGGCGAATATTGTCCGTATAGCGCAGCAGGCCAGGCGCAGCATGGGCGCCTGACAGAACGCCATATTGCACCATAAATTCGATGTCTGCGATACCGCCCCGATCCTGCTTCAGGTGGAACACGGAGGGATCGCGGTTCCCCTTCTCGCCACGCATGCGTTCCCGCATCTCCCGGACGTCCTGTCGGAGTGTGGACGCATCCCGCTCGCGGGCAAGCACCTCGCGCCTCACCGCGGCGAAACGCTCCCGCAGACGCTCCGGGCCATACACGAAACGTGCCCGCACCAGCGCCTGGTGCTCCCAGGTCCAGGCCTTCTCGCGCTGGTACTCGGCGTAGGCATCGAGGCTGGTGGCCAGTTGTCCGGCACGGCCACTGGGGCGCAGACGGGTATCCACCTCGTAAAGCACGCCGCCGGCCATGGGTGCACCCAGGATGTGAACGATGCGCTGGGCCAGGCGCGCGAAGAAGACCTGGTTGTCCACCGGCCGGTCGCCGTCGGTGTGCTGCTCACCGCCGGCACCCTCGTAGACGAACACCAGGTCCAGATCCGACCCGTAGCCGAGCTCGATACCGCCCAGCTTGCCGTAGGCGATGATCCCGAAGGCGGCATCGCGGGCCTCCCCGTTCACCAGATACCGGGGCCGGCCATGGCGCGCTTCCAGATGGTTCCAGGCCAGTTCCACCACACGCGCCAGCGCCACTTCCGCGATATCCGTGAGGTAATCGCTGACCACCATCAGGGGCGTCACGCCGGAGACATCCGCAGCAGCCACACGCAGGGTGTTGGCCTGCTTGAACTGGCGCAACACTTCCATCTGCTGCTCCAGATCCTCTTCCGGGTAGGCCTCCAGCCGCTCGGTCAGTTCCCGCTCCAGCGCGCTGCGCTTGAGCGGGGCATACAGCCTCCGCGGGTCCAGCAGTTCGTCCAGCAGCACCGGGTAACGGGACAGGTGGCGCGCGATCCACGGGCTGGCAGCACACAGTTTGACCAGTTGCGAGAGGGCCATGGGGTGCTCGGCCAGCAACGCCACGTAAACCGTGCGGCGCACGATCTGCTCCAGCAGATCCAGCAGGCGCGCCAGGGCGGCATCGGGTTGATCCGACGCCGAGGTCGCCCCCAGCAACAACGGCATCAGGCGGTCCAGCCGCGTACGCCCGTTGTCGCTGAGTGCCCGGCAGTGGCTGCCCTCTCGAAAGACCAGCAGGCGTTCCAGGGCCACGGCGCCATCGGCAAAGCCGTTCTTCTCCAGCAGTGTCACGGCGGCCTCGCCGCGGATCCGGTCCGCCCAGATATCCCCCAGTTGCGGATCATCGCCCTGATGGCGCGGCTCCTCCTCCACCTGCGGCGCGGCGAACACCTGATCGAAGTGGTCATGCACCCGACGCCGGGTGTCCTCCAGCTTTGGCAGGTAATCCTCCCAACGGTCGTAACCCATGGCCACGGCCAGCCGCAGGCGATCCACGGGATCGTCCGGCAGGGTATGGGTCTGCTGATCATCCATGGCCTGAAGCCGGTTCTCGGACCGTCGCAGAAACTCGTAACCTTCCAGCAGTTCGCGCACCGCGAATCCCGGCAGCGCATTGTGCTGGCCCAGATACTCCAGCACCCGGATGATGCTGCGCTCCTGCAGGCCCCGTTCGCGGCCGCCACGAATCAACTGGAAAGCCTGACCGACGAACTCGATCTCGCGGATGCCGCCCCGCCCGACCTTGATGTTGTGCTCCATGCCCTTGCGCTGGACTTCCTGCTCGATCATGGACTTCATGTCCCGGAGCTGTTCCAGGGCGCCGTAGTCCAGATAGCGCCGGTAGATGAACGGCCGCAGCATCGCCAGCAGTTCGTTACCCGACTTTTCGTCTCCGGCCACGACCCGTGCCTTGATCATGGCGTAACGCTCCCACTCCCGGCCCTGGCTCTCGTAGTAGGTCTCCAGTTGGTCAGTGGTCATCACCAGAGGACCGGCTTCGCCGTACGGCCGCAGACGCATGTCCACGCGGAACGCGAAGCCGTCCACGGTCTGGGCGTCCAGCGCCTGGATCAGCTTCTGGCCCAGGCGGGTGAAAAACTGCTCGTTGGCCTGACTGCGCGCGCCATCGGTTTCGCCCGGGGCGGCGAAGCCGAAGATCAGGTCGATGTCCGAGGAATAGTTCAGTTCCCGCCCGCCCAGCTTGCCCATGCCCAACACGTAGAAGCCCACCTGCCGGCCATCGGCGTCCCTCGGCGTTCCGTACCGCTGTTCGAGCCAGTCCTGCAACTGCTCAAGAGCGCCGTCGATACAGGCATCCGCCAGGTCGGAGAGCTCCCGCAGGGTTTCCTGCAACCCGGCCCAGCCGGCGATATCGCGCCAGGCGATCCGCACCATCTCCCGGCGCCGGAAGCGTCGCAGGGCAGCGGCCAGCGCATCGGCATCCTCCACCTCTGCGAGAGCGTCACGCAGGCGCTCCGCGTAGACGCCGTCCGGGTAGGCGTGTTCCAGATCTCCGTCGCTCACCAGCGCCGCGAACATGGCCGGATCCCGCAGACAGCAACGGGCAACAAACGGGCTGCACGACCAGACCAGCGGCAAGGACTGCAACGCCAGGTCACTGTCCGGCAGCTCCGCCAACTGCAGAAAATCCGCAATCCAGTCAGCGGTGCGGCTGCGCAACGATTCGGGAAGCCGCGACATGGCGCGGTCCACCAGATCCCTGGACGGATTGGTCACGGGAAAAGCGCTCCCTCTGCGACGCGGGCCATGTCCCACATTACCCGCTTGCAGCCGCGGAGGAAAACCGCCATGCGACCAAAAAAGCCCCGCCGGTAGGCGGGGCTCTGATCAGGCCGGAAAGGCGAGCGGCTTACATCATGCCGCCCATGCCTCCCATGCCACCCATGTCGGGCATGCCGCCATCCTTCTTCTCTTCCGGATGTTCGCCCACCATGCATTCGGTGGTGATCATCAGGGAAGCAACCGAGGCGGCATTCTGCAGCGCCGAGCGGGTGACCTTGGTCGGATCAAGGATACCGAACTGGATCATGTCACCGTACTCGTCGGTCTGGGCGTTGTAGCCGAAGTTGCCTTCGCCTTCCAGCACCTTTGCCAGCACCACGGCACCATCGATGCCGGCGTTACCGACGATCTGGCGCAGCGGCTCCTCGATGGCGCGACGGATGATGGAGATACCCACTTCCTGATCGTGGTTCTCCACGCTCAGGCCTTCCAGCGCCTTGATGGTGCGCACCAGGGCCACACCACCGCCAGGCACGATGCCTTCTTCAACGGCAGCGCGGGTGGCATGCAGGGCGTCTTCCACGCGTGCCTTCTTCTCCTTCATCTCGATCTCGGAAGCGGCACCCACCTTGATGACGGCCACACCGCCGGCCAGCTTGGCCACGCGTTCCTGCAGCTTCTCCTTGTCGTAGTCCGAGGTGGCTTCCTCGATCTGCGCACGGATCTGCTCGACACGCCCCTTGATGTCCTCGCCGCGGCCGGCACCGTCCACGATCACGGTGTTTTCCTTGGTGACCTGCACCTTCTTCGCGGAGCCCAGGTCATCCAGGGTGGCCTTCTCCAGAGACAGGCCAACCTCCTCGGAGATCACGGTGCCGCCGGTGAGGATGGCGATATCCTGCAGCATGGCCTTGCGGCGGTCGCCGAAGCCCGGCGCCTTCACAGCGGCCACCTTGACGATGCCGCGCATGCTGTTGACCACCAGGGTGGCCAGGGCTTCGCCTTCGATGTCTTCGGCCACGATCAGCAGCGGACGGCTGGACTTGGCGACGTTCTCCAGCACCGGCAAAAGCTCGCGGATGTTGGAGATCTTCTTGTCGCACAGCAGGATGTAGGCATCCTCCAGCTCGGCACTCATGCTCTGCTGGTTGTTGATGAAGTAGGGCGACAGATAACCCCGGTCGAACTGCATGCCTTCCACGACATCCAGTTCGTTCTCCAGGCCGGAGCCCTCTTCCACGGTGATCACGCCTTCCTTGCCGACCTTCTGCATGGCCTCGGCAATGATCTCGCCGATGCTGCTGTCGGAGTTGGCGGAGATGGTGCCCACCTGAGCGATGCTCTTGTGGTCCTCACAGGGCTTGGAGAGCTTGCGCAGTTCCTCGGTGGCCACGGTCACGGCCTTGTCGATGCCGCGCTTCAGGTCCATGGGGTTCATGCCGGCGGCCACGGCCTTCATGCCTTCCCGCAGAATGGCCTGGGCCAGCACGGTGGCGGTGGTGGTGCCGTCACCGGCCACGTCGGAGGTCTGGGACGCCACTTCCTTCACCATCTGGGCACCCATGTTCTCGAACTTGTCCTTCAGTTCGATTTCCTTGGCCACGGACACCCCGTCCTTGGTAACAGTGGGGGCGCCGAAGCTCTTTTCCAGCACCACGTTGCGGCCACGCGGGCCAAGGGTGACCTTGACGGCATTCGCCAGAATGTTCACGCCGGCGATCATCCGATGACGGGCGTCATCACCGAAACGAACGTCTTTTGCTGCCATGGGAGTAGTCCTCTCGATCAGAATTCAGAGATAAAACGTTGCGACGGTAGAGCGGCCTCAGCCTTCAAGCACCGCCATGATGTCGTCCTCGCGCATGACGAGCAGTTCCTCGCCATCCACCTTCACCTCGGTACCGGCATACTTGCCGAACAGCACCTTGTCGCCCACCTTCACGTCCATGGGCTGAAGCTCGCCCTTGTCGTTGGCCTTGCCCTTGCCCACGGCAACCACTTCACCCCTGATGGGCTTTTCCGTGGCGCTGTCCGGGATCACGATGCCCCCCGGGGTGGTGCGCTCTTCTTCCATACGCTTGATGATCACACGATCATGCAACGGACGAATGTTCATCTGGCCTTTCTCCTGAAGCGGTTGATGCCTTGAGTGAGAGTCCTGGAGGGCTGCTGTTAGCACTCGCCTCCGGTGAGTGCTAATAATAATCACGCGCCTGCCCGAGTCAAGCACCCGACCTCGTCCCGACGGCCGAGCACAGCCCTACCCGGTGTCGGGCATGTGTGGGCACCGCTGGTACAATTCAAGGCGTACCGAACACACGGGGAGACGCGTTATGGACTCGGAACACCTGGTGTGCCTGAGCACCTGCCCGGATTTGACCCTGGCCAAGGAAATCGCCGATGCGGTGGTGGAGGATGGTCACGCAGCCTGCGTGAACATCGTGCCGGGGCTGACATCCGTGTACCGCTGGAAGGGTGAAACCCATCATGATCAGGAGATACTGCTGGTGATGAAAACCACACGCACGGCCTGGAAGGGGCTGGAGGAAACGGTGCTGAGGCTGCATTCGGAAGAACTCCCGGAGATAATTGCGGTCCCTGTGGCGAAGGGGCTGAACGACTACCTGGCCTGGGTGACTTATCAGACCACCCCGGAAAGCGAATAAACCGGACGGGAGTCACCGACCGGCAAAGGACCACGATGCGCATGCCGACCACGCCGTCCATCAAGCACATTCTCGCGGGCATACTGCTGCTCGTCCTGCTGGTGCCCGCTGCCGGCGCACAAACCGGTGGCGGCCTGCTGGGACGCATCGCCGGCGGCAACACGGACGACCTGCTGCCTCCCGAACAGGCCTTCCCGGTCTCTGTGGAGCAGGTTGCCGAGGATGTGCTGGCGGTCCGCTGGCAAACGCCTCCCGGCTACTACCTGTATCGCGACCGCCTGGCCTTCGACATCGACGGGAACACCATCACCCGGCAAGAGCTGCCGGACGGAGAGAAAACCGACGACCCCACCTTCGGGATGATGGAGGTGTATTACGACGAGTTGCAGGTTTACCTGCAACTCGACGCGCCGGTCCGTGGTAACGAGACCTTGCATATCAGCTTCCAGGGCTGCTCCGACACCGGGGTGTGCTACCCACCCATGAATACCAGCGTGGAACTGGCGGGCGGCGGCATCAGCACGGGCTTCGCCGGCGGTGGCGCCGGAGGCGGCGGCCCGCCAGGCGTCGGCGGCGGGCTGGGTGACCTGGAGGGTCTGCTGACCGGCAGCAATGTGCCGCTGATGCTGCTCGGCTTCCTGCTGGCGGGCATCCTGCTGGCCTTCACTGCCTGCATGTACCCTCTGATTCCCATCCTGTCCGGCCTGGTGGCAGGGGACAGCCGCCGGTCCACGGGACGGGCGTTCTGGCTGTCCATGGTCTTCATCCAGTCCACGGCTATCACCTACGCCCTGGCCGGCGCCGTGGCGGGCCTCACCGGGGCAGCCATCCAGGCGGACCTGCAGAGCCCCTGGGTACTGAGCAGCTTCGCCGTCGTTTTCGTGGTGCTGGCGCTGGCCATGTTCGGCCTCTACAACATCCAGATGCCCGCCGCCCTCCAGACCCGGCTGGACGCCCTGTCCCGGAAACAGCGGGGAGGCACATTCATCGGAGCCGGCATCATGGGTGTGCTTTCGGCACTGATCGTCGGCGCCTGCTCCGGCCCGGCACTGATCGCCGCGCTGGTGTTCATCAGCAACACCGGCGATGCCGCCCTCGGTGGCGCGGCACTGTATGCCATGGCCATGGGAATGGGGCTCCCGCTGCTGCTCATCGGCACCGCGGCAGGCCGCTGGCTGCCCCGCTCCGGCCCCTGGATGGTGCGCGCCAAGCAGGCCTTCGGCTTTCTGTTTCTCGCCGTGGCCATCTGGATGGTGGACCGCTTCCTGCCAGGGCCGGTGATTCTCGCACTGTGGGCCGCTCTGCTGACCGGCATGGCGGTCTGGCTCGGGCTTCTTGATCGCCCGGCACGTACTGTCGGCGCGGGTTTACGCCTGCGCCAACTGACCTCGCTGGCGGCGGCCGGCTGGGCGCTGGTGCTGCTGGCGGGAGCCGCGGCCGGGGGATCCAGTTTCTGGCAACCGCTTGCACCGCTGGCGCAACAGGATGCGTCGCGACCCGCCGTGGAGTGGCAGCGCGTGCATTCGGTGGACGAACTGGAACAAGCGCTGGCCGCGGCCTCGGCGGCAGGCCGCCCGGCGGTGGTTGACGTCTACGCGGACTGGTGTGTTTACTGCGTACGGCTGGACCAACGGACCTTCAGTGATACCGCCGTGGTGCGGGCCCTGCAGAACGCCGCGACCCTGAAGGTGGATGTCACCCGGATGTCCGCAGACGACCGGGCGTTGCTCGCGCGACTGGACGTTTTCCTGCCGCCGGCGGTTATCTTCTTCGACGCCGGTGGGGAGGAGCGGCGTGAGCAGCGGCTGGTGGGCTTTGTCGGACCGGAGGAATTTCTCCAGCGCAAGCAGCAGGCAACCGGAAACCGCAGCGTCCTATGAATCCGTCACTGAAAAGACATTTCATCATACTCCCCCTGCTCATCCTGCTGGGAGCCTCCGCCGGCGCCATCGGCTTCCATGTCTGGCAGCAGATGCAGGCCAGCATGCGGCCGGATTTCACGCTGCCGGATCTGAACGGCACGCCCCGAAGCATCAGCGAATGGGACGGCAAGCTGGTGGCACTGAATTTCTGGGCCAGTTGGTGCCCGCCCTGCGTGAAGGAGATCCCGCTGTTCAACGAACTGCAGGACACTTACGGCGATCAGGGCCTGCAGTTTGTCGGCGTCGCCGTGGAGCGACGGGAGAATGCGGTGGCCTTTGCCGAGGAGATCGGACTCAACTACCCCTCACTGCAGGGTGAATACCAGGCCATGCAGGTCAGCGCCGCCTACGGCAACGAACGGGGCCTGCTGCCCTATACCGTGCTGATCAACCAGCACGGGCGCATCGTCGAGCGCTTGCGGGGCGAGGTCACCCGGGACATGATCGAGCCACTGATCCTCGAACACCTGCCCGACCAGTAGACCTGATGATCAAGTCAGGTCAAGTTTGGCCCAACTTTGTGGACAAGTTCACCGATCTCGCAGAGATGTGTGGACTTGGCTGCTCTCATAAGACACAATCGGACCCCTGAATTTCGCCGATGGGTCGACCGGGGAGCGGGTGCATGAAACAGGTTCTGGTACTGCACGGTCCCAACCTGAATCTACTGGGCCAGCGGGAACCGGAGGTTTACGGCGCCACCACCCTGGACGACATCAACCGTCGACTGACAGCCCTGGCCGCCGAGCTCGGCCTGGCGCTGGAGTGCTTTCAGCATAATCACGAGGGGGCGCTGGTGGATCGGATTCACGCAGCGGCCCGGAGCGGCGTCGCCTACATCATCATCAACCCGGCCGCCTACACCCATACCAGCATCGCGCTGCGCGACGCGCTGACCGGCACCGCCATCCCCTTTATCGAGATTCACATCTCCAACGTTCACGCGCGTGAGGCCTTCCGCCGGCATTCGTACCTGTCGGACAGGGCGGTGGGGGTGATCTCCGGCCTGGGGGCGTTCGGCTACGAGCTGGCGCTGCGCGCGGTGGCGGAACAGCTCAACTCTGACTGACGGAACCGACACCCATGGATATACGCAAGATCAAGCGTCTGATAGAACTGCTGGAGGAATCCGGCGTCAACGAGATCGAGATCAAGGAAGGCGAGGAATCGGTAAGGATCAGCCGCAGCGGTTCCGGTGGCGCGCTGTATGCCAGCCACCCGATGCCGATGCACGCGCCGCAGCCGCCGGCTGCCGCGCCGCAACAGGCGGTGGCGCCAGCGCCGGCAGCAGCCGAAGAGCAGGCCCCGGCGCAGCCGGACGGGCACCAGGTACGCTCCCCCATGGTCGGCACCTTCTATCGCGCACCGGCCCCTGGCGCCAAGCCCTTCGTCGAGAAGGGTCAGCACGTCAAGGTGGGAGACACGCTGTGCATCATCGAAGCGA
Source organism: Ectothiorhodospiraceae bacterium (assembly GCA_020831885.1). GTDB lineage: Bacteria > Pseudomonadota > Gammaproteobacteria > Nitrococcales > Aquisalimonadaceae > LSCE01. The sequence goes on from JAFIFU010000024.1 coordinate 10,019, forward strand.
TGAAGATGCTCAACCAGATCGAGGCGGACAAAGACGGCGTGGTGGCGGCGATTCTCACCGAGGACGCACAGCCGGTGGAGTACGATCAGCCGCTGTTCATCATCCAGTAACGCCAGTTACGACGGGACGCACTCCATGCTGGAAAAAGTTCTCATCGCCAACCGGGGCGAAATCGCCCTCCGGATCCTGCGCGCCTGCCGGGAGCTCGGTGTCCGCACCGTCGCCGTGCACTCCAGCGCCGACCGCGATCTCAAGCACGTACGCCTGGCTGACGAAACCGTCTGCATCGGGCCACCTTCTTCCGCGGACAGTTACCTGAACATCCCCGCCATCATCAGTGCGGCGGAGGTGACGGCCGCGGACGCCATCCACCCAGGCTACGGATTCCTCTCGGAGAATGCCGATTTCGCCGAACGCGTGGAACGCTCGGGCTTCATCTTCATTGGCCCGCGAGCAGAGACCATCCGCCTGATGGGCGACAAGGTCTCGGCAATACGGGCCATGAAGGAAGCGGGCATTCCCTGCGTTCCCGGCTCCGACGGACCGCTGGATGACGACGAGCGGCGCAACCTGCGACTGGCTTCGGAGATCGGCTACCCGGTGATCATCAAGGCGGCCGGGGGCGGGGGCGGTCGCGGCATGCGTGTGGTGCACCAGGAGGCGGATCTGCTGGGCGCCATTTCGGTTACCCGCAACGAGGCGCGCAGCGCCTTCGGCAACGCCACTGTCTACATGGAGAAATTCCTGGGTAACCCACGCCACGTGGAGATCCAGGTGCTGGCGGACAGCCAAGGAAATGCCATTCACCTGGGTGAACGGGATTGCTCCATGCAACGGCGGCACCAGAAAGTGGTGGAGGAATCCCCCGCACCGGGCATCACTGAAAGCCAGCGCCGGGAGATCGGGGAACGCTGTGCGGAGGCCTGCCAACAGATCGGCTACCGCGGCGCCGGCACGTTCGAGTTCCTCTACGAGGATGGCAATTTCTATTTCATCGAGATGAACACCCGCATCCAGGTGGAGCACCCGGTGACAGAGATGGTCACCGGTGTGGACCTGGTGAAGGAGCAGCTCAACATCGCGGCGGGAGAACCCCTGCGCTACACCCAGGACAGCATCCGGCTCCGCGGCCATGCCATCGAGTGCCGGATCAACGCCGAGGATCCGGATAAGTTCATCCCTTCACCGGGCAGAATCACGCAGTACCATGCCCCCGGGGGACCGGGCATCCGCGTGGACAGCCATATCTACAGCGGCTACACCGTACCCCCCTATTATGATTCGATGATCGGCAAGCTCATCGCTTTCGGGGACGACCGGGCATCGGCGCTGGCACGCATGCGCACGGCCTTGTCCGAGATCGTGGTGGAGGGCATCAAGACCAATGTCCCCCTGCACCGACGCATACTCGAGGACGAACAGTTCCAGGCTGGCGGCACGAATATCCACTACCTGGAGAAGAAACTGGGACTGAAGTGAGGGACAACCGGCATGTCCGGCCCGGGCGACAGCTTGCAGCCGCGCCCGGCTCGACGTGTAATGGGCAACCGGGAACACCCCACCCCGCCCGTCAGTAGCGCATCAGGAGAAACATATGCTACGCCGCATCGCACTTGCGACTGCCCTGCTTGCTTGTACCGTCGGCACACAGGCCGCGGAGCTGGAGATCGCCCTGAGCGACGCCATGGCTGAGATCAAGGGTTCGAGCAGGACGCAGCAGACCGCCAACCAGGGAACACAGTTCGGCGGATCGCTGCTCTACAACGAGGACAAGGATCTGCTCGGCTCGCTGTTCCTGCAGGTGAACAACCGCGGGGACGGGGCCTGGCGCCCCGTCACGTTCGGCGTCGGGGCCAAGCTCTGGCTGGGCTCACTGGACCGACCGGACGAGGATTTCATCGCCCTTGGTGTCGGCGGCGAGATCGGTATCGGCATCCCGGCCCAGATCCCCATGGCGGTGGTGGGCACGGGCTACGTTTCGCCGAATATCACCACCTCGGGGGACACCGACCGGGTCAGTGAACTCATGCTGCGACTTGAGGCTGAGGTGACCCGGGGCGCCCATGTCTTCGCCGGCTATCGCCACCTGCAGGCGCGCTCCAGCGATTACCGTAACGTCCGGATCGACGACGGCCTGCACGCCGGCATCCGGTTGCGGTTCTGACCCAACCGAAAACCACAGCGCCGCCTCACCCTTGGGTGAGGCGGCGCCGTGGTCCGCATGTTTCACCGATCCGCGCACCAGGCCCCGCCAAGGAAACGCTGATCCGCTCCCATGGCGCTCTGCGGATCCGTTCCAGCGCGCGGATACGGCCGGCGGTCTTTATCGCAAGGCGCCACCGCGCAGATCGTCCCCCGCATCGGCGAAGGCACGGTTGAGCACGGTGAGAATACCCACCTTCAACCGCTCCGCCGCCCCCCTGGCCGCTTCCGCCAGATACTGGTTGCGTAGCTGGCGCGCCTCGCGCTCAATCACGTTCACGTTGACGAACTCGGCGTTCAGCTTGAAATCACCATCAGGACGCTGGTACATGACTCCCTCCATGCTTCAATAATGAAGCGTCTGTCAAACCTAGATGGAGAAAGCTTATCAGCAATGCTGCGGAGCAGCATCCGGAAAAACGGAACATAGGTTGTTCCTGTTAGGCGAAAATCAAGCGATCAACATCCTCAGGGCGACCAGGCTCAGCACCACCGCGAAAATCCGGCGCAACAGCCGGGGTGGCAAACGGTGCGCCAGACGGGCCCCCAGCGGAGCCACCAGGTAGCTGGCCACCGCGATCCCCGCCACCGCGGGCCAGTAGACGTACCCCGTGGCGTAAGGCGGCAGTTCCGGCCGCCCCCAACCGGTGATGACGAAACCCAGCGTGCCGGCGGCGGCAATGGGCATGCCGCAGGCAGCGGACGTTCCCACTGCCTTCTGCATGACCACACCGCAACGACTCAGAAACGGCACGGTCAACGTGCCGCCACCGATACCCACGAGCGCCGAAAAGCCGCCGACGCCGAAGCCGGCCAGATTAAGGCCCAAAGCCCCCGGCAACCGTCCCTGCGTCCTGGGTTTCAGGCCGAAGCCCATCTGTGCGGCCACGGCCAGCAGGAATGCGCCGAACACGTTGCGCAGCACATCGAAACTGAGAAAGTTGGCCAGAACAGCGCCGCCCAGCGCCCCAAGCACGATCCCCGCCGCCATGCCCCGGAAGATGGACCAGTCAACGCCTCCCAACTGGGAGTGGGCGCGGACCGAAGACACCGAGGAGATGACGATCACGGCGAGCGAACTGGCCACCGCCATCTGCATGAGCACCGCCACGGATACCCCCTGGGCACCCAGGACGAAGATCAGCACCGGCACAATCACCACGCCGCCGCCCAGCCCGAACATGCCGGCAATCAGACCGGAAACGCATCCGGCCGCCAGGTAGACGATCAGATCCAGCACCATGGCGTTGGCCTCGGCAGGTGTCATGTGGCGGCATACGGTACCCCATTACGCGGCCCGCTGCAGCCACATGCAAGCGGTTGCAGAATACCCGCCCGCGGCGGCAAATGGCGTAGAATGGCCGGCGACCAAAACAATGGAGCAATGGCGATGCGCATTCAACGTGTCTGCATTCTCGGTGGTAGCGGCTTCGTGGGCCGCCATCTGGCCAATCGCCTGCACCGCGACGGGATCCGCATGAGGATACCCACGCGCCGGCGGGAGCGGGCCAGGCATCTGCTGGTTATCCCGGGCGTGGAGCTGGTGGAGGCGGATGTGCACGACCCGAGCCGCCTGAAGGAACTGTTCAGCGGGGTGGATGCTGTCATCAACCTGGTGGGCATTCTCAACGAACGGGGGAAGGACGGCAGCGGCTTCCGTCACGCGCACGTGGAGCTGACCGAAAAGGCTCTGGCGGCCTGCCGCGAGACCGGCATCAAACATTACCTGCATATGAGTGCACTGGGCGCCGACGCCGAACGTGGCCCGAGCTTCTACCAGAAGACGAAAGGTGAAGCGGAACGACTGGCACGGGCCGCCCACGGGGAAGCCCTGGCGGTGACCATTTTCCGGCCTTCGGTGATCTTCGGCCGCGAGGACGGCTTCTTCAACCGTTTTTCCGCCCTGCTGCGGACCGCCCCCGGTGTTTTCCCGCTTCCCACGCCGAATGCCCGCTTCGCTCCGGTGTACGTTGGCGATGTCTGCGAGGCCTTCGCCCGCAGCCTGGGCAACCGGGACACCTGGGGGGAAACCTACGATCTCTGCGGCCCCCAGGAGTACACACTGAAGGAGCTGGTGGACTACACGGCCCGACTGGCCGGGCTTCGACGCATTGTCTGGCCGGCACCGGATTGGCTGGCCCGGCTGCAGGCCCGCCTGCTGGAGCTCTGGCCCACCAAGCCCTATTCCCGGGACAACTACCTGTCGGCAACGGTGGACAACACCTCCACGGATAACGGATTGCCGAAGCTTGGCATTCACCCGACGGCGGTGGAGGCGGTGGTCCCGGCCTATATCGGCGGCCGGCACATTCGAGGCCTGTACAACCGGTTTCGCAAGACCGCACGGCGATGAGCGGGCCTGACCCGGTCACCGACGGGCTGGAGATCTATCTGGTCGGCGGTGCCGTTCGCGATCGCCTGTTGGGGCGCCCGGTCACGGAGCGGGACTGGGTCGTGGTAGGCGCAACACCGCAGGAAATGGAGCGGCGCGGGTTCCGCCCCGTGGGCCGGGATTTCCCGGTGTTTCTCCATCCGGAGACCCATGAGGAATACGCCCTGGCCCGCACGGAGCGGAAGACGGGCCGGGGCTACCACGGCTTCAGCTTCCATGCCGCCCCGGACGTCACCCTGGAGCAGGATCTGGCGCGCCGGGATCTGACCGTGAACGCCATGGCGGAACGTCCGGACGGCGGTCTGGTGGACCCCTTCGGCGGCCGGCGTGACCTGGAGCGACGCCAATTGCGCCACGTCTCTCCTGCGTTTCGCGAAGATCCGGTGCGCATTCTTCGGCTTGCCCGGTTCACCGCACGCTACGCGCCGCTGGGCTTTCAACCCGCCGCGGAGACGCTGGCCATGGCGCGCAGCATGGTGGCTGACGGCGAGGTTGACGCTCTGGTCCCCGAGCGCGTCTGGCAGGAAACGGAACGGGCGCTGGCGGAAACGCGGCCCGCCGCCTTTGTCCGGGTTCTCCGGGACTGCGATGCGCTGTTGCGCCTCTTCCCGGAGCTGGATGCCCTTTTTGGCGTTCCGCAGCGGCCGGAATATCATCCGGAAGTTGACACGGGCTTGCACACTCTGTTGGTCCTGGAGCAGGCGGCAGCACTCAGCGACAGCACCGCCGTGCGCTTTGCCGCCCTGCTGCACGACCTGGGAAAGGGCGTGACGCCGCGTGACCAGTGGCCCCGCCACATCGGCCACGAACACCGCGGCATACCCCTGGTCCGCACGCTGTGCCAGCGCTACCGGGTCCCCAATGCGCACCGTGATCTGGCCCTGCTGGCCGCCGAACACCACCTGGTGGTTCACCGGGCCGCCGAGCTGCGCCCGGAAACGGTATTGAAACTGCTGGAACGCACCGATGCCTTCCGTCGGCCCGAGCGCTTTCGGGAGCTGCTCCTGGTCTGCGAGGCGGACGCCCGGGGCCGAACCGGCTTCGAGGACAGGCCCTACCCGCAGCGCGGCCTGCTTCTCCGGTGCCTGGAAGCGGCACAGGAGGTCAACGGCCGGTCGTTCGCCGCCCAGGGGCTACAGGGCGGTGAAATCGCCCGGGCCATTCAGGAAGCCCGACTGGAGGCCATCCGCCGCTGCCGGGGGCGGATGGCCTAGCATGCTAGCCTGAGGCCATGGCGCGTTCCGGGCCCTCCAGCCGGTACAGGGTCACGGTTCCGCTGATGCCCCGGATCTGGGCATCGCGGGGCTCCACGCATGCCATGTCGGCCCGCTGACCCAGCGCTTTGCGCACGGCCTCTGAGACCACCACGTCCATGGGCCGGGCGTAGCCGCAGAGCCGCGCAGCGAGGTTTACCGTCTGCCCGATCACGGTGTAATCCAGATGGACGCCGCTACCGATGTTGCCGGCCACCACCGGCCCGGTATGGATGCCGACCCCCAGCGGAATGGCCAGCTCCGAACTGTTCGCCTGCAGCTCGTGATTGGTCTCCATGATGTCCAGTGCACAGGCGCAGGCATTGACCACCATATCCTCGCCATCGAACACGGCCATGATGCCGTCACCACCGAACTTATCCACATAGCCGCCGTGGGCATAAACGGATTCCACCTGAAAACCCAGATGACGGCTGACGGTGCGAAACAGCACCTCGGCGGAGATGGTCCGTGACAAGGAGGTGAAACCGCGGATGTCGGAAAACAGGATGCAGACGTCCTGCTCGCAGGGCGCCGGAAGCCCGTCGCCGGGCTGGCGCGCCTGCAGCAACTGCCGCAACCGCGGAGAAACGTAGCGGGCCAGATTGGCCCGCACGCGTTCCAGCTCCCTTGCATAATCGGCGCGTTCCAGCAGGTTACGCAGTCGGGCGCGCAACATGACGGGCTGCAACGGGGTCCGCATCACATCATCACAGCCGGCACCGAAGGCGCTTTGCCAGAAAGCCGGTTCGGGATGGCCCGTCACAGCCAGCAACGGTGCCATGAAATGCCCCGGCTGAGCGCGGAGTTGCCGGCAGAACTGCAAACCCGCGTCGTCCCCGGCCAGGACCGCCAGCATGGCGTCCAGACGGGAGGTCCGCAGCAGGCTCAGAGCCTCCGTATGACAGGCAACGGACAGCAGCTCGTAACCCTCGTCCCGGAGCGCCTCGGCGATGGCCGGCGCATCTCCGCCGGCGGGATCGACAACCAGTATCCGTCGCACGCGACTTTCGTAAGTCATATCCTGTAATTGTTCTCGTGCCCGGTCCTACAGACGCTCCAGACGATTGTAGGCGGAGAAACCCGACAGCGTGACGTCGCATCCACGGGCCAACCCCAACACCTGGAAACGCTCACCCATCTCCCCCGGCAGCATCAAGGTTTTTGCCTGCTGGGACAAGCGCAACGACAGCTCCGCACCAGCGTCATGCATGCGCTCCTGAAGTATGCCGGTGATCCCGGCCCCCATCAGATAGTGCGCCTGCGCGGTGTAACCCACAACCCCGAGCCCGACTTCCAGCGCAGCCTCGGCCATGGCCGTGAAATCCACAAAGGCGGTGACGTCCTGCAGGCCGGGCAGCAGGAACGGGTCATCATGGGCCCTATGCCGGTAGTGACACATCAACGTGCCCCGGTGCCGCTGCGGATGATAGTACTCGTCCCTTGGATAACCGTAGTCGATCACCAGACAAACACCACGGGCCAGGCTGTCGGACAGCACGCCGATCCAGCCCGGCAACTGCTGGTGATATTCGGATTCATAACCGGGAGCAAGCCTGCGGCCAAGCGAGGCCTCCAGCGCCTCCACCCGTTCCTCCAGATCCCCTGCCGGCCTTGCCGCCCAACGAAATCTGTCATGCTCCCCCAAGGCCACGCCCAGCTCCAGTGCACTATCCTGCGTTCGCCGAAAGCGGCGAACCGGCAGCGCATCCGCCACCTCGTTGGCCAGGATCACTCCGCTCAGGGGATCTTTCGGCGGCGTCTCCAGCCAGTGCACCCGGCTGCGGAGCGCCTCCGGCAGGACGCCCAGGGCCTCGGCCTGCCGGGCGCGCAGCGAACCACTGCGCTCCAGCAGCAGATAGCGCTCCGGCAGTTGGCCAAGGCGGTCGAGCTCGAAGAGCAACTCCACGCAGAGTCGTCCGTCCCCAGGACCGAACTCCAGGATGGTATCGCCACAGGACTGCAGCACCCGGGCGACGTCCCGCGCCAGCGTCCAGGCGAACAGAGGGGACACCGCCGGCGCCGTGACGAAGTCGCCCGCCTCACCGAATTTGGCTGCGCCTCCGCTGTAATAGCCCAGACCGGGGGTGTAAAGCACGGCCTCCATCCAGGCATCGAAGGGTATCCAGCGTTCCGCGCTGTCCGCGATGCGCTCCCGCAACAATCGTGCAAGACGGTCGCTCGCGGCCTGGGCTGCCTCATCGGGCAGCGGCCACCCCCGGGGCAGATCCGTCGGATTCACCGGCGCACCCCGCCACCATGATCAGACGCAGTCATCAAAATCCATCTCCACGCGATGCATGGGCTGGGCCGAGGCGTCGAAACGCTCCCAGAGTACGGCATAGCTCACCCCGAGCACCGGGTGAATCTGATCCCCGGCCAGATCGGCCAGCGGTCTCAGCACGAAGGCGTAGCGCGTGATCTCGTCCCGGGGCAATGCCAGCCGTCCCTGCTGCACCACACGGTCATCGTAGGTCAGGATGTCCAGATCCAGTGTGCGCGCGGCGAACCTGGCGCCACCGCGAACCCGCCCGTTCAGCCTTTCCACTTCCCGGAGGGCCTCGGCCAGCGGAAGCGGTTCGAGTCCGGTGTGGAAGCCCACCACCATATTAAGAAAGTCATCACCATCGAAGCCCACGGACTCGCTGCGGTAGACCGGGGAAACCGCCAGCGAGCCATAGCGCCGGCGCAGCGCGCTCACGGCGGCGCGCACATGCTTTTCCGGTTCGATATTGCTGCCGATACTGACGTACACATTGGCCACAGGGGCTATTCCTCCCCCCGTTCGATAATCACCCCCACCGATCCGGCCCCCGGGACCGCACCCGGCTTGGCCACGCGCAACCGGAGCCAGGCGATACCGAAGTGCCGGCGCAGGTCCGCCGCCAGCCGCTCCGCCAGCGTCTCCAAAAGACAGAACTGTCCCTGCTGCGCGAAAGCCTCCACGTGGCGACTGACCGCCGCGTAATCCAGCGCATGCTCCAGGGTATCTTCGGCGGCAGCGGCACCGATATCCCACGCCATCTCCAGATCCAGCACCACGGTCTGACGAACGGCCCGCTCCCAGTCATAGACGCCGATCACGGCACTGACGGCCAGGTTCTCTATGAACACACGGTCCATGCGCGCCTCCCTTTTCCAGCTCCGGGTACCGGAACAACTGGCGCAGATCATACCGACCCACAGCAGCAGCGACCACCCGCCCCTTTTGCTTTCGGGCAGGCTTGCCACCAGAGGGGATCAACCACGCCACAGACCTGGGCTGCCACCCGACGGTGTGGGCAGGGCGGCAGCCACGAGCCCATACCAGGGCATCGGCGGGCGGCTCCGTGACAGCTTGACCTGCCGGCCCCCGGCACCGTTCAATACGCCCATGATTGTCGACGTGTTGTTGATCCTGCTGGCATACTTGGCGGGCTCCGTCTCCACCGCCATTGTGGTCTGCCGGCTGCTGGGCCTGCCCGACCCCCGCACGCTTGGCTCGCGCAACCCCGGCGCGACCAACGTCCTGCGGCTCGGGGGCAGGAAGGCCGCCGCACTGACCCTGGCCGGCGACTTCCTGAAGGGGACCCTTCCCGTGTTGCTGGTGCTACTGCTGGGACGGGACCCCGCCACAGCGGCTCTGGCCGGGCTGGCCGCATTTTCCGGACACCTTTACCCGGTCTTTTTCGGCTTCGTCGGGGGCAAGGGCGTGGCAACGGGGTTGGGCGTGCTCCTGGCCTGGTCCTGGCCTGCCCTTCTGGCAACCGTGGCCACCTGGCTGGCCGTGGCCGGTCTGTTCCGCATCTCATCGCTGGCCGCACTGACCGCGTTCGCGCTGGCCCCGGTTTACCTCTGGATTCTGGGGGAGAACCAGGCGCTGCTGCCGGCCATGGGACTGATCACCCTGGCCATTTTCTGGCGCCACCGGAGCAATATCCGGAACCTGCTGGACGGAAAAGAAAAACGGATCGGGGTCAAGAAACCCGACGAGACGGAGTAGGCTCCCCCGGCGGCCGCAGGGAATCCAGCGGCCAGCGTGCCACGGCATCGAAACCGTTGCCCTCCTGCCGCTCCCCGGCTTGTAAACGCAAGGCGCCGGCCAGCGCCACCATGGCACCGTTGTCGGTGCACAGCTCCAGCCGGGGATAGTAGACACGGGCGCCCTGCTCGGCAGCCACCTCCTGCAGACGCGCGCGCAATGCCCGGTTCGCGCCCACACCACCGGACACCACCAGCCCTCCAACGCCGGTCTGCTCCAGTGCACGGCGGCATTTGATGGCCAGGGTGTCCACCACCGCATCCTGGAAGGCACGGGCGATGTCGGCCCGGGTCCGGGAATCGCCCCGTTCCGCCTGCACCATATTGCGGGTGAAGGTCTTCAACCCGCTGAAACTGAAATCCAGCCCGGGTCGATCCGTCATCGGTCGGGGAAAGCGGTATCGACCGGGGTTGCCCTCTGCTGCCAGCTTCTCCAGGGCGGGCCCGCCGGGGTAAGGGAGCTGAAGCAGCTTGGCCGTCTTGTCGAACGCCTCCCCGGCAGCGTCGTCCAGCGACTGCCCGAGCAGACGGTAGCGCCCGATTCCGGCCACCTGAACCAGCATGGTATGACCGCCGGAGACCAACAGGGCGACGAAGGGGAATTCGGGTTGGGCTTCCTCAAGCATGGGCGCCAGCAGATGGGCTTCCATGTGATGCACACCGATCACCGGAAGCCCCAGTGCATACCCCAGCCCGGAGGCCACCGAGCCACCCACCAGCAGGGCCCCCACCAGGCCTGGCCCCCGGGTGTAGGCAATACCATCCAGGTCTGCGGGTCGCATCCCGGCCTCATCCAGCACCTGACGGATCAACGGCAGCAGTTTCCGCACGTGATCCCTGGAAGCGAGTTCCGGCACAACACCGCCGTAGGCGGCGTGCATGGCCACCTGGCTGAACAGGGCGTGGGCCAAAAGGCCGCGTTTCGTGCAGTACACCGCCACACCGGTTTCGTCGCAGGATGTCTCGATGCCAAGTACACGCACGTAAGGACCAACCTTTCAGTCGACGGGCTTTCAGAGGGTGTTACCATGCCCCGCCAGGGCCCGTGCAGTGTACAGCGGAAAGCGTCGGAGTTGTATTCGTTGAACGGCCTGTTTAGAATACCGCGCCCACATTCTGAAGTTCCGCCCCATGGGGCGAACCCTGTAGACCGAGGAAGGTGATTAGCTGCATGCCTAATGTCAAGGTTCGAGAAAACGAGCATTTCGAAGTTGCTCTGCGCCGCTTCAAGCGTTCCTGCGAGAAGGCGGGCATCCTGTCGGAGATCCGCCGTCGCGAGCACTACGAAAAGCCGACCCAGGTTCGCAAGCGCAAGCACGCCGCCGCCATCAAACGTCACATGAAGCGTCTGGCTCGCGAACAGCAGCGCAGCACCCGCCTCTACTAAGCCCGGTCAGCAGACATCATGGCTGCGGGTTCCGAATTAAAGAGCCGTATCACGGACGCGGTAAAAGAGGCCATGCGTGCGGGCGACAAGCCCCGCGTGGCCGCGCTGCGTCTGATCACCGCGGCTATCAAGCAGCGGGAAGTGGATGAACGCGTCGAACTGGATGACGACCAGATCATCGCGCTGTTGAGCAAGCAGGTGAAACAGCGGCAGGAATCCATCCAGCAGTACGACGCCAACAACCGCCCGGACCTGGCCGAGAAGGAGCGTTACGAGATCGGTATTCTCGAGGAGTTCCTGCCTCAGCCACTCAGCGCGGACGAGGTTGAGGCGCTGATACAGGAAGCGATCCGGGAAAGTGGCGCCGGCTCGATACAGGACATGGGCAAGGTGATGGGACTACTCCGACCGAAGCTCCAGGGGCGCGCTGACATGGGCGCCGCGAGCGCCCGGGTGAAGGCGCTGCTCGGTTAGCTGCCGGACGAAGCGGCATCGCCACCACCGCTTACGCGCACTGAGGCCTCGGGTACGCCACCGTATCGCGCCCACGGGCGCCGGGCTGACGGGATCCGAATGGCTGGTCTGATACCGCAACCGTTCATCGACGAACTGCTGGCGCGTGCGGATATCGTAGACGTGGTCGGCTCCCGGCTGAATCTCAAGAAAGCCGGAAGCAACTACCAGGCACTCTGCCCTTTCCATACGGAGAAAACCCCCTCTTTCACCGTTGCGCCGAACAAACAGTTCTATCACTGCTTCGGCTGCGGCGCCCACGGCACCGCGCTGCAGTTCCTGATGGAGTACGACCGCCTGGAGTTTCCCGAAGCGGTGGAAGCCCTGGCGGCGATGGTCGGACTCGAGGTGCCGCGGGAAGTAGGGCGGGACCGGAGCGGGGGCAACCAACGGCTGCTGGAGGTGCTCGCGGTGGCGGAGCGGCACTACCGGCAGTGGCTGCGCAGTCATCCGGAGCGGCAACGGGCAGTGGACTATCTGCGCCGGCGGGGGCTCAGCGGCGAGGTGGCAGCGCGCTATGGCATTGGCTTCGCGCCCACTGGCTGGGACAACCTGCTGCGGCAATGCAGCGACCGGGATCAACAGGCGCTGCTGGTCCAGACAGGCATGCTGATCGAGAAAGACGGCGGCCGGCGCTATGACCGCTTTCGGGATCGCATCATGTTCCCGATCCGGGACCGACGGGGCCGTGTCGTGGCATTCGGCGGGCGCATTCTGGACCAGGGCGAGCCCAAGTACCTGAATTCGCCGGAGACCCCCGTCTTTCACAAGGGCCGGGAGCTCTACGGCCTGTACGAATGCCTGCAGCAGGAGCGCCATCCCCACGAGATCCTGGTGGTGGAAGGCTACATGGACGTTGTGGCCCTGGCTCAGCATGGATTCGGCAACGCGGTGGCAACGCTGGGCACGGCGACGTCCACGCAACAGGTGGAGCGTCTGTTTCAGACCACACGCAATCTGGTGTTCTGCTTCGACGGCGACCGGGCCGGCCGGCAGGCGGCCTGGCGGGCACTGGAGAACACGCTTCCGGCGCTGCGCGATGAGCGCCAGGCGCGCTTCCTGTTCCTGCCGGACGGCGAGGATCCGGACAGCATGGTTCGCAAGGACAGGGAGCGTTTTCGCGAACAGCTAACGGGGGCCATGCCGCTGACCAGGTTCCTGTTTCAGGAATTGGCGGCGGATGCGGATCTGCACAGCATGGACGGCCGCGCGCGCCTGGTGGAGCGCGCCGTACCGCTGCTGGGCCGGGTGCCGCCCGGCGTATTGCGTGATCTCTTGCTGGACGAACTGGCCCGCATCGCGCGGGTGGACCGGCAACACATCGATGCGGCGCTGGCAGGGAGACCGCAGCAGCAGCTCCAGCAGCGACGCGCGGACGGGCCTGGGCCGACCGGCGGAACCACCCGCCGCAGGCAGCCGCAGCGACGCACCACGGTACGGGTGGCCGTGGCCCTGGTGCTGCAAAGGCCGTCATTGGCAGCGCATGCCTTGCCCGCAGAACTGATTCGGCAGCTAGACTTGCCGGGAGCGGATGTACTCGCGCAACTGATTGAAATTTTGTCTCGTGAACCGCATCTAACAACTGGTGCCTTACTGGAACGGTTTCGTGGCTCGGAACAGGAACCTGCTCTGTGGAAGCTGGCAACCTGGGATCACCTGGTGCCGGATGCCGGAATGGAGAACGAATTCGCAGACGCGATGAGGCAATTGGAAACATTGTTGGCGCGTCAGCGCCTGCAATACTTGCAGCAGAGGCTGGAACGTAACGAACTCACCCCGGAAGAGCACGCGGAATGGCTTGCACTGCTCCGGGCCAAAAGCACCCAAGGCGGCTGATTTGCTGGAACCCAGCGTAATAGCCGCTATAATGGCCGGTTCATTTTTCGGCCCACAGTCGCTACTTCGACCGCAGGTTGATCGGTATGACCCAGGATCAGCAGTCCCAGATTAAACAACTGATCGCAAAAGGCAAGGAACAGGGATTCCTGACCTATGCCGAAGTAAACGATCATTTGCCCGATGACATCGTCGACCCCGAACAGATCGAGGATATTATCGGCATGATCAATGACATGGGCATTACTGTCCATGAAGTTGCACCCGACTCCGACTCGCTGCTCCTCAACGATTCGGCGGTCACCACCGATGACGATGACGCAGCGGAGGAAGCCGCCGCCGCCCTGGCTGCGGTTGATGCGGAATTCGGCCGCACCACCGACCCGGTTCGCATGTATATGCGGGAGATGGGGACGGTGGAACTGCTTACCCGGGAAGGCGAGATCATGCTCGCCAAACGGATCGAGGAAGGCCTGGACCAGGTCGTGACCGCGCTCGCCGCCTATCCTGAGTCCGCCCGACTGTTGCTGGACGAGTATGCCAAGGTCGAGCGCGAGGAACAGCGGTTGAGCGACGTGGTGGCCAGCTTCCGGACCGTGGAGGAGGAAGGCGGCAACACCGACAACGACGATACCGCTAACACATCCGCCTCTACGGCGACGGACGATGACAGCGGCGATGCGGACGACGACGACAGCGACACGCCCTCCCCCGACACCGGGCCCGATCCGGAGCAGGCGCGGGAAGTGTTCGGTCGGATCCAGGAACTCTACGACGAGACGCAGGAACTGCTGGCCACCAAGGGTGGCAAGAGCAAGGAAGTAAAGGCCCTGCGGGAGGAAATGGCGACCCTGTTCCTGAGCATGAAGCTGGCGCCCAAGGTGCTGGAGGATCTGGTGGTGCAACTGCGCCACGCCGTGGAACGTATCCGCCATCAGGAACGGGTGATCATGGAAGCCTGCGTCCGCAGGGCGGGCATGCCCCGCAAGGCATTTCTCAAGTCCTTCCCGGGCAACGAGAGCGACGCCGAATGGCTGGCGGGCCTGCTGGAGAGCGGAGAACCCTGGGCGGAGAAACTGGCCACGCTGCAGGACAAGGTCCGCTATGCGCAGGAGCAACTCACCTCGCTGGAGGACAGGAACGGCCTGAACATCGCGGAGATCAAGGAGATCAACCGCCGCATGTCCATCGGCGAGGCCAAGGCCCGTCGGGCCAAGAAGGAGATGGTGGAGGCCAACCTGCGGCTGGTCATCTCCATCGCCAAGAAGTACACCAACCGCGGGCTGCAGTTCCTGGACCTGATCCAGGAGGGCAATATCGGCCTCATGAAGGCGGTGGACAAGTTCGAGTACCGGCGGGGCTACAAGTTCTCCACCTACGCCACCTGGTGGATCCGCCAGGCCATCACCCGCTCCATCGCGGACCAGGCGCGCACCATCCGTATTCCGGTGCACATGATCGAGACCATCAACAAGCTCAACCGCATCTCCCGGCAGATGCTTCAGGAGATGGGCCGGGAGGCGACGCCGGAGGAACTGGCCGAGCGCATGGACATGCCCGAGGACAAGGTCCGCAAAGTACTCAAGATCGCCAAGGAGCCGATCTCCATGGAGACGCCCATCGGTGACGACGAGGACAGCCATCTGGGCGATTTCATCGAGGACATCATGGTCATGTCCCCGATCGATTCCGCCACCCGTGAAGGCCTCAAGGAAGCCGTACGGGAAGTACTCGGCGGGCTGACACCACGGGAAGCAAAGGTCCTGCGCATGCGCTTCGGCATCGACATGAACACCGACCATACGCTGGAAGAGGTGGGCAAGCAGTTCGACGTCACCCGTGAACGCATCCGGCAAATCGAAGCCAAGGCCCTGCGCAAGTTGCGTCACCCCACCCGGTCTGAAGGCCTGCGGAGCTTCCTGGACGAGCAGTGAGTCCACACGGGACTCCACCAGGCCCGCTATAGAGAACGCCCCATTGGTTGCCTAGGCCAATGGGGCGTTTTGGCTGCCGTGGGAGGAACGGCAAATCCTGGTCAGAAGTCCATGACCATGTTCACGAACAACCGGCGCGGCTCATAGATGTTGTTGTACACGTTGCTGTACGCGGTGGTATCCGGGTCGTTCCGCAACGGATAGGACCGGTAGTCGTTGAAATCCTTATCCAGCACGTTCAGCACGGCCGCGGTGATACGGGCATTCCGGGTGAGTTCATAGGTGCCGCCCAGGTTGAAGGTGGCGAAGCCCTTGAAATCGCCCAGCGCCTCCGACGCACCCTGGGCGCTACCGCCTAACTGGGGCTCATGAAAGCTGTCCGGCCGATGCCGGCTGCTCACATATTCACCTTCCAGGTAGGTGCGGAGTTGCGGGGTGGTCTGCCAGTTGAGCCGCGCGTTGACCCGGTGCTCGGGGACGCCGAATAACGGATCGCCGCGCTCGAAGCCTTCCACATTCCGGCTGCGCACCTCACTGTCGGTATAGGTGTAGTTCGCCTGCACGCTCCAGTCCGGCGCGAATGCATAGGTTGCAACCAGTTCGATACCCTGGATAACGGATTCACCGATATTCTGAAATGCGTCGGGCGTGCCAGCGGCACCGGTGGGACGCTCGATCCGATCCTTGAGCTCGGTGTAGAACAGGGTGACCTGACCGCTGAAGTTGCGGCGATTACTGTACAGTGCCGAAACCTCGTAGTTGTTGCTGATCTCGGGGTCGAGGTCCGGGTTGCCGAACAACGGCGTCTGCCCCTGGTCGCCGAAACCCACAATCCCATCCTCGAGTTGCTCCAGGAACGGTGCGCGGTAGCCGCGGCCCGCCCCGCCCTTCAGGGTCACCTGATCCGTGGCGTTCCATACCAGATAGGCCCGGGGGGTGAACTGCCCGCCGAACGCATCATTGTCCTCATAGCGGACGCCGGTGGTCAGGGCCACGGTGTCCGTCATGAACCACTCGTCCTCGGCGAAAACGCTCACCTGGCTATTGCTGAAGGTACGCCGGGGAATGCCGTCAGTCAGTTCAGCGTCGAGATACTGGGCACCAAGAGTCACCACGTGACGACCAAGTGGCATCACGAACCGGGTGTCGACCACGTCGACCTGACTCTCCAGTGTGCGGTCGGCGTCCAGCCTGGGGGAATCCTCGGGCACCGCCCCCGAGGGAATCAGCCGCCCCGTGGTTTCCGTCGTGTTCCGGTACAGGCTGACATCCCAGGTCCCCAGGGTATAGAAACCCGTGTAACCCAGAGAGATCTGATCCCTGTTGAAGCCGAGTTCGTCATCATAACCGCGGCCGGAACCGATACGGCCCAACTGGCCCCGGTCATTGTTGTAAGTCTGCCTGGTGACGTCGTACCCCAGGGTGAACTCGTGATCCCGATTCGGGGTGAACAACAGTTTGCCCCCCGCCGTGTTCACGTTCGCGCCCACCGGGTTCTGTCCCATGGTCCGGGTGTCCTCCGGGTCGGCGTCGCGACTGGTGGGGAAGCTGATCCGGGATTCCGCGCGTTCGAACGTCCGTCCATAGACCTGCAGCGACAGCGTGTCCTCGATCAACGGGCCGGATGCATACCCTTCCAGCATATGGTAGCCACCGAACTCCGAGTCGGACTGGAACGTGCTGCTGAGGCTGGCGGTTCCACCCCACTCCTCGCCGGGTCGACGGGTAATGATATTGACCACCCCCCCGAGTGCGTCAGAGCCGTACAGCGTGGACAGGGGGCCGCGGATGATCTCGATACGCTCGATGGCGGAGACCGGCGGCATGAACACCGTGGCGGAATCCGTGAACGCATTCGGTGCGACGGTACCCGGAGTATTCTGGCGTTTGCCGTCAATCAGAATCAGTGTGTATTCGGGCGGCAGACCACGCAGACTGATGCTGCGGTTACCGGTCTTGTTGCTACGCGCATCGAGCCCATCCACGTCCACACCTTCAACACCGCGCAGCGCCTCGGCGATGCTGCGTACTTGCCGCTGCTCCAACTGCTCGCGGGTAATCACTGTCACACTGGCCGGCGCATTCTCCACGTCCTGACCGAGCCCCCCTGCCGTGATGACCAGTGCCTCGAGTGACTCCTGCGCGCCGGCCACATGGGGCACCCCGAACGCAGACGCCATCGCCGCGGCCACCAACGGCATGCGGCACCGGCTGAACCTGCTGACACTCATACCCACCCCCCTGTTGAATCCAAAGTTCAAGAAGCTGTTGGACTTGTCGCCGTACACCAAGCCTGAGCAGGGCACAGCATTCACCGGGCTAACGTTAATACGAATCACTCTCATTGACAAGATCAATCCATGCCCCCCCTGGCTGACAGGCAGCAGGGCGCACAGGTATACTTCGCAGCGATCAGTCATCAAGCTGAGCCGGGCCTGTAGCTCAGTTGGTTAGAGCAGGGGACTCATAATCCCTTGGTCCCAGGTTCGAGTCCTGGCGGGCCCACCATATATTCATAGACTTACCGTTCATCATCTATACTGACCGAAAGCATGTAGACGCCATGTAGACGTCCTCGGGATCTGCGCACCACACAGTCTCGATCACAATAGGCGGATTCACGCCCCCGACCTCGCCCTCACATCTTCAACGCCGCAAGCAATGCTTCCGATCTAGTGCCAAAAAGATTGGGCGGATATGCGACCTGAATACCCCCTTATAAAGAGTCCGCCGGTAGAAGGAACATCTACGTCTTGCTAGACTACACTGAGACGAGTCAAAGGCTGACGTCCGTAGTTTTAATCCTCCGGCAAGGAAAACAGATGGCTTGGCGCCTGACACGTAATGAACTACGGGAGTACCCTCGAAACCCCCTAGTTGCGGTGGTTGGCCAGTTACGTTTTCACCCCATTCTAAAAATTGGGCGGGGCCAGCACATTGAAGATTTCCAGGATCGCATTCGGCATAGGTTCCCGCTTTTTTCCGAAGAAGAACAGCACTCCGTCCGAATCCTCCCTGATGGCATTGAAAGCCGAAGAGAGCGACGGTTTCAGTTTTTGACCACAGATAAGTCATTGAAACTGAGTTTAGGGGAAACGTCTCTTTCTCTAGAAAGCCGCGATCACCGATCGCACCGGGAGTTTATTGAAGATTTCGATCTGGCAGCGTGCGCGCTCAAGGCCGTCTTTGAACCAATCAACTCTACTAGGCTTGGACTAAGGTACGTGAACGTCTTAGACAGAAAAGCTATAGGAAAAGACCTTGGCGAGGACGTGGACTGGTCAGATTTGGTAGTTGAGGATTTTTTGCGTCTTCCGCCTGGAGTGGATCTGGAGCAAACTTTTTTTTCAACAGAAATCACCTCGTCGTTGAACGACGGAAAACTTACCCTCCGCTACGGACTGCCGAACGCAAAAGACAAGGAAACAACTTACAGATTTGATCTAGACCGATATTCCGAATCCTCAATTGCGCCAGAAGGCTGCAAGACTCTCTTGAGAGATTTCGCTAAAGATATCTATGACGTTTTCATGAATATGCCCGGGAAAAGCCTTCTCAAATGGATGAACAAATAAACTAACCTTTAACACGGAGGAATGAACAATGAGCGCCGAAGCTCTCGAACTTGATGGACCGTGGTGGAGCTTTGAACCTGAGCGTTCAAACAAGCCGATCGTTCGTCACGAAGTACTTCGAGCTTGGACAACCACCTCTGCTCAAACGCCCTCACCAGAAGACTTTGTAGACCTGACGACGTTTGCGGAGATGACCGACAACGAGCTTATTATTCAGCCTCTCGACCAGCTGATATTAGATGCAATCGACTATACCAACAAGGTCGGCATTATACCGATCGATGAGGCTGACGAAGAGCTGGTCAGCTCTCTTATGCGTAAAGCTCGCGAGCGCAAGCGCCATACCAGGCGTAGCCTTCGTTGATGCTTGAAGTCCCCTTCTGCTCATGACTGACAAGGCAAACACCGGCAGATGGCCCCCGGTCTATGACTGGGATGAACTGGGGGCAGTAATCAAAAGGTTATCGACAGACGGGAACTTAATAAAGGGATTCTACGCAGCTAAAGACGTTGGACCAGATTTATGCCAAGGAGACATAATTAGGCTATCATCGCCGGTACCCTTTCTAGACGAGCAAGCAAACCCAGCAACGGAGGAATCGGATGATTTTTGGGCCATATTGGCCAACACCTGCGATCTTAGTAGGAGCGACGATGAAAACGAGTATGGCCACATCATTCCCATCGAATTCCTCGGGTCTACAGGAGACTTAAATGGCGGCACCATTAGGTCTCTCGAATCCTACAGATACTACAAGAGCTTCTATTTCCCGCCGTGGTGCCGGGGACTAAATAACTCATTTTATGCAGCTGACTTCACTCGACCAGTAACCATTTCCAAGAAGGCGCTTTACAACTGTGCAGAAATCGAGGCGCGCCTTAGCTTTTCTGGATGGCTATTATTCCATTCATGTGTCGTCCGGTTTCTCGCAAGGGATGATGGGCGGTTTGATTGACCTTCACCAGTCGCATCAAGAACAAAAACACCTTTCTCTAGAGAAAGGCCCTGATTAAAATCCTAAAACCCTGCCCGGCTACCCAATAATCGACACGCGGGACGACGTTAAAAACCGAACATAAGAACCCTCTTAATCACCACGGAAAGCACCAGAGCATTTTACAGGATCTACGTAGACGGCTTTATCATTTCTTTAATCTTTCCTTCTCTTCTTTTCTCTTCTCCTTGTCTATTAATTCGCTGAGCTCCTTATCCTTCGTGGCCACCATTAGATCCAGCGTGAATCGATGCATCTCATAAAGCTGCAACGGCAAAATAGTCGACCTCATGAAGCAAACAAACAGCAGTCCGATTAGCAGTGCCGTGGCCATTCTAAGGGATATGCTTATTGAGTTTACAAAAGCGTTTTCAGCTGAGGCGAACGCAAACCAAGAAATCGCCATTACTAGAGTGATCAAATAAACAAAAAATGTCGTTGATTGAGACACTAAGAGATAACTGATATGACTCGCCACAATGCGGCTATCGTCCGCGCTTATGCCTTGAGCATCCCCCATCCGGCCAGTAAAAAGCATAAGATTTATGATGAAACCACCTAAGATGCTTAGCGCCGTAATGCTAGCAAGCGCAACGGATTCCGGCATTTTTGGGTTCCACATAAAAACAATAGACGCAACTACCAAAAGCGGCGCAGTGAGCGAAATCAGCCCTTTAGCATAGGGGTGAGACGTTTTCCTGTCGACGGACCGCATATCTTGAATAGCTTCAACGGCTCGACGCCAGTCGTCTGGAATATAGGATTTCCAATTCATAGTTTATGGGGTCGCGGTTGCTGACTTAAGTTGACCATCTCCTGTTAAAACGTGATTCTTTATTAGGTCAAGCAAGTAATCATAGAGAAGATTGTAAACCTGATCGGCAGAAGGGGCCCCAACCCCAGCCACTTGAGGTATTACAACGGTCTTTTTTATTCTATGCTTCCCTAAATAGAGAGTTTCTCCGTTTCTTAGGGAAATTGAAATCCTATCAATTTCATCATAGGTCTCAGCCTCATCAAATGCTTTTTCTACATCCTTAATCTTCAACGAGCTACCACTCTTATTCTCCCATTTTAAAACCAATGAATCTGTCCCACCAATGGCCTTTTTCGCGCTAATCAATGACGAAGCATAGACTGATCTCGAGGAAGTTTTCGGTTGCGAAAGAGCTAGCTCAACTGCCTTCGCACCCCCACCGGCCTTTATTGCACTCTTCAGATCTTTCGATATTACATCATTAAGATGTATTCTAGGGTATTTATTATCGCTGGTGAACAGTCGCGCTATTTCCGTAATATATCTGGCCACTTCATCGAGATTCCCTGCCCCTCGCGTACTCTCGATAACAACAACTTGGTTATAGATATGCGCATGAACAACGTGCACCAACTGCCTTTCATCCCCATTCCTATCCATTATCGGCGTATTTTCCAAACCAACATTCTTCACTGAAAAATCCAATGGCATCGATGTTGGAATTTCAGATGGCGTGTAACTGCATAGACGAACCGAAACACCCCTACTCTTTTCAACAACCAAGTTAATGAACCAGTGACGCTTTCCTTCGTTTCCCTGCTGGTGATTCCCAGCGGCATCTAATTCTGGCCATACCAACGGTTGAGTTGAGGAGGTGGAGTTCCAAGCGGACAAAATAACGCTCTCGAGCGCCATAGGCTGGAAATTAGATCGAGTCGACCGGTATCTTGCCGCTTTCAAATACAAAGTTCGAGCAGTTGTTGCAACCATTCAGCCCCCGTTGACATGAACTATCAATATTACGCTGGCATATTTTTCTGGACCCGACGCCCGCAAAGTATTGCACGCTTGCCAGGCATTAAGTTAGCCATCGCTCATAACGACTCTTTGTTTTGTATGCGGGGAAGGTCAGGTTCGAATGTACACAAAGGAACCCACTGAGACACTTCGTGACGTTCCTGTAAATCAAAAACCCCACATCGATAAGAATACCCTAACCTCGGTTTTGTGAAACGACTAGTCCTTTTGCGAAGGTTACCTCTCCGCTCAGCTTAAACGGGCCTCCGGAAGGAGGGGTGGCCGTACAGTTATTGACAGAACTCCAAGGGCGGGGATTTCCAGCCGTGGCGGCAGCGCCTAGACTGCCGACGCCGAGGTCCCGCTTCGGGACAACCTCCCAAACCCCGCGGGTCGGGATCGTCACGCCGTCGTATTCCAGCCCGAACGGTCGCAGCGCCGCGGGCTCCTGATAGCGGTTGGTATCCAGCTCTCCCGTGTCTGTCATCCACCATTCGAGCCGGGCCACGCGAACCGGCCACTCCGAGCGCTTACCGATCGGCCCGCCCATAGCGCGCACGAATGCCCACCAGTCGCCCTCATCGGCGGCCTTACGCACCTGTTCAATCAGCCCACTGTGTTCGCCCTTTAGCCGCCTAGCTTCGCGCCAAACGCCGACCGGCGGCCCGCCCACTTGTTGGAACTGCCGAATTCCGTGCACCGAGGCCCACGTCACAACCCGTTCAGCAACGGTTTCCGGCTGTTTTCCCAGGACCTCGTCGGGGGCCTTGGGATCGTCAGAGCGAAGCGCGAATCCATCAATGTTCTTCGCAATGTACTTGGCGATGTAGCCGGTCGCGCTGCCCCGTGATTTGTCGATCCGCTTGAAGGTACAGCGGTGCCGGTTGGCGCCTGGCTCGTCCGGCGAGTCCTCGAGCGCATAGTGTCGGACGATCCGGCGGGCGGTCTCGAGCTGTTCCGGTGGAAGAAACACCAGCAGATGCCAGTGCGGCGTGCCGTCGTGATGGGGCTCTACAACGCGGAACCCATACGGGGAAATGCCCTGCCGTTGGAAGGCGGCCCGGATCCGCGCCCATACCGTCTTGATATGGTCGTGCGCTTCCCGCACGGTTGATCCATCAAAGGCCTCATTTCGCTGGCCACTGCGGCTGTGCACCGCATGGAAGCGCGACGGTGCGGTGATGGTCCAAAAGTCACCGACGTGGCCTAGGTCATCCGCGACCACCTCAAAGCCGCGGGCTCGCACCATCAACTCGGCCCGGCGGTTCGCCGGGTTCGCGATGCTCGCCTCGATCAGTTCATCGAGGTCAAACTCTTGACCTTCCTCGCTGACCGCCACCATGGACGAGAGAATGGCCTGATTACGGATTTGTTGTTGGCGCCGTCGGCGCAACGCACTGTCGGTCACGTATAGCTGGGCACGCTTGTGAACCAGGCCGATCTGCCGGCCCACATTCTCAGCCGTACGATTGACCATCTTGCGCAGTTGACGACGCCACCAACGCTCATCTCGGCAACGAGCAACGAGCCCTTCCTCACCGCTGACCTTTGGCTCTTTGATGTGGAAGTCTTCAAGCATCGTCCGGCAAGCATCCGCCCCTGATCGCCAAAGTCCCCGGGCAAGACTTTTCGCCTTGCCTCTTATCGCGTCCTCATCAGAGGCGAGGCACAACCGGCTCTGGCGCGCTTGCTCGGCCAGGTCTCCGAGCCATCGGTTAGCCTCTGCGCGGCCGCCTGAGCGCTTTGCGATGCGCGTATAGGATCGGGTCAGCGGTTTCCGCCACTCGGCCGGCACCCACCGCAGACAGGCATGCACAAAGTCCAAATCATCGGGATGCGTTTCCAGCGTTGTCGGAACACGGCGCAACGAGGACTCTACCGAGGTCCGGCCATCAGGCCAGATGTAGGGAACCTGAAAACTGGTCCAGCGGTATTCGAGTCCGATGAGCTCGGCGGGAAGCGCGTGCATGCCGGGCTAGCCTCCCTCCGTCAGGCGGTAGGCTATAGGGCAGGCCTCCCCCTTTAGGGTCTGGCCCCATCCTCTGGCGGCCCCTATAGGGCGACGCAATGCTATAGGGGGTGGAGACGAAAGCGGAGGCAGCCGCCTATACGTCACGAGACCAACGACAGGGAAATGCCCGTAAACGTATAGAGGAAAATCTTCGCGCGACTTCGGCCCTATACGGGGGCCTATTCCCGTATACAGCGCGCGCCCCGTATAGAGGGCTGCACGCCGCGGCTTCAGGGGCGGACGCAAGGTGTGTGCGAAGGGAGTACGCATACCGCGTCCGCGCTACTGCTCGCTGGTGGAATGGCGAACCCGGGAGCCAAGGTAGGCTTCCAAGTCAGCTTGCCGATAGCGAACCGCACGGCTCCCGACCCGAACAAACGGGATACGTGCCCCCGCCCAGCGATCGCGCTCCAGGAACGCTTTACTCATGCCAATGTAGCGGGCAGCCTCTGCGGTGGTGAGCAATGCCGAGTTCATCAATACGCCTCCGGTTACGAACAACATGGGCGTATGCTGGCGGTATCCGGCTCAGCGAAAAATTGGCGTGGACGCGAGAAACTAGGTTTCTTGGCCTGCACCGATAGTTTCTCTACAACCTCCAGGCAGCCTTAAGGCGGGAGATGGGACGTGGATTTAGCGCGGTATATGGAGGAACTTCGCGCGTTTGCGGCCGAGCGAGACTGGGAACAGTTCCACAGCCCGAAGAACCTCGTGATGGGGCTCGCCTCTGAGGCGGGGGAATTGCTGGACGTGTTTCGCTGGCTCTCGGAAGAAGAGTCGCGCCGCATTAAGCAGGACCAACCGGGCGAATACGCCGAAGCGCGCAAGGAGCTCGCCGACATACTGATCTACCTCCTGCGCCTCGCCGACACCCTCGATATCGAGCTCGAAGCCGCCTTGCAGGAGAAAATGCGGATCAACGCAGAGAAGTACCCTATAGCGCTCGCGCAGGGGAATGCGCGCAAATACAACCGCCGTCCTGGCAGTGAAAAGGAGAGCAACGCCGGAGGAACAAAAAAAAGCGAGTGAGCAGCCATGCTGAAAGAAGCGTTAGAACGCATTGGTGCGGAATACGCTAACGCACGGGAAAATCGCCCTCTCAAAGGCGATGAGTTGGCAGAGTTCATACGCCAGGACGCCGCCGACGCCGTTCGCGCAGTACTCGCCCCCGCTGACCCGGCACGGACGCTCAAAATCGAAGGAAGCCCAGGCAAGGGCAACTGGGCCTATGTCCCCTGGATTGCCGTGTTCGATCCGGTGGTCACGACAACAGCCACCCGAGGCTATTACGTCGTTTACCTCTATTCGGCCGACACACAACGCCTCTACCTATCCCTAAACCAGGGAACAACGGCGATTCGCGATGAGTTCGGCGCGCGCTATACGGATGAGCTTCGGCGGCGCGCCCAGCTCATATGCCAGCGGGTCCCAGAATTCAAACCACGATTTAATGATGCGCCGATCGACCTGGCCAGCTCCGCCTCGTTGCCCGCGGGCTATGAGGCCGGCCATGCCTTCGGTGTTCGCTACGACCTCGGCCACATACCATCCGATGAGCGACTATCAACCGATCTGCGCGATATTGTCCGGCTGTACCACAACCTGACCGCCCGCGGCGGCCTCGATGCTTCTCTGGAAACGGATGAGTTCGACGACGAGCTCCCGGACGGTGCCTCGATCGTTGAGGTCCGGCGATATCGGCTGCACCGGCGAATAGAACGTGATTCCACCGCCGCAAGAAAGGCAAAGCGGGTTCACGGCTACATTTGCCAAGTGTGCGGCTTTGACTTCAAAGCCGTCTATGGAGAACTGGGAACGACGTATATCGAAGCTCACCACCTGACGCCGCTCGCCGATCTACCGGAAGGCGAGCCAGCCCCACAGGACCCGGAGACCGACTTTGCTGTGCTTTGCTCGAACTGCCATCGGATGATTCACAAGACTGGAGCCCCGGGTGATCTGGAAGGACTGGCCCAACGTGGGCAGGTTGCGAACTACCGCGCCCTGCTCGAGCTACTGGACGCGTGATCGCGGGCGAAGAGAACGCCGTCTCGCGAGAAGGCCTATCCCGTCGTGCCCTTCCGCGGCCGTCCACCCTTTTTGAGCCCGGGCGGCCGCGGATCTAAGTCCTTGATCCATTTGCGAAGCGCGGGTTCTTTGTATTGCTTGCCGTTGCCATAAATCCGAATCGCATGATGCCGCGTCATGGCGGCAATAGTCATTTCCGGATGCTCATCCCACAATGTCCTTGCAATGGCTCGGCAGAGCTCTCGATCGCGTTGGCTCTGAAGCGTGGGCACCTCTTCACCGGCGGGCTCCGCAGGCGCCATCCCCATCGCATCGAGTAGGGGCTCGGGCACACCGATCCGTTTCTTAATCGCCCACTGCACGAACTCCCGCGCCGGGATCTGCTTCTTCCACCGACCTTTCAGTTCCAGGTCCGCGCGGCCCAGGATGCCCTTAAACGCTCTTACCTGCGCATCCAGCGCGGCATGACCCGGCAGCCCGAGGGGGCGATCGGGCAGACAGCCGGCCAGGAGGTTCGCGGCCTCCTCCGGCGTCCAATAGTCTCGCAGCGCCCAAGCGCGGCACGTAGCCGGATAGCCGGTAGGCAGGCGCATATTCCGCGGAGCATCTGCTGCAGCTTGCCGTACGCGCGCCGCATGCGCGTTCCACTGTTCGAGGATATCGGCCGGCGTCTTTGGGGAGGCCTCACCTGCCTCCTTGTTGATGGTTCGGTTCTTCTCGTCAGTCATGCAAAGCGCTCATCGTGGACGTAAACCATTCGCTGGTAACCAATCAGGGCCACAGGCCCCTTACGCGCCTGCACGCAGACGGACCACATCACCAGAGGGCCCGTAGCCCGCTGCGCTGAGCAGCGAATCGGCAATCCGCTCGACCGGCTCGCGCAAGCGCTCAACATTGGTCACGATATAGCCGGCGGTCACATCCCCGCTGACTTTATGGTTCACCAACTGTTTGAGGGCGTAGTACGGAATATCCAGACTTTCCGCCACGGTGACAAATGTCCGCCGCAGATCATGCGGCGTGAACGCCACGCCGGAGCGCTCTGTCACCTTGCGCATCTGCGGTCGCGGCTCTTGGATATGGCCATGCTCCCCGGTCCCAGGGAACACGAAGGGAGAGACCGCGCCGGCGTGACGTGCGCGCAACATGTCCGTGATGAACGCCGAGAGCGGCAAGGTCAGTGGTTCGCTGTTCTTGGTGTCACCCACGGTCAGCGTCCGATCGACGAAGTCGATGGCCTCCCACCGCAGCCCCATGCCCTCAGAGCGCCGCAGCCCGGTGAAGAGCAGGAGCAAGAGCAGGTCCGCGACCGTCCCCGCTTGCGCGTCGCCGGCTTCGTCTTTAAGCGTGAAGACTGCCTCAAACCAGGCCGGCAACTCACTGCGCTTGATCAGCGTGCGACGCCGCTCGACCCGGTACCAGGCGCGGGTATGCGAGAGGCGGTCCACGGGATTATCCGGGAAGAGGCTATTGCCGTCCGCATCCTCGTACTGGCCGCGGGCAAAGTTGAAGACGGCGCGTAGCACGCGCATCGCGTTGTCGGCGCGCGCGGGGCTGCGTTCCCCGAGCTTCTGGTGGCGGCGTGAGACTGCGTCCTTGCTGATGGTCGCAAGCGGCCGATCGCGCCAGTCGGGGAACGACTCGCGCAGGTGGCGCCGGTAGTCGAGGACCGTGCTCGCTTTCAGCTTCTTACGCACCGTGAGATAGGTCTCGAATACCTCGCCCAAGGTCATGCGCCGATCGGCTTCCACCTTCCCCTCGGTGATGGGGTCCGCACCGCCGGCGACCTCGCCCAGGAACTTCTGCGCGGCCTTGCGCGCCTGCTCGACGGTGAGCGGCCCGTACCGCCCCAGGGTCTTGCGCCGCACCTTGCCCTTAATGCGGGTCTCAACGATGAAGCTCTTCACGCCCCGCGGCGTGACACGCAGGGCGAAGCCCGTCAACTGCGTATCACGGTAGTACTCGGGCTTGTCGCTAGCAGGTGGGCTGATCCGGTCAACCACGGATTTTGTCAGTCGTGCGTGCATCCCCAAACAGTCCCATGGTTTAAAAAGTAGACACTATGTAGACACTTTCGATCAAAAAAGCGCCGACGGCTTCAAACACCATGGGACGTCAAATCGCGCGCAACGTCAAGCATTGCCGTCAATTTCAAACAGCAACAAATTTTAGGTAGACAATTTCAGGGAGGCACCAAAAAAACTCATAATCCCTTGGTCCCAGGTTCGAGTCCTGGCGGGCCCACCATAAATAAACTGTAAAAACAGGTTTTTACGGCTTTCTTCAGTTCACCATGATCATCCACGCTAGGCAGCGTGACTCGATCGTGACTCAATGGCATCGAGTCGGGCGACCGCGGCCCGGACATTGTCCGGCGCCAGATGCGCATAGCGCTCTGTCATCGTGATGCCGGCATGCCCGAGCAGATCTCGGACTTCCGCCAGAGGAGCACCGGCTGAGACCAGCCATGCGGCACACGTGTGCCGAAGGTCATGAACCCGAAAGTCCTTAATGCCGGCAACAGCACATGCCTTCGCGAACCCTTTATGGAGCCACTGTAACGGCTCGCCGTTCGCGCGGCACAGCACCCATGGTGAGTTGGGACAATGTTTGTCCACAAAGCGCTTCCGGACAAACAACACCCGCATAGCAATCTTGTCGAGCGGAACACTGCGGCGCCGCTTCGTTTTCGTATGCCTGCCCTCTAGGGAAGCGTTGATCTATTCCCCAGAACGACACCCGGTATGGAAAGCCAAGGAAATGAAGTCAGCCAGGTAAGGGGGACGGGGATTGGACCGGGCAGCCTCCACCAATGCATCAGCCTGCCCCCGGGTAATCCAACGGACACGTCCTTCGGGCTCATTCAACTTGCGGCCCACAAACGAGTTTGAACCGCCTCGGGTGATGAGGGAACCGCGCAAGAAGGAGTCAGCCGCCATCGACGGCCTGGACGATATCCACTTCATCTCCCGGAGCAAGCCGGTATCGAGCGTACTCCCCGCGAGGGATCACACGGCGGTTTACCGCCACTGCAACGCGCTCGGGGTAATCGCCCTGATCCAGCAGATCGACGAGACGGGTGCCGTTTCTCATCTGTCGTGGCTCACCACTGACGACGATCACGGCTGCCCCATACCATCGTTGGCACCAGCCATGGCGCTCATTCCGGCTGATACAGTTCGTTTCCGCGGCGGCGGAATTCCACGGCTTTTTCCTGCATGCCCTTTTCCCGTGCCTGCTCGACGCTGTCCAGACCGTGCTGCTCGGCATAGGCACGGACATCCTGGGTGATTTTCATGGAGCAGAAATTCGGCCCGCACATGGAGCAGAAATGCGCCACCTTGTGGCCTTCCTTGGGCAGCGTCTGGTCGTGGAACTCCCGGGCCTTGTCCGGATCCAGCCCCAGATTGAACTGGTCCTCCCAGCGGAACTCGAAGCGCGCCTTGCTCAGTGCGTTGTCCCGCACCTGCGCGGCCGGGTGGCCCTTGGCCAGATCCGCCGCATGGGCGGCCAGCTTGTAGGTGATGATACCGTCGCGCACGTCCTGTTTGTCCGGCAGGCCCAGGTGCTCTTTGGGGGTGACGTAGCAGAGCATGGCGGTGCCGTACCAGCCGATCTGAGCGGCGCCAATGGCGGAGGTGATGTGGTCGTAGCCCGGAGCGATATCCGTGGCCAACGGCCCCAGCGTGTAGAACGGTGCCTCGTGGCAGGCCTCCAGTTCTTTCTCCATATTCTCCTTGATTTTCTGCATGGGCACGTGCCCCGGCCCCTCGATCATCACCTGAACGTCGTGCCTCCAGGCGATCTCGGTGAGCTCGCCCAGGGTCTGGAGCTCGGCGAACTGTGCTTCGTCATTGGCATCGGCGATACAGCCCGGGCGCAGACCATCCCCCAGGGAGAAGGCCACATCGTAGGCTTGCATGATCTCGCAGATCTCCTCGAAGTGGGTGTAGAGGAAGCTCTCCTTGTGGTGGGCCAGGCACCACTTGGCCATGATGGAGCCGCCCCGGGAGACAATGCCTGTGACCCGGTCGGCGGTGAGCGGCACGTAGGGCAGGCGCACGCCGGCGTGGATGGTGAAATAGTCCACCCCCTGCTCGGCCTGCTCGATCAGGGTGTCCCGGAAGATCTCCCAAGTCAGTTCCTCAGCCTTGCCGTTGACCTTCTCCAGCGCCTGGTAGATGGGCACGGTGCCGATGGGCACCGGACTATTGCGCAGAATCCACTCCCGGGTTTCGTGGATGTGCTTGCCGGTGGAGAGGTCCATCACCGTATCCGCCCCCCAGCGGATACCCCAGACCATCTTCTCCACCTCTTCCTCGATGGACGAGGTCACCGCCGAGTTGCCCAGATTGCAGTTGATCTTCACCAGGAAGTTGCGGCCGATGATCATCGGCTCGGATTCGGGGTGATTGATGTTGTTGGGGATGATAGCGCGCCCCCGCGCCACCTCATCGCGGACGAACTCGGGCGTGACGCGTTCCGGAATCTGCGCACCGAAGCCCTGCCCCCCATGACGGCGCAGCAGCCGCTTGTCCTGGAGGGCATCCAGCCGCTGATTCTCCCGAATGGCCACGAATTCCATTTCGGGCGTGATGATGCCGCGGCGGGCGTAGTGCATCTGGGTCACATTGACCCCGGAGCGGGCCCGGCGCGGCGGGCGGATGTGGGCGAAGCGCAGATGGGCGGTGGCCGGATCCTCCGCGCGTTCGCGCCCGTAGCGGGAACTCGGGCCGGGGAGCCGCTCCGTATCCCCGCGCTCCTCGATCCAGCCTTCCCGCAGCCGGGGCAGACCCTGCATCAGGTCGATCCGCTGATCCGGATCGGTGTAAGGGCCGGAGGTGTCATAAACGGTGATGGGCGGGTTGGACTCCGCGCCCTGCAGGCCGCGGGTGTCGGATTGCCGGATCTCCCGCATGGGCACACGCAGATCCGGGCGGCTGCCGTTCACGTAAATGCGCCGGGAACCGGGAAAGGGGCGTGTGATATCCGCGCTCAGCCCAGCCGTCCGCTGGGTGAATACATTCGGTTGGGTGCTCATCGCATCACCTCGTCTCATTGCATGGAGGGACGCGAAGCGGAGTGCGCGACGATGACATGAAACCGCATCGAAGCTTCCCTACGCCGGTACAAACCGGATCAGGTTCAAAGGGACTGTCTCAGCCCTGTGGAATACAGGGCACCCCCGCTTCACTGAATTATTGCCCAGCACACGCTTCCGTACGCCAGGGCACGATTGAGACTACCCCTCATGAAAGAAGACGACAAGCCCAATGAGACTCCACCGGGGCCCCTCAGCCGCGAAGACACTCGTGGAGCAGAAAGCGCCTGCCCCCGGGGCATCAGGGCCCCTCACGCCTCACTCACAGACCATCACCAGCAGCGGGATCCGGTTCTACTGCCCTGCCTTCTGCTCCTGGAATTCCGGCTGCTCCACCTGCTCGTAGTAGGCCACGAGGGCGGCAAGTTCCCGGGAATCCCAGGCCAGCGGGTCCTCACCCATGGGAATCACCATGCACACCTGAATCATCTCATCCAGGTGAATACTGTCGATGCCGAACTGGCTCTGAGCCATGTCCACAAGGTGGGGGTAGGGCTCTGCGAACGAATCCAGATATTGCGCGCCACCAGCGTGGCAGGTCATGCACGAGACGCCGCCGGTTCTGGAAAGGGCGGGATCCGCATACAGCTCCTCCCCGTAAGCAACCAGATCTTCCAGATCCCCTTGATAGGGCTGATAGTCGGCGGGGCGCGTGACGGCTTCAGGCCCTACGTCAGCTTCGGCCTCACCTTCGGCTTCTCCTTCAGCCTCACCTTCTGCTTCTCCCTCGGCCTCTCCCTCAGCCTCACCTTCTGCTTCTCCCTCGGCCTCTCCCTCAGCTTCTCCTTCTGCTTCTCCTTCCGCCTCTCCCTCAGCTTCGCCTCGTGCCTCGCTCACGGCGATGACGCTCTCCGCAACGTGCGTCGCTCCGGTTTCCACGCGTTCGGCAGCAATGGTGGTGCTTGCGCCGTAGACGGCGATCAGCAGGACGGGGGCTGACCCCACAAGTCCTATGGTAAGCGTGTCCAGCAATTCGCGCCGCTTCTGGGTATGGTTTTCCTCGTTCATGGTCAATGACTCCCCTGACACAGGTTGCGACCCGCCTTACGGGAATCTTAGGAGAGGAAACAATGGATTGCGGACCTAGTAATTCTACGTAGCGGGCTGCCAGGTGCCCACGACATCCCCGGCTGGGGTGCCTCCTTCGGCCCCGGGAGCGGTGGGGGATGGTATGGATTTGCAGGGCCAGCGTGGTGTTGACGGATTTCCTAGGCCGGGAGCGTGATCCGGAAATGGGTTCCTTGCGGGCCTGTCTGAACCAGTGTCAGCACGCCCCCGTGGTTGTGAACCAGTTCCCACGCGATGGTGAGACCGAGCCCGGTACTGCCATGATCAGGTACCAGCGTCTTGTCACGGAACAAATCCCCTTTGACCCTTGCGGGTATCCCCGGGCCGTCATCCTGCACGTCAATGACGACCGTGGCGTCATCGCGGTTTCCGGCAATCACGAGACGCGTGGCTCCGGCTGCCAGGGCATTGCGGACCAGGTTGAGCAGGACCCGGAAAAACTGATCGAAATCCGCATCCAGCACAACGTCTTCCCCCACCGTCTCCAGTCGGGCATCCGCCACTTCCTCCGGCCCGATGGCAGCGGTCAGCTCAGCCACCGCATCGCTCAGCGGAAAACGTTCGCGAGAGGGTTTCTGCTCGCGGGCACTGCCGGCGAGCAGCGCCTCCTGACACATATGGACGGCGCGATCCACGGATCGGATGATCAATTCCGCGCTGCGCTGAACAATGGGGTCCTCATGCTTGCGCAAACGGTCCCCCATCAGCCGCGACGAAACCATGGTGTTACGCAGATCATGGGTCAGTTTTCGGATGGAGCGGCCGAGTTCCGCGAGTTGTTCCTCACGACGGTCACGCACAATGGCCAATATGTAAGCCTTGTCGTCCAGGGTCACCAGAGAGGCGCGCACCTGCGCCGGAACCAATGCTCCCGCTTTGGTGCGGCACGCCAGCTCATCGGTAGACCAGCGCTGGTTTCGGCGCACCGTCTCAAGAAACGCATCCAGGCGAGGGATCTCGTGAGGATGGATGTCGGCAGGTGTCAATTCCCTGAGTTCATCAGGCCCGTAACCGAGGAAGGCACACGCCGCCCTGTTGGCGCCAACGAAACAGCCGGCACCCGGGTCGATAAGGAAGGCCGGATCGTAGAGCTCTTCGAAGAGTTGTTCCGCGATACGGCGCGTTTTCGTGACGGAATCGGAGAGCATTAACAGCGTCGCCCGGCAGTTCTTGGTTGTGGGAGCCGGTCACGCCAACGACGACCTGGCTACGAGCAGGCATGACATGCGCATAAGTACATAGTACCGGAAACCGGCCAATGTGCTTAAATGGGGGCGCCATGTCAGACAAAACAGAGACACGGACCATCCTGTCCAAAGTCGCGGAGCAGTTCGATGGCGCGGTGCCGAACGTTTATCGCACGCTAGCACAACATCCCGCGGCGCTGGATGCGTTCGTCCAAGTGGAGAACATCCTGGAGCATCGCGGGAATCTCGCCGCGGCGGAGCAAGCGCTTGTCGCGCTTGAAGTGGCGGTGACGAATGGCTGCCGGTACTGCCAGGGTGTTTTCGCCCATGAAGCGCGCAACAGCTCGGTTGCTTCCCACTGTGTGGAGCGCATGCTGGCGGGTGAGCTGCCCCTGGATCCCCGTTTCCGGGTACTTGTGGAGGCGACCCGGCGGGTTCTGGAGACCCGGGGCCATCTCGGACGCGCGGAGATGCTGCTGTTCCGGGATCGCGGCGTCTCGCTTGAAGATCTGCTGGAAATCACCACCATCATTGCCGCCTACACACTGGCAACGTACGCCAACAACCTGTCCAACACCCGGGTCGACCCCGAGTTCCGTTAGCACCATCAGCCCTTCCCCTTGCTATGCTTTCACTCAGGTGGGCTCATTGCGCTCCTGACCAATGCGCCGAGTCGGCGCCGGGCGCACCGCGGGATGTCCCGACCGCGGCCCCGCATCGGGGCCTGGGCCTTACCGCCGATGCCAGTCGGGGCATGGAGGTGGTGTGATGGGTTCCAGATGGCTGATCGCTGTGATCCTCCTGCTGGTACTGTTCCTCACCGGCACGCTTGCTCCCATGCCGTCACTCCTGCTGCAACTCCTCGGCTGGGCCCTGGTCGCGATGCTTTCCGTTATTTTGCTCTGCGTGATGCCCTACAGCGCGTGGTGGCCCCTGTTGCGGATGACGCCACGCGGGCGACGAATCGCCGAGGCACGCAAGCTGATTGCAACCGCCAAGCTGCATGGGCGGCGAGGATACCGCAGCCCCGAGCTTGAGGAGGCGCTTCGCGCCATCCAGGGCCACCGGTTCGCGAACCGTTGGGGCACCACCAAACCGGTCGGCGGCTCCGGACCGGACAGTCACAGATCAATGGCGACGGGTGAAAACAAGGACACCCGGATCCGCCGGCCCCGCGTCCTGACACGCACCGTTGCGTCACGGCGGGGCGCATGGGGGATTCACCGGGAGACGGGAGAGCGTTGACGGTGGTCATCATGGCAGGGGGATCCCGGCCCTGGTCCCGGCGCTCCGTGTTCACTGGCACATGGCCGCCAGGGTGGCCAGAGCAGCCTCCACCCGCGCGTCCCAACGGCAGGCACAGGACAACCGCATGCAGTTGCGGTACTTCTGCCTCGCCGAGAACACCGGTCCTGGAGCAATGCTGATCCCCCGAGCCAGGGCCCGGCCCGCCAGTTCAAAGGTATCCACCTCCTCCGGCAACTCCACCCAGATCACGAAGCCACCCCGGGGCCGTGTGATCCGGGTTCCTGTCGGGAAGTAGCGCATCACCGCATCCACCATACGGGCGACCGCACGGGCGTATTCCGCACGCATCTGGCGCAGATGGCGTTCGTAACGGCCGGACTCCAACAGCTCGGCCACGCCAAGCTGCAACACCGCAGGCGTTGCCAGGTTGCTCACGTACTTCAGGTACTCCACCCGGTCCCGATGCCGCCATCCCGGCGCGACCCAGCCGATGCGCAACCCGGGAGCCATGGTCTTGGAGAAGGAGGCGCAATAGAGAATGTCCGCCTCCGGGGCCAGCCCCTTGCAGGCGCCCGGACGCCGGCCATCGAAGCCCAGATCACCGTAGACGTCGTCCTCGATGAGTGGAACGCCGTGCTCCCCCAGCAGTTCCACCAGCGCGCGCTTGCGCGCATCGCTCATGCAGAAACCCAGTGGGTTGCTGTAGTTGGGCACCACCACACAGGCCCGCACCGGCCATCGCTCCATGGCGAGGCGAAGCGCGTCCACGGAGATCCCGTGCTCCGGATCAGTGGGTATCTCCAGTGCCTCCAGGCCCAGCGAATCGATCACCTGCAGCAGGCCGTAGAACGTGGGCGACTCCACCGCCACCACATCCCCCGGCGAGGTTACCGCACGAAGCGCCAGCGTCACGGCCTCCTGGCAACCATTGGTCACGACAAGCTCATCCGGATGGACGAGCGAGCCGGCCTCAGCCATCCGCCGGGCGATCTGCCGCCGCAACTCGATAGCGCCGGGAGGGAACTCGTAACCAAGCGCCCGGGCACGCTCCTGCCGGGCCGCGCGGGCGATGGCCCGTTCCAGCGACGCCGTGGGCAGGTAGACAGGGTCGGGCACGGCGGCACCGAATTGCACCACATGGGGATCGTTGGCCGCCTTCAGCAACCGTAACACCATCTCCTGACCGGTTACCGGCGTCGGGGCGGTGGCGGGGACCGATGGCCCCGGCCGCGGGGGCATCCGGGCATGACGCTGGCGCACGTACATGCCGGAACGCTGTCGCGCCTCCACGTAGCCCGCCGCCTCCAGCCACCGATAGGCGGCAACGGCCGTCGCCACACTGACCTCAAACTGCTGGCTTAACGCCCGCACCCCCGGAAGGCGATCGCCCGGGGAATAGAGACCCTGCTCAATCCGGTTGGCCAGTTCCTGCCCCACCTGCTCATACAAATGTCCGCCCAGCGCCTCCATCACAGATCCCCCCACAGGCACAACTACAGAACAAAGTATCAACCATCTGTACCGGTTCAAAATAATAAAATTGATTCTGTATCGTTTGGCATCAACAGCCTACAGTCAATGTTCCCTGCATGCCGAAACCCATGGCGCAGATGCCACACCGAACAGGGAGCGCGAACACCATGCCTGACCTCAGGGCAACACTGATCAATTCCCGGGGCGCTCTGCGGAGCTTATCCGCCGTGCTGGCGGCGGGTCTGTTGGCCGCCTGTGGCGACCCCACACCTCCGCCGGAATGGCGGGGGTCAATCTGTGACTTCCAGCAGGGCGCGTTCAGAGGCACGCTGATCGCCACCAACCAGGAGACGCTCCGGCACAGTTGGCGCGGCTGGCACCGCAGGGCCGCCGGGCCTTGCCCCGAGTCCCCGCCCGGCCACCGGATGGATGACGGGGGTGAGTACCGGTATGCGGATGACGGACTTCGGTATACGGCCCCGGACGGGGCTCCGGTGGCGCTGCAGGACGCGGCCTGGCCACGGTTCATCCACATGGATTTCCGGCGGTCCTGGTCCGGCCTGACCATCGAGGGCATGTATGTGCCGGGGTATCCCCTGTACGCCTATGGGCTGGGTGCCGACGGCAGCGTGTGGCGGATCCGGCTGGATGCGTATGGCCAGGCTGTGGAAAGCGCTGCGCTGGCCCACCTGGACTCCGGCTGGACCCCAGTGGCGATTCACGTGCCGCGCCACCGGCTGGTGGCCGTACTGGCCAGCAACGGCACGGATCGCCGGGTGTTCCGGTTTCGATCAGAATGAGCGCAGTCTCCGGGCGGGGCGCCTCTCCGCCCCGGAACCACCCACCGCCACCCCCCAGCATGGGAAACACGAGCCCGCCTTCTCTGCGCCGTCACCCCGCTTTTTGCCGACCACTGTTTCATTATACGAAATGCCGTTTTATTAAATTGACACCTTCAGAAAACCGACCTAGCCTCGATTTGTAGCCGCGCACAACTTCAACCATCCGATAATGACATCCGCGTGGTGATTCCGAGGGAGGAGAGACCATGTTACCGACAACGATCCGCAAGTCCGCGGTGGCCTGTCTGGCTGCCGCGTTCGGGGCGAGTGTGCTCGCCGGCGGTGTGGCTTCCGCCAGCGATTACGAGTGGCCCAGAATGCTTCGCATCGCCACACCGGGCACCGCCAGCGGTAGCTTCGCGTCCACCAACGGCTGGGCTCCGGTGCTGCAGAATCAGACCGGCATGACGGTTCGTGTGGTGCCGGAGGACAGTGAACCCACCCGCTACGTCCGCCTGACCCAGCGCAATGAGTTCGAACTGGCGTCGGTCTCGTCAGCGGAAGTCCGCTTCCAGATGGAGGGCATCGACGGATACGCCGCAATGCCGCCCAATCCGCTGCGTATCGTCTGGCACCACAACGACACCCCCTGGGGCTTCGTGGTGCGGGGGGATTCGAACATCGAATCCATCTACGACCTCAAGCGCGAAGGCATCCGGGTTTCGCTCTCCTCGCAATCCCCGCCCATGATGCGCACCGTCCGCGAGGCGCTGCCGCGCTTTCTTGGCATGACGCCGGAAGAGGCCGAGGAGAAATGGACCTTTGTCCCGGCGGGGAGCTATGTGGAGAACTGCCGATCCGTCACGGACGGCCGGGCCGACGTGGCCTGGTGCGCGCCGATCAGTGCCGTGTTGTCGGAAATGGAAGGTCACCCGCGCGGCATCCGCTGGCTTGATCAACCTCTGGATGACACCGCGGGCTGGGAAGGCTGGCTGAGCGTGCGGCCGGCCCACGTACCGGCGGAGATCACGCTGGGCGTGGAGACAGCCCGAGGAACCCACGGCCTTGTTTCCAACTTCCTTTACTGGGCCACGCCGGATACAGACGAGGATCTGATCTACAACCTGGCCAAATGGTTCCACGAGAGCTTCGACGACTACAAGGAAACCCACGCCCTGGCAACCCGTATGTCATTGGAACACTTCCGCACCTACCTGAACGGAAGCCCCTTGCCTGTGCATGCGGGCACCGTGCGCTACCTCAGGGAAATCGGCGCCTGGACCGAAGAGGACGATGCGTGGAACGAGGCCGCCAAGGAGCGGGTGGACCAGTGGATGGAGGCCCGCCGCCAGGGGCTCGAGGCGGCCCGGGCGCAAGGTGTACGCCCCCACTGGGAGGACGAGAATTTCCGCGCCATCATGCGAGAACACACGGAAGGGCTTGAGATTTTCCGCACCAGGCTCTGACCCCGCGGCAAGGCCGGTGCGGGGCCCGCGGGCGGGCGCCGCACCCGCCCCCCCGGCACGCCCCCGAGCGGGGGAAAGCCCGGCGTCAGGTTCTCACCCGCGCCTCTGAGCGCGGCGGGCAGGCCGACAACGACGAACAGCGCGAGCACCACCAGCGTGAGCGAAACGATCGCGATGTTCGCGGCGCTGGAACGCCGGATCCCCATGAGCACCAGCAAGGTCAGCAGCACGACCACGGTCAGGGCGACGACCGTCACCAGATCGCCGTCGCGACCGAACAGGCGGAGGGCGTAGAACGAGACGCCGAGGGCGGCGGTCGCGGCCGAGGCGCTCTTGGCCGTCAGAAACAACCAGCCCGCCGTAAACCCCAGCAGGGGCGTCAGGCGTCGGTACCCGTACTCGTAGGTCCCCCCGCTGACGGGGTAGGCCGCGGCGAGCTGGGCGCTGCTCAGCCCGTTGCAGCAGGCGACGACCGCCGCGATCGCGATCGCCAGGACGACCGAGGGCCCCGCGACGCCGGCAGCGATCCCGATGCTGACGAAGACCCCCGTCCCGATGATCGAGCCCAGCCCCATCATCACCGCGCCGCCAACGCCGACAGCGCGCCTCAGTTCGCCGCTCGGCGAAGGTTCGGATGAGGGTGGTTGAGGCATCGGGAGCGATCCTGCAGCGACCGAAGGCCGGACGCTAGGCTTTGTCTGAGCCCAGGAAGGCTCGACGCCGGCCACCGGGCCGCGCGAAAGGAGACCCGATGCTCAAGAAACTCGCCAAGACCAAGGCCCCGCCAGCAACGATCCTGATCCGGATCATGGTCGGGGCGGTCTTCATCTCCGAGGGGATCCAGAAGTTCGTGCGTGCCGAGGAGGTGGGGGCTGGGCGGTTCGAGCGGATCGGCCTGCCGCAGCCGCAGGTGCTCGCCCCGGTCGTCGGCGTCTTCGAGGTGCTCTGCGGGGCGCTGGTGGTGATCGGGTTGCTGACGCGTCCTGCGGTGGTTCCGCTGCTGGTGATCATGGGCGTGGCGATCT
>JAFIFU010000129.1 GCA_020831885.1 Ectothiorhodospiraceae bacterium
GCTCACGCTGCTTGTCAGATGCACTCCCGCTGCTCTGCACGGAGCCTCCGTCTCCCGTCATTGTTCGGGCCTTCAGCTCCGCACGCCACCTCGCGATGACGCCCCCCTAAGTGTCAACCTGCCTACCGACAGTGACCCGAGAGAAACGTGTATAACGTAGGGCACTGTAGAGGAGCAGCGGATCGTGGACGAGAACAACGAAGTGCAAACCGAGCCGAGCCTTGAGCGGCGCACCCGCCGGCAATTCTCCGGGGCCGAGAAGCAGCGTTTGGTCGCTGAGTTTGAAGCCCTGGATCGTGGCGAGAAGGGCCCATGGCTGCGGCGCAATGGTCTGTATGCGTCCCAATTGGCCAATTGGCGGAAGACCTTGGCCGAGACCGGCATGGCAGGGCTGGAGCCCGGCAAAGGGGGCCGAAAGCCCAAGGATCCCCGGGACCAGCGTATCGAAGAGCTGGAACGGGAGAAGAAGCGCCTGGAGCAGCGTGCCCGTGTCGCCGAGGACATGGTGGATCTGCAAAAAAAGCTCTTCGCGCTGCTCGAGGACGCACAGAGCGAGCGATCGCAATGACGGTACTTGCGCAGCGCCCTGCCACACTCTCGCGCAGCCGTGCCTGTGACGCCCTGGGGCTGTCGCGTACGGGCACCTATCCGCGTGCACGCCGCCGCACCGTATCCCGGCCTTGCGGGCGTCCCCAGCCCCGCGCACTCAGTGAATGCGAGCGTCAAGCCGTGCTGGAGCGGGTGAACAGTGACATCTACCAGGACGCCAGTGTCCGGGTGATCCATGCAACAGAGCTCAATCACGGCCGGATGATGCCGTCGGTTTCCACCATCTACCGGATCCTGCGCAAGCAGGGCCTCTCCCGGGAGCGGCGCCCACAGCGCCCGTCCCAGCGACACGCGGTGCCGCGCATCATCACCACCGCTCCCAATCAGGCGTGGAGTTGGGATATCACCCGGCTCCCGACGCTCCAGCGCGGGGTCTATCTCAATCTCTATCAGGTGCTGGATCTCTTCAGCCGGTATCCGGTGGCCTGGATGATCAGCCGCAAAGAGAACGCGGCGCTGGCCCGACACCTGTTCGAACACGCCTTCAATGCCCATGGCATTGAGCCCGACACCCTGGTCGTTCATCAGGACCGGGGCGCACCGATGATTGCGCACAGCTACCGGGATTTCCTGGAGAGCTTCGGCGTGCGCCGAAGCTATTCCCGGCCCCGGGTTTCTAACGACAACCCGTTTAGTGAGTCGCAGTTCAAGACCCTGAAATACAGCCCTGGCTACCCGCGCCGATTCAATGACATTGACCACGCCCGGGCGTGGGTGAGCGGCTTTACCGCCGAGTACAAGAACCGGCCCCACGAAGGGCTGGCCTTCTACACCCCGGCCGACGTCTTCGAGGGCCGCGTGGAGGCCGTCCACGCCAAGCGCCAGGCGGCGCTGGATATCTACTATGCGCAGCATCCGGAGCGCTTTCCAAAAGGACCGTCGGTCGCAAGCCGGCCGCCCAACCGCGTCTGCATCAACCCGGATCACGGCCTCACGGTTCCGGCCAGTGACATGCGGACCAGAACCACTGCCGGGAAACTGGCGTATCCGCCGGTCACCACCGAGAACATTGATTAGCAATACGATGACTCACTGTCGGAAAAAGGTTGACACATTCCGCCCTTGCCCTTCTCCTAGCCTTCCGCTCTGCGAACACCTGGCAGGAGGACTTTCACCTCCCTAGCTCTGTGCCATGCCCGGCACACACGTTGGCCTGAGCCGCGCACTTCAGTGCGTCGCCTCCAGGCCATTGTTGGGCGAACCACCCCTCTCAGCGGGGCGCTGTTGCCTACACCGTGGACCTATCAATTTAATCAGGCGCATGCGCTCCAACGACGTAGGACGCCGGTAGTGCGTGCGTGTTTTCAATTCTCGTTATCGTATCCCAAAGAGAGCATATAAATCCCCAAAGACTCCCTGCCGGGCCCCACGTGAAACCGCCGGAGGTCGTACGGTTATCAACGTATATTTCCTGTCTTATGGACAGCATTCCTGAGATGCCCGGAGTTACTCGAAGTTTCTCTCTCGACCTCTCCATATCTGACCATCCATCGTACCCAACGACAAAGAACGGCACGTTCGGGCTCGGCGGGCCGCCACGGCTTTGCGTACCGCCAAACTGTCGTTGAACGTTCGCCAAATCCCGGCTCGTCTTCTCAATCTGTGCCCATTGGGAGGTCAGATTCGACTTCACTTCAATGACTGCGGCAACCGCCTCGGCTACGTACAGCCTGCTAGACCCGGTGTAGGAACTCGCCAGAGTCGGAGCAAAAGGGTGTTCGATGACTATATCCATTTGCCCCGTCTTGTAGCCATTCTTATCCGTTATATCACCGTCTCCGAACCGGTAGGTCGGGGGGAAAGTCTGTTTCAGAAAGGTTTCCACGAAGTGCTCACGCGCTCTCCCCTTACTTGCGGATGACCCTCCACCCGTTGCCGCGTGGCCGCCAAGAAGGACTTGGTGCAAACCCGTAAGCGACTGGATTACATATTGGTTTTGCATACTCATTGGGAACACACACTCTGACTACTCTTGGTGAGCTTCACGCACGGCGCGCCAACGAGTGGTCCCTGTCGGTGCTGCCGCCCAACGCCCAGCGTAACCGGCCGTTTTTGGAGCGCCAGCGAAAAACCGGTCCGTGTTTACGCTGTTGTTAGCACACATGATATCGACTCCACTTTATTTCTCACTTTCTTGCTTCTTCTTTACTTCTCCAAGAAAGCCCCCGCCTTGAAGATCTTCTCTCGCAAATAAGCGATCTGCCACCGCCGCTTTTACGCGGTTTCTTTCATCGTCTGGCAGTTCGGCAAGAAAAGGGTCAATGGACGCGAGTTCAAGCTCAACGCGTCTATTCCGTCTCTCCACTTTGTGATGCTTGTCTGCTTGTCTTGCTCCATAACCAGCAAGCGCAGCAAATGTTAAAACAACACCAAATCGGGCCAAAAACACTCCTGGATTAAAGTCCTCGAATGTTCCACGAAACGCATAGATTGCAAATCCAACCATCCCCGCCAACGAGAGCAGCGAAACGCCATCCCAAAACCGCCCAACTCTTCGCTCCTCATTAGCAACGCGCTGGTAACCTCCAACCATTCCTGTGTTTGCGATTACGTGCACAAGCCGCTCTGCTTTGTCTTTTAAGTTTTCAAGTTCTGATATATAACCATCCGCCTTGGCGCTTAGATCTTCTGAGACATTATTGAGATTTTTCTTGGCATTATCTATCGACGCATCAAACTTTTCCTCATAGCTGGAGCGCAACTTCTCCATTGTTTCCTCTTCAGTCTTAAGTGCGCTAGCAGCTTCACTTCGTCGAGCCTCTTCCGCTTTGGAAAATTGTGATTGAAACTCATTTACAACTGAATCTAAACGTGACTTCTGCTCCTTGATCGAGTTTTTTAACGTATTAGCTTCCTCACGAAGGATCTCTATGGCTTTACGAGTCTCTGCTAGTTCTTGTTCTGCATATCTGGCATTCTGGCCTACCGATTTTCGAAACGAGCTTATTGCGTCTCGCATTTGATCAAGGTCAAGGTCAATGGCGGGAACCCACAATGCTCTCGCAGAGGAGAGAATGCTATCGGCTGCGGCAGACGCATTAGTTATGTGGTTGGCATTTTTATTTGACTTGAATTGCGTTAGTTCCTGCTTGATTTTCGAAAACTGCTGATCTGCACTTTTAAGTGCTTGGAAGGACGTGAGCTCTGGATCCGCGGAGGAGACTTGACTCAGAAAGAGGTCAATAACTCGCCGTAACCGGTGCAATGACTCCCTAACTTCTGTGCTCAGATCCAACCCATCAAGCACATCAAGGAGCGAACGTACTTCCTCAGCCCTGGAAAGGGACGGATGTTCATTGATTTTTTCTTCTATATAGGACAACACGGCCTCCATTCTTAAGTGCTAACGCCCCGCATCAGCCGCCGGGCTGCCGTAGAGCAGCGGAGGCAGGCCGGTCGGCTGTATGCGATTGTTGGACGCTGTCACGCCTGTTCCCCGCAGATGTACTGCATTTTTGTGATGAAATTCTGGCGGAGGTTGGCATCGCTTGGCCTTCCGGCTTCAAGTCTTCGACTATACGCCGATACTTCCTGTTTTAATGCATCATGGAAGCGAATACGATCAACGATTATCCCGTTGACCAACCCTCCGGGTGATGGACTTATCATCCTATCTTGGTCTGCCCTAATCAATGTACGTTTCTTGGTTTGGGCCTGATGCAGTAAGCCACAGCGCACATGGCTATAAAAAATGTCTGACATTCTTCTTGTGAAGTTTGGCTTGAAGTACTCGCTTTCCCGGAAGAACTTCCAAAACTGTCTTTGATGATTTCCCGGGGTCTCATCCCAACCTTGGTAGAACTGATTGAGAGTTTCAACAAGCAGACAATCGAGTGACATTATGGAGAAGCCTGCGAACTCCCCAATGTTGTTATCTTTCTCTATAAGTTCGATTGGCTCCAAGAATCTACCATTCAGCCGATCTCTAAAGATGGCAACCATCGTCGCCCAGTCGTCAGACTGCCTGGCGTCGCACCAGTCGCTGACGCGATACTTCGGCGAGATGGACTTGTTGTTCGCCTGCAACTGAATTGAGTGCCCCATGCGTTACCTCACCTCAGTGTCCAACGCCGCAAATCACCGGCGGCAAAAAGCAGAGCGACGAAGGAGCGGCGCCTTTTGCCGTCCGAATGCATTTGCCTTGTTAGGCGATTTTCTACCAATCCATGTCTCCGGCACGGTCATGGGCTCCTATCAAATAATCAACAAAGCTCTCCATATCATCAGTTGATGCCATGGCATTTCTGTATGTTGAGTCTGATGCGTAAGTAAGAATGCTAGGTAGTGTGCTTTTTATATACATGACCTCTGGGTAGTCGTTGGACTCCCAATAGAAATGCATGAACTCCTCAATGGCACTTATTGCTTCTTCTTCCTGAAACTCAGTTCCACTCTGCATAGAGAAACGAGAACTTCCTTTCTGATGAGGCATAAGCAAAGGGACAGCTCCTGCACCAGAGTGAATTTGAAAAGCTTCACCATTTTTTCCAAATGCCCCATGAGCCATGTAATTTCTTATTTGCCTCTTGATTGCAACCAATCTGTCGTAGTGCAGTTTTACCGCGTTA
Source organism: Ectothiorhodospiraceae bacterium (assembly GCA_020831885.1). Taxonomy (GTDB): domain Bacteria; phylum Pseudomonadota; class Gammaproteobacteria; order Nitrococcales; family Aquisalimonadaceae; genus LSCE01. The sequence continues at coordinate 5,178 of JAFIFU010000129.1, forward strand.
TTTTTAACGTCAAGACACGCTTTAAATTTTGATGCCCAATCTTTGTCAGCTAGATTAGCTACATCCTCACCAGTTAATAAATGGCCTTTCAATATTGCAGCAGGAATAAACACATGCTCAGTAAAACTATAAAATGCTTCAATTGCTGAAAGTGCTAACCACTCTGACTCCCTCTTGAGTTCAAAATATGGCATTTGAACACTCCAAGAATTTTCAGAATGTTGCGCCTTAATTCTTTCATCCTTCCTAGAGATGGCTTCATCTAGCTTCTTCTTATGTTCAACTAAAAGAAAATTATATCTATCATGCAATCTTAAGCTGTGATTCAAAACATTTAGTCTTGATTGCTTTGCTGCTTCATTTGCAACCCATTCAAAATAGGGCTGTGCAGCCTTTACGGCTTTCTTTATTTTTTTAACAATTTCCTGACAATCGGCTTCTTGCCTACTCTTGTCAGAAGCAAATAAGCCCATACCCATCTTTCTGTGCTCCAGAAGAAAGGCAGTTCCGTTATAGTCTATTGGTACCGACCATGCGACTTTCTCAAATTGACCTAGATTTTTATAACCAAGAAGGTCAACAAATAGAAAATAGATTAGGTAATATGGTGGCAAACTCCTTCCGGCATCTGTTCTGTCAGCAGTAGATAGGAAGTCTTTCTCAGCCTCAGTTCCTTTTTCTACCGCCGACGCAATAGGGTCAAGGATCTTTTGGATTTTCTTCCTCAATTCATCAATGTCATCCGGAATATTCATCGTGCCTTCTGTACGCCTAACGCCCAGTTCAGCGGGCAATTGGAGCGCAGCGCAAATTGATCCGCTGCAACTGATTGTTATATTTCATTTTCCTTTCTTTTTCGGATCGAACGTCTCAACGGCAAAAAAGTCGTCGCCTGAGTGAACTTTTACGTTCTTGAGCCAAGGCCTCTTTTCCTCTTCAGAAAGAACTGAGTCAACGATACTAATGATAGCTCTCTTTTCCCATCGGTCCGCCCGCTGATAATATTGCCGGATTTCAATTACATCTGTTCTATTAGCGACTTTCGAAATGGCATCGAGAACCGCTCTTCCAATATATGCTCCGGAGTTCCGTCTCAAATTCCTAAAAAACGCCATCAGTGCACTTTTATCGACGAAGCCATCTTGGCCGAGCAATCTGACTACGGATATCAAAAGATACTCGGGATACCGTTCGCCCTCGGATAACATTTTGGAAAAATATTCTCGGATAGAACTCTTGAGACTTTCAGGAAAAACAGATTCTTTCTTTATAAAAAGATCCACCAACAAAGGGGTGAACTGAGGGAATTTCTCTACAAGCGAATTGAATATATTAAGCTTATTGTAATCTTCGCTTGCGACTACAATTCTGATAAATCGCCTTACATCATCAGGCTGAAGTATCTGACTATTCTTTATTTTATCTTCAAGCTCTTCGGTCGCAACCTCTTTTAGCTCTTCTATTTCGCGATTAGAAAGTTCTCGGAACTTCGTAGGAATTGTCCCAGTATATCCTACAATGATTCGTCCTTGGCGAAGTTCATTTGCCACTTGCCGAGCTTCCTCGGAAACGGTGGACGTCTTTGTGGTTTTCGAAACGTCTTCGATTACTGTCTTTGACGGGTTTACCATCAACCCTTCCAAATATAGGCGATCTACAAGAAGCGTTAACCACGAATGGGCGGTCTTTGCATCTGGCGCAAACAAACGATAGTCATCGACGAATCTGCAAAACTTAACATTTAAAGATCGCAAATAATCGTCGACCGATAACAATGCGGCTTCAGCAAGGATTCGGCTAGCGTTTCCGCCAATAGGCAGACTATATGAATCTCTATTAGCCCAGAATGTTAGTAACTCATTAGTAAGCTTTATAAGCTTCTTCTCTATCGGAAGACTTAGAAGCGTTGATTCGAGGCGGTGCAAATTTAATCTGTCGTAAAAATTTGAAATATCGCACTTCACCAGCACCTTCGTCCTCGGACTTTTGATTCGGCCTGAGACATGAGACTGAAAGTATGTGAAGTTATATTTTGAGTCAAAAAGATAGCCCGATTTTGGTTTTAACCTGTACGAGAAAACAACATTTCTACGCTTTTCTATTCGATGCTTCTCGATGATATCTGCATACATCAAAACAAGCGCTAGGTAAGTAATGGTATCAATTGGTTGAATTAGTGCCGCACGCCTGAAATCGTATGCATCCTTTTTAGGGAATAAAACATGGCTGATTGGATAAACCTTCAAACCAGACAAAGAACCCGAATTGATTCTAGATTTAACCTGGTCTGACAAAAATTCCCTGAATTTCTCGTTTTTCAACAAGGAAATCTCAAAGGGATCGCGAAAAATATCGGTTAGCCCTTCTTTCCGGACATTCTCGATCGCCAGCTCAATCGCCTTATCGATGTTCACTGAAACTCCCTATGAAATATAACGCCAACCATCAAGCGCGCGAGGCACGAGCGTCGCCTGGATGGTTTTGTTAGCGATTAATGTAGGTCGCGAGGTATTGCTTCCAAACATGATCTCTAATGCCTTCATCAGCACGAACTCGGATCTTCTTCCCGACAGATGTGGTAATGCCGAACTTCATAAATCTAACTCTTAGCCATGCCAGCCACTTTAGCTTAGTTCCATGGAGCTCATGAGTGGGCGCGGGGAGCGTCCATGGGTCAAATATCCACTTTGCACGCTCCCCGTACATCAATGTACAAGGCAATGACGTGCTTTGATCTTTTACATAGCTTACCGAGGAGCGATTGCTTTTTGTGAGAAGGTGCCTCTTCCATCCTAGAGGGACAAGCCACCCACATGAATCTACTATCACTGGGCACTGACCAATATTAACGACTTCGGCCTGGAAGAACGGGCTGAATTCATCGGAGGATACCGTGGCAGTCCCTGACTTTCCCAGAACAATCGGTGGACCCGTCATTAGAACGATTGTAGATAATTTTACTCTTGGCCTTCTGTCAGAAGTGGCAATCCAGATCGTACCTATTAACGTCCCAACTGTGCCTATCGCGGCTATCCACGCGGCAAAGCTGTTGATACATTCCCAAGATTCACAGGCTGCTATCGCCACATCTTCTCCTATCGCTAACGCTCACGGTGACGATTCGTCCTAAGGCACGCTGCGCGAGCCTTCGGACGATATCTGTCCACCGTGTTGTTCGGCCAAACTTGTCTTGATCAGATCATCTCGCCATGCCTTGACGGGGATCAACAGAGAGGAGAACCGGACATCCAACGGGCTCAGAAGCTCCGTCAGCACCCCCGAGATGGGGTAATCGACATCACAGGTGTAGCCGACCTCTTCGAACAGCTCATCGACGGCTGCTTTGCGCTTCTCGCCACCATCCAGAACCCATTCCTCCCTGTGCTTCCAGAAGTTCGCAACGGCGTTCAGAATTTTTATCTTCGATACGCCCGACGTGGTCTTCGGGCCAAGATCGAATGTCTCGTGCTTCCTCAACCCTGCCCATGCGGCAGTCTCCGTAAGGTACGTTTGCAATGCCACCAGACCAAACCCAGAGAGGTACTCCATCTGGTCAAAGAGACCGGATGCGTCCGGATCGGAGCACTCGGCCGATCGATCGCAGAGATCAGATAACTTGTGGTCCAGAAACTCGTACAGATCGACAAGAAGGCCGAATTCAGGATCAATCACGTCGTTATCGAGGAAGATGATCATTCTCTATCTGCCGAACGCTCAGCGTAACCGGCCGGCTTTGGAGCGCCAGCGGAAAAGCCGGTCCGAGTTGACGCTGTTGTTAAATGCCATATACCACCCGATTCAATCTTGACACTAAGTTCTCGATGAACTCCCGACATTGCGTGGCGTACTGAGGCTGCATGGGTCTGGGCTGACCGTCTGCCTCAAGGTCACCCTCATGAGCGATCTGGTTTCGACGCTTCACGTAATTAGCAAGGCTTCGTCGGATGTCGTCCGCGGTAGTTCTAGGTCCTGGCCATGTGGCTGCCACCGTATCGAAAATATTAGGATGCCCAATAAGTTCATATGCTTTCATGATTTTTTCCGGTGACTGGTACGACAGGAATGAAAGCGTCTGGTCTCTGAGTCGCTCGCTCAATCTCGCGACTGTGTCGTGGGCCTTCAATATTGGCAGTGCATCCTGAAAATGATCGCCATTCTTAATTGGCATAATCGAAGCCAGGGCCTTGGCCAGCGGTTCAGGAACATCGTCCCCTCGTAGAACTTCCGGAATCTTCTCGTATAGTACCGCGTGGATGTAGGCATCCATCGCAGACAGAGAAGCGACGACAGCTGACCTAGGTAGCCAAAGGAGATCGGTGTTTGCGGCATCAAGTCGTCCTCGAGCACCTAGTCCTCTACTACGACGAAGCTCTGTGTACATCGCAACAAGCTGGCCACTGGCTGTGATGCTGCTTTGAAACTGTTGGTATATCGTCATGGCATTTAACAGTGAATGAATCGCCTTCAGAATGATTCAATCACTGTGCTGGCGTGATATC
>JAFIFU010000091.1 GCA_020831885.1 Ectothiorhodospiraceae bacterium
CCGGGCCCGAGGCCCCTTGGGGGGGGTTTGGGTGCTCAAAACCCACCCCCCCGGGAAAACCCCCCGGCGGCCCTGCGGCCGCTGTCGCTGGTGGGAGGTGTTGCTGCGGTTGCCCGTTCGGTGCTACCAGAGGTCGTACTGTTGCAGCTCTGCCCGGCCCACCACCATGTGATGCACCTCGTCCGGGCCGTCTGCAAAGCGGAGGTGGCGCATGTCGGTGTACAACTCGGGCAGTACAGTCCACTGTGAGACGCCGGCGGCGCCGTGCATCTGAATGGCCTGGTCGATGATTGTGCAGACCTTCTCCGGCACCATGGCCTTGACCGCACTCACGTAGACCCGTGCTTCCCTGTTGCCCAGCACGTCCATGGCCTTGGCGGCCTGGAGCACCATCAGGCGCATGGCATCGATTTCGATGCGGGCGCGGGAGATGATCTCCAGGTTGCCGCCCAGCTTTGCGATGGGCCTGCCGAAGGCTTCGCGGGTGGCGGCCCGCTTCACCATCAGTTCCAGCGCCACCTCCGCTTTGCCGATGGAGCGCATGCAATGGTGGATGCGACCGGGGCCCAGGCGGAGCTGGGAGATCTCGAAGCCGCGCCCTTCGCCCAGCAGGATGTTCTCTTTCGGTACCCGCACATTGTTGAAGCGGATGTGCATGTGGCCGCGGGGTGCGTGATCCTTCCCGAAGACCTGCATGCCTTCCAGGATCTCGACCCCGGGGGTGTCCACGGGCACCAGGATCTGCGACTGCTGCTTGTGCGAAGGCGCATCCGGGTCCGTTTTCACCATGACGATCATGATTTTGCAGCGGGGGTCGCCGGCGCCGGAGATATAGAACTTCTCGCCGTTGATCACCCATTCGTCGCCGTCCAGTACCGCGGAGGTGCGGATGTTACGGGCGTCGGATGACGGCAGATCGGGCTCGGTCATGGCGTAGGCCGAGCGGATCTCGCCGTTGAGCAGCGGCTCCAGCCATCGTTTCTTCTGCTCCGGGGTGCCCACGCGCTCCAGCACCTCCATGTTGCCCGTGTCCGGGGCGCTGCAGTTCAACGACTCCGAGGCCAGAGGGGATTTGCCCAGCTCCGCGGCGATGTAGGCGTAATCCAGGTTGGTCAGACCGCTGCCGTACTCATTGTCGGGCAGAAAGAAGTTCCACAGGCCGTTGGCCTTGGCGGCGCTCTTGGCGCCCTCCAGCAGTTCAAGCTGGCGCGGGTGCCAGGACCAGCGGTCAGTCTTCTCCTTGTCGAGAGCGAAGAACTCCTGGGTGATCGGATCCACGTTCTCGCGGATGTGTTTGCGCACCGCGTCCAGCAGCGGCTGCGCCTCTTTGGACATTGCCAGCTGAAACAGTTCCGGCATCAGTCTGTCATGTGAGGACGGCATTGAAGATCTCCTCCTGAGGGCATTGTGCGTAGAAGGACAATGTTAGCAGGCTAACGATGTGGTGGTATCAAAACTGTCGTTGCTCGCGATCATGGTCTGGTGTGGGCAGCGGGCTGAGCGGCTACCTCATGACCATGTAATGCAAGCCGGAGGCCCCCGCCGCTTTGCCGGAGTATCCGTTTCATGGTCCCGTGATTCGCCTTCCCCGGGTGCGGACAGGCCATATACCGTTCGACGCGAGATCAGCCTGGTGCCGCCTTTGCAGGCCAGGTGGAGGGGCTTGGGAGGTGGCTGACAGGCTCGATCGGGCGAGGGACGGACGATGGCCGGGCGTTTTTCGGACAGGACACCGAATCGTGCCGAATCCGCCAATAAACCCGGTGGCCAAACAGCGTGTTACCGATGCCTTCGGTAGCGTCTGTAACCCCTGTTTCCGGTACAGACCCGACAGGTGATGGCGCGCCCGGCAGGATTCGAACCTGCGACCTTCGGCTTCGGAGGCCGACACTCTATCCAACTGAGCTACGGGCGCTTTGTCTCAATCGAGACGGCGAATGATACCGGTTTGAGGCGGTCGCGTCCATGGGCGAGCGACACGGGGATCACCCCTGGACGGTGCCCTACGACACGCTTGTCCTTCTGAACCCGAACCAACAAGCGTGGGATCGTCCGGAAGCGCCGCCGATGCATCCCCTGGCGCCGATGGATTTCTGCCCCGGAAAGCCGGGCATCGTGTTGTTCGACGAACTGGTGCGGCGGAATCCGCGCCTGCGCAAGCACGACGTGGAACTGCGGCTACAGTCGAGTGTACGGTGCCTCGTCGCCCGCGAGGGGCTTCCACCGCAATGGCGGTACCCGATCCGGCGATGCGGCCCCGTATCAAGGCGCCGCACGCGCATGAGCTTCCAACCGGTGGGCGCGGCGTCGCCTGGCCCGAGTGTTCCACTGTTTCAGGAGACCCTGTCATGTCTGTCAAACTACCCGATCAATATGAGTTGGAGGCCATTTCCGAGACGTTTGGTTTTGCGCTCTCCCCGGAAGAAGTGGCCGAGTACGAACCCGCGGTGGCTGCCAGCCTCGCGGTCTATGCCCGTCTCGATGAGTACGCCGACGAACTGCTGCCGGTGAAATACCCGAGGGCCTCGGTGGGTTACCGGCCCGTGGGTGACGACAACCCCGGTAACGGCTGGGCCTGGAAATGCTCCATACCCGGCGCGGATAAGGGGCCACTCGCCGGCCGCACTGTCGGAATCAAGGATAACGTTCTGGTGGCCGGCGTTCCGATGCTGAACGGCTCCCCGGTCATGGAGGGCTATGTACCGCGGGAAGACGCCACCGTGGTGACGCGCCTGTTGGATGCCGGTGCGCATATCGTCGGCAAGACCGCCGTGCCGGCATTCTGCTTCGACGGCGGCGGCTGCACCGGCTACCCGGACCCGCAGCCGGAGAACCCGTACAAGCCCGGCTACATGGCGGGTTCCTCGTCCAACGGCAGTGCCGTGGTGGTGATGAAGGGCGAGGCGGACATGGCACTGGGCGGCGACCAGGGCGGATCCATCCGTCTGCCGGGATCCTGGAGCGGCTGTTATGGCCTCAAGCCCACCAAGGGCCTGGTGCCCTATACGGGCATTTTTCCCATCGAGCGCACCCTGGATCATACTGGTCCCATGGCGCGCAGTGCCGAGGACTGCGCCCTGATGTTGCAGGTGATCGCGGGCGCGGATGGGCTCGACCCGCGCCAGTACGACGTGCGTACCGACGATTACGTGGCCGCACTGGGCGAGAATCTCTCCGGGGTCCGGATCGGACTGTTGCGTGAAGGTTTCGGCATTCCCGACATGAGTGAGTCGGATGTGGATGAGGCCGTGCGTCAGGCCGCGGCCGTGCTGGAGAAAACCGGGGCCAGCGTATCGGAGGTGTCGGTGCCCATGCATGCCGACGGCCTGGTGATCTGGTCCGCCATCGCCACCGAGGGTGCTACCGACCTGATGATCTCCGGCGACGCCTTCGGCACCAACGCCGGCGGCCATTACTCCACGGACCTGGTGGATTTCTTCGGCCGTGCCCGTCGGGCGCGGGCGCAGGATTTCAGCCAGACGGTGAAGGCAACCGTGCTGGCCGGGCATTACATGATCACACGCTATCACCGCCGCTACTACGCCAAGGCCCAGAACCTGGGCCGCCGCCTGCGGCGGGAGTACGACGCCGCCCTGCAGAGTGTGGACCTGTTGGTCATGCCCACCACGCCCATGAAGGCCATGCCCAAGCCCGCGGACCGGTCGCTGGCCACAGTCCTCGGCAGTGCCCTGGGCAACCTCTACAACACTGCGCCCTTTGATGTGACCGGCCATCCGGCCATGAACGTGCCGGCCGGCGTATCCGATGGTCTGCCGGTGGGTATGATGCTGGTGGGCCGCCATTGGGAGGATGCGATCGTGCTGAAGGCGGCTAATGCCTTCCAGGTGAAGACCGGAACCCAGGTGTGATCTCACAACAGGTTGTCCACGGCGTCCCTCCCATGGATTCTGCGTCGCCATCCAACAAGGGAGACCCCGTGGACATCCATCACTTTGACTCTCCCACGTCCCGGGGGCGTGCCGCGATGGTCGCCGGCAGGACGGTCAGGGTGCGGAGGCCAGAGTGTGAGATCTGACAGTGGGTTGGCTGATCGGGACTTCCTTTTCCGGCCGCGGGTTTCCCGCTATACTCGCCCCCTGCTGCTGAGTGCGCCGCCGGCCATTCGTGCCCGGGCGGCTTCCATGTGAGGGGGTTAGGGTGAGCACGCAGGACGATACCGCATTCATGAAAACATTCGGGATGGTGATGGTGGGCCTGACGGTCCTCGGCATCATCCTCCTGGCATTGGCCCTGTTTGTCGGAACCTTCAGCGGAGACGAACAGGCACGGGCGGAGTTGCAACGGGAACGTGCCGAACGCAATCTTCAACCCATCGGCGCCGTGCGCATGGACGGCGAAGCCATGCCGGTGGCGCTGGCCCGGGCCGAGGAGCCGGCGGACAACGGCGACGACGTGGTGCGCACAGGCCAGGATGTCTACGAATCCGTCTGCATGGCCTGCCATTCCCAGGGCGTCATGGATTCTCCGCGCACCGGCGATGAGGGTGTCTGGCAGGCGCTGATGGATGAGAAGGGCTTTCAGGAGCTGGTGGAGAATTCCATCAACGGTATCCGCGGCATGCCCCCAAGGGGCGGCAATCCCAGGCTCAGCGACGAGGAAGTGGAGAACGCTGTGCGCCACATGCTTGAAGAGGCCGGACTGTCCGTGGACGATTGACCGGTCGATTTCTCCAGCGCATTACAGACGGGGCCGCCCCAAGGGGCGGCCCCGTTATTTTTCTGACCTGCCGGATCCCGGACGCGCACCGGATTGAGGCCGACGCCCCACCGTAGTGCGCCGGTTCTATCCCATGGGTGGACGCATTTCCGCGAATGGGCTGGTATTTCGTAATGAAAACAGCATGTTGTCGTTTTGGCACGGGTCATGCTTCTGGTGGTGGCGAAGCACTGCACACAGCAGTGATCGATACGCGGTTCAACATCCATCACCACATGAGAGGCTTCATCAATGAAAAAGATGCTGACGGCCCTTGCCACCACCGGCCTGTTGCTGGGCGCTTCCCAGGCATCCGCCAATGATCTGGGGTATGGTTTTTCCTGGAGCGGCAACCTGGCGTTTACATCGAACTATATCTTCCAGGGAGCCAGCGAAACCGGCGGCCGACCTGCATTGCAGGGCGGTTTCGACGTCGAGCATGAATCGGGTCTGTACGTGGGCAACTGGAATTCCTCGGTGCGTTTCGGCGATGCCGACCCGTCCTACCTGGAAGTGGATGTTTACGGTGGTTTCGCCACGGACATCACGGATGCCTTCGGTATTGATCTGGGTGTTATCCACTATTTCTATCCGGGTGCAGGTGGGGCCGCGGAGTTCACCGAGGTCTACGGCGGGGTCACCGGCAGTTACCAGGATCTGGATGCCGGCTTGTACGTGATCTATGAAACGGATGGCGACTACTGGTGGTACGAGGGTTCCCTGGAATACGCGCTTCCCATGGAAACGTTCCTCTTCGGCAGCCTGGGTTACGTGGATCCGGACGAGGGCGACAGTATGGTGTACTGGCATCTGGGAGCCGGGTTCAGTTTCGCCGGATTGGATTTCAGCGTGATGTACGGTGACAACGACATCTCGGGCAACAAGGAACAATGGGCCTTCACCGTGGGCACCGAGTTCTGAGTATCCGGGATCGCCCGCGGTCACCGTTGAGTGGCCGCGGGATCCGGTTTCAGGCCTCTACCCCGCGCCGGTAGGTCAACGCCTCGGACAGTTCCGCCACACCTACCGTATCCTTTCCACCCAGATCAGCGATGGTCAGCGCCACCCGGAGGGTCCGGTGATAGGCCCGGGCCGACAGCCCCAGTTTTTCCAGCGCGCTGGCCAGAAAAGCCCGTTCACCGTCCCCCAGTCCGCAGGCCGCTTCCAGCTCCGTGCCCGGCAGCGCCGCGGCGATCATGCCGGAGCGCTGCGTGCGCCGTTGCCGGGCGCGGATCACACGGGCGCGTACGGTTGCGGAGTCCTCCACGGAGGCCGGACGCTGAAGTTCGTCGGCCGTCAGCCGAGGTACTTCCACCTTCAGGTCGATGCGGTCCAGCAAGGGTCCGGACAGGCGAGAGCGGTAGCGGCTGATCTGATCCGGACTGCAGACACAGGGCTGCTGGACGTCTCCCAGATGCCCGCAGGGGCACGGATTCATTGCGGCCACCAGTTGGAACCGGGCCGGGTACTCCACCTGGGCGGCCGCCCGGGAGATGGTAATACTGCCCGTTTCCAGCGGTTCGCGGAGAATCTCCAATCCTTGCCGGCTGAACTCGGGCAGCTCGTCCAGGAAAAGGACTCCGCAGTGGGCCAGTGAGATCTCCCCTGGCCGTGGCCTGCTCCCGCCCCCGGCCAGCGCCACGTGGGAGGCGGAATGGTGAGGGGCGCGGAACGGGCGCCGCCCCCAGTCCGTTGCGCTGAAGCCGGTTCCGGAGACCGAGCGTATGGCCGCGGCTTCGAGACATTCCTCGTCCGACATGGGGGGCAGAATGCCGGGGAGGCGCGCCGCCAGCATACTCTTGCCGGTGCCCGGTGGGCCCATCAGAAGTAACGAGAGTCCACCGGCTGCGGCGATCTCCAGCGCACGCCGGGCACCGCTCTGTCCCTTGACGTCCCGGAGATCCAGCAGCGGGGCCTCCTGGTGTCTCGCCAGCCGTGGGGCTTCGGCCGGCACCAGCGGTTCGCGCCCGCACAGGTGCGAGCAGACCTCCAGCAGATGGCCGGCAGGAAAGCAGCCGCCGGGGTACACCAGAGCGGCTTCCGGCCCGTTTTCCGTCGGGCAGAGCAACCTGCGCTCAGCACGGCGCGTTTGCAGCGCAATGGGCAGCAGGCCGGGGACCGGGCGTAGCACACCGCTCAGTGCCAGTTCCCCGGCGAATTCATGTTGCGGCAGCGCATCCACGGGTACCTGGCCGGAGGCGGCCAGGATGCCGATGGCGATGGGTAAGTCGAAGCGGGCGCCCTCTTTGGGCAGGTCGGCGGGCGCCAGGTTCACCGTGATGCGGCGGGTGGGGAACTCGAAGCCGCTGTTCTGGATGGCACTGCGGACCCGGTCACGGCTTTCCCGGACCGCGGTCTCGGGCAGTCCGACCAAATTGAAGGCCGGCAGCCCGTTGCCCAGATGCACTTCGATGCTGACAAGTGGCGCGTCCACGCCAAGACCGGCGCGCCCGTAGGCGATGGCAAGTGTCATAACCCGTCCCTGGGTGAGGTGTGTGGTTAGTCCTGTTCCCGGGCGGCATTCTCCAACGCGGCAACACGTTGCTCAAGCGCTTCGAGCTGGGCCCGCGTCCGGGCGAGCACCTTGGTCTGGGCGTCAAACTCTTCCCGCGTGACCAGATCCAGCCGGTTGAAGGTGGACTGCATCGCCGTACGCATGTTCCGTTCCACCTCCTGCTGGAACTCCCGCAGCCCTCCCGGCAGGTTCTCGCTGAACTTGCGGGCCATCTCATCCAGTGTCTTGGGGTCCAGCATGGTGCGTTCCTCGGTCGGTCCTCTTCCGGGGCCGCACCACTGTGGTGCAGCGCGCCCGGATCTGGTGCGTGATCCTGTTCCGGAACTGTCGCCGGACAGCGTCGTTATCCCGGAAACCCTTTCATCCTGAGAGTTTACAACACATGGCACGGGAAATGCTCTGTACCGTTTCGAGTCGGGCGTTCCTGCCCCGCAGGGCCGCCACCATCGACTGCAATCGGGCGCGATGGCCTGGCCGACGCGCGCAGTTCCTTCGAAATCGAGGCCCATCAGGGCCAGCGTATCAGGGAGTAACCGGGCTATGAAACTGATCACCGGGATCATCAAGCCGTTCAAGCTGGACGACGTGCGTGAAGCCCTTTCCGAGATCGGTGTGCAGGGCATCACCGTGACGGAGGTCAAGGGTTTCGGTCGCCAGAAAGGGCACACCGAGCTCTACCGCGGCGCCGAATACGTGGTGGATTTCCTTCCCAAGGTGAAGCTGGAGGTGGCCGTCTCGGATGACCTGGCGGACCGCACCATCGAGGCCATCACCAAGGCCGCGCACACCGGCAAGATCGGCGACGGCAAGATTTTCGTCTTCGATCTGGAAAAGGCAATCCGCATCCGTACCGGCGAAACCGACAAGGACGCCCTGTAAGGGAACCGACTGGCCTCTGAGAGGACGACCCAATGAATGAAGTCATTGAAATCGCGTACGCGCTAGACACCTTCTATTTTCTGATTTCCGGTGCGCTGGTCATGTGGATGGCCGCGGGCTTTACCATGCTGGAATCCGGTCTGGTCCGTTCCAGGAATACCGTGGAGATCCTCACCAAGAACGTGGCGTTGTACTCCATCGCCTGCATCATGTACCTGTTCATCGGCTACCAGATCATGTACGGCGGGAGCGCCAGCGGTCTCTTCCCGGGCTTCGGCTTCGGGCTGGATGCCGATAACTCCGTGTCCGCCGTGCTGGGTAGCGACGGTGATATCTACTACTCCAACACCTCGGACTTCTTTTTCCAGGTGGTGTTCGTGGCCACGGCCATGTCCATCGTCTCCGGTGCCGTGGCCGAGCGCATGAAGCTCTGGTCCTTCCTGGTGTTCGCCATCGTGCTTACCGGCATCATCTACCCGGTGCAGGGTTACTGGAGCTGGGGTGAAGGCTGGCTGGACGCGCTGGGCTACTCCGACTACGCCGGTTCCGGCATCGTGCACATGGCGGGTGCCGCTGCAGCGCTGGCCGGTGTCATCCTGCTGGGTGCCCGTAAGGGCAAGTATGGGCCCAACGGTGAAGTGCGTGCCCTGCCGGGCGCCAATCTGCCCTTGGCCACGCTGGGTACCTTCATCCTGTGGCTGGGTTGGTTCGGCTTCAACGGCGGCTCCGAGCTGAAGGTGTCTGACATCGAATCCGCCAATGCCGTGGCCCTGGTGTTCACCAACACCAACATGGCGGCTGCCAGCGGCCTGGTGGCCGCGATGCTGGTCTCCCGGGCCATGTTCGGCAAGGCTGATCTGACCCTGATCCTGAACGGTGCCCTGGCGGGCCTGGTGTCCATCACTGCGGGTCCGGACGTGCCCTCCAATCTGCTGGCCTGCGTGATCGGTGCCATCGGCGGTGTGATTGTGGTGTTCTCCATCATCGGCCTGGACAAGCTGAAGATCGACGATCCGGTGGGTGCTATCTCCGTGCACGGCACCTGCGGGATCTGGGGTGTGCTGGCGGTGCTGCTGTGGAACGGCGATGCCAGCTTCGTCGGTCAGATCGTGGGCCTGATCGCCATCTTCGCCTGGGTGTTCATCACCAGCCTGATCGTCTGGGGCATCCTGAAGGCGGTGATGGGCATCCGCGTGACGCCGGAGCAGGAGGACGAAGGCCTGGATATCGCGGAATGCGGGCTGGAGGCCTACCCGGAGTTCGACGGCAAGGGCAGCAAGTAAGTCCTCACTGTCCGATCCACCGGATCAGCGGGGGGGGGGGGGGGGGCGGGTTTATTTTTATGGGGCGGGGGGGGCGGCGGGGGGGGGGGGGGGGGGGGGGGGGGGGGG
>JAFIFU010000092.1 GCA_020831885.1 Ectothiorhodospiraceae bacterium
CCGATGGTGCCTACGTTCACGTGCGGCTTGGTACGCTCAAACTTACCCTTGGACATCGAGCTGATCTCCCCGTCTATCCCTTAGATGAACGCGCCCGGGCCGACGATTCAGCCGGTCACCGTGACCACGATTGCCATTACCAAAGAATGGAGCCCATGCCCGGATTTGAACCGGGGACCTCTTCCTTACCAAGGAAGTGCTCTACCCCTGAGCTACATGGGCCCTTGACTTATGCGGCCGCGCCAGGGGCACGGTCGACTTCTCAAATGGAGCGGGTGATGGGAATCGAACCCACATCATCAGCTTGGAAGGCTGAGGTTCTACCATTGAACTACACCCGCCTGGCTACCCAGACCGAGCGAGCCGGCCGCTCCGTACGCGAAACTGGTGGAGGGGGGAGGATTCGAACCTCCGAAGGCTGTGCCAGCAGATTTACAGTCTGCCCCCTTTGGCCGCTCGGGAACCCCTCCGAATTTCAGAGCGCGATACTTTGCGGCAGAGCGGCCCCCGTGTCAACCGTCTGCATCATCGCTTTTTCCGCGTCACAACGCCCTTGTGCCCTGGGTGGATGCCGGGCAAGGATTGCACCTGCGGCGCGGGCCGGAATAATACCCGGTCCGGGACTCAGACCCAAGGATACAAACGTTCATGCTCCGGGACGCGAGAATCACCTACCTGCTGCTGGCCGCCTTGCTGCTGGCCGTGCTGCCACTCTTCTTTATCAGCGTCACCGGCGCACTGCTACAGCCCGTACCACCGGAACTCTATGCCTTCGGCCACGTGGGCCTGTTCGCGGTGCTGGCGCTGCTGGCCATGCACACCCCGGCGCTGCGCGGCCACCCGTTCCCCCGGCGCGCCGGCCTCACCCTGGCGGGCGTCCTGCTACTGGGGGGCACGCTGGAACTGTTGCAGCCGCTGTTCGGGCGATCCGCCAGCCTGGTGGACCTGGGACAGAACCTGGCCGGCGCCTTCGCCGCGGTGGCCCTGCTGGCGCCTCGGGGGGCGGTCCGACGCAGCCTGGCGGTGACGGCCCTGGCGGCGCTCACCGCCACCCTGTACGCCCCCACCATTGATCTGTGGGATCGCGCCCAGGCCCGGCAGCAGTTCCCGGTACTGGGGGATTTCGAAACCCGTTTCGAACACCGCCGCTGGAGCAACGGCTCCCCCAGCACCCGGGTGGCGTACACCGGGAACCGGTCGCTGGAAGTCCCGCTGCGGGCAGAGCGCCGCTACCCGGGGACGATGCTGCGCCGCTCCATCGGCAACTGGCACGGCTATTCCGCACTACAATTCCAGGTGTACCTGTCGGAGGGGCCGCCCCTGTACCTGACGGTCTCCATCCGGGACCAGGCCCATTTCCACCGCGGCGGGCGGTATACCGATCGCTTCAACGGGCGCTACCGGCTGGAACCGGGCTGGAACAAGGTCCGCATCCCCGTGGACAGCATCCGCCAGGCGCCGCGGGAGCGGGAGCTGGAACTGGACGATCTGGCGGAGGTCGTATTCTTCACCACGACCCTGCGGCAGGACCGGGTGATCTACCTGGACGGGGTGCGCCTGGAGTAAAAGCGGCCGTCAATGAGGCGTTGATCGATTCCCAAAATGCGATCTCCCGCACAGCATCGCTGCCCCACCGTTGCACTGCACCACCGGGAGCGGATAATGAGTGGAATACATTCGCGCATCAGCGAGGACATCCTGCATGACACGGCCCAGTATTCTCGTCACCGGCGGCGCCGGCTACATCGGCAGCCACGTGGTCAAACAGCTTGGCGACCGCGGTGAACACATCATCGTCCTGGACGATCTCAGCACCGGTTTCGCGGAAGCGGTCACCCACGGCAAACTGGTGGTGGGCAATACCGGCGACCGGGCCCTGGTGGCCGAGCTGCTGCGGCGGCACAACATCGACACCGTCATGCACTTCGCCGCCCACACCATCGTCCCCGAGTCCGTGGCGGATCCGCTGAAGTACTACGGCAACAACACCTGCGCCACGCGCAACCTGCTGGACTGCTGCCGCCAGGCCGGCGTGAAACACTTCATCTTCTCCTCCACCGCCGCGGTCTACGGCATCCCGCAGGGGGGCATCGCCCGGGAGGACAGCCCCACCGCACCCATCAACCCCTACGGCAGTTCAAAGCTGATGTCGGAATGGATGCTGCGGGATCTTTCGGCGGCGTCGGACATGCGGCACGTGGCCCTGCGCTACTTCAACGTGGCGGGGTGCGATCCGGAGGGGCGGATCGGGCAGTCCACCCGCAAGGCCACGCTGCTGGTGAAGGTGGCCTGCGAGGCGGCCGTGGGTATCCGACCCCGGGTGTCCATCTTCGGCACCGACTACGACACCCCGGACGGCACCGGGGTGCGGGACTACATTCATGTGGAGGATCTGGCGGACGCCCACCTCAAGGCACTGGACCACCTCCGTAAGGGCGGCGAATCCGCCACGCTGAACTGCGGCTACGGGCACGGCTACAGCGTGCGGGAGGTGCTGGACATGGTGCAGGAGGTGAACGGCCGCCCCCTGGACATCCGCGAGGAACCCCGCCGGGCCGGCGACCCCCCGACCCTGATCGCCGAAGCCGAACGCATCCGCACCCTGCTGGGGTGGGAGCCGCGTTACGATGACCTGCGGGAAATCGTCCGCACCTCGCTGGAATGGGAGCGGAAACTGGCGGACTCCCGGCAGGCGGCGAACGGATAATTTGTTAACGTCGGTGATCCGCGCTGCGCGCGGCTACCGACCTACGCCTGGGGCGATGGCTCGACGTGTAGCGTGTAGGTCGGTAGCCCTGCGAAGCAGGGATCACCGACGTAAAACACCCCCCCGCCCCCTTGCCACCATGGGAATCGATCCGCGCTTCCTTCACCATAATGACCCAGGGAACAACGCAAAAAGGGTAATCTTTCCATGCCTGCCATCACCCCAGTGATCCTCTCCGGCGGTTCCGGTACCCGGCTCTGGCCGCTCTCCCGGGAGCACTATCCGAAACAATTGCTGCCGCTGGCGGACAGCGACGCCACCCTGCTGCAACAGACGGTCCAGCGGCTGGAGGGCATGGCCGACGCGGCCACACCGATCATCGTCTGCAACCAGGAACACCGGTTCCTGGTTGCAGAACAACTGCGCAGCCTGGGCGGTGCGCGGCCGGACATCCTGCTGGAGCCGGTGGGCCGCAACACCGCCCCGGGCGTCGCCGTGGCCGCCCTGCATCTGGCGCGAACCGATCCCGAAGGCATCCTGCTGGTCATGCCGTCGGACCACCTGATCCGGGACACCGCCGCATTCCGTCGGGCCATCGCCGCCGGCGCCCGGGCCGCGGAAACCGGTTCCCTGGTCACCTTCGGCGTGCTGCCCACACACCCGGAAACCGGCTACGGCTACATCCGCGCCGCCCAGCGCCCCGATGATCCGGACCGGGCCGTGGACGTGGCGGAATTCGTGGAAAAGCCCGATCTGGACACCGCCTCCGGCTACCTGGCCTCCGGCGACTACCTCTGGAACAGCGGGATCTTCATGTTCCAGGCCCAGGGGTACCTGGATGAACTGGAACAGCACGCCCCGGCAATCCTGGACGCCAGCCGCCAGGCCCTGGAACAGGCCCAGGCGGATCTGGACTTCCTGCGCCTGGGGCAGGACGCCTTTGCCGCCTGCCCCAGCGACTCCATCGACTATGCGGTGATGGAGAAAACCCGGCGGGCGGCGGTGGTGCCGCTGGACGCGGGCTGGACCGATCTGGGTTCCTGGTCCGCCCTGCACGAGGCTTCCGACACTGACGCCGAGGGCAACGCCGTCATGGGCGACGTGATCCTGCGCCGGACGCAGAACTGCTACGTCCGGGCGGAAAGCCGTCTGGTGGCGGCCCTGGGGCTGGAAAACTGCATTATCGTGGAGACCCCGGACGCCGTCCTGGTGGCGGATCGCGGGCACGTGCAGGACGTGAAGAAAGTAGTGGAGCAGTTGCGCGCCGACGGCCGTTACGAATCCCTGAACCACCGGCGCGTGGAGCGCCCCTGGGGCAGCTACGAGGGCATCTCCAGCGCCGACCGTTTCCAGGTGAAGCGCATCGTCGTGGCCCCCGGCCGGGCACTGTCCCTGCAGATGCACCACCACCGGGCGGAACACTGGGTGGTGGTAAGGGGCACCGGCCGGGTGACCCGGGGCGACGAGAGTTTTCTCATCAGCGAGGACCAGTCCACCTATATTTCCCTGGGCACGGTACACCGTCTGGAAAACCCGGGCGTGATCCCGCTGGAACTCATCGAGGTGCAGACCGGCAGCTATCTGGGCGAGGACGACATCGTCCGCTTCGATGACCAGTACGGGCGCAACTGAAAGCCTGCTCCGCCGGTAACCGCTCCACGAACCCCATCCATTGAGACGATTCCGGTTCCGGGACACTGAGCCTCCCAGATCAATGGGAGGCTCGGACGATGTGGTTGTCCCCGGTACGCGCCCGCCCTGAGCTGACTCCCGTCGCCTTTCCGCCTTAGTGCCCCACCGTACAGACCGCCAACAAAACTTCCCGTCAAATGTGAACTGTCATCAGCCTTCTTACCTGGCTGTGCACGAAAGATTGATCTGGTGCAACGAGGCGTGGCTTCTGACACCTGATCAACGGCCCACCGCAACCAGGGGAGCGCGACATGAAACCGTCAAACGCGAACGCAGTCCTTGTCGGCCTTATGTCGCACGCAACGCTGATCAGGGCATTGACCGTAAGGCTGTCGAGTTTAAGGAACGATCCCGGATCGTCAGCATCCCATACAGGAGTATTCAAAATGACAACCACCCGCGCAACTAAGCGAAGGGCAGCCCTTACAGCGATCATAGGCCCATGTGCCGCCGTCCTATGGGGCCTGTCGTCGGCGGTATCGGCCGCGCCCATTTTTGGCGATGACCTGGCTCGTTTCACAGTGCCGGGATCGTCGTCCACCGTGACTAATGTGCCGACCCGTGCCATGGGCGGTAATGCAGGGGTCGGCCCAGGAAGTTCTCGGTCGCCAAGCGTCAATACGGTCCCTGCCGGAATGACCAATCTGCCGGCCTCTATCACCATAAACGGCAAGGGCAATGCGAAAGCGGGCTGGGTCTTCCAGATGCCGAGTACATCGATCACGTCGCCCAACCCGGGCGTCGATGTCAGCAATACCGGGAACGGCGCCGGGCTATTCTGGCACATGAGCCGCTCCGCAACCATCGATATCAAGACGAGTTTCCTCGGCAATGTTTTCGCGCTCAAGAGAGCTACCATGGGTGATTATGGTCGGGACGTCGTCGGCTTCCTTCCGTCCAACCCCGTCGCCACACCAGTCCCGGAACCGACCACGCTGGCTCTGCTGGGCGTTGGCCTTGTCGGTATCGCAGCCTTGCGGCGTCGTCGCCAGCGGTGAACGGAACACCGGCAGGCGTTTACGTCCAAGTACCACCACGGCGGCGGCCGCCGGGGCGCCGCCGGTGCGGGGGTGGTCGGGCCGACAGTCTGCGCCCGCGCCGGGCCTTCTGCGCCCCCCCCCGGGCCCCCACCCCCCCCCCCCCGCCGCCCGGCCCCCCCCCCGTTCCTCTGTTGGACGGCCAGACAGTCTGCTCCAGCGCGGAGCATTCTGCTCCCCCCCAGTGCCACGCACCATATCCGGTTGATCGACGCGCTTTACTCCTGGTTGGAGCGGGCGCTCCCGCGTCCGGTGGCCCACTGTCGGAATTCCTGACACTTTCCACCCCTCGCCGGCCACGGGCGCAGGCAGGCGCCTGATGACCGGACCTCATAACGTGTCCGGTTGGTCTGGGGGCGCGGCACTGTCGAAAAACCTGACAAGTCCCCTAACCCCTCCCCGAAAGAGTCAGTCCAACTGATTGTTTTATAAAAAAATAAATAATATGGCACGCCATGTGCTTGGCACCGTGCCGAAAAACAATATCTATCGAGGATGGATCCAGATGAAAAAACTGATGGCACTAACGGTTTCCACGGTGGTGGGGTGCATGCTGGCCGTATCGGCCCAGGCAGGCACCGTGGAGATGAGCTACAACGGCTTCACCGACAACGCGTACAAGCAGGGCAGCATCTCCGGCCCCCGGAACGCCACCGTGAACGCGGGGCAGTTCGAGTTCAACGTGGTAGACGGGTGGGAAAACGAGACGCTGGAAGCGTTCTGCGTGGACGTGACCAAGAACCTGGTCACCTCCGGCACGGTCAGCTACCAGTACAGCCTGGCGGATGTCTCCACCTATTCCCGTGTTAACGACAACATCGGGCAGGTCAGCGCCCTGTACAACCTGCATTACGGCGACCTGGGCAACGCCACCAACAACGCCGCATTTCAGTTGGCGCTGTGGTCCGTGCTGTATGACGACTTCGGCTTCTCCGGATTCGACTTCGATGTTTTCTCCCAGGTGAACTACTACCTGGAGACCCTCGGAGGCTGGGCCGGAGACAGCATGTTCGATTTCTGGGTGCTGACCCCGGATGACCCCACCAACAACCAGGCACTGCTCACGGTCACCCCGCGCGCCGTTCCGGAACCAGGCGCGCTGGCGCTGCTGGGTCTGGGGCTGCTGATGCTGGTGGTGGCGCGCCGCCGCTTCAGCCGGTAACTCAGGCGCATCGTGTAGCTGAAACGGGCCCGGCTCCTTCCTGGAGCCGGGCTTTTTCTTTTTTCGGGCTATTGATTCGGCCCATGCGGGACGAACATCAGGGAACGTGAACCGGTTCACATCACCTGCGCGATCCACAGCACATCCTCATGCCCCATTGCTCCGTAGACTCGACCCCAGAACGAGTCATGATTGGAGCCCGGGCATGAAACTGACACTCGCTGGATTTCTGCTTGTCCTGTCCGTCCTTTTGACGGGTTGCGTCGAGAGCGACAGCAGCAGCAGCGGGGGTGATTCCTCATCACCTTCCGAAACGCAACCGGATCCGGTGGCCACCACGGGCACCGTTCAACTGAGCTGGAACGCACCGAAGGAACGGGAAGACGGATCCCCGCTGCCCGCCGGTCATATCGACCGCTACGAAATACACTACGGCCAGGTCAGCGGTGACTACGACCAGATCACCGAGATTGCGGCCAATGGCTCCGACACCGCCACCATCAACAGCCTGACCGAGGGCACCTGGTACTTCGCTGTGAAGGCCGTCGATCTGGAGGAACGCGCCAGCCGATTCTCGGACGAGCAGTCGGTTTCCATCGAATGAACGCCGGACAGTATCATCCCATCGGAATGATGCTGTCCAGCAGGATTGTCGCCGGGAGGTGACAGTTCGCGCCCACCTCCCAATGCCCCGCGTTCCGCCGCATCCGGCATCCACACTGGCCCACAACGTGAACTACGTCTCATTTTCCGCTCCGGCGATGTCGCAAAACGACGACAACCTGTAAAGTCCACTCCACACGAGAATCCGGGCCGATCCCTACGGAACGGCGTCGCAAACCGGGGACAGTAAAAGCTAATGACACGCCATTACGCCACAAGTGGGTGGTCCCGTCGCAGCTCACTTTCAGCTTGTTGGCACGTATCTTGATAGTGGACGGCCGCGTCACCCAGGGACGGGGGTTAAACGCTAACTTCTGGCTCGGCCCGATCCGGCAAGTCTTGGGGGGACCATACCCTGCCGGTTCGGCCACCGCACACCTTGCCCGCACCGACGACTACTGTCGCCTCGGTTGCTTTGTGCGGATTTCACTGAACAGGTGATCATTGATGCGACCGAATCGGTTATCCGTCCGCGCTTTGGGGTCGACGCCCCGGGGAATCCTTTTCATTCTGCTGCTGGCTGCCGGTGTGGGATTGGGGGGCTGCATGAGTGACGGCGGTGGCTCCTCCTCCGGAGGTAGCTCGAACGGTGGAGGATCCTCCCATAATGATGGGGGTTCCGGTGGTTCGAATGGCAACGGAGGCGGATCAGGCGGTGGTTCCGATAACGGCGACGATGACAGCGGGGGCTCCGGTGGATCCGGCGGTGGCGACCTGAGCGTGACGCTGTCCTGGGTACCACCGGCCAGCCGACAGGACGGTTCGCCCATTTCCCTCAGCGAGATCAGCGCCTACGAGATCGTTTACGGCACCGAGAGCGGTGAGTACTCGGACAGCGTGTCCGTGGAGCCGAATGGCTGCGACTGCCATGAACTCAGCGAGTTGAGCCGCGGCCAGACGTATTACCTGGCGATGAAGGTTCAGGACATTTACGGCGCCACCAGCGGATTCTCGGAAGAGGTCTCATTCTCGCTGGATTAAGCAAGAGGATGGTTGACGTCGCAGAGGGTTTTCCGAACGCCGGCTACGCGTAGGTCGGAAGCCCTGCGGAGCAGGGATCTCCGACGTCAACCGTGCGATCTTTCCTCTACGTCGGTGATCCGCGCTGCGCGCGGCTACCGACCTACGGCAGATGCCCGTCCGTCGCGTAGATCGGAAGCCCTGCGAAGCAGGGATCTCCGACGTTGACCGTGCGATCTTTCCTTCACGTCGGTGATTCGCGCTGCGCGCGGCTACCGACCTACGGCAGATGCCCGTCCGTCGCGTAGGTCGGAAGCCCTGCGGAGCAGGGATCTCCGACGTCAACCGTGCGATCTTTCCTCTACGTCGGTGATCCGCGCTGCGCGCGGCTACCGACCTACGGCAGATGCCCGTCCGTCGCGTAGGTCGGAAGCCCTGCGGAGCAGGGATCTCCGACGTCAACCGTGCGATCTTTCCTCTACGTCGGTGATCCGCGCTGCGCGCGGCTACCGACCTACGGCAGATGCCCGTCCGTCGCGTAGGTCGGAAGCCCTGCGACGCAGGGATCTCCGACGTTGACCGTGCGATCTTTCCTCTACGTCGGTGATTCGCGCTGCGCGCGGCTACCGACCTACGCTCTACTCTCTTCCGATTTCATCCGGAAAATCGGGCGGCTCCGTCGCACCCCAGTCCGCCGGATACGCGCCGCCGGCCACCGCCCGCCGGAAACTGCTCCGGGGCCAATCCCAAGGCCGGGTCACATAACCGTGTTTAACCGGGTTGTAATGGATGTAATCCGCGTGCAGGCGGAAATCCCTGTCATCGCGGATCAGGTGTTCCCAGTAGCGAGGCTGCCAGCACGGCTGCGTGTCACCAGAGGCGCGCCAATGCCGGCTGAAGTGGGATTTCAGCATGCGCCAACGCGTGGAGTGGTCCCCATCTTCGGGCGGCAGGGTCCACAGACAATGGAGATGATCCGGGAGCACCACCATGGCGTCTATGGCGAACGGCCGACAGGCCATCACATGCCGGAACGCCCCGCGCAGCAACGCAACGGCCTCGGAACTCCGGAACAACGGCCGGCGCCCGTAGGTGACAACGGTGAAGAAATAGCAGCCGCCGGGAATACGGCTTCGTCGGTATCGCATCCGTGCGATTCCCTGTGTTGGTGATGTCGGCGACCCCGCGTAGGCCGGGAATCCCGCGTAGGTCGGAAGCCCTGCGAAGCAGGGATCTCCGACGTTAAC
>JAFIFU010000003.1 GCA_020831885.1 Ectothiorhodospiraceae bacterium
GGGGGGGGGGCGGGGGGGGCCGGGGGGGGGGGGGGCCCCGGGGGCGGGGGGGGGGCCCCCCGGCCGGGTTCTCTGCCCCCCGCGCCACCCACACACCCCTTTCCCCCCCCTAACCCTGGCGCCGCGCCGCCCCCACCCGCGCCGAGGGGCCCGTTTTCCGTTTCTCCAACCCGGAGGCGTCATCCTTCCTCAGAGCAGGCGTTCCTCGTGGATAGTCACGCTGGCGTCGGCACGCAACTGGGCAATGAAATCCTGTATGGCAGCCTCCACGGCCAGCTGTCGCAGGCGTTGGCGTTCCTCTGCCAGGATCTCGGAGTCCAGCGCTTCCGGATTTCCGTCACGGACACCGGTCACCTGGAGTACGGCCATACGGCCGCCGCCCAGTTCCACGATGCCGGCCACCTGCTCGCCGGACGCAACCCGGGGCAGCCCGAACGCCTCCCGTAACACGGCCCCGGGCACCTCTGCCTGTCGGGTGACGTAACCCGGGCTCCGCACCTCCAGTGCAGGAGACTCTGCCGCCAGTTCCTCCAGCGCCTCGCCCTGCTCCAGCCGCTCCACCATGGCCTGCGCGCGCTCGGTGGCCAGCTCGTAAGCCCGCTCGGCCTGGAGCTGCTCACGGACCTCATCCTCCACCTGTTCCAGGGCAAGCTGCTCCGAGGGTTCATGTTCCGAGACCCGGAGCACCACGTAGCTGCCATCCTCCAGCTCGATCACATCGCTATTGCCGTGATGCTCCAGTACATCCTCGCTGAAGGCGGCGCGCACCGCGGCACCGTGGGCGGCAATACCGTCACCACCTTCCCGGGTGAACCAGTCGGATTCACGCAGTTCCAGCTCCAGATCCTCCGCCACAGGCTCCAGCGTGTCCTGCCAATCGAAGGCCAATTCCTCCATGCGCGTGCGCAGTTCGAACAGCAACCGACCGGCCTGTTCGCTGGCCAGTTCCTGGCGCAACTCATCACGTACGTCGTCCAAAGTCACATCACTGCCGCCACGCACGCGATCAAGCCGGATCAGATGCACACCGAAACGGGTCTCCACGGGCTCCGAAAGCGCCCCCGGTTCCAAGGAGAAGAGGGCCTCCTCGAAGGGTTCCACCATCAGGCCCCGTTCGACCTCGCCCAGATCTCCTCCCTGCCGCGCCGAACCCGGATCATCGGAGTATTCCCGGGCCAGATCCGAAAAGGATTCGCCAGCCTGGATACGCTCCCGCAACTCCTCCAGAAGTTCACGGGCCGCTGCACGTTCCTCTTCCGCATCCGGCGCTGCGGCAATCAGAATATGCCGCGCCCAGCGCGTTTCCTCATCCACATACCGGCCACGCACCCGCTCGAAGTAGCGCGCAAGCGCGTCTTCCTCGATGTCGACACGCTGCCTGACCGCATCTTCGTCCAGTTGGACGTACTGAACCCGGACACGCTCCGGCGACTGGAACGCGGAGGCGTTCTCTTCGTAATACACGGCCACCGCGTCATCCGTGACATCCACTTGATCCAACCAGGCGCGGTAATCCAGCTCGGCGAACCGGAGTTCCCGCTGCTGATGGCGAAGCGCAACCGCCCGCTCCAGCTCCGCCTCGGTGACGATGGCGGTGTCGTCGAAGACACGGGACAACTGGTCCAGCAAGGCCTGCTGCCGCATCATCTGCTCGAAACGCTCCGGGCTCAGCCCCTGTTGACTGAGCATGCGCCGATAGAGCTCGGGGGAAAACCGGCCATCGGCATGAAACCGCTCATCCGCGCGGATACGGGCGCCAAGATCACGGTCGCTGACACGGAATCCCCGGTCGACGACGTACTGGCGTATCAGGTGCTCGGTGATCAGCTCTTCCAGGGCATCCCGGCGCAGTTGCTCCTGCAACGTCTGGGGAAGCGCGCCGTCGAACAGTTGGTCGTACATCGCGCGGCGCTGGCTGAACGCCCGGTCCAGCTGATCCCGGGTGATCTCGCTGCCGTTGACCTCGGCCACCACCCGGGCCCCGCCACTGGGGCCCATGTAACTGGACAAGCCCACCAGTGCGAAGGCCGCACCGATAAGAATAATGATGATCCAGGCCAGCCAGCCCCTGATATGCTCTCTGATCGCAAGCAGCATGACGCCCTTATTCCTCCGTTGACACCCGGTGCCGGGTGTCACTTCGTTCTGTGCGTTGCGCGCCGCACCGGCCCGCAGAAAATCCGGGAAGCGCCCATTCTAGCGATCCAGCCGGCGCATGGCGAATGGCGGCCACAGGCCGCCCGTCTGCCTTCCATCGACCATGGGCTGGCGGCACGGGTTCCCCGCCAGGACGCCACGGAAACGAACCACCGGCCGAAAACACGAAAGGCGCCCGATGGGCGCCTTTCGTCAAATCTGGCGGAGCGGACGGGACTCGAACCCGCGACCCCCGGCGTGACAGGCCGGTATTCTAACCAACTGAACTACCGCTCCGAATTGTTTCCCAACTGGTGGGTGGTGAGGGGATCGAACCCCCGACATTCGCCTTGTAAGGGCGACGCTCTACCAGCTGAGCTAACCACCCCTCGTTTCAAGGAGGCGCTAGTTTACTGCATCCTTCAGGGCTTTGCCAGCCTTGAACGAAGGCACCTTGCTGGCTGCGATCTTGATGGTTTCCCCGGTGCGCGGATTGCGGCCGGAGCGGGCGGCGCGCTCACGCACAGTGAAGGTACCGAAGCCCACCAGGCTCACGGTGTCATTTTCCTTCAGGGCATTGGTCACTGCTTCCACCACGGCGTCCACGGCGCGTGCGGCGGAAGCCTTGGACAGGTCGGCGGACTGGGCAACAGCTTCGATGAGTTCCGATTTGTTCATCCTGTATTCCCCTTGGTGTTGTTCTGTGTAGACAGCTCGGTTTCCGAATTACCGTGCGCACTACTGTACAAGCTTTGGGGGCCAACGGAAAGAGCTTCTCCGCCATCTTTCCGGAAGCGGGAACCAGTGCCCCTGGCCGCTTCCGGAAAGCCGTTGAACTCATCGAGAGGCGGGCACCCCGATGAACTTCCGGCGACCCTCGGCGGAACCCGATGTTCCGCCGACCGCCGCGATTTATAGCAACGCCCCTGCAGGAGTGTCAATGGGCATGGGCCGGCCCCTGCTTCTTGGACCGGCGAGCGGTGCGCTTCTTGCCGGCCGCGGTCACATCGGCCTCGTCCGCCTCAGCGGAATCCTGAAGCGGCGTGGGCACCTGCTTCAATGCGATTTCCAGCACCTGGTCGATCCACCGCACCGGGCGGATGTCCAGTCTCGAGACGATGTTCTTCGGGATCTCCACGAGATCCTTCCGGTTTTCCTCCGGGATCACCACGGTGCTGATTCCGCCCCGGTGCGCCGCCAGCAGCTTTTCCTTCAGGCCGCCGATGGGCAGCACCTCCCCGCGCAGGGTGATCTCCCCGGTCATGGCCACCGACGCCCTCACGGGGATGCCGGTCAGGGCAGAGACCAGCGCAGTGCACATGCCGATGCCTGCACTGGGCCCATCCTTGGGAATTGCCCCCTCCGGCACGTGGATGTGCATGTCCTGCTGCTGATGGAAGTCCGGCTCGATGCCCAGGCTGCGGGCCCGGCTGCGCACCACGGTCATGGCCGCCTGGATGGACTCCTTCATCACATCGCCCAACTGCCCCGTCTGGGTCATGCGCCCCTTGCCCGGGACCATCGCCGCCTCGATGTTGAGCAGTTCCCCGCCCACTTCCGTCCAGGCCAGACCGGTCACATGACCCACCTGATCGGTCTCCTCGGCGATCCCGTAGCGGAATTTACGCACGCCCAAGTACTTGTCCAGGTTCTTGGCGGTAACGGTGACCTTCTTGCTGCTCGGGTCCTTCACCAGATCCTTGACCACCTTGCGGCAGATCTTGGCGATTTCCCGCTCCAGGTTGCGGACCCCCGCCTCCCGGGTGTAGTAGCGCGTGATGTCGCGAATGGCGTTCTCGCTGATCTCCAGTTCCCTGTCCTTGAGACCATTGGCCTTCATCTGTTTCGGCAGCAGGTAGGCCTTGGCGATGTTGGTCTTCTCGTCCTCCGTATAACCGGCCAGACGGATGACCTCCATACGATCCAGCAACGGCGCCGGAATGTTCAGTGTGTTGGCGGTGCAAATGAACAGCACCTCGGAGAGATCCACGTCCACTTCCAGGTAGTGGTCGTTGAACGCCGAGTTCTGCTCCGGATCCAGCACCTCCAGCAGAGCCGACGCGGGATCACCGCGGAAATCCATGGCCATCTTGTCGATCTCGTCCAGCAGATAGAGCGGGTTCTTGGTTCCGGACTTGGCCAGGTTCTGGACGATCTTGCCGGGCAGGGAACCGATATACGTACGCCGGTGACCGCGGATCTCCGCCTCGTCCCGCACCCCGCCCAGGGACATGCGCACGAATTTGCGGTTGGTGGCCCGGGCAATTGACTGCCCCAGGGATGTCTTGCCCACCCCGGGCGGGCCCACCAGGCACAGAATCGGCCCCTTGAGCTTACGCACCCGCTTCTGAACCGCCAGGTACTCGATGATCCGTTCCTTGACCTTCTCAAGGCCGTAATGGTCCGCATCGAGCACTTCTTCCGCCCGATTCAGATCCAGGCGGACCCGGGTGCGCTTCTTCCACGGCACGGACACGAGCCAGTCGATGTAGTTGCGCACCACCGTGGCCTCGGCTGACATGGGCTGCATCATACGCAGCTTGTTCAGTTCCGCCTTGGCCTTGGCCTTCACCTCCTTGGGCATGCCCGCCTGCTCGATCTTCTGCTCGAGCTCCTCGGTCTCGTTGGGCACATCCTCCAGTTCACCCAGTTCCTTCTGGATGGCCTTGGCCTGCTCGTTGAGGTAATACTCCCTCTGGCTCTTCTCCATCTGCTGCTTGACCCGGCCGCGGATACGCTTCTCGATCTGCAGGATGTCGATTTCGCCCTCGATCACACCCAGCAGATGTTCCAGGCGGTCGCGCACATCATCGATCTCGAGCACGGTCTGCTTGCCTTCGATCTTGAGCGCCATGTGCGCGGCAATCGTGTCCGCCAGACGGCCGGGGTCATCCACGCTGGCCAGGGAGGAGAGGATTTCCGGCGGGACCTTCTTGTTGAGCTTCACATACTGCTCGAACTGGCTCATCACCGAACGGGCCAGGACTTCCACCTCCCGGTCGTCGGCGTAGTCCTTCATCTCCGGCATCAGCACCCGGGCCGTGAAATACACATCGGCAACATCCAGGCTGACCAGTTGCGCCCGGTGAAGCCCTTCCACCAGGACCTTCACGGTCCCATCAGGCAGTTTGAGCATCTGCAGGATGGTGGCGACTGTCCCCTGCCGATACAGATCCTCCTCAGCGGGATCGTCCACATCGGCACTTTTCTGGGCCAGCAGCAGGATCTTCTTGTCCGCCTCCATGGCCGCTTCCAGGGCCTTGATAGACTTTTCCCGCCCCACGAACAGCGGGATGACCATATGCGGGTACACCACCACGTCGCGCAACGGGAGTACCGGCACGGTAGTGATGGAATCCTGGACGATGTCGGACGTCTGGTCGTTGCGGGACATTGAAGAAATTCCTCGATTTGGCGTGGCTTGTCGGGTGTACCAGCGGTCACCCGGTTGCAAGGGGATATGCGGTCGATGGACTGCCGTTTCAACGGCACCTCCCCCGTCGCCCGTTCCCCGCATCATAGCAGTTGGGGGAACAGCAAGCAGGGCGGGAAGACCCGGTCTCCAGGACGGAGATCAAGCCTTCAGAACGTAAAAGCCCTCCCGGACCGAGACCCGGGAGGGCACGTGCTCCGGGCGGGGCTGCGGCTAGTCGGACGCCGCCTTGCTCTGTTCAGCGCCGTCGTATATCAGGTATGGCTTTGCCTCCCCCCCGATGACGGCATCGTCGATCACCACCTTGCTCACGTTCTCCATGGACGGAATGTCGTACATGGTGTCCAGCAGCACGCTCTCGATGATGGTGCGAAGCCCCCGGGCGCCGGTCTTGCGCTCCATGGCCTTCCGCGACACGGCACGCAGCGCATCCTCACGGAACTCCAGTTCCACGCCCTCCATCTCGAACAGCTTGGCGTACTGCTTGGTGACGGCGTTCTTCGGCTGAGTGAGGATCTCCACCAGCGCATCCTCGTCCAGCTCATTCAGCGTCGCCACCACCGGCAGGCGGCCCACGAACTCGGGAATGAGGCCGTACTTGATCAGATCTTCCGGCTCAACACTCTGCAGCGTCTCGCCCACGCTCTTGCGCTCGGCCTTGCTGGTGACCTGGGCGGAAAACCCGATGCCACCCCGCTCCGATCGCTCCTGAATCACCTTGTCCAGGCCCGCGAAGGCCCCGCCGACGATAAACAGAATGCCAGCCGTGTTGACCTGCAGGAATTCCTGCTGCGGGTGCTTTCGCCCGCCCTGGGGAGGCACCGAGGCAACGGTGCCCTCGATCAGTTTCAGCAGGGCCTGCTGCACACCTTCGCCGGACACATCCCGCGTGATTGACGGGTTATCCGACTTGCGGGAAATCTTGTCGATCTCATCGATGTAGACGATGCCCGTCTGGGCCTTCTCCACGTCGTAGTCGCATTTCTGAAGCAACTTCTGGATGATGTTCTCCACGTCTTCGCCGACGTAGCCGGCCTCGGTCAACGTGGTGGCATCCGCGATCGTGAAGGGCACATCCAGCAGGCGCGCCAGGGTTTCCGCCAAAAGCGTCTTGCCCGAGCCGGTGGGACCGATCAGGAGAATATTGCTCTTGGCCAGTTCCACTTCGTCCTTGCCGCGGGCCTGGCCCGCCTCAAGGCGCTTGTAGTGGTTGTAGACCGCCACGGACAGCACCTTTTTCGCATGGTCCTGCCCGATCACGTATTCATCCAGCTCACTTTTGATTTCATGAGGCTTGGGCAGCTTCGCCTTGCCGCTGCCGCTCTTTTCCTGCATCTCCTCACGGATGATGTCGTTGCACAGCTCCACGCACTCGTCGCAGACGAACACGGAGGGCCCGGCTATGAGCTTGCGGACTTCATGCTGGCTCTTGCCACAGAACGAGCAGTAGAGCAGCTTGCCGCCGTCATCACCTCTGGTCTTGTCTCTGTCGCTCATGACCGATCCTCGGGTATTTCAGGAGTGCCTCGAATATAACCTTGCCTGCTTTTGTCAGGCCACGCAAGGCGCGCCGGCCATCCCTCCGGCAGCGGTACACCCGGTGCAACGGGCGTCCGGCGAGGGCGCCTACCAGTGAAGTATGGATGACATGGAAAAGATGCAAGGGCGAGCGACGCCGGCGGGGACCATGATCGCAGGGGCGGGCAATCCGTCCGGATGCACCACCCCGCGGTTCCCGGCTCAGCCCTCTGCGCCGCCGAGGCCGGCGCGGCTGTGGATCACGGCGTCCACCAGACCGTACTCCCGCGCCTCGTCCGGGCCCATGAAGTTGTCCCGGTCCGTATCCTGCTGGACCCGCTCCAGCGGCTGGCCGGTGTGGTGGGAGAGAATGCGGTTCAGCCGATCCCGGATGCCCAGGATCTCACGGGCATGGATATCAATGTCGCTTGCCTGACCCTGGTACCCGCCCAGAGGCTGGTGAATCATCATCCGCGAATTGGGCAGGCAGTAGCGCTTGCCCTTGGCACCACCCGCCAGCAGCAGCGCCCCCATGCTGGCCGCCTGACCCAGGCAAACGGTGCTGACGTCCGGTTTGATGAACTGCATGGTGTCATACACCGCCATCCCCGCGGTCACGGCACCGCCCGGGGAATTGATATAGAGGTGGATATCCTTGTCCGGGTTTTCCGACTCCAGAAACAGGAGCTGCGCCACCAGCAGATTGGCCATGTGATCTTCCACCGGACCAACCAGGAAGACCACGCGCTCCTTCAGCAGACGGGAGTAGATATCATAGGCGCGTTCGCCGCGGGAGGTCTGTTCCACCACCATCGGCACCAGTTGGGCATGGGGTACCATCGCCTCGAAGCGGTCGTTGCCTGCTGCCATGTCCATCAGTCCTCGCTCTTCCCGGCCTGCTCTTCATCACCACCGGCAGCACCTTGCGGCTGCTGCGGCTTAAGCAGGGTATCCAGATCGGTGGGTTTGTCTTCCACGTCGGCCTGCTCGACGACCCAGTCGACGACCTGGTCTTCCAGGACGTTGATTTCCAGGCTCTGCATGAGCTGCTGGTTCTGGCTGTAGTACTGAACCACTTCCTGGGGGTTCGGATAGCTGGCAGCCAGCTCCTGGAGCTGTTGCTGGACGCGCTCACGATCCAGCTGCAACCCATTGTCGCTGATCAGCCTGTTCATCACCAGCCCGAGGAGCACGCGCCGGCGCGCCTGTTCCTCGAACAGTTCGCCGGGAAGGTCCATGGCTTCCTGCTGACCGGTCTGCTGCTGAATACGCTGCTGCATCTGCTGCTGAAGCGCGGAGATCTCCCCGTCCACCAGCGCCCTGGGGATCGCGATATCGCTGTTGGACTCAGCGAGCTTGTCCGTCACCTGCTGCTTGAGCCGTGCCCGGCTGGCACGCTCGGCCTCGGCCGTGAGGTTCTTGCGAATCAGGTTCTTGAGTTCCGCCAGACCACCCTCGGCCACGCCCACGGCGACCGCCAGATCGTCGTCCAAGGCCGGCAGTTCCGGCTCCTCCACCGCCTTGACGGTGGTGTGGAACACGGCGGTTTTCCCCCGGATGGACTCCGTGGGGAAGTCGTCGGCAAAGGTGTACTCGATATCCTTGGTATCCCCCGCCTTCAGACCCACCAGCGCCTGCTCGAACTCCGGCGGCATGGTGTTGGAACCCAGCGTCACGGCCTGATCCTCACCTTCGTTGCCGGGAAAGTCCTCGCCCTCGATCTTGCCGACGAAGTCCACAACCACGCGATCGCCTTCCTGCGCCGGGCGCTCCACTGGATTGTACTTGGCCTGTTGCTTCTGCAGGTCTGTCAGCACTTTGTCCACATCGGCGTCGGTCACCTCGGCCACCGGCCGCTCCAGGGTCATCTCCTGGACACCCTTCACCTGGAACTCGGGCATCACCTCGAATACCGCCTCGTATTCGAGATCACCGCTCTCCAGCCCCTGCTTGATATCCACGGCGGGAGCGCCCGCCGGGTTCAGCGACTCCTGGCTCAGGGCCTCACCGTAGCTGCGCTGGAGCACATCGTTGATGACCTCCTGCCGTACCTGGCTCCCAAACCGCTTCTGTACCACCTTGAACGGCACCTTGCCGGGACGGAAACCGTCCAGGCGCACGTTGCGCGACAGGTCACGCAGGCGGTTGGCCACCTCCTGGTCCACCTGCTCGGCCGGCACCTGTACGGTCATCCGACGCTCCAGGCCTTCGGTGGTCTGCACTGACACTTGCATCTGGGACACCTCAATCGAATCGGGCTGTTTCTCGGCCGGTGGAACGCCATGGCATCCCACCGGCAATGAATCTGGTGCGAGTGGCAGGACTTGAACCTGCACGGGTTGCCCCAACGGCACCTAAAGCCGCCGCGTCTACCAATTCCGCCACACTCGCATTGACACAACGGCACCTGCCGCCACGTCGGAGCACCGGATTATCCTGTCT
Organism: Ectothiorhodospiraceae bacterium; assembly: GCA_020831885.1. GTDB lineage: Bacteria > Pseudomonadota > Gammaproteobacteria > Nitrococcales > Aquisalimonadaceae > LSCE01. The sequence continues at coordinate 9,530 of JAFIFU010000003.1, forward strand.
GCCCGTCGGCGGTGCAAGGGCGCCAGGACCCCGCCCCATACCAACCTTTAAGAAGGTAAAGCCATGTCACAGTGGTTGCCGTGGAATCACCACGCCTGCGAACGCCGCCTTGTCAGCCCGCTCGAAAGACTCCGCAGAGCGCCATGGGAATCGATCAGTGCTTCCTTAAAGGTTAATAACAAAAAACCCGCGGGCATGCCGCGGGCCGGGGCTTGTGGTGGGCCGTCAGGGACTCGAACCCCGAACCTACTGATTAAGAGTCAGCTGCTCTACCAATTGAGCTAACGGCCCGGAAAACTGGGGTGGACGATGGGACTCGAACCCACGACAACTGGAATCACAATCCAGGGCTCTACCAACTGAGCTACGCCCACCATTGAGACGCTCATTCCCCGCCGGCTGACCGTTATACTGGCACGCCCGGCAGGACTCGAACCTGCAACCGTCGGCTTAGAAGGCCGATGCTCTATCCAATTGAGCTACGGGCGCAATGATACGTCCTTCGCCGGCCGGTGCCAAACAGTCTGGTCGGGGTGGAGGGATTCGAACCCCCGACATCCAGCTCCCAAAGCTGGCGCGCTACCAGGCTGCGCTACACCCCGCGGGCTGAGCCTTCGGCCAACTGCGCCAAGGGGCCACCGTTACGGAGGCGCGAATAATACGCAGTGCACGGACAACCGTCAATGCCTGGCCGCCCGCCCCCGGCCCTGATTCATTCTAGCGTCCCCTGACAGAAGTTCGCAGCATTTCCGGGCGCCAGACTCACGCTGGCGCTCTGCGCGGCCCGCAGGGAATGGCCGCCGCTCCTGCCCAGGAAGCGCTGATGACGCGGCTGGTGGTGCTTGTGGGGCACGAACCCGCATGCGACAATCCCCGCCTCCCCGGCCCGGCAAGGCGCCCGCCACCGGGAACGCCCGGCCGGCACGATCATCCGCTCGCACTACAGCTAGGCTCAATGATGACCGCGAAAACCCTGGACGGCAAAGCGGCCGCCGAACGGCTGCATTCACGCATTCAGACACAGGTCCGGCAACGACTGGAACAGGGGCGTCGCCGACCGGGCCTGGCGGTCATTCTTGTGGGCGATGACCCGGCCTCCCGGGTTTATGTGGGCAAGAAACGCAAGCTCTGCGAGCAGGTGGGCTTCCTGTCCCGGGGCCACGATCTGCCCGCGGCAACCAGCCAGGATGCCCTCCTCGCGTTGGTGGATGAACTGAACGCGGATCCGGCCATCGATGGAATTCTGGTTCAGTTGCCGTTGCCCGGACACATCGATGCCAGTGCGGTGATCGAGCGCATCGACCCGGCCAAGGATGTGGACGGGTTCCACCCGGTGAGCATGGGCCGCCTGGCGCTGCGTCTGCCCGGGCTGAGGCCCTGCACTCCCCACGGCGTGATGACGCTGCTCCGGGACGCGGGCATCCCCCTGGAAGGGAAGGACGCCATCATCCTCGGCCAGTCCAACATCGTCGGACGCCCGATGGCCCTGGAATTGCTCAACGCCCGCTGCACGCCGACCATCTGTCACAGCCGAACGGCCGGACTTCCGGAGAAGATCGCTCAAGCGGACATCGTGGTGGCCGCCGTGGGCCGGCCGCATTTCGTCCGGGGAGACTGGATCAAGCCGGGCGCGGCGGTCGTGGATGTGGGCATCCATCGCCTGGACAACGGCAAACTCACCGGCGACGTGGACTTCCATGCCGCGAAGGAACGCGCCGGCTGGATCACGCCCGTACCCGGCGGGGTCGGCCCCATGACCGTCGCCACTCTCCTGGAGAACACGCTCCAGGCGGCGGAGGCCCGGGACCGCTGATGACGGAATGCCAGACCGGCCGGTCGATGCTATCTTCAGCTCAGGGCCACCCTAAACTTTCAGGCGGAAAGACCGGATCTCAGCGCTTGAAAGCTCCGTGACAATTCCCGGGCAAGGGAGAAACCGGCATGGATCAGGAAAGGCGACATTTCACCCGGGTCAGCTTTCAGGGGGATGCCTACCTGGAATGGCATGGCGGCTCGGCCACCGTGGGCGTCCGCGACCTGTCCCTGAATGGCGCGCTGCTCTCGCTCCCGCCGGACTGGGACGGCTCGGACCGGGAGATCTACCATCTGACCATCCCGCTGGCCGACGACATCAGCATCCACATGCAACTGACGCTGGCCCACCACCGGGGCGGTGTTGCCGGTTTCCACTGCCACCGCCTGGACCTGGACAGCATGAGCCATCTGCGCCGCCTGGTGGAGCTGAACATGCAGGATCCCTCCCTGCTGCGGCGCCAACTGGCGGACCTGATCCACGAGACCCCGTAGACCACCCGCGCTGCCGCTGAACCGACCGTCAGACATCGAACGCCGCCTGGATGGCGTCAGCCAGGCGGCGCACCGGGACCACATCCAGCCCGCTCACGGCGGCCCGTCCTCGCGGTGCGTTCTTGGCCGGCACGATGGCGCGCCGGAATCCGTGCTTGACCGCCTCCCGCAGGCGCTCTTCGCCGTTGGGCACAGGACGGATCTCGCCGGCGAGTCCCACCTCGCCGAACGCAACGGTGTGTTGCGGCACCGGGCGGTCCCGGAGGCTGGACAGCGCTGCCAGGAGCACCGGTAGATCACTGGCGGTTTCGCTGATACGGACCCCGCCCACCACGTTGATATAGACATCCTGATCCGCCGTGAAGACGCCGCCATGCCGGTGCAGCACCGCCAGCAGCATGGACAGGCGGTTCTGATCCAGGCCCACGGCCACCCGCCGGGGATTGCTGAGGGGCGTCTCTGCCACCAGGGACTGAAGCTCCACCAGAAGCGGTCGGCTGCCTTCCCGGGTCACCATGACCACGCTCCCGCAAACCGCTTCCTCATGACGCGACAGGAAAATCGCCGATGGATTGCGCACCTCCCGCAGGCCGGCATCGTCCATGGCGAAAACACCCAGTTCGTTTGCGGCACCGAACCGGTTCTTCACCGCCCGCAACAGGCGGAACCGGCTACCGCCGTCGCTCTCAAAGTAGAGCACCGTATCCACCATGTGCTCCAGCACCCGGGGCCCGGCCAGTTGCCCGTCCTTGGTCACGTGCCCCACCAGAAACAGCGCCATTCCGGAGCGCTTCGCATGGCGCACCAGCAATGCCGCGCTCTCCCGCACCTGGGCCACGGAACCCGGTGCGGATTGGAGCTGCTCGGTGAAAATGGTCTGAATGGAATCCACCACCAGCACCCGGGGCCGCTCCCGCTCGGCCAGGGCCAGCACGGTCTCGACACAGGTTTCGGCGGCCACTTGGAGGCCGTCAGTGGGAAGCTCCAGCCGGGAGGCGCGCATGGCCACCTGGCGCAGCGACTCCTCCCCGGTCACGTACAACGCTCCGCCATCGCGGGCAAGCTGCGCCATGGTCTGCAGCAGCAGCGTCGACTTTCCGATTCCCGGATCGCCCCCCAGGAGGACCACACCCCCCGGAACCAGGCCACCCCCAAGAACGCGGTCCAGCTCCCCAATGCCGGTGGCGTATCGCGGCTCCGCTCCCAGCTCCACCTCAGCCAGCGCCCGCGCTCCGCCATCTCCGGCGTACTGCCCCCGCGGTCCGCGGGCGGCAGCGGAAACGGCCGCCGGCGCCACGGTCTCCTCCAGGGTGTTCCAGGCCCCGCACTCCGGGCACTGCCCCGCCCACTTCGGCGAGATAGCACCACAGGCGGTACAACTAAACTGGATACGGGCCCGGGCCATGGTGGGAATCCCGTGCGTCTTCGAAGTGGACCCGGCGGGTGAGTCGGCACAGCAGCTCATAAGGGATGGTGCCTGCCTTCTCCGCCACCCGCTCGATGGGCAGTCCGTCGCCCCAGAGCGTGACCGGGTCACCCACCTGAACTCCCTGAAGACCGCGGAGATCCACCGTGAGCATGTCCATGGAGACGCGGCCAATCACCTGGGTCTCTATACCGTTGACCAGGATCGGAGTCCCGGTGTCCGCGTGCCGGGGATAGCCGTCGCCGTAGCCGATGGCCACGACACCCACCGGCATGTCCTCAGGGCAGCGGAACGTCGCCCCGTAGCCCACGGTTTCCCCGGCTGCCACCCGGTTGATCGCGATCAGCCGGCTGCGCAGGGTCATGGCTGGCCGCAGATCAGGACAGGGCCGATGCCCGTCGACAAAGGGGTTCGCACCATACAGCATGATCCCGGGACGGACCCAGTCCGCCAGAACCGGGGGCCAGCCCAGCAATCCGGCCGAATTGGCCAGCGAGCGTTCTCCGGGCAAGCCTTCAAGCGCGCCGCGGAAGCACGCCAGTTGGTGGTCGGTCATCTCGTCGTCACGGTTGTCGGCGCAAGCCAGATGGGTGATGAAGCGGATATGCGGGCCAACGCCGCGCGCATCGCGCAGGCGTTGCCAAGTCTGGCGCACCGCCGAGGGCGGAAATCCCAGACGATGCATGCCGGTGTCCACCTTCAGCCAGACCGAGAGCGGACGCGGCCCCCCGAGGGCCTCCAGCAATGCCACCTGCCAATCGGAATGGACCACCAGATCCAGCCGGAAGCGGGCGGCGATCTCCAGCTCATGCTCCTCGAACACACCTTCAAGAAGCAGAATGGGATGAACGAATCCCGCCTCGCGCAACGGCACCGCCTCTTCCAGACACGTCACGCCAAACGCATCGGCGTCGGACAGGGCCCTGGCCACCCGAATCAGCCCGTGACCGTATCCGTTCCCCTTGATCACGGCCATGATGCGCGCCCCGCGGGCGGCGTGGCGTGCCACCTGCAGATTGTGGCGCAGGGCGCCGGGACTGATGATCGCCCGGGTGTCCCGGCTCATTGGTAGCCCTCGTCCCGGTAGACGTCATGGATATAGTTCTCGAACCGGGTGTACTTGCCCAGGAAGGTGAGCCGGCAAGTACCGATGGGGCCGTTACGCTGCTTGCCGATAATGATCTCGGCGGAGCCCTTGTCCGGACTTTCCTCGTTGTAGACCTCATCGCGGTAGATGAACACGATGACGTCGGCATCCTGCTCGATGGCCCCGGACTCCCGCAAATCCGACATCACAGGGCGCTTGTTGGGCCGCTGTTCCAGGCTGCGATTGAGCTGTGACAGTGCCACCACGGGCACCTCCAACTCCTTCGCCATGGACTTGAGCCCGCGGGAGATCTCGGAGATCTCGCCGGTCCGGTTCTCCTTGAAGCCGGGGATTTGCATCAACTGCAGGTAATCCACCACGATCAGGCCCAGACCGTGCTCGCGCTTCAGGCGCCGGGCCCGGGCGCGCATTTCCTGCGGCGACAGACCCGGCGAGTCATCGATGAACAAGCGGGCTTCGGACAGCAGGCTCATGGTGGACGTCAGCCTGGGCCAGTCCTCGTCGTCCAGCTTCCCGGTCCGGATCTTCTGCAGTTCCACCCGCCCCAGGGAGGACAGCATCCGCATGGCCAGGGCATCCGCCGGCATCTCCATGCTGAACACCGCCACCGGGTTCCCACCGCGCAGCGCAGCATGCTCGGCAACGTTCATGGCGAACGTGGTCTTGCCCATGGACGGGCGGGCGGCAACGATCACCAGATCCGCGGGCTGCAGCCCGGAGGTCATCTCGTCGAAATCCTGGAAACCGGTGGCCAGGCCGGTGACGGTGCCGTCCTGCCGTGAGAGCACATCAATGCGCTCCACCACGGCGGGCAGCACCTCGCGGACGCCCACAAACCCCTTGCGGAAGCGTCCGTTGCTCTCCGCGATCTCGAAAATGGAGCGCTCCGCCTCATCCAGCAGCTCCTTGCTGCTGCGACCTTCCGGCCGGAACGCGGAACCCGCCACCCGCGTTCCGGCCTGAATCAGTTGCCTCAGAACCGAACGCTCCCGGACGATCTCGGCATAGGCCTGAATGTTCGCCGCACTGGGGGTGTCCGCCGCCAGCGCCCCCAGGTACGCGAGCCCACCGGCATCTTCCAGCAGCCCCGCCGCCTTCAGCCATTCGGACACGGTGACCACGTCCATCGGGTTCTGCCGTTCGCCCAGGGTGGCCAGAGCGCGGAAGATCAACCGGTGGTCATGGCGGTAGAAATCCTCTTCCCGAACCTGGTCCGCGACCCGCTCCCAGGCATCGTTGTCTACCATGAGGCCGCCGAGCACGGCCTGCTCGGCCTCCACCGAGTGGGGCGGCACTTTCAGCGAGGCGAGGTCGGGAATGGCGGCGCTGGCTTCTGCCATGGTTTCAAGGGACTCCGGTTAAGCATCGCCCAACAGGTTACCGCCCCGGGGCCGCAACAGGCCAGTCCGGCCGGCACGGATACCCGCCTTCCCGAGAGGCCGGTAAGCCGGGAACCCATGCGCAAGCAGGCCGCACGGTGCCCCGTGCAGCCTGCTTACAGATTCCGGCCCCCGGCTGGCGGCCGGAACTCCCGGCCCGGCCTACGGGTTCAGACGGCTTCGTCGGCTTCCACCACGACGGTGACCAGGGTGTCCACGTCGGTGTGCAGGTGCAGCTGAATTTCGTATTCGCCGGTGGCGCGCAAGGGACCATCGGGCATGCGCACTTCATGCTTGCCCAGCGCCACGCCGGCCGCCGTGACCGCCTCGGCGATGTCCGTGGTACCCACGGAACCGAACAGCTTGCCCTCGTCGCCGGCCTTGGCCTTGATGGTGACGCTCAGGCCCTCCAACTGGGCCTTGCGGGCTTCCGCGGCGGCCAGAACCTCCGCCGCCTGCCGTTCCAGCTCAGCCCGACGGGCCTCGAACTCCTTGATGTTCTCCGGGGTAGCCGGCTTGGCCTTACCCTGCGGAATCAGGAAGTTCCGGCCATAACCCGGCCGTACGCCCACCTTGTCACCCAGGTCACCCAGGTTCTCCACCTTCTCCAGGAGAATGACTTCCATCGTTCCAACCCCAAATGGCTCAGACGTTTTCCGGAACCGTCACGGCCCCGTCAATCAGTATCGGCACCATGTCCGGCATAGCGCCGCCGAATATCCACGAAACTGTCGAGTATCCCCACCAGCGCCACGGGCACGTACACGAATGGCAGTGATACGTACATCAGCACCAGCCAGAGCTTCGACCATCCCCGCCGAAACGCCAGCGTATGAACCACAGCCAGCGCCTGAAGCAGGAACGGCATGGCAATGACCAGGCCGAACTGCAGAATCGCCCCCTGCTCCGCGAAACTGGCCACCAGCAGCAATACCAGCGCCAGCGCCGCCAGCCGACGGTCCAGCCGCAACCCGTGGAACTCCTCGCGGAATCCTCCGGGATTGTACAGCATGGCCTGCCAGTAACGCCCCAGCAGCAGGCCGATGGTGGTATTGGCCCACAGCCCGATGGCCACGTAGGCCACCAGTGTCGTGCTGAAAAAACGCACCATATCGGCACGTTCCGCTTCCGGCATTCCTTCCAGCACCGGCGCCAGCATCGCTTCCCAGAACATCCTTGGCTCGGGCACCATGATGTGCCAGGCGGCCAGGGTCAGCAGCGCGAAGCCGGTGACGGTCAGTACCGCCAGCGGCAGCGAGATGCTCACGCGCAGCACCAGCGCCGTTCCATACATGGGCAACCAGACCAGCAGCAGCACGGAGACCACCGCCAGCGCCTGCCCCCCCAGCACCAATTCGATGCCGCCGTAGACCACCACCGCGCCCAGCAGAATCAGCGCACCGTCCTGCGGGCCCCGGCGCAGCGTCACCAACGCCAGCGCCGCATTCCCCAGCCAGGCGACAATGGGCACCAGCGCCGTCGCCGCGACGAGCAGCGCCGCCTGAAGACGACGCCGCATGATGAACTCGGCCAGGCCCCTCATGCGTGGCGGATCTGTCGCAGTCTTCAGTGCCGGTCGGTGTACGGAAGCAACGCCAGGTAACGCGCCCGCTTGATGGCCGCGGCCAGCTGGCGCTGATAGCGGGCACTGGTGCCGGTGATCCTGCTCGGAACGATTTTGCCCGTTTCCGTGATGTAGTTGCGCAAGGTGTTCAGATCCTTGTAATCGATCTCCTTCACACCTTCGGCGGTGAAGCGGCAATACTTCCGACGACGGAAAAAGCGTGCCATGTGCGTATCCTCAATCTGTCCGTTGCGTTTCGGGGTGCAGCCGTGGGGCGTGCACCTCCGGTATCCCGCGATGTATCCGATGCCAGTCCCGCAGCGCCCGCCGCGGGCATCGATGTCCTCCGCAGGCTTGACCGTTCGATCAGGACCGCGGCGGCCCCGGATGTCCGCCTCCGCAGGAAGCACCCAGGTCGATTCCGGGCCGGAGCCGGGCCGTTGCGCCGCGGAGGCCGATCAACCTCAGCCCTCAGGCCTCCTGATCGGCTGTATCGGTGCTCTCCTCGGACTGTGTGCGCTCGTTCTCTCCGCGCCCGTTGTCCTCCCTGCGAGCCGGGCGTTCGCCGCGCCCCTCGTCCTTTTCCTTCATCATCGGGGACGGCTCGGTGATCGCCTCGTTGCGGCCATACACCATGTGACGGATCACCGCGTCATTGAAACGGAACGCGGAGGTGAGTTCCTCCAGTTCCTCAGCGCCGCACTCGGCGTTCATCAGCACGTAGTGGGCCTTGATGAGCTTCTTGATGGGATAGGCAAGCTGGCGGCGGCCCCAGTCCTCCAGGCGATGGACCTTACCGCCCTTGGACTCCACCGTGGCGCGATAGCGCTCGATCATGGCCGGAACCTGCTCGCTCTGGTCCGGATGGACCATGAAAACGATTTCGTAATGTCGCATGTTGACTCCCTGTGGATTGATCGGGTCAGCCCCGAATGAGCCTCCGGCCGGCGCCGTGAGGCAGGGATTTCCGGCTGCACCCCGCCGGAAAGCGCAGCAGTATACAAGCATTTGACGGGGATGGGAAAGCCCGGCTCAATCCCGGGACCGTTGCCGGACCGCCTCATACAACAGGATACCGGTGGCCACCGACACGTTCAGGCTGCCCACCGGCCCTGCCATGGGGATCCGCGCGAGAAAGTCACAGGCCTCCCGCGTCAACCGCCGCAACCCCTCGCCTTCAGCCCCCATGACCACGGCCACGGGACCGGTCAGGTCCAGCTCGAACAGGCTCTGTTCCGCCTCCCCGTCCGCCCCCACCAGCCAGACACCGCGCTGTTTCAGCATGTCCAGGCAACGCGCCAGATTGGTCACCTGGAAAAACGGCACGCGGCCTGCGGCGCCGGAGGCCACCTTGTGCACCGTGGGCGTAAGCCCCACGGCCCGGTCCCGGGGCACGACCACGGCGTGCACACCCGCCCCATCGGCGGTACGCAGGCAGGCCCCAAGGTTGTGTGGGTCCTGGACCTGGTCCAGCACCAGCAGCAGCGGCGCGCTCTCCAGGCCTTCCAGCAGGGCTTCCAGATCCTCCTGATCCTGCGGCGGAGGCCCCTGATACCGGATCACCACCCCCTGATGGACTCCACCCCCGGTCAGGGCGTCCAACTCCCGGCGTCGCACCAGATGGGTCGTCACACCGGCCCGGCGCAGCGCATCCCGCACCCGCGCCATACGCTGATCGTGCCGGCCACTCTCCAACCAGGCCTCCACCACGTGCGCCGGGTCGTACTTCAGCGCGGCACGCACCGCGTGCACCCCGTATATCCGTTCCTCTTGCGCCATGCTCAGTTACGGCCTCCGCGACGGCGCCCCCGCTGTGGCCGGGGGCCGGCGCCGGTTCCGCGTCGGGGGCCGCCCTTTCTTGACGGCTTGCGACCATCATCCCCGGAGACAACCGGTTGCAGACGCCCGTCGGGGCCCACATGCCCCAGCATGGTGAGGTCGATCTTGCGCTCATCGGGATCCGCCCGGGCCACTTTCACCCGCACGCGATCGGTCAGGCGATAGACGCGGCCCGTGCGCTCACCGGAAAGCTGATGCCGTATGGGATCGAAATGGAAGAAATCGCTGTCCAATTGGGTCACGTGGACCAGCCCCTCCACATAGATGTCCTCCAACTGGATGAACACGCCAAAGCCCGTCACGCCGGTGATGATGCCGTCGAACTCCTCGCCCAGGTGCTCGCGCACGTAGCGGCACTTCATGATCATCAGGGCATCGCGGGTGGCTTCGTCGGCCCGGCGTTCGGCCATGGAGCAGTGTTCGCCCAGAGCAAGCATGGCGTCGCGATTCAGGTAGAAACCACTTCCTCTGCCGCCATCAAGCACGTGCCCCACGGCCCGGTGCACCAGCAGGTCCGGATAGCGTCGGATGGGCGAGGTGAAATGCGCGTACTCGTCCATGGCCAACCCGAAATGTCCCTCGTTGTCCGGGTGGTACACGGCCTGCTGGAGGGAACGCAACATCACGGTCTGCACCAGTTCCCGGTCCGGTCGGGTTTTCAGTTTCTCCGCCAGGCGGGCGAAATCCCGCGGCTGGGGATCGTCCCCGCCGCCGAGCTGGAGCCCCACCCCCCGCAGGAAATCGCGCAGGGCATCCAGGCGATCCCCCTCCGGGCGCTCGTGATTCCGGAACAACGCCGGCACCCGATGACGGCGCAGGAATCGGGCCGTGGCCATGTTGGCGGCAAGCATGCATTCCTCGATGATCTTGTGCGCCTCGGTCCGCTGGGTGGGCTGAATGGAGTCGATCCGGCCTTCCGGGTCGAACAGGATCTCCGTCTCAGTGGTCTCGAAATCGATGGCGCCGCGCCGGCTGCGCGCCGTGCGCAGCGCCTTGTACAGGGCGTGGAGCTCATCCAGGTGCGGAACCACCTCCTGGTAGCGCTCCCGCAACGCGGCGTCCCGGTCCACCACCATGCGCGCCACCATGTCATAGATCAGGCGTGCCCGGGACCGCATGACCGCGCGGTAAAAGCGGGAACGGCGTATCTCGCCGTTCTTTGTGATCAGCATGTCGCAGACCATGCACAGGCGGTCTTCCCGGGGGCGCAGAGAGCACAACCCGTTGGACAAGGCCTCCGGCAGCATGGGGACAACGCGGCCAGGGAAATAGACCGACGTTCCCCGCTCCTGCGCCTCCTGATCCAGGGCGGTGCCGGGACGCACGTAGTGGGATACGTCGGCGATGGCCACCACCAGCCGCCAGCCCGTCGGCTTCGCCTCACAATAGACCGCGTCGTCGAAATCCTTGGCATCCGCACCGTCGATGGTCACCAGCGGCATGTCACGGAGATCCGTGCGCCCCTGCTTGTCCCTGTCCGGGACCGCCTCCGGCACATGGCGCATCTCTCCCTGCACTTCCGGCGGAAACTCCACCGGTATGCCGAAGGTCAGCGCCGCGGCCTGAACCTCCTCCCCGGGGGCTATGTTCTCGCCCAGAGTCTGGATGACACGCCCGATGGGCTGGTGGCGCAGGCTCGGCTGCTGGTGGATGCTGACCACCACCAGTTGGCCGTCGTCGGCTCCGGCGGTATGCTCGGCCGGTATGATGATGTCCTGATGGATGCGCTTGTTCTGCGGCGTGACGAAATGGACCCCCGACTCACTGAAAAAACGCCCCATCAGGGTCTCATTCGCCCGGCTCAGCACATCCACCAACCGACCCTCGGGCTTGCCCTGCTGATCCAGGCCGATCAGGCGAACCACGGCCCGATCCCCATGGAGCACCTGCCGCATGTCGCGGGGCGACAGGTAGATGCGTTCACCGCCTGCGTCCGGGGCCAGCCAGCCATAGCCTTCGTGGTGACCGATCACCCGACCCCGGACCAGCTCCTGCTGATCCACGATCACGTAGCCGCCGCGCCGGTTCTGCACAAGCTGACCGTCCCGTTCCATGGCGATCAACCGCCTGCGCAGCCCTTCCAGCGCGTCCGGATCCTCCAGCCCCATGGCAAGGGAGACTTCGTCCCGCGTCATGGGCCGCGCCTGCTCCTCCAGGAAATCCATGATGAACTCCCGGCTGGGAACGGGTCTGTCGTACTTCTGTCGCTCACGATCCAGGAACGGATCGGCTTTGGGGTCGAGCTTCCGCTTGCGTCTTGCCATCTGGCTATGGGTACTCCTGCTTGTGGCGAATCGTCACGCAGACGAGGCCGGGTGATGTGTGATGGAAGGATACGCGAACACCGCCACCTTGCAATCAAAGACTTGCGAACGCTCCGACCACAACCCGCGATTTTCTGGCAGGTGAGCGTTGACAGCCCCCCGGGCGCTCTGTACAGTACGCAGCCGTCGCAGCGAGTGCCGCTTGTCGCTCCGCTGCAAGGCCCAGGTGGCGGAATTGGTAGACGCGCTAGCTTCAGGTGCTAGTGGGGGCAACCCCGTGGAGGTTCAAGTCCTCTCCTGGGCACCAAATCAGAAAGGCGAACCAGACGGTTCGCCTTTTTTCGTTGGCGGCCTGGATCGGCGCCCCGCCGCTCCGTCAGGCCTCAAACGGATGACGGAGCATGATGGTCTCATTCCGGTCGGGCCCGGTGGAAATGATGTCCACCGGAACGCCGACCAGTTCCTCCAGCTTGTCCAGGTAGGCACGTGCGTTGTCAGGAAGCTGGTCCAGCCGGGTCAGCCCGGCCGTATTCTCGCTCCAACCCGGCAGTTCGATGTACTCCGGTTGGCACTCGGCCATGGCCTCGGCGCCCGATGGCGGTACGTCGTACCATTCTCCCCGGCACTGATAGCCCACGCAGATCTGCACCGCTTCCAACCCGTCCAGCACATCCAGCTTGGTGATGCAGAGCCCGGAAACACTGTTCACCTGGACCGAACGGCGGACGGCGACGGCGTCGAACCAGCCACAGCGCCGTGGCCGCCCGGTGGTGGACCCGAATTCGTGTCCGCGCTCCGCCAGTCGGCGACCGATCTCGCAATCCAGCTCCGTGGGAAACGGTCCCGAGCCCACACGGGTCGTGTACGCCTTGGTTATTCCGAGTACGTAGTCCAGGACACGAGGACCCACCCCGGTCCCCGCGCAAGCGCCGCCGGCGGTGGTGGTGGAGGAGGTCACGTAGGGGTAGGTGCCATGATCGATGTCCAGCAGCGCACCCTGGGCACCCTCGAACAGAATGCGGTTACCCGCCTGGATGTGTGCATGCAGCAGCGCCGTGACGTCCTCCACCATGGGCTTCAGCGTCCGGCCGTAGTCCAGACACTGTTCCAGCACCGTGTCCACGTCCGCCGTCTCGGTACCGTAGTACTGCCGAAGGACGAAATTGTGGAATTCCACCAGTTCCCGCAGCTTCCCCTCCAGCACACCACGATCGAACAGATCCGCCACGCGAATACCACGGCGGGCCACCTTGTCCTCATAGGCGGGGCCGATCCCGCGCCCGGTGGTACCGATCTTGCCGGCGCCCCGGGCCGCTTCCCGCGCCTTGTCCAGCATGATGTGTGTGGGCAGGATCACCGGGCAGGCCGGGCTGATGCGCAGGCGTTCCCGTGCCGGTACGCCCCGGGCTTCCAGATTCCCGATCTCCTTCATCAGGGAACCGGGCTCCAGCACCACACCGTTACCGATCAGGCAGTGCACATGGTCCCGGAGGATCCCTGACGGAATCAGGTGGAGGACCGTCTTCTCGCCGTCGATCACCAGCGTGTGGCCGGCGTTGTGCCCGCCCTGGAAGCGCGCAACGGCCTCCGCCCGCTCGGTCAACAGGTCCACCACCTTGCCCTTGCCCTCGTCACCCCACTGGGTGCCGATCACTACAACGTTCTTGGCCATTCAGCAGTACCCAATCCGTCCACATGTTCAGCCGTCGGCTCAGCCTTCCACCGGCACCAGTTCCCAATCGTTCCCCCGACGTTCCAGCCGTCGGTCGCAGCCGAGTGTCTCCGGCGAATCGTCATGCCCCGGCAACGCAATCACCACCCGTTCGCCCCGCTCACGCAGTTCCCGGATCCGACGCTGCAGATCCGGCTCATCCGCCCAGGGTGCCAGGACACCGGGGGGGGGCGCCACGCCCGGCTCGGACCCCAGTGCCAGCAGTGCCTTGAGATCGGCGCTGAAGCCGGTGGCCGGACGGGCCCGACCGAAGGCCTGGCCGATGTGGTCATAACGGCCGCCCCGGGCCACCTCGCGCCCGCTACCGGGAACGAAGGCGGCGAACACAACCCCGGTATGGAACTGGTAACCCGCCAGTTCCGCCAGATCAAAATGCAGTGTGGCGTCCGGTTGTCGGCGGTCAAGGGTTGCCGCCAATGCCCAAAGACGCTGCAGCGCATGCTGCACGGCCGGGCCGGCCCCCCGCAAGCGTTCGCCGGCATGATCCAGGGTTTCCAGGCCACCGTTGAGTTCCACCAGGGCGGCGATATGCTCCCGCGCCTGCCGGTCGGCCAGGGATTCCAGCAATTCGCCGATCTCCCCGACAGCTTTCCGCTGCAAAGCCTCGAACAAGCGCTGCTCCGTTTCCACATCAAGCCCGGCTTCACGGGCCAATGCACGAAAAATAGCCACGTTCCCCAGGTCCAGATGCACGTCGCCGGCATCCGCCAGGCGGAGCGTTTCCAGCATCAGCTCGATGATCTCCACATCGGCCTCGACACCGCCGTGACCGTACAGCTCAGCACCCACCTGAACCGGGTTGCGCGACTGCCCGGGGCGCTCCGGCCGGGTGTGCAGCACGGTTCCCACGTAGCACAGCCGCACCGGGTGGTCATACCGAAGTTTGTGCGCATCGATGCGCGCCGCCTGGGGCGTCATGTCCGCACGAACCCCCATGAGGCGGCCGCTGAGCTGATCGGTGAGTTTGAAGGTCTGCAGCTCCAGATCGGATTCGGCGCCGGTGAGCAGGGAATCCAGGTATTCGATCACCGGAGGAACAACCAGGTCGTAACCCCAGCTCTGATAACGATCCAGCACCCTACGCCTCAATCGTTCCAGCGCCCTGGCCTGGTCCGGCAGCAACTCGTCGATACCTTCCGGCAACAGCCAGCGGTTGTCAGTGGAAAAGTCGGCTTCCTTCATCTCGGTTCCGTCTTCCGGGCTCAGGCCCGGATCAGATACAGCAATCCCAGCCCCGTCAGCATGGCGACCAGACCCGCAATGCGCAGGGTGCGGTCATCCAGCTCCATCACCTGCATCATGTAACGGCGCAGGTTCCTCGGGCTGAGAAACGGCAGTATTCCCTCGAAGACCAGCATCAACGCCAGCGCAGACAGCAGATACTCCCAGGTACTCATGATTCGCGGTTCCCCGCCCCTGTTCCACAAAAAAGCCGAGCGCTCTCCCCGATTATCGGGAAAAGCGCTCGGTCAGCGCAGCTCCGACGAACCCGGATCTAATCGCCGTCAAGCGTGCCGAGCGAATCCCGGAAATAGCGGAAAAACTCGGAATCCGGGGTCAGCACCAGCACGTCCTCCTCGTTCTGGAACGCCCGCTGATAGGCTGTCAGGCTGCGGGTGAAGGTGAAGAATTCCTGGTCCTGACCGAAGGCCCTGGCATAGATCTCCGTTGCCTCGGCATCCCCCTGACCACGGAGCTCCTCGCCGTCACGCCGCGCTTCAGCCAGCGTCTCGGTACGCTGACGGTCGGCATCGGCGCGAATGGCCGCAGCCACCTCGTCACCGCGGGCACGGATGTCACGCGCAACCCGCTCACGGTCGGCACGCATGCGGGCGTAGACAGATTCACTGACCGCCGGAGGCAGGTCAACCCGCTTCAGGCGCACATCCACCACCTCGATGCCGATGCTGCGGGCATGCTCGTTCAGGCCCTGGGTCAGCAGGTCCATGATCAGCCCGCGGTCATCCGATATCACGTCCTGGACATCACGCCGGCCGAATTCGCTGCGCAGCATATCCTTCATGCGCACGTCCAGCCGCCGGTTGGCCTCGTTCACGCTCCCTTGCACGGTGGTGTAGAAGTCCCGCACATCGGTGATGCGCCACTTCACGAAGGCATCCACCATCAGGTTCTTCAACTCACCGGTCAGGTAACGGTCGGGTTCCGCATCCAGGGTCTGCACCCGGGCGTCGAATTTGCGCACATTGGTGATGAACGGCGCCTTGAAGTGGAGGCCCGGCTCGTAATCGGCGCGAACCACCTCACCCAGACGGAACTTCAGGGCTTTCTCCGTCTCGTGGACGGTGAACACCGAGAAGTACAGCACCACGGCCGCCACGGCCAGGACGATCAGTACAAGATTGCGAATGGCGGTCATCTAGCGTCCCTCCCGGCTTCGCAGGTCGCCCCGGCCGCGACTGGTCTCGGCGGCACCGGAGGTGCTGATACGACGGTTCAGTACATCCGGATCCAGCCGCGACTCATTGCCGGCGGCCGCCTGACGGCCTTCCCGCAGCTTGTCCAGGGGCAGATATAGCAGCGGATCGCCGGCGGTCGGATCGATCAGGACCTTGCTGCTGCGCCCGAGAATCTCCGACATGGTGTCAAGATACAGACGCTGACGGGTCACGTCCGGCGCCCGCCGGTATTCCTGCACCAGTGCCGTGAACCGGGAACTTTCACCCTCGGCGTCGGCCACAACACGGAACCGGTACCCCTGCGCCTGCTCACGGATCTGGGCGGCTTCACCCCGGGCCCGCGCCACCAGCTCGTTCCGGTAGGCATTGGCCTGGTTGATCACCCGTTGCTCGTCCTCCCGCGCCATGATCGCGTCCTCGAAGGCACCCTGTACCGGCTCCGGTGGCTGCACGTCCTGGACATCCACCGTGATGATCTCCAGACCCGTCCCGTAGGCTTCCATGGTGTCGACCAACAACCGGGTCACCTCTTCCGCCACTTCGGTACGCCCCTCGGTCAGGACGAAGTCCATGCGGCGTTGCCCCACGACCTCGCGCAGGGCACTTTCCGCCACCTGATGCAGGGTGCGGTCCGGATCGCGGAAATTGAACTGGTACAGCATCGGTTCGCGCACGCGGTACTGCACCGCCAGTTGCACGTCGATGATGTTCTCGTCCTGCGTGAGCATCAGTGCCTCGCGCGGCACCTTCTGCCGGCGATCCCCCGGACCGCTCTGGTAGCCCACCTCGGCCACCTTCACGTCCTCCACGTTGACCCGTTCCACGGCGCCGATGGGATACGGCGGACGCCAGTGAGGCCCGGGCATGGTGGTCCGGTGATACTGGCCGAAACGCAGCTCCAGTCCGCGATTCCCCTCGTCCACAATGTAAATGCCGGACGCGAGCCAGATCAGGAGGATGACACCAACGATCAGGGCAATACCCGTTCCGCTGATGCTGGCCCCACCCCCGCCGGCACCTCCGCCGGAGTCGGAACCATTACCGCCACCGCCCTTGCCGCCCAGCATGCCGCCGAGCTTGCCGCGGAGCTTCTTGATCACCTCATCCAGGTCCGGCGGTCCCTGATTGCCGGAGCCGCCTCCCCAGGGGTCGCGATTACCACGACCCGGTTCATTCCAGGACATACAGTCTCTCCGTACGGTCAGCCCCTGAGGACTGCCGGTTAATCGCGCAGCTGCCCACCGGTCGCCCCGTGACAGCCGGCATTTCCCCTCGCCCACCGTGATGAGCCCGGATCTTACGCTTTCGGATGATTACCGCCGTGAGGGCGCTCATTCCCGCGCTAACGGAACTCGAACAGGCGGGATTGTAATGACCCGGCCCGTCTCGCCGCAAGGGAACACCGCTGGTCACGTGTTGCCTCAGGCGCCCAGGGAGGGCGCGTGCAGCTCCAGCCCCTCCCGCTCATGAAGCCGGTCCAGGTCGGCACGACGCAATCGGACTTCCAGTTGCAGCCCACCTTCGTCGTCATAGTGTTCACCCAGCACCTGACCGATCTCGAACAGGCGTGCCCGCAAACGCCCCTGCCTGGGGTGCAGACGGACCACGCCCTGAACCCGCTCGGCCCCCAGCGTCTCCTGGATGGCCTCCACCAGCAAGGACAGTCCGGCTCCGGTCTCCGCGGAAAGCCAGACTTCCTCCACCCCGGTCTCCGGGTCCCGCCGCCGCATCGGCTCACGCCCGACAGCGTCGATTTTGTTGTACACCCGGATGCGTGGCAGCTCGCCGGCATCAATCTCGTTCAGCACCCCTTCCACCTGATGGATGCTGTCATCGCGTTCCGGATCGGACGCATCCACCACCTGCAACAGCAACTGGGATTCCGCGGCTTCCTCCAGGGTGGAATGGAAGGCGGCCACCAATTGATGGGGCAAATCACGGATGAAACCCACCGTATCGGCAAGGATCACCGGTTCCCCGGCCGGCAGATCCAGCCGGCGCAGCGTGGTGTCCAGTGTGGCGAACAGGCGGTCATCCGCATAGACCTGCGCTTCGGTCAATCGGTTGAACAGCGTCGATTTACCCGCATTGGTATAACCGACCAGGGAAACCGTGGCCAACTCCTGCCGGCGCCGGGCCTGGCGACCCTGCTCGCGCTGCTTGCGGACCTTCACCAGCCGTCGCTCCAACTGCTTGATGCGCACGCCGAGCATGCGGCGGTCCATTTCCAGCTGGGTTTCCCCGGGGCCACGCATGCCGATGCCACCCTTCTGCCGTTCCAGGTGACTCCAGCCGCGCACCAGGCGGCTGGCCATGTGGCGGAGCTGCGCCAGTTCCACCTGCAGCTTGCCTTCGTGGCTGCGGGCACGCTGGGCGAAGATATCGAGAATCAACCCGGTCCGATCCAGCACCTGACAGCCCAGCGCCTTCTCCAGATTCCGCTCCTGACTGGGCGACAGGGTGTGGTTCACCAGCACCAGATCCGCCCCGGTCTCCCGGACCCGTGCCGTCAACTCGTCCACACGCCCGCGACCGATGAAGTAACGGGGGTCCGGTTTCGCCCGGCGGCTCAGGATGCGATCAACCACCAGGGCGCCGGCGGATTCGGTCAGGGACTGGAGTTCATCCAGCGCCAGTCCCGGCTCCTGGCCGCCATCCATATCCAGATGAACAAGAACGGCCCGCTCACCCCCGGCGGGCCGTTCGAACAGATTGAGCTCGGAAGCTCCACCGCTACGCGGTTCAGACGTTACCAAGATCCGCATTACCTCGATCAGGGTCCGCCGGGGCCAGCTTCACGTTGCGGGCGGGCACCACGGTGGAAATGGCATGCTTGTAGACCATCTGGCTCACGGTGTTCTTCAGCAGCACCACGAACTGGTCGAACGATTCGATCTGGCCCTGGAGCTTGATACCGTTAACCAGATAGATAGACACGGGAATCCGCTCTTTCCGAAGCGCATTGAGAAACGGTTCCTGCAAAGATTGCCCCTTGGACATTATCAAAACCCCTCGTTTTTATGGCTCGCTTGTTCTTGGGGAAACACCGATCCATGCGCCATGCGACCCGTGTTTCCACTGCTCCGTTCGAGGCCCTGCACTGCCACCGCATCGGCCCCGGACGGCACCCGGAAATTTCACGGCTCCCGCGCCGTTGAGTGTAGCACAGCCGATCATCACGCCGCCGCGCGGGACCGGGGAAGCACTGATCGATTCCCTAACCATCCAGCAGCCTCCACAGGCTGCGATCCAGCGCTGCCCGCTGGCAACGGGACGCCGGGTCCAGCCATTGCAGGTCCGGCTCCCTGCGCAGCCAGGTCAACTGGCGTTTGGCGTAGTTGCGGGTTGCAACCACGGCCTTACTGATCATGCTCTGCCGATCCATGGCACCCTCCAGATAAAGCCACATCTGCCGATATCCGACAGCGCGCATGGCCGGTTGGTTCAGATTCAATCCGGGACGTTCCCGCAGCGCCCTCACTTCGGCCTCGAAGCCCAGCTCCAGCATCTCCCGGAAGCGCGCCTCGATCCGGGCGTGCAACTGGCTGCGCTCCGGAGGCATCAAACCCCATTTGTGAAAACGCAGATCGTCGCGCGACGCCCGCCGGCGGGCCAGCACCGCGCTCATGGGGCGTTCCGTCACCAGGCAGACCTCCAGCGCCCGCTGGATGCGCTGGGTATCGTTGGGATGGATGCGTGCGGCGCTGACCGGATCCAGCCGCCGGAGCCGGGCGTGCAGGGCATGCCAGCCCAGCTGCCGCGCATCCTCCAGCAGTTCGCGGCGCAGCGCCGGATTCGCCGGCGGCAGAGGGGACAAGCCCTGTTCCAGGGCACGGAAATACAGCCCTGTTCCGCCCACCAGCAGAGGGATCCGTCCCGTGGCGCGGATCGCCGCGATTTCCCGCAGGGCATCCTCCCGGAAACGGGCCGCTGAATAGGCCTCCTCCGGGTCGAGGATATTCACCAGCCGGTGCGGCGCCCGTGCCAGCACCTCCGGCCCTGGCTTGGCCGTACCGATGTCCATCCCGCGATAGACCAATGCCGAATCCACGCTGACGATCTCCAGCGGAAAGCGCTGGACCAGTTCCACCGCCAGACCGGTCTTGCCGGAGGCGGTGGGGCCCATCAGGCAGATGACCGGCGTTGCCTTCATGCCGTTCACTGACCGCGCAGGAAAAGTCGATCCAGCTCTTCCACGCTGAGCTGTGTCCAGGTGGGACGTCCATGATTGCACTGGCCACTGTTGGGTGTCCGCTCCATGTCCCGCAACAGCGCGTTCATTTCTGCCATGCCCAGTTGCCTGTTGGCACGCACAGAGCCATGACACGCCATGGTCGCGAGCACATGATTGTACCGTTCCTGAAGCCGGGATGCATCGCCGGTGACCAGCAGATCGCTGAGCACATCCCGCACCAGGGACTCCACATCGGCGCGCTGGAGCAGCACGGGCACCTGGCGGACCAGCACCGATTCGGGCCCGGACCGGCTGACCTCGAATCCAAGCCGGGAAAAAGCCTCGGCATGCACCTCCGCCAACTCCGCCTCCGCAGGGCTCACCGCCAGGCTGAGGGGAACCAGCAACGGCTGCGCCGCAATCCCCTGGCCTTCCATGGAACGCTTCAGCCGCTCGTACACGATCCGTTCATGGGCGGCGTGCATATCCACCAACACGATGCCTGCGGCATTCTGCGCCAGGATATAGATCCCGTGGATCTGTGCCAACGCGTAGCCCAACGGCGGTGCATCACGACTCCCCGGATCGGGCACCGGGTGCGGATGGGCCGACGCGGCGGCCGACGGGGAGGTCCTGGGGGGAGCGGACGGCCCGGGCAGCCCGGAATCCGGCGCCGGGTCGGCGGAAGCCACTGCCGATTCGCCGTAAAGCGCCCTGGCCTCCCGGACCGGAAAAGCGAGCCGCGACTGGCTCGGTGGCGAATGGGAGTGATCTGCCTGGGCCGCTGGGGATGACAAGGGGCGAGCCGCGGATTCGGTTCCGCGCTCCGGCCGCACCTGCTCCAGAATCTGGTGCAAATGGCGATGGATGAAATCGTAGATCAGTCTTCCATCGCGGAACCGCACCTCATGCTTGGCCGGATGCACGTTCACGTCCACCTGCCCCGGATCCACCTGCAGGTAAAGCAGATAGGCGGGATAGCGGTCCTTGAACAACACGTCGTGGTAGGCGCGGCGTACCGCATGCGCCGCCATCCTGTCCCGGACCACCCGCCCGTTCACGTAAAAGTATTGGAGATCAGACTGCACCCGGGAGAACGTGGGCAAGGCGATCCAGCCACCAAGGCGCAGCCCCGCGGCTTCCACGTCGATACGCAGGGCGTGCTCAAGAAACGCACGGCCCAGCAACCGCGCCACCCGCTCCTCCGCCGCGGACGGATCATTCTCCGTGACCCCTGGCAGTTGGGTAATCACCCGTTCGTTGTGGCGGAGTTGCAGCGTGAAGTCGAAACGCGAGAGCGCCAGGCGCTTGATCGTTTCCTGCACATGACTGAACTCGGTGCGATCGGCGCGGAGGAACTTGCGCCGCCCGGGGGTATTGAAGAACAGATCCCGCACTTCCACCGTCGTCCCCTGGGGATGCGCAGCGGGTCGCAACTCCACCGGCGTGTCGCTGCCATCACAATCCAGCGCCCAGGCAAGGCGCTCATCCTGGCGCCGGGAACTGAGCGTCAGACGGGACACCGAGGCGATGCTGGGCAGGGCCTCGCCGCGGAAGCCCAGGCTGCCGACCTGCTCCAGGTCCCGGAGACTGCGGATCTTGCTGGTGGCATGCCGGGAAACGGCCAGGGGCAACTCGTCCTGGCTCATGCCCTGGCCGTTGTCCCGGATCCGGATCAGCCGTTTGCCGCCGAGTTCCAGGTCCACTTCGACACGATCGGCGCCGGCATCAAGGCTGTTCTCCAGGAGTTCCTTGACCACCGACGCCGGCCGCTCCACCACCTCGCCGGCGGCGATCTGGTTGATCAACTGCTCCGGAAGCTTGCGGATGCGTGACTGCGACATACCCGTTACGCCCATCGGGAAAACGGCATAGTATGAAGCATCCGCGGGGACACAATCCATCGCCGGTCGGGCAAAGCGCCAGGCGTAGCTCCGCCTGGTCAGGGAATCCGCAATGTGGTCCCTTCCACGATGCGATCGCCGTTGAGATCATTGGCCGCCCGCAGCTCGGCGACGCTCACCTGGTGCTGGCGCGCGATCCCGCTCAGCGTGTCGCCTCGGCGCACGCGGTACTCCCGGGATCCGTCACCGGACGCCATGCGGACGTCTGCCGGCATGTGACGCTCCGCGTAGCCCAGCACACCGTTGGCAATGGCGCGGGCCAGCTTCCACTGGTGATCCGGATCACGGAGCTGACGCTCCTCCACCGGATTCGAGATGAAAGCGAGTTCCACCAGCACCGACGGCATGTCCAGCGATTGCAGCACGACGAAGCCGGCCCGTTCCACGTCCCGCTTGTGGATGGGTCCGATCCGGGCCAGTTCCTGCAGCATCTCGCTGGCCAGTTCCACACTGGCCTCCAGGGTGGCCCCACGAGACAGATCCACCAACACCGACCGCACCATATCGTCCTTGTCCGCCAGACTCACACCGCCGATCACATCCGCCGCGTTTTCCCGCTGGGCCAGCAGGCGCGCCGCCTGCGAGGTCGCCCCGGTCCGGGACAACGTGTAGACGGAACTGCCCCGGGGGCCGCCGCTTTCCACCGCATCCGCATGAATGGAGATAAAGATGTCCGCCCGTTCCGACCGCGCCAGCTCACGCCGCTCGGCCAGCGGCACGAACACGTCGCTGTCCCGCGTCATCAGCGGCCGGATACCTGACTCACGCTCCAGCAGATGCGCCAGCTTCTTGCCGACAGCCAGCACCACGTCGGATTCCCGCGTCCCGCTGGGGCCGATGGCGCCGGGATCCCGCCCGCCGTGGCCGGGATCGATCGCCACCACCAACTCGCGACGAGCCTCGGAGGCGGTACGCACCGGGGTGTCGCGACTGCCTTGCGGGCGCAGATCCACCACCAGCCGGTGACCGTGATTGCCGCTGGGGGAGACGAGAAAACTCTGAACGTTGACGGATGCCTCCAGATCCAGCACCACCCGGAGATCACGATCGCCCCGCGGCGAGGAACGGACCCGTTGCAACACGCCCTGCCCCCGGGGCACATCCTCATCGTTCATGCGCGCCCCGGAAAAATCCAGCACAACCCGTTCCGGGTCCTGCAGACTGAATACCGAATGATCCACCGGACCGCTGAGATCGAACACCACACGCGTGCGCTCGTTATCCGCCCAGATGCGGACACCGTCAACGCTCACCTGGGCCGCCGCCAGCGAGCTCACCGCCAAGAGCAGAAGAAAAAACAGCAGGCGCTTCATGCCCGGCATCCACTCCGTGTGTTGGAATCCATGTCACCAAGGTATAATTCTTCCATCGGAAAATGCAAGAAAAATCCTTCGAAGGCAGAAAGATACAGGATAAACCTAGGGAAGGACTACAGCATTACGCCCGAATGGAATCAACGGTTCCCCAGCCGTTGAACCAGGCGCTCGCCGGCTTCGGAGCGCCCCACAAGCCGGGCAAGACGTTGTCCGTTGGCGTATTCAAGCCAAAGCTCCAGATCGGACGCCGGCAGCATGCCAGCGCCCCGCTCCGGCCACTCCACCAGCATGATCAGGGGGCGAACCAGATAGTCCCGCAGCCCCAGGTAATCCAGTTCCTCCGGATCGGCAAGACGGTACAGATCCAGGTGCAGCACCGTGCGGTCACCCAGGTCATAGGGCTCCAGCAGGGTATAGGTGGGGCTGGGCACCGGAGCCCGGTGCCCCAGTTGTCTCAGCAGACCGCGCACCAGGGTGGTCTTGCCCGCGCCCAGGTCCCCATACAGGAAGACCACCAGTTGTGCGGGCGCACACCGGGCCAGCCGGGCTCCCAGGCCCTCGGTGGCAGCCGCGTCGGGCAGGCTCAGTTGCAAGCACATGGATTCACCAGGCGACGCAGGTGCGGGATCAGGTCCGTCGCCGCCATGCCGCGCTCTCCACGAAGGGCCGCAAGGTCGCCTGCGGCAGCATGCAGGCAGACACCCAGCTCCGCGGCTGAAAACGCCGGGAGCCCCTGCGCCATCAACCCCCCGATGACGCCGGAGAGGACGTCACCCGTCCCCCCCGTGGCCATACCCGGATTGCCCTGCGGGCAAACGCTGATTGTCTCCTCCGGCGCCGCGACAAGCGTGCCCGCGCCCTTCAGGACCACGGCGCCCCGGTAACGCTCCACCAGGGCCTCGACCGCCTCGAACCGGTGCCGCTGAACCGCCGCGGCAGGCTGGGCCAGCAGACGGCCCGCCTCCCCCGGATGCGGTGTCAGCACCCAGTCCTCACGGTGCATGGGCCGCTGGGACAGCAGATTCAGGGCATCGGCATCCAGCAAACAGGGCAGTCCGCTGTCCAGCACACGACGGAACAGCCCTTGGCCCCAGTCGTCCTGCCCCAGCCCCGGGCCGAGCACGATCACGCTGGCACGCCGGAGCATGGGTTCCAGCTCCCTTGCCTGCCTGACACCGCGTATCATCAGCTCGGGCTGCGCTCCCAACAACGACGCCGCATGGGCCGGATGCGTGGCCACGGAAACCAGTCCTGCGCCAACCCGCAAGGCCGCCCGGCCCGCCATCAGCGCGGCGCCCCCCATGCCCTGATGACCACCCACCACCAGCACATGGCCGTAATGCCCTTTGTGCCCCGTCCTGTCCCGGGGAGGCAGGCGGTGGCTGAGCGCATCAAGGCGGACCAGGCGCGCGGCCGGAGCCCGGTGTCCGTACACTGCATCGGGGACATCCAGATCGAAAAAGCGGATATCGCCGCTGAGCCCCGGCCCGTCACCCGTGTACAGCCCACGCTTGAGGCCGATGAACGTCGCTGTCACGTCCGCGCAAACCGCGGTTCCCATGACCGCCCCCGAGTCGCCGCTGAGCCCGGACGGGATATCCACGGCCAGAACCGGGGAACGGTGTTGATTGATCGTATCAATGGCCTGCGCCCAGGGCCCCTCCACGGCACGATCCAGACCGGTTCCCAGCAGGGCGTCCACGATGAGCTCCGCACCCTCGGGCACACCGCCGTCGTAGGCCCGGCAACGGCCTCCGGCATCCAGGTACCGTCGGGCAACGGTGGCCGCGTCCCCGCGCAGGCGGTCGGCGGGCACCAGGTGTACCACGTCCACCTGCAGCCCGTCCCGGCGCGCCAGCTCGGCGATGACATAACCATCACCACCGTTGTTGCCCGCGCCGCAGAACACGGCCAGCCGCCTGCGCTCGGGCCAGCGCTGACGTAAAACCGCATAGGCATGCGCACCGGCACGCTCCATGAGCTGCAGTCCGGGGATCCCCAACGCGCCGATGGCATAGCGGTCCAAGTCGGCGACCTGGTCGGGACGGTACAGTGCCACGTTCTTGTCGATCATGGGCCGGATTATACGGGCCTTCCCATGCCGGTTGTCAGCTCCCGCGCACATGCCGCCCCGTCGCAGCCCGGCAATCGGCTGCCGGGCCGGACCTCCGGATCGTCAGCCCGGGCATCGCACCCCCCTGGCACCACGCCCCCCGATTCGCGCTACCATTCCCCTTATGCTGACTGAAGAACGCCTGTCCCCCGCACAACTGCGCGCGTTGCGCCAGCAGCTCGACGACTGGGCACGAGAGCTGGGATTCCAGCAACTCGGAGTCACGGATGTCGATCTGGGCGTGGCGGGACCGCGATTCCGCGAGTGGCTGGCCCGGGGATTTCACGGTGACATGCAGTACATGGAACGTCACGCCCACCTCCGCTGCGACCCGGAGGCACTGGTTCCCGGGACCTGCCGGGTGATTTCCGTGCGCATGGATTACTGGCCGGACCAGCAGCGGGTCGACCCCGGCGAGCTGCTTAAGCATCCGGGCCAGGCCTTTGTGGCACGTTATGCATTGGGGCGGGATTATCACAAACTGATGCGCAAGCGCCTGCAGCACCTGGCACGTCGCATGGAGCAGGCGGTGGGGGCTTTCGGCTACCGGGCGCTGGTGGACAGTGCCCCGGTGCTGGAAAAGCCGCTGGCAGAGAAGGCGGGACTGGGCTGGATCGGCAAGCACACCGTACTGATCAACCGGCAGGCCGGGTCATGGTTCTTCCTCGGGGAACTCTATACGGACCTCCCGCTACCGGTGGACGCGCCGGCAGGCAATCATTGCGGCAGTTGCTCCGCGTGCATGGACGTTTGCCCTACCGGGGCCATTGTGGCGCCCTATCAACTGGACGCCAGACGATGTATCGCCTATCTGACCATCGAACACCAGGGGGCCATTCCCGAGGAGTTCCGGGCTGCCATCGGGAACCGGGTCTTCGGCTGCGACGACTGTCAGCTTTTCTGCCCGTGGAACAAATTCGCCCATCCCACCGGCGAATCGGATTTCCAGCCACGGCATGACCTGGATACGGCGGACCTGCTGGATCTGTTCCTCTGGGACGAAACCACGTTCCTCCGGCGCACCGAGGGTTCGGCCATCCGCCGGCTGGGACACGAGCGCTGGCTCCGGAACCTGGCCGTGGCTCTCGGCAACGCCCCTGCATCGCCCCAGATCGTGGACGCGCTGCGGCAACGCCAGCGGCATGCCTCCCCGCTTGTCCGCGACCATGTAAACTGGGCGCTGGCCCGGCAACTGGCCGGCCTGGAGCAAACCACCATGCCGACCCGGGCGTGATATCGGAGACTGACATGGAGGAAACTCTGCAGGGACTCACCATTGCCGTGCCCGAGAGCCGCCAACTGGATCTGTTCGCGGGCATGCTGGAAGAACGCGGCGCCCGGACGCTGCGTTGCCCCCTGGTGACGATCCGGGACACGCCGGATCAGGCCGTGGTGCTGCACTGGCTGGAGCGGTTCATACAACAGCCGCCGGACTGGCTGATCCTGCTCACCGGGGAAGGCCTGTACCGTCTCCTGTCCTGCGCCGAACGCAACGGCAGACTGGAGGCATTCCGAGAGGCCCTGGCGCGGACCCGCACCCTGACCCGTGGCCCGAAACCGGGACGGGCCCTGCGCAGCATCGATCTGCGGGCGGATGTCGTGGCCGAGAGCCCGACCTCGGCCGGCGTGATACGGACGCTCGCCCAACTGGATCTGGCCGGCCGCCGGGTTGCCGTGCAGCTCTACGGCCAGGAGCCCAACGTGCCGTTGGTGCAGGCGCTGGAGCAGGCCGGCGTGGCCGGTGTGGACACGGTCGCGCCTTACATCTACGTTCAGGACACGGACGACCCCAGGGTTCTGGAACTCATTCGGCAATTGGCCGACGGTGGCGTGCATGCCATCGCGTTTACCAGCAAGGCACAGGTGGATCGGCTGTTCGCGGTCGCCCAGGCCGCAGACCAGGCCGGGCAGTTGCGCCAGGCGCTGGCCGGCGTTCTGGTGGCTTCCGTGGGCCCCGTCGTGGCCGACACACTGCGCGCTTACGGGGTGAACTCGGATCTGCAACCGGAGCGCAGCTACTTCATGAAACCGCTGGTCCGCGAACTGATGCTCGCCCGGGCGGAGGGGCGATTGAAACCCGCCTGAGACGACAGTGCCTTGGTGGCAGCTCCTGCCACCAAGGCACTGTCCTGGGGATCCCGTGCCGTCACCCCACGGCAAAGGGAGGACCAGGCAGTCCTGACCAGCCGTGCGGGGGGATCAGTCAGGCAACCTGGAGCGGGATATCCTTGCGCATTCCGGTGATATTGTTCTTCCCATCGCAGTACACCAGGGTCGGCTTGAATTCCTTCATCTCTTTCTCGTCCACCACCGCATAGGCGCAGATGATGATGCGATCGCCTTCACCGGCAAGGTGCGCAGCGGCACCATTGACGGAGATCATGCGGGAACCCGGCTCCCCCCGGATGGCATAGGTGGTGAACCGCGCGCCGTTGGCCAGGTTATAGATCTGGATCTGTTCGTACTCCAGGATGCCGGCGGCGTCCATCAGCTCCGCATCGATGGCACAGGAGCCTTCGTAATCCAGTTCGGTCTGTGTCACGCAGGCCTGATGGAGCTTGCACTTGAGCATATTGAGCTGCATAAGGGATCCCCATGCTTGTTCATGGACGTGGTTCGCGGGCGACCCGACAGGCCGTCGCTGCTGCAGGGCAGCATAGTATCCACAGGCGAACAGCCGGATCAATCACCGATCTCACCACGACCCGCCATCCGTCAGTTCGAATTCGATATTGTCGATCAATCGGGTCCGTCCCAGCCGGGCGGCGCCCAGGACGACCAGTTGACGCTCGCCGCCCCGGGGGGGCGCCAGATCCTCGGGGCGCCGGAGGCTGACGTAGTCCGGCTCCAGGCCTGCGCCTTCCAGTTCAGCACGGGCCCGGGATTCCAGAGCGGCGACATCTCGGCCACCCTGGCGGACCGCATTCACCAGAACGCCCAGAGCGCGATACAGGGCCGGCGCCCGGCGCCGCTCATCCGGTTCCAGATAGGCGTTGCGCGAACTCATGGCCAGCCCATCCGCCTCCCGGACGATAGGGCAGCCGTGAACCTGGACCGGAAAGTTGAGGTCCAGCGCCATACGCCGGATAACCTGCAACTGCTGAAAATCCTTGCGGCCGAACACGGCGATGTCCGGCCCCACCAGATTGAACAGCTTGGCCACGACCGTTGCGACGCCGGTGAAATGGCCGGGGCGGCTCCGGCCACAGAGGGTATCCACAAGCGCGGCAGGTGGCTCCACCCGCGTTGCGGCGCCGGTTCCGCCCGGATACATGGCATCGACGCCCGGAGCGAACACCAGGTCGGCACCCCGCCCGTCCAGGCGCCGGCAGTCGTCCTCCAGCGTACGGGGATAGGCGTCGAAGTCCTCCCCTTCACCGAATTGCAGCGGGTTCACGAAGACCGACACCACCACCCGCTCCGCCTGGACGGCCGCGGATTCCACCAGGCTCAGATGACCGTCATGCAGGTTGCCCATCGTGGGAACCAGGGCCACCCGCTGCCCGCTGTGTTGCCAGTCGCGCACCACCCGTCGCAGTGCGGCCACATCGTGCATCAACTGCATGCGCACACCTCAGAAACAGTGTTCGGGGGCGGGAAAGCGGCCGGATTTCACGGCCGCCACGTAGGCTGCCAGCGCACCGGGAATGCTGTCCGCGTCGGGCATGAAATTCCGGGAGAACTTCGGCACATGTCCCGGAGTCAGCCCGAGCATATCCTGCAGAACAAGGATCTGTCCGTCGCAATGCGGGCCTGCACCGATCCCGATCACCGGCACCCGGGCCTGACCGCTGATGCGTGCCGCCAGCTCCGCTGGAACGCACTCCAGCAGCAGCAGGTCCGCACCCGCCTCTTCCAACTGGCGGGCATCCTCCAGCATGATCCCCGCAGCCGCCTCATCGCGCCCTTGTACGCGGTACCCGCCCATCTTGTGCACCGCCTGCGGGCGCAAGCCCAGATGCGCGCAGACCGGGACACCGGCCTGGGCGAGCCGGCGGACCACCTCGGCCTGGGCGCCGGTGCCCTCCAGCTTGACGATCTGGGCGCCTCCTTCCTTCATCAGGCGGCCGGCGTTGCGCAGGGCGTCATCGGCGGTGACATGACTCATGAACGGCATGTCCACCATGAGCAGGGCACGCCTCAGCGCCGGCGCCACGCACCGGCTATGATAGATGATCTCGTCCATGGTGACCGGAAGCGTGGTGGCGCGGCCCTGCATGACCATGCCCAGCGAGTCGCCCACCAGCACGAAGTCCATGCCGGCGGCATCCAACGCCCGGGCGAAGCTGAAATCGTAAGCGGTCAGGGACGCGATTTTCTCGCCCTCGGCCTTCATTCTTGCCAGCGACGCAACAGTAACCGGCTTGCACGGTTTGTCCGACTTGGCTGAGTTCATAACGCCGATTCCTCTCACCACAGGCCGCGAGGGGAGCACTGAACGATTCCCGGGAATCGATCAGTGTTTCCTTCAGTGCTCCCCTAGATGCCCGTTGCCCGGAAAGGCAAGGATAGTGCGGCTGCGGATTGGAAGTTTCAAGCGCCATTTTCGCAATGCACCAATGCCTGCCAGGAACGAATGGCGGAATCAGAGGGAGATGGGCGCCGGGTTGAAGTAGTGCCGGCCGCTGCGGATGTCGGCCAGGCGATCCAGCAATTGCCGGTAGTCGGCATCGTTGTCCACCAGATCGATTTCCGCCGCATTGACGATCAGCAGCGGGGCGGCATCGTAGTGATAGAAGAAGGCCACGTAAGCGTCGCAGAGCCGCTGGAGGTAGTCCGCGCTGATGGCCTGCTCATGGGGTATGCCCCGGCGCCGTATCCGCTCCATCAGGACATCCACGGGCGCCTGAAGGTAAACCACCAGGTCCGGCGGCTGCAGTTCCGGCGCCAGTTGATCGAAAACACGGGAGTAAAGATCGAACTCCGCCTCGTTCAGTGTGAGCTCGGCGAAGATGCGGTCTTTCTCGAACAGGAAATCCGCCACGCGGCTTTCCTGGAACAGATCCCGCTGGCGCAGCCGTCGCAGCTGCTCCGCCCGCTGCATGAGAAAATACATCTGGGTGGGAAAGGCGGCATCCCGGGGATTCTGATAGAACCGCTCCAGGAACGGGTTCTCGTCCGCACCTTCCAGAAGCAGTCCGCTACCCAGACTGGTTGCCAGGCGCCGGGCGAGGCTGGTCTTGCCGACCCCGATGGGGCCTTCCACCACCAGGTGCCGCGGTACCTGAAAGCGGGATTCGGGGTTGTCGCGTGTCATTGTTATTGCGGGTCCTCCAACCGTCTGGCGACGGCTTCCAAGGGCAAGGCTGCCAGCAATCCGGCCACGGACCCGTAGCCGGGAATCTCCAGCTCGGGGCTAACCTCGACCAGAGGATACAGGACGAACGCACGATGCGGTATGCCGGGGTGGGGAACCGTCAGCCGCGGCAGGTCAATGCGCTCGTTGCCGTAGACCAGCAGGTCCAGATCCAGGGTCCGTTCCCCCCACCGGCGCGCCCGCTGCCGGCCGTGGGCCTGCTCGATGAGCTGAAGCCGATCCAGCAGCACCAGCGGCTCCAGACAGGTCTGCAGCAGGACGACGGCGTTGATGAAGTCCGGTTGATCCCGGGGCCCCATGGGGGGACTCCGGAACAATCCCGAGGCACGCACGAGCCGTGTCTCCGGCAGGCTCGCCAGTTCCGACGTGGCCCCCAGCACCTGCCGGACCGGGTCGGAAAGATTGCTTCCCAGCCCGACCCACGCGGGACGGGCGGCAGGGGTCATTGCGGCGCTCCGGTGGAGTCAGGACGCCGCCGCGGCCGCCTGCGGCGCCGGCGCCGCCCGGCACCGTCTCCACCGGCGGGCTTCGGCAACTCCCGCCCCTGCTGAAAATCCGTCCACCACTGGGCCAGTTCAACAGGGGCATTGCCCACCTCGCTCCGGAGCAGCAGGA
Organism: Ectothiorhodospiraceae bacterium; assembly: GCA_020831885.1. Classification (GTDB taxonomy): domain Bacteria; phylum Pseudomonadota; class Gammaproteobacteria; order Nitrococcales; family Aquisalimonadaceae; genus LSCE01. The sequence goes on from JAFIFU010000003.1 coordinate 41,005, forward strand.
AGTCATAGGCGGCCCGAAAACGGGGATGGCCCAGCAGGCGCTGAGCGCGTTTTGCCGGCGTCATGCCATAGCGCAGCAGGCGCGGCTGCAGCAGATAGATTTCCCGCATGGGGAGGGAGAACCGCTTCGGGATGGCCACCCGCTGCACCTGGTTACTGATCACCAGGCTGCTTGCCAGCTGTATCGCCTGGGGCTCGGTTTCCTCCTCCTCCTCGATCAGCCGCTGCTTCTCTTCCTCCACCACGGGCCAAAGCAGCGCTGCGAACAGGAACGCAGGCGTCACCGGCTTGTCCTCCGCAATACGCTGATCCGTATTGCGCAGCGCGGCGTTGATGAAGCGGATCCAGGTACCGTGCTCGTCCGTATCCAGCAACCGGTCTGTATCCGGAAACAGGTACTCGAACAGGCGGTAATGACGCAGCATTTCAAAGGTCTCGGCACCCTGACCGGCCATGAACAGTTTCAGCACTTCGTCAAACAACCGCGCCTGCGGTATGTGTTCCAGCAGTCCGGCCATGCGGGGAATGGGCTCCGCCGAATGCGCCTCGATGCGGAAGCCCAGTTTCGCCGCGAAGCGCACGGCGCGCAGCATCCGGACCGGATCCTCCCGGTAGCGCTGTTCCGGGTCGCCGATCATGCGCACCAGCCCGGCCTGCAGGTCGGCCATGCCGTTGGCGAAATCGACCACGGAGAAATCGTGGATGTTGTAGTAGAGGGAGTTCATGGTGAAATCGCGCCGCAGTGCGTCCTCCTCCACCGTGCCGTAGACGTTGTCACGGACAATGCGTCCGTCCTCCAACGCCACATCTCCCTCCAGTTCGCCGTCCGCCGGATCGTGCAGAGCCCGGAATGTGGCCACTTCGATGATCTCCGGCCCGAAATGAACATGTGCCAGGCGGAAGCGGCGGCCGATCAGGCGGCAGTTGCGGAACAAGGCCTTGACCTGTTCCGGCCGCGCATCGGTGGCCACATCGAAATCCTTCGGCTCCCTCCCCAGGGACAGGTCGCGGACGCCGCCCCCCACCAGGTACGCCTGGAAGCCCGCATTCTTCAACCGATAGAGCACCTTGAGAGCGTTATCGCTGATATCCGCGCGGGAGATCCCGTGTTCGGAGCGTGGGATGATGCGTGCCGCTGTCTTTTCGGTGAGTACGTGATCGTCCGTCACTGGTTTCCGTGCTTGAGCCCATGAAATGAGGCCGTATAATATCACCGCGTTGCAGGGCTTGCAGAATCGTTCAAGATAAAGCAGGATACGCAGCCACGGAACACGCTCCCTTCGTCTAGAGGCCTAGGACACCGCCCTTTCACGGCGGCGACAGGGGTTCGAATCCCCTAGGGAGCGCCACTTTTCCTCCTTCCCGATCCAGACAGATGCCCGAGTCCCCGTCGACCCGCGAGGCCCGGCCTGCCGGTTTTTTCCGCCGGCTGGGTGCGGCGGCCTACGATCTGATGCTGCTCACCGCCGTTGTGATCGCCGGTGCCTTTGCCGTCCTCCCGCTCACGGGCGGCGAGGAAGTCCCGGCCCGCTGGATGCCTCTGTTCCAGCTCTACATTCTGGTGCTGGCAGGCGGTTTCTTCGTGCTGTTCTGGCTCTGGGGAAACCAGACGCTGGGCATGAAAGCCTGGCATCTCTACCTGCGCCGGGCGGATGGCGGGCTGCCGCGACTGCCGGATGCGTTGAAGCGGCTGGCGGCGATGGTGATCACGCTGGGCCCCGTGGGCCTGATTTCAATGCCGTTCGATCCCAATCGGCGCAGTCTGGCCGATCTGCTCTCCGGAACGGTCATTCTCCATCAACCGCCGGGGTCCGACCACTGACCGGACCCCGGCGACCACCGGCTGGGACGTCGTTAGAGTTCGCCGGTAACCCAGTAATTGATCCGCCCCGGGTTGGCCTCGATGTAGCGAGTGACCGCTTCCTCGTAGGAGGTTTCCTGGGCGTCGAACATGGCGTCCTGCAACTCATCCAGTGGTATGTAGATGCGCGCGACCAGGGCGGCCAGGTCGGTATACTCCTGGTCGAACCCCTTCCGCGCCAGGGCGTGAACCCGTTCCGGTCCGCCCAGAACGCCTTCCGGATCCTCCAGATAGCGCAGCTCATAGGCGCCGAACTTCCAGTGCGGGCTCCAGCCGGTGACCACGATCCAGTCCTCCCGGTTATAGGCCCGGTCCAGGGCCGCGGTCATCCCGGCGCCGCTGGACGTCTGGAGGGTGTAACCATCAAGTCCGTACACCTCCAGCGCCTGTTCGGAGAGCTGCGTCAGCCCGGCGCCGGGGTCAATGCCGACGATCGTCCCGTCCAACTGCTCCCGCACCTCCGCATCGGTGAGGTCGGCGATGGAGGACAGACGGTCTTCCGGAACATACTCCGGCACCGCCCAGCCCAGTCGGGCATTGGTGTAGAGAATACCAAGGAAGACGATGTCATCCTGCACCTCGGCCACATAGTTCTCGTGGGTGGCCGGCAGCCAGGACATCAGCATCATGTCGATGCTGCCGCCCGCGAGACCGGAGTACTGGGGTGCAATATCGGTCTGCACCAGGTCCACCTCGTAATCCGTGTGCTCCTCGATCACACGGGCGGTGAGCTTGGTGATGAATTCCGCGTCACTCCAGGCAGTCCACCCGATCCGCACGGTGTCTGCCGCAGCCGTCGCGCTCATGCCGACGGTGAGTGCCGCCGCGACTGCAAGACCTGTCACATGCTTCAGCATCATTCACTCTCCCCTCTTGCTTGCGATGGCACCGGTGGCCCGGGCCGGGACCCGGCCACCGTTCCGGACCGGCCCGCACCGGCCGCGGCCGAAAGCCGCAACCGGCGTTTCAGGCCGATCGTTCACCCGGGCCGGCCCATCGGCGCAGAAAGGCGAACGCCCCTCCACGCCGTCGGTCCCGGCTCGGTGCGAAACTCTGCGTGATCCGGTCCAGCAGAATGGCCAGTATGACGACGCCCAGGCCGCCTTCGAAGCCGGTACCCACCTGCAGCCGCTGGATACCCGCCAGAACCGGGTCACCCAGCCCACCGGCGCCGATCATGGAGGCGATCACCACCATGGACAACGACAGCATGATGGTCTGATTGATACCGGCCATGATCGATGGCAGGGCCAGGGGGAGCTGGACCTTGAGCAGGAGCTGGGTGTTGGTGCAGCCGAAAGCCTGCCCCGCTTCCACCTTTTCCACGCTGACCTGCTTGATGCCCAGCGCGGTCAGCCGAACCGCCGGTGGCATGGCGAACACCACCGTGGCGATAGCGCCGGGGACCTTGCCCAGACCGAAGAAGATCACCGCCGGGATCAGGTAAACGAACGGCGGCATGGTCTGCATGAAATCCAGCACCGGTTTGACCGCCTGTTCCACGGCGGAACGCCGTGCCATGGCGATACCGATGGGCATACCGATGATCAGGGCGATGGCGCTGGCCGAGAGCACCAGGGCCAGGGTGGAGATCATGGCGTCCCAGAGCCCGATGGCGATGATGAAGAACAGTCCCAGCACCGAGAACACGCCGAACCGCCAGCCCACCCGCCAGAAACTGAGCACAACGATCACCAATGCCATCAATTCCAGCGGCAGCAGCGTCAGCACTGCCTCGAAGAAGTCCACCAGGGCGCGCACGCCCACTTCGATGCCTCCCAGGATCTGCTGAGCGGTCTCGTTACGCTGTATCCACCGCACGCCGTCCTGCACCCAGCGGCCCAGCGGGATTTCGATGTCTTCCAGAAAGAATCCGCTCATCCGCCTCACCCCGTTTTTTTCAACACGTGCAGCAGTGCGGTCTTGGTGATGGAACCCACATAGCGTCCGTCACCGTCCACCACCGGCATGGGCCAGGGACTCTCGGCCACCCGCGCCACCACGTCGCTGAGCGGCATATCCGCCGGCAGCGGCTCAAGATCCGCCACCTGGGCCCGGCCCTGGCGGTCTCCGGCCGGGGTCTCCATCTGCTCGTGCAGGGCCGGGGCCGGCACCATCGCCTGGTAGCGGCGGTCGCGGCCCACCACGACCGCCGAGGTGCCCTCGTGCTCCCTCAGGTGTTCCAGGGCGGCGGCAACGTCCACGCCGGGCCGCTGGATCAGGGTCACCTGCTTGCGGGTGGCCACGTCCCCGGCACTGAACACCTGACTCACATCCACACCGTAGAAAAAGGAACGGACATAATCATCCGCCGGGTTGTTGACGATCTCCTCCGGCGTGCCCACCTGGGCAATGCGTCCGCTTTCCATGATGGCAATGCGGTCGCCGATCCGTATGGCCTCGTCCAGGTCGTGGGAGATGAACACCACGGTGCGGGTCTCCTCCTGCTGCAGCCGCAGGAGCTCGTCCTGCATCTCGGTCCGGATCAGCGGGTCCAGCGCGGAGAAGGCCTCGTCCATCAACAGGATCGAAGGGTTCACAGCAAGCGCCCGGGCCAAGCCCACGCGTTGTTGCATGCCGCCGGAGAGTTCGTCCGGGTAGCTGTTCGCATGGGAGGCCAGACCCACCGCCTCCAAGGCCCGCATGGCCGCCTGACGCCGCTGGCGTCGCCCCTCCCCGGCCGCCTCCAGGCCGAAGGCGGCGTTATCCAGCACGGTGCGATGGGGCAGGAGGGCAAACGACTGGAAAACCATACTCATGTCCCGGCGCCGCATCCCGCGGAGTTCGGAGGCCGACATGGCGGTCACCTCCCGGCCATCCAGGAAGATCTGCCCGCTGGTGGGTTCGATGAGGCGATTCAGCATGCGGACCAGGGTGGATTTTCCGGACCCGGACAGCCCCATCACCACGAAAACCTCCCCCTCGTCGATGGAGAAGGAGGCATTGTCGACGCCGATGGTCATGCCAGTCCGTGCGAAGATCGCGTCCTTGTCCAGACCCTGGCGTCGCAGTTCCAGAGCCCGTTCCGGATGGGCCCCGAAGCCCTTGTCCAATTGATCGACCCTGAGCTTCTCCGTCATGGGCGCGCGGTCAGCTCCACCCCGGCGTGGACCGGCCTGTGTAACAGGAGTCATTCTCGATGGTATCGGCCGGTCAGATACACGGACACCGCCTGAATCAGAGCGCCCGAGCGCGCCCGTACCGCCGGACCAGCCGCTGACCCTGGTGAAAATCGACGAGGGACGCCCGAGGGCGCATGATTCTGGCGGGCCTCTCTATTACTACTATGCAGTCAGGAGTACGTATTTCAACCGTCACACCGCAATCCGCCGGTCCACCAGGCGTGCCCAAAGCCGCGCTGACGTGTTCACGCCGTCGCTCGCGAGACCGGTTTTCGTCCGCGGCGGGGCCGCAGACGGCGGTTCCGCCTGCCGTGGCCTTCCATACCGGCAGGGGCCGAGCTCTCACCGATCAACGGATGCGGGAGGTGCCGTAGATGGCGGCGGCCAGGAAGACCAGGGTTGGCAACAGGGCGCTGACCACCGGCGGCAAGCCGTACACCAGACCCAGATGATTCAGCAGATTGTTGCCCAGGAAAAAGACAATGCCGATCATCACCCCGATGAAGATTCGTTGTCCCGCGCCCACCGAACGCAGCGAACCGAACGCCAGCGGGATGGTCAGCAACAGCATGGTCAGGGTTGCCAGCGGCGTCGCCAGTTTCAACCAGAACGCCAGCCGATAGCGGTCACTCTCCAGCTCGTTACGTTCCAGGTAGCCGATGTAGGTCCAGAGATCGCTGATGGACAGCGCCTCGGGATCCACCACCACCACGTCCAGCACCTCAGGGCGCAGTTGAGATTCCCAGGACTGGATGGCCTGGTGCTCCCGGGCCACCCCGCCATCCCCGGAAAACCGGGTGACGGTCACCTGATGCAACAACCAGCCGTCATCCACATAGTCCGCCCGGTTTGCACTGACGATGCTCTCCAGGCGTCGCCCGGCGCCGAACTGGTAAATGTGCACACCGTCCAGTTGACGGGCGCTGGGCGCGGAGGCCACCTGCACGAACCGCCGGCCGTCCCGGGCCCAGAATCCGTCACGGCTGAGTGCGGCCACATCCCCGGTGCGGGCCTGCGCCTTCACTTCCAGCGCCAGCCGCTCCGCCGGCGGCGCCACCCATTCACCCAGTGCCACCGCCACCAGGGCCAGACCGACGCCGGCCAGAGCCACGGATCGCGCGATATTGAGCACCGACATGCCCGCGGCCCGCATCACCACCAGCTCATGGCGCGCCGCAAGCCCGCCCAGGGTCATCAGGCTACCGATCAGTGTGGCGATCGGAAACGATTCATAGGCCCGCTGGGGGCCACGAAGCGCAACATGGAGCAAGGCGTTGAGTGCCGTGTACTCGTCGGTGATATCACCGCTTTCCTCCACGAAACTGAAGATCAGGATCAGCGACACGAACACCACCAGCGCCACCAGCGAACCGGCGATAACCGCCTTGGCGATGTAACGGTCCAGAATCCGGGTCATCGCCCGCGGCCTCCCCAGCCCAGCAGACCATACTGCCGCATCAGCCATACCACACCGATGGCGGCTGCCAACAGGTGGATCGGCCACAGCCCCACGGCGGGCGGCATCCGGCCGTCCTCCATCCAGCCCTGCGCCAGGGTGAGACCATTGGAGTAGATCGCGTAGATCAGCACCGCAAGCAACAAGCGCCCGTAGCGGCCATCCCGTGGCGAGCTCCGGCTCAGCGGGATCGCGATCAGTCCCAGGGTGATCACCATCAACGGCATGGACAGACGCCACTGCAGTTCGGCGATCTCGCGGATATCCTCCGAGCCCCAGAGCTCTCCGGTTGGCATGCCGTCCCGGCGGACACGCACCTCCGGTGGTTCACCCTCGCTGATGCGGACCCCGTGCAGGTGGTACTCCATGATCCGCCATTCCAGACCTCCGGGATTGCCGTCGTAACGCCGTCCGTCCACCAGCACCAGGTATTGATCACCGGTTTCCGGATCCACATCGATATATCCCTCGTCCGCCGCCAGCAGAATCTGCTCACCTCCCTGCCAGGTCTGCAGGAACACATCCCGCATGCGCTCCCCGTCCTCGGAGAAACGTTCGATGTAGAACATGCCGTCCGCCCTGCCGGTCTGCACGAACCGGCCCGGCCGCAACGCCTGGATCTCCACCGTCTCCCGGGCCAGTTGTTCCGCTTCACGCCCTTCACGGGCCGCCCACGGCCCCACCTCTACCGCCAGCCAGGCCACGAGAACCGTCAACGGCACCGCGAACAGCCCCAGCGCGTGATACAAGTGCCGCGGACCGATACCACAGGCCCCCATGGCCGCCATCTCGCTGTCCCGGTACAAGCGGCCCAGGGCCAGGATCACGCCCAGGAAAAAACTTCCGGGCAACACCAGCCCGGTGTAACTGAGCGCCTTGAAGCCCATCAGCAGCAGGATCACGTCCCCGGGCAGGGCGCCGCTGGCGGCGTCCCCCAGGTAACGCACCAGCCGGTTCGTGAACAGAACCGCCACCAGCACCACGGTCACCGCCATCCAGGACAGCGCGATCTCGCGGACCAGGTACCGGTTAATGATGGAAAAACTCAGCAACGAGCGACTCCCGCATCCCTCGGATAAGGCATGGCCGGAATTGTCCGGCCTCCTCTGCCACCGGTCAAAGACTTCCGCGTCCCAGGTGGCGCAAGCGGGGCGGAATTTGCGGTACACTCTGGACGTCTCGCCGGTTCCGTGGGACGAGTACGGCCCTCCACGGGCACCGCCATCGATTTCGACGGGGAGTAGTTCATGGAGTTCGCGATCAAGACCGGCAACCCGGAAAACCAGCGTTTCGGTTGCGTCGTCGTCGGCGTGTTCGAGAAGCGCCGCCTGAGCCTCCAGGCGGAACAACTGGACCGGGCCGCCGACGGTTACCTGGGTGACATCGTCAAGCAGGGTGACATGGACGGCCGCCCCGGCCAGCAGCTCATGCTCCTCCGGGTGCCCGGCGTCAACGCCGCCCGCGTACTGCTCATCGGCCTGGGCAAGGAGCGCGAGTTTGACGAGCGCGGCTACCGGCAGGCTGTTCAGACCATGTACGGCGCGCTTGCCGGAAGCGGCGCCCGGGATGCCATCTGCTACCTCCCGCTGCTGCCCGTCAAGGGCCGCGATCCGGCCTGGTGCATTCGTGACGCCGCGCAGGCCGTGGAGACGCTGGAGTACCGTTTCGAAACCTGCAAAAGCAAGAAGGATCCGAACCGACCCGCGCTGCGCAAGCTCGTCTTCGGTGTCACCGAGCGGGGCGGTATCAGGCAGGCTGAGGCCGCGGCAGCCCAGGGCCGCGCCATCGGCGCCGGCATGAACCTGGCACGGGAGCTGGGCAACCTCCCCGGTAATATCTGCACGCCGAGCTATCTTGCCGAACAGGCCCATAGCCTGGGCGAGCGGCACAGCAGCATCAGCGTGGAAGTACTGGACGAACCCGCCATGGAGGAGTTGGGCATGGGCGCCCTGCTCTCCGTCAGTCGCGGTAGCCGCGAGCCCGCCCGGCTCATCGTCATGCAGTACCGGGGCGCTGAGCCCGACGAACGCCCTTACGCCCTGGTGGGCAAGGGCATCACCTTCGACACCGGCGGCATCTCCATCAAGCCCGGTGCCGCCATGGACGAAATGAAGTTCGACATGTGCGGAGCCGCCAGCGTGTTCGGCACACTGCAGGCTGTGGCCGAACTGGAACTGCCGATCAACGTGGTGGGGCTGGTGGCGGCCGCCGAGAACATGCCCGACGGCAAGGCCACGAAACCCGGCGATATCGTCACCAGCATGTCCGGCCAGACCATCGAGATCCTGAACACCGATGCGGAGGGTCGGCTCGTGCTCTGCGACGCGCTGACCTACGCTGAGCGCTTCAAGCCGCGCAGCGTGGTGGATATCGCCACACTCACGGGGGCCTGCATTATCGCACTGGGCCACGAGATGCACGGTCTCATGGGCAACAATGGCGGCCTGATCAACGAACTCCGGAACGCCGGCAAGGCCACCCTCGACCGGGCCTGGGAACTGCCCCTGGGACCGGAATACGATGAGTTGCTGAAGAGCAACTTCGCGGACATGGCCAATATCGGCGGGCGCTCCGCTGGCACCATCACCGCAGGCTGTTTCCTGGCACGGTTCACCCGCAAGCAGCGCTGGGCGCACCTGGACATCGCCGGCACCGCCTGGAAGTCCGGCGGCGAGAAAGGGGCCACCGGCCGGCCAGTCCCCCTGCTGACCCAGTACCTGCTGGACCGGGCGGGCGGATAAGGGCCCCAGGTCATGGCGCGGATCGACTTTTACGTTCACCGGGGCGGGCACGCCCAGGCCGCGGAACTGCTCGCCTGCCGGGTGGCCGAAAAGGCGCTGGAACAGGGCTTCCGCCCCTGGCTGAGAACCCAGGACGAAGCCCAGGCGCACGTCATGGACACCCTGCTGTGGACGTTCCGTGACGGCAGTTTTCTGCCCCACGGCCTGTGGAACGGCGACCAGGACGATGCGCTGCTGATCGGGCCCGTGGACGCCGCCACACCCCCGGACCGGGATATGCTGATCAATCTGGCGCTCACATCGGCGGAACCGGTTGATCACTGGGAGCGCATTGCCGAGGTGGCGGATCAGCAGCCGGAACGTCTGGAATCCGCCCGGCGGCGCTTTCGTGCCTACCGCCAGCAGGGACTTGACCCTCATCATCACACGGTCAACAGCCGATGAAGCCCGACGCGCAGCAGAACGACATCCCCACCTTGCGGGAACTGGCCTGCCCCGGCGAGGAACTGGCGCCCCGGGGTCTGTGGCTCCCGGTCCGGGAGCCACCGCCGCCGCAACCGCCCCCCCAACGCCCCAGCCTGGGCGACTGGCAGCAGCGCCTGCCGCCGCAACTCCGCGACCGTGGCCCCCAACTGCTGGACGAGGTCCTGGAACGGGTGCGTCGACATCATCGCGGCGACTGACCACGGGATCGCCCACAATGGCCGTCCGCCGGCGGCGGGGCGGGAGACCAGCCGCAGCGCCAGCACATGGCAATCGGGGTGGAACGGTTAGTATAATCGCGGGCTTCAGTCGCGGCAGGCCCGCTCCATCGTCGCCAGAGACACACACTTAGCCCAGGGCAAGGCATGGAAAAGACATACGACCCGAACCGTATCGAGCAACGCTGGTACGCCTATTGGGAAGACAACGGTCACTTCGCGCCGCAGGGCGAGGGTGAGCCCTACTGCATCATGATCCCGCCGCCGAACGTCACCGGCACGCTGCACATGGGGCACGCGTTCCAGGACACGATCATGGATCTGCTCATCCGCTACCACCGGATGAAGGGCCGCGACACCCTCTGGCAGCCCGGTACCGACCATGCGGGCATCGCCACACAGATGGTGGTGGAACGGCAGCTCAACGCAGAGGGGAAAACACGCCACGACCTGGGCCGCGACGCCTTCATCGAGCGCGTCTGGGAATGGAAAGCCGAGTCCGGCGGCACGATCACGCAGCAGCTCCGTCGCATGGGCGCCTCGGTGGACTGGAGCCGCGAGCGTTTCACCATGGACGACGGCCTGTCCAACGCGGTGCGCGAAGTGTTCGTGCGGCTGTATGAGGAGGATTTGATCTACCGGGGCAAGCGCCTGGTGAACTGGGATCCGGTGCTGCACACCGCGGTGTCCGACCTGGAAGTGGTCTCCGAGGAGGAATCGGGTCATATCTGGCACATGCGCTACCCGCTGTCGGACGGCTCCGGTCACGTGATCGTGGCCACCACACGTCCGGAAACCATGCTGGGCGACACGGCCGTTGCCGTCCACCCGGAGGATCCACGTTTTTCCAGCCTGGTTGGCAAAACCGTGGATCTGCCGCTGACCGGCCGGCGCATCCCCATCATTGCGGATGATTACGTGGACCCGGAGTTCGGATCGGGCTGCGTGAAAATCACGCCGGCCCACGATTTCAACGACTACGCCGTGGGCACACGCCACGATCTTCCGTTGATCAATATCCTGACGCCGGATGCGGCCATCAACGACAACGGACCGGCACCCTATCGCGGCCTGGACCGCTACGAGGCACGCAAACGCATCGTGGCGGACCTGGATGCCCAGGGGCTGCTGGACAAGGTGGAAGACCACAGATTGATGGTGCCGCGGGGCGACCGCAGTGGGGCGGTCATCGAGCCGTACCTCACCGACCAATGGTTCGTGCGTGCGGAACCCCTGGCGAGACCCGCCATTGCGGCAGTGGAAGACGGCCGTATCCGCTTTGTGCCGGACAACTGGAAGAACACCTATTTCGACTGGATGCGGAAGATCGAGGACTGGTGCATCTCCCGCCAGCTCTGGTGGGGGCACCGCATTCCCGCCTGGTACGACGACGCGGGCAACATTTTCGTTGCCCGCAGCGAGGAGGAGGCCGCAGAACAGGCACGGGAGCGCCACGGCCGTCCCGTGGCGTTGCGCCAGGACGAGGACGTGCTGGACACCTGGTTCTCCTCCGCCCTGTGGCCGTTTTCCACCCTGGGCTGGCCGGAGCAGACGCCGGAACTGGGGCGCTACTACCCCACCAGCGTGCTGGTGACCGGCTTCGACATCATCTTCTTCTGGGTCGCCCGGATGATCATGATGGGGATGAAGTTCATGGATGGCCAGGTGCCCTTCCACCAGGTGTACATCCATGGGCTGGTGCGCGATGCGGACGGGCAGAAGATGTCCAAGTCCAAGGGCAACGTGCTGGACCCCATCGACATCATCGACGGCATCGACCTGGAATCCCTGGTGAGCAAACGCACCGCCGGGCTGATGCAGCCCCGGATGGCCAAGCGCATCGAGAAAGCCACACGGCGGCACTTCCCCGAGGGCATTGCACCCCATGGGACCGATGCGCTGCGTTTCACCTTCTGCTCGCTGGCCACCACGGGCCGCGATGTGGTGTTCGACATGGGCCGGGTGGACGGCTACCGCAATTTCTGCAACAAGTTGTGGAACGCCGCCCGCTATGTGCTGATGAACACCGAAGGCCAGGACTGCGGTGCCGCCGGCGGCGAAGTGAAGCTCAGCGTGGCCGACCGCTGGATCATCTCCCAACTGCAGCGGACTGAGGCCGAGATCAACCAGCACATCCAGGCCTACCGGTTTGATCTGGCCGCGCAGGCCTTGTACGAGTTCGTCTGGAACGAGTACTGCGACTGGTACCTGGAGTTATCCAAACCGGTCCTGCTGACGGCCGGGGATCCGCTGGCCCTGCGCGGCACACGCCGGACCCTGGTACGGGCGCTGGAGACCATTCTCCGGCTTGCCCATCCCTTCATGCCCTTCATCACCGAGGAGATCTGGCAGCGGGTGGCGCCGCTGGCCGGCGTGGAACGGGAGACCGTCATGCTTCGCCCCTACCCGGAGCCGGAGGATGACAGGCGGGATCCGGAGGCCGAGGGCGACATCGACTGGATCAAGCGATTCATTCTGGGCGTGCGCCGGATTCGCGGCGAGATGGATATCTCCCCGAATCGCCCGCTGCCGGTGCTGCTCCAGCAGGCCGGACAATCCGACCGGCGCCGCCTGGACCAGTACCGGCTGTTCCTGGAACGCCTCGCGCGCCTGGAATCGATCACGCTGCTGAAGGGCGACGAGGAAGCCCCGGAATCGGCCATTGCGCTGGTTGGTGAGATGCAGGTTCTGGTCCCCATGGCGGGCCTGATCGACAAGGATGCCGAACTGAAGCGCCTGGCCAAGGAGCGTGACCGGGCCCGGGCGGATCTGGAACGGGCGGAAAGGAAACTGGCCAACCCGAGTTTCGTGGAAAAGGCACCGGCAACCGTGGTGGAGCAGGAACGTCAGCGCGTGGCGGGATTCCGTTCCGCCCTGGAACGCCTCGAGGCACAGTACGCGAGAATCGAACGGATCCAGTGAACCCGCCGGCAGTTCCCCAAGGCGGTGCGCGGCGCGCCGGCGGCGGGAGTCCGGCGCGCCACGCTGTGCCGGCGGATCGGCAGGCGGGGTCAGCCGACCCCGCTGAGTACGATGTTCACGACCACGATCAGCAGCACGATCAGCAGCACCGTGAACACGACGCCGCCAATGATGTAAGGCAATGGACTGCCGCGGGTGAAATCCCGCTCCCGGGCCCTCTGCGACTGCACGCCGAAGGCCGCCGCCAGTATGCTCTGGATCACCTGAAACAGCGTGGGCCGGGGCAAACGCTCCTGCCTGTCCCGGTTGTCGTCGGGTTCCTGCATCACACTACCTCACCATGCGCGCGACCGGCGCGCGCGACAGTTCGTTGCTCGTTCAAAGTGGCAGATTCCGCGCCAGGATCAGCGCGTCCTCACGGGCACCGCCGGGGGCGGGATAGTAGCTCTTGCGCAGACCCACTTCGGCGAACCCCAGCCGATGATAAAGTTGCATGGCCGCGGCGTTGGAGGGGCGCACTTCCAGAAACACCATTTCCGCACCCAGCCGGGTAGCCATACGCAGACCGTGCTGCAGGAGTTCAGCGCCCAGACGACGGCCATGCCAGTCCGGGTGAACGCAGAGATTGAGCACATGCGCCTCACCCACCGCCACGGACATGATCAGGTGCGCCACCGGGCGCTCTGACAGCTCCAGCACCCAGCAGCCGTACCCGACCCGCAGACAGTCCCGGAACACCCCTTCTCCCCAGGGAAAGTCGTAGGCGGCTTTTTCCACCTTCAGTACCGCGGCCAGGTCGCTTTCCAGCATGCGACGAATGATTCTGGCCCCACCGGCGGACAGAACAGCGCTCATACCGGCTGCCCCTTCAGGATGCGCCGCACACGCTTGAGATCGGACCAGGCCTTGCCCTTGTCCGCGGGGCTGCGCAGCAGATAGGCCGGATGATAGCTCACCACCACCGGCACCGATGCCCCCCCCACCTCCAGTTGATACCGCGCCCCACGCAGATCCCGCAGAGGGCGCTCCACCTGCAGCAGGTTACGGGCAGCCACGCGGCCAACACACAGAATGACCCGCGGCTGCAGCAACCGCATCTGTTCGCGCAGATAGGGCATGCAGGCCTCCACCTCGTCCCCCAGGGGATCACGGTTGTTGGGCGGCCGGCACTTCAGGATATTGGCGATGAACACCTGTTCACGATCCAGGTCGATGGCCTTCAGCATCCGGTCCAGCAACTGGCCGGCCCGGCCCACGAAGGGCTCCCCACGGCGGTCTTCCTCGGCCCCCGGGGCCTCGCCCACGATGAGCAGTTGCGCCTGTTCGCTGCCCACACCGAACACGGTCTGGGTGCGACCGGCGCAGAGCCCGCAACGGGTGCAGCCCGCCACTGCCTCCCGCAGCCGCCGCCATTGTTCCGGTTGATCCAGAGCAGGGGTGGTGGGCGGGCGTATCGCGCCGGAATCCTCTGCCCCTGCGCCGTCGGCCTGCCCGGGCGCCGGCACCTCCGCCCGGGCCCGGTGCCCACGGCGAAGCTCCCACAGGGGGATCCCCATGGCCTGCAGGTAGCGGTGGCGCAGTTGCCCATCAGGCATGTCCTAAACACCCTCCGCCTGGGGATGCTTGCGCTGCCCGGCGGTGAGGAGGCGGTTCAACGCGTTGACATAGGCTTTCGCTGAGGCGATGACGATATCCGTATCGGATCCCTGGCCGTTGACCACCCGGCCGGCCCGTTCCAGACGCACGGTCACTTCGCCCTGGGCATCGGTGCCGGTGGTGATGCTGTTCACCGAGTAGAGCACCAATTGGGTGCCGGACTGCACCACGCTGTCGATGGCCTTGAACGCCGCATCCACGGGCCCACCGCCCTCGGCGTCCACGGTTCGCTCATCGCCGTTGAATTCCAGCGTCACACGGGCACAGGGCCTCTCCCCGGTTTCGGAACACACGCGTAGCGACAGCAGGCGCAGCGCCTCCTGCTCCAGCTCCTGTGAAGCCTCGGTGACCAGCGCCTGAAGATCTTCATCGAAGATGTCGTGTTTCTTGTCCGCCAGCTCCTTGAAACGGGCAAACGCTTCGTTCAGGTGCGACTCGGACTCGAACTCCACCCCCAGCTCCCGCAACCGGCTACGGAAGGCATTGCGGCCGGAATGCTTGCCCAGAACCATGCGGTTGGTGTGCCAGCCCACGTCCTCCGCGCGCATGATTTCGTAGGTCTCCCGGTGCTTGAGCACGCCGTCCTGATGGATGCCGGATTCGTGGGCAAAGGCATTCGCCCCGACCACCGCCTTGTTCGGCTGAACGGTGAAACCGGTGATGTTGGCCACCAGCCGCGAGCAGGGCACGATCTCCCGGGTCTCGATACGGGTGTCGCACGGAAAGACATCCTGTCGGGTCCGCACCGCCATGACGATTTCCTCCAGGGAGGCGTTTCCGGCACGCTCGCCAAGGCCGTTGATGGTGCATTCCACCTGCCGGGCGCCGTTCAGCACCGCCGCCAGGGAATTGGCCACGGCCAGTCCCAGGTCATTGTGGCAGTGCACCGACCAGACTGCCTTGTCCGCATTGGGAACGCGGTTCCGGAGATCGGCAATCAACGCCCCGAACTGTTCCGGGACCGCATAGCCCACGGTGTCCGGGATGTTCACCGTGCTTGCCCCGGCATCAATGACCGCTTCCAGGATCCGGCAGAGGAAATCCGGTTCCGAGCGTCCTGCGTCCTCCGGGGAGAACTCCACATCATCACAGTACTGCCGGGCCCGTTTCACCGCTCGCACCGCCTGCTCCACCACCTGGTCCGGGCTGAGCTGCAGCTTGCGCTCCATGTGGATGGGCGATGTGGCGATAAAGGTGTGAATCCGGCCCTGGGCGGCCGGCTGAATGGCCTCGCCGGCGCGATCGATATCGGCGTCGTTGGCCCGGGCCAGGCCGCAGATGCGGCTCTCCTGCACCGCGCGGGCCACCGCCTGTACCGATTGGAAGTCGCCCGGGCTTGCCGCCGGGAAACCGGCCTCGATCACATCCACCCGGAGTCGCTCCAGAGCCTTGGCGATGCGGACCTTTTCCTCCCGGGTCATGGAGGCACCGGGGCTCTGCTCACCGTCACGGAGCGTGGTATCGAAGATGATCAATCTGTCCGTGCTCATGATTCGCGCCTTGTGGAGTGCCTGGAGGGAGCAGGGCCCGGCACGATGCCGCCGCGGCGCCTGTTCCGGCTACTATAGTCAGCGGCGGCCCCACCCGACAAGCACGTGCCCGCACAGATGGGTTCAGTCATTGCGGTCTTCGTGTCCCGCCGCACGCCGCTGCTGCACCTCGTGGCGGTGCCGGCGCCGGATCGCGATGGTGAGCACGGGGCCGGATCCGGCGTACACCAGAAAGGTGAGAAACAGCACCAGGGGCGGATTCAGGGAAATCAGCGCGAAACCCAGCACCAGGGCGACGATGACGATGAACGGCACCCGGTACCGGAAATCGATTTCCTTGAAACTGTAGAAGCGGAAGTTGCTGACCATGAGCAGGCCGGTGACCACGGTCACCAGCCAGGCAAAGGCCACAACCAGAGACCCCTCCAGCCCGGCGCCATGCCCGAACCAGACCAGGCTCGCCAGGCCCGCGGCCGCCGCCGGGCTGGGCAGTCCCTGGAAATAGCGCTTGTCGGCCACACCGGCCTGGGTATTGAAACGGGCCAGGCGCAGCGCGGCGCAGGCCGCGAAGGTGAACGCCCCGACCCAGCCCATCTTGCCCAGCAGGCCGTCCAGCCCCGCCATGTCCCCCAGCACCCAGAGGTACATGACCAATGCCGGCGCCAATCCGAAACAGACCATGTCCGACAGGCTGTCGTATTGCACCCCGAAGTCGCTCTGTGTGTTGGTCAAGCGGGCAACCCGTCCGTCCAGACCGTCCATCACCATGGCCACGAAAATGGCAATGGCCGCCAGATGGAAGTCACCGGTGGTGGCAGCGATCACGGCATAGAAGCCGAAGAACAATCCGGTGGTGGTCAGCAGGTTGGGCAGCAGGTAGATACCGCGGCGCGGCTTGCGACTGGTGTCGGGTTCGGTACTGGCCATAAAGTCTCGGATTACTCCCGTCAGGGTGGGTGCTTCAGCGCTTGTCCGGGGCACGGTGAACTCCCCGGGACCCCAGTATACAAAAACCGCCTGCACGCGGCTGCGTGCAGGCGGCTGAAGATGACCGGGCGGCGTCCGCCGCGACCCGGAGATCAGTTCTTCGTCTTGTCCACCAACTGCTTCTGGCGAATCCACGGCATCATGTCACGCAGCTTCTCGCCCACCACCTCGATGGGGTGCTCCCGGGCAATGCGGCGACGCGCCTTGAGCGTGGCGGCGTTGGCCTGATTTTCCAGGATGAACTCCCGGGCGAACTGACCCGTCTGGATATCTTCCAGAATGGCCTTCATCGCCTTGCGGGATTCCTCGTTGATGACCCGGGGCCCGCTGACGAAATCCCCATACTCGGCGGTGTTGGAAATGGAGTAACGCATGTTGGCGATGCCGCCCTCGTAGATCAGATCCACGATCAGCTTCACCTCGTGCAGGCACTCGAAGTAGGCCATCTCCGGGCTGTAACCGGCCTCGGTCAGGGTCTCGAAGCCGGCCTGAATCAGCGAGGTGAGACCACCGCAAAGCACCGCCTGTTCACCGAACAGATCAGTCTCGGTCTCTTCCCGGAAGGTGGTTTCGATCACGCCGGCGCGACCACCACCGATGGCGGACGCGTAGGACAGCGCCACTTCCTTCGCCTGACCGGAGCTGTTCTGGTGAATGGCGATCAGACTGGGCACCCCGCCACCTTCCACATAGGTGGAACGCACCAGATGTCCAGGCCCCTTGGGGGCGATCATCACCACGTCCAGATCGGCACGGGGCTCGATCTGACCGTAATGAATATTGAAACCGTGCGCGAAGGCAATGGTGGCGCCCTGCTTCAGGTTCGGTTCGATCTGCTCCCGGTAGATGCGCGACTGATGCTCGTCCGGGGTCAGGATCATGACGAAGTCGGCCTGCTTCACCGCGTCCTCGACACCGGCCACGTCCAGACCGGCTTTGCGCGCCTTGTCCGCGGAGGCGGAACCCTCGCGCAGACCCACCACCACGGAGCCGCCGGATTCCTTCAGGTTATTGGCATGGGCATGCCCCTGGGAACCGTAACCGATGATGGCGACCTTTCTGCCCTGGATGATGGAAAGGTCGGCGTCCTTATCGTAATAGACTTTCATTCTGCCCCCGCTGTTTTGAGTGCACTGAACCTTGGATCATGGAATCAGGGGCGCGAGGCGCCCCGTGATATGGAGTCGGGCCGGCCGGAGCCTAGACCCGCATATGCTTCTCACCCCGGGAAATGCCGATCACGCCGGACCGGACCACCTCCAGCAGGTTGTCGGAGCCCAGGGCACCGATGAACGCATCCAGCTTGCTGCTGGCGCCGGTGAGTTCGATCGTGTAGATCCGCTCGGTCACATCCAGGATGCGACCCCGGAAAATGTCGGCGAGCCGCTTGATCTCCTCGCGACTGTCACCGCTGGCGGCGGAAACCTTCACCAGCATCATCTCGCGTTCGATGTGGGCGCCTTCAGTCATGTCCATGACCTTCACCACATCCAGCAGCTTGTTGAGCTGCTTGATGATCTGCTCGATGATACGGTCATTGCCGATGGTCACCAGCGTCATGCGCGATAGTGTGGGATCATCGGTAGGCGCCACGGTCAGGGATTCGATATTGTATCCCCGGGCGGAGAACAGGCCCGCCACGCGCGAGAGCGCACCGAATTCGTTCTCCACGAGAATCGATATAATGTGCCGCATAAGTTCCAGTCGTCTGTTCAGATCCTGCGGTGCCCGTGCCCGCCGTGAGCCCCGCCGGCGCCACGCCGGGCAACACGGCTCGCGGTGGGGCGACGGGTAGCCCCCAGACCGTATGCGGGAACCGGCGTGGAAACAACGAAAACGGAGCAGTGAAAGGGAGGAAAACTACTGGGCTTTCCAGATCAGGTCAAGGGCACCGCTGCCCGACCCTGCCCGGACCCGGATTTCCTGCCTGTCGAAACCACAACAAGGAGCTTGTCATGGAAGCACAACGCATCAGTCTGGTCCTCCCCGTACTGCTGGCACTGGCCCTGCTCACGGCGCCGGCCGTTGGCGACGCGACAGGCATCTATCGATGGACCGCGCCGGACGGCACGGTCACCTACGGCAGCAATCCGCCCCCGGATGCGGAGGCGGAGCGGTTGCGGGGTGCACCGGGACCGGCCAGCGGAAGTCAACCCCGGGTTGACCCGGACGCCGCCGACGGGACCGCCGCGGACCAGGCGGAGCCGGCAGCCACCGCCGAGCCCACGGGAGACACTGAACGCGACCGCCAGTGCGCCACCGCCCGGCAGAACCTGGACGTGCTTGAGAACCCGGCCGTGCGGCGCATTCGGACCGACTCGGGGGAAACCCAGGTCCTCACCGAGGAGATGCGCGAGGAGATGCTGCGGGAGGCCCGGGATTTCTACGACGAATGGTGCCAATAGCGCTTTGACCGCCGGCGTGACGATGGCATGATGCCGCGTCGGCAGTTTCTGGAACACATCGCGAACTGACAACAGGATCCCACATGCGTCTTTCCCGATTCCCTCTCGGAACCACCAAGGAAACCCCGGCCGACGCGGAAATCATCAGCCATCAGTTGATGCTGCGGGCCGGCATGATCCGTCGCCTGGCCGCCGGCCTGTACACCTGGATGCCGCTGGGTCTGCGTGTTCTGCGCAAGGTGGAGAACATCGTCCGGGAGGAGATGGACCGCAGCGGCGCGGTGGAGATCCTGATGCCGGCCATCCAGCCGGCGGAGCTGTGGCTGGAATCCGGCCGCTGGGAGAAGTTCGGGCCCCAGTTGCTGAAGATGCGGGATCGCCACCAGCGTGAGTTCTGCTTCGGCCCCACGCACGAGGAGGTCATCACCGACCTGCTCCGGCGGGAGATCCGCAGCTACAAGCAATTGCCGGTGAACTACTACCAGATCCAGACCAAATTCAGGGACGAGATCCGGCCCCGTTTCGGCGTCATGCGTGCCCGCGAGTTCCTGATGAAGGACGCCTACTCCTTCCATTTGGACGACGACTCACTGCGGGCGACCTACCAGGTGATGTACGACACCTACAGCCGGATATTCACCCGCACCGGGTTGCATTTCCGCGCGGTACAGGCGGACTCCGGCGCGATAGGCGGTGACACCTCCCACGAGTTCCACGTGCTGGCCGACTCCGGCGAGGACGCCATCGTGTTCTCCGACACCAGCGACTACGCCGCCAACGTGGAGCTGGCCGAAGCGGTTGCACCGGCCGGTCCGGCACCGGCACCCGCCGAGGATCTGCGCCTGGTGGACACGCCGGGCGCCCGCACCATCGCCGACCTGGTCCGGGACTACGACACGCCCATAGAGAAGACCGTGAAGACGCTGGTGGTCCGCGCCGCCGACGGCGGCCTTATCGCGCTGATCATCCGTGGCGACCATAGCCTGAACGCGATCAAGGCGGAACGCCTGCCGGAGGTGGCGACACCGCTGGCACTGGTCCCCGAGGCCGAAATCCGGGCGGCGATCGGTGCCGGGCCCGGCTCGCTGGGGCCGGTGAATCTCCCCATTCCCTGCATCGTCGACCGCACCGTGGCCGTCACCAGCGATTTCAGTGCCGGCGCCAATGTGGACGACAAACACTATTTCGGCATTAACTGGGACAGGGACGTGACGCTGCCCCAGGTGGCGGATCTGCGCGATGCGATGGCCGGCGACCCCAGCCCGGACGGCAAGGGCACGCTTTCCGTGGCCCGTGGGATCGAGGTGGGCCATATTTTCCAGCTCGGCCGCACGTACAGCGAGGCCATGAACGCCACGGTGCTGGACGAGGCGGGCAAGCAGGTCCCGGTGACCATGGGCTGCTACGGCATCGGGGTGTCCCGCATTGTCGCCGCAGCCATTGAACAGAACCACGATGCAGCCGGCATCGTCTGGCCCGACCCCATCGCACCTTTTCAGGTGGCGATCGTCTCCATCAATCAGAACCGCTCCACCGCGGTCATGGAGGCCAGTGAACGCCTGTACCGGGAACTCCAGGCGGCCGGAATCGACGTGTGCTGGGACGATCGCGACGCTCGGCCAGGGGTGAAGTTCGCCGATATGGAGCTGATCGGCATTCCCCACCGCATCGCAATCGGGGACCGCGGCCTGGCGGGGGGTACGGTGGAGTACCGGGCCCGCACCGCCGGTGCCAGCGAGGATCTGCCACTGGACGGTATCGTCCGGGCACTGCGGGACAAGCTGGCGGGATGAGACCGCAGAGGGTAGCGGCCTTGCTGCTGGCACTCTGGCTGTCGGCCACGCCGGTGCTCCTGACCGCCCAGCAGGGTCAGGCGCCCGACCCCCGTCTGCGCGCCGCGCTGCTGGAGGCGGTGGAACTGGGTGAGAGTTTCGAGAACCGATTCGTCGCCCAGGTCTGGCTCCTGGACAAGAGCCAACGGCTGGCGCAGCGTGTCCCGGATCCGGAGGAGCGCCTGCAGTTACTCCGCAAGGTTCACCAGGAAGCCAGTCTGGCGGGCCTGCAGCCGGAACTGGTCTTGGCCGTCATCGAAGTCGAAAGCAACTTCAACCGCTTCGCCATCTCCCCGGCGGGCGCCCGGGGCCTGATGCAGATCATGCCCTTCTGGCTGGACGAAATCGGCCGCCCGGACGACAACCTGTTCCATATCCGCACCAACCTGCGCTTCGGCTGCACCATCCTGCGTCATTACCTGGACATGGAGAACGGCAACCTCACCCGCGCCCTGGCCCGCTACAATGGCAGCCTGGGCCAGACCTGGTACCCCGACCGGGTGTTTCGGGCCTGGAACCGCAACTGGTACGAACAATAGATGGAAACCGCGCAGTGCCCCAGATCGATGCCGCGGGCGGTTTCCCCGTGAAGACGGGCCGGATCAGGTTTGCGCCGGCGACACCCGAATGCGCTCCCAGCTCTCGCGGATGACATGGCCCTCCTGATCCAGTTCCGGGTACCGCAGGCCGCGCTGGCGGCAGTAGCGGGCGATGCGGGGATGCAGCCACTCGAACAGCGTTTCCCGGCGGGTGGCCTCATCCAGACGGGGATGGGCGTACATGCCCGCCGCCTCTCGTTGCCGCTGGGCCTCGTACAGGATCACCGCCGCCGCCACGGAGACGTTCAGCGATGCCACCAGCCCCACCATGGGAATGGTCACATGGGCGTCCGCCGCCTGTGCCGCCGCCTCCGGCATACCCTCCAGCTCCTGTCCCAGCAGGATCACACAAGGCCGGGTATAGTCCACCGAACGGAAGTCCACCGAACGCTCCGACCAGTGAGCGGCATACAGCAGGAAGCCGCGCTCCCGGAGCCGTCGGCAGCCCTCGGCGATGTCCTCATGCTGACGCAATGCCACACGCCGCTGCACCCCGGCGGCGGCGGTGCGCCGGACGGTGAGCTTTCCCGCCTGCCCCAGGGAATGGGCTTCCCAGACGCCCACGGCGTCGCAGGTGCGCAACACCGCCGAAACATTATGCTCCTTGTGCACACCGGCCATGGCCACGGTAAGATCAGGCTGACGGTGGTCCAGCACCTGTTCCAGCAGCTGCAGGCGTTTTGCGGTCATGGCTTCCTTCCGGGGACGGCGGCGAAGCGGATCATTGTAGAAGTGACGCGACCCGGATCAAGCTTTCCTGTCGCACCCGTCCCCCTCACCGGACCGTATAACGGACAGCACCGGGTCCGGGCGCGGAGCGATAGCAACATGTTCTGAATTCGTGGCAAACCGACACGGGGGAGCGATATGCAGCGCTTGCTGATCGCAGGTTGCGGGGACCTGGGCACCGGCCTGGGGCTGCAGTTGGCCAGAAGCGGCGTCACCGTCTACGGCCTGCGCCGGGCAGCCGAACGCGTACCGGAACCGATCATCCCGGTACGCGCGGATCTGACAGAGCCGGAATCCCTGGCCGCGCTGCCGGCCGAAGGTGTCGACGCGGTCTGCTACATCGCCACACCGGGCGCCTACGAGGACGCCGCCTATCGCCGGGCCTATGTGGACGGGCTGCGTAATCTGCTGGACCGGCTCCAGCAACAGCGGGCGCGGCCCAAACGCCTGCTGTTCGTCTCCAGCAGCTCCGTCTACGGCATCACCGACGGAAGCTGGGTGGATGAAGACACACCCGCGGTTCCCGGCGGTTTTTCCGGCACACGGCTTCTGGAGGCCGAGACGGTACTGAGGCAGGCACCGATCCCGGGGGTGGTGGTCCGCTTTGGCGGCATCTACGGTCCGGGGCGGGAACGCCTGTTGCGCAAAGTGGCGGGCGGGGATCCGGTGATCGCCGACCCACCCCAGTGGACCAACCGCATCCATCGCGATGACGCGGTGGGGGTTCTGGCCCACCTGCTGCAGCTACCGGAACCGGCACCGCTGTACCTGGGGGTGGATTCAGAGCCTGTACCCATGCACGCGGTCACCGACTGGATCGCTGACCGGCTCGGTCTGCCACCCTGCCCCCACATCCGCGGGGAAGCCGGTGGCCTGCGGGGGAGCAATAAGCGCTGCAGCAACCGCCGGCTGCTGGCCAGTGGTTACCGGTTCCTCTATCCGGATTTTCGAAGCGGCTACCAACCCATGATCGACGCCTGGAAACAACGCCAGCGGGATAAGGGCTAACCGCTCTCCGCCCCCCCGATCTGCCGCTCAGCCAGGTCCAGAAGCAGGTCCGGCATCTGCTCCGAGGCGCCCGCGTAATCCAGCAAC
Source organism: Ectothiorhodospiraceae bacterium (assembly GCA_020831885.1). GTDB lineage: Bacteria > Pseudomonadota > Gammaproteobacteria > Nitrococcales > Aquisalimonadaceae > LSCE01. The sequence continues at coordinate 64,600 of JAFIFU010000003.1, forward strand.
CGGATGGGAATCCCCGGATGACGGGCGCGCTTGGGCGCCAGCTCCCGCGGGATATCCTCCGCGACGTGGCGACCGGCGGAAAGAAAGTACGGCAGCACCAGGACCTCGGAGGCTCCGTCGGCGATACACTGCTCCACCCCCTGGCCGATATCCGGCTCCGCCAGTTCCAGAAAGGCACAGCGCACCCCACCGTAGCGGTTCCCGGCCTGGTCGGCCAGCCGCTGCGCCAACTGCCGGACCTCCTCGTTGGAGGCCTGACGGCGGCTGCCATGGGCGATCAGCAACAGGAAACGCATGGGCCGCCTCCGGATAGGGACAGGACGGTCAGCCGGACAGGCGTGAACGGAACCCTCCGGCCGCGTTCACCGCCGGCGCCCGGGCTACGGTCGGCGCGGAACGTACAGTTCGCCATCCTGCTGGGAGAACCAGGCGGCCAGATCCCGCTTGTCCTGCAAGGACAGGCCTTCCACCTGCTGTTGCATCAGCGGATCCTGACGGGCTCCGGTCTTGTAGTCCTGCAAGGCCTTGACCAGGTACTCATGATACTGGCCGTGGAGCCGCGGCCACTCCGGGTTGTTCCGGACGGCGTCCGCGGAATGACATGCCAGGCAGGCCTGGGCCAGTTCCTCGCCCCGCTGCGGGTCGCCGCGCTGGATGGCGGAAGCCTGGCTGGCGCCGAGAATCATCAGAATGGCAATTGCTACAGGGTAAAACCGTTTCATTTGTCTGCCTCTGTACCCGCGGGGTGCGCGTTACTGCTTGGGCTGCGCGAAGAAGGCGGCGATGTCACGCATTTCCTCTTCGCTCAGGGAACTGGCCTGGGCCCGCATGGTGGGATGAGCCCGCATCCCGTCCCGATAGGCCAGCATCGCGTTGAACAGGTAGGTCTCTGTCTGCCCCCCCAGCTTCGGAACACGATAGGACGGGTAGGCATTCCGCAACCCCTCCACGGCGTGACAGCCCAGACAGGTTTCAGCCAGTTGCGCTCCCCGGACGGGATCCCCCTCGTCAGCCAGCGCCGGGCCGGAAACCAACAGGCCGCCCGCCGCCGCCGCGATCAACAAGTGTCTCATTTTCATATGATTTTCTCTCGAAAAGTTCCACGCAAGCAAAAGCCTGCCGCACAACCCGCCCGGCACCTGCTGACGGGAGCGGCAAAACATGCGCCAGCCAAGAAACAGTGCAATATGTTTCCATGGATCGCTTCATGGGTAAAGGAAACGCCGCATCAGGTGCGCAGCAGGCCCCCACGGCCCCCTATTCAGCGCACCTGAAACTCGCCGGGCGGCGGCGTTTCGTCCACCCACTCCCAATCCACGGCGTCGACCCGCGCGGCGCTGGGCCCCCGGTGCAGCCAGTTGCGCAAGGCCTCCAGCGAGTCGGCCGTTCCAGCGGCCACCACCTCCACACGACCATCATCCAGATTGCGTGCGTAGCCATCGATGCCGAGCTTGAGGGCCTGCTCCCGGGCGCCGGCCCGAAACCAGACCCCCTGAACCCGACCCCTCACCAGGCAGCGCATACAACGCACACTCATGCTCCACTCCTCCCTTGCTGCAGGTTCTCGTCAGTCCGCTCCGGGCGAGCCGCCGGTTCACCGGCCTCGGGCGCCCCGGTGGTCGCGGGCCGGAACAACTCCCGGAACGGACGGGACAGGGCCAGCTCCAACCCCCGCATGGCATGATCCAGCACCCCGGCGAGTTCCCGGTTCCAGGAATCCCGCTCAGCCAGTGAACGGGGCAGTTCGCCAAGCACGAAGGGATAGTCCCGGTACAAGTCCATCAACGTATACTCCGCCGCATCCCGCAGCATCACCCAGCCACCGTCCTCGGTACGCCGGATCACCCGCGCCCGCTCCAGGGCTTCCAGCGCCTGCTGCACCGCCAATTCCCCGGCGTCCGGCTCCAGCCGCAGGATATCCTCCCGGCGGAGCGTGCGTCCCTCCTGCTGCGCCTGCCAGAAATCCCCGGTCAGGCGTACGGCCAGCACCAGGGCCAGCCTGGGATCGGACAGCGAGCCCTCGCGCCCCTCCCGATAGCTGCTCAGTGCCTGGGTGAACTCGGCACCCAGCAGCACGACGACCCAGGACAAATAGATCCAGACCAGCAGAATGGGCAACGTCGCCAGTGCGCCATAAATCGCTTCGTAGGTCGGGAAATTGGCCACAAACAGGGTGAACCCCCGTTTCGCCACCTCGAACAACAAGGCGGCGAACGCGGCACCGGCGAGCGCGTGAGTCAGTTTCACGCGACGATTGGGGACCGCGCTGTAAAGGAAGGCAAAAGCCAGAATAATGGCCATCACCGGCGTGATCTCCAGCACGAAGGCCTGGACGGTACGGGCGTCCACCGCTTCCGTGTAATCGGCAATCACCGTGAGATAGGACGTGGCCGCCAGGCTGATGGCCACCAGCACGGGACCCACCGTGATGACGGCCCAGTAGACCAGAAAGCTCTGCACCGGACGACGTCGCCGGGTCACCCGCCAGATGCGGTTCAGCGCCCGGTCAATCGCCGCCATCATCAGGATGGCGGTCACCGTGATACCCAGGAGCCCGGCCAGGGTCAGACCGGCTGCCCGGCCGGCAAACTGCTGGATGTACTCCTGCACCACCTCACCAGAAGCCGGCACCAGGTTGCGGAACAGGAAATCCTGCAGGCGCTCGTTGAGTTCCTCGAACACCGGGAACGCGGTGAACAGGGCGAAACTCACCGCAAACAGCGGCACCAGCGACAGCAGCGTGGTATACGCCAGCGTGGCGGCGCTGTGGAGACAATCATCCTCGATGAAGCGGCGGATCAGGTAACGCCCGAAGGCTGTCAACTCGTCCAGCCCGCCGCGCGCCTGCTGCAGAAACCAGCGCCAGTCTGCCAAGATCATCCCCTCCCGCGGGCGCCGGACTTGGGTGCGACAGGCCCGCTCCCGTACAATTCCCCGGCATTCCCACTCATCGAGCAGAAACCCATGTCGGTCAGAATCTATCACAACCCGCGTTGTTCCAAGTCCCGGCAGACGCTGGCGCTGCTGCGCGAGCGGGGCATTGAGCCGGACGTCGTCGAATACCTGAAGACGCCCCCCGGACCGGACGAACTGCGCGAGCTCCTGCGCATGCTGGACAGCAACCCCATGGAACTGGTCCGCCGGAAGGAAACGGAATTCCGCGAGGCGGGGCTGGACCAGGGGGCACCCGACCAGGAGCGGATCATCGAGGCCATCACACGCTTTCCGAAACTGATGGAACGGCCGGTGGTGGTCCACGCCGGCCGCGCTGCCATCGGCCGCCCGCCGGAACGGGTGCTGGACATCCTCTGAACCACGGAGTGCCCCATGAGCGTGCGTATTCTGGTGCTCTACTACAGCCGCACCGGCGCCACCCATCAGTTGGCCGAGCAGATCGTCCGCGGCGTGGAGATGGTGCCCGATGCGGTGGCGGTCCTGCGCACCGTGCCGCCCGTGTCCCCGGTCTGCGAGGCCACGGAACCCGATGTGCCGGCCCAGGGGCCGCCTTACCTGGAACCCGGTGAGCTGGAACAATGCGACGGCCTGGCGCTGGGCAGCCCCACCCGCTTCGGCAATATGGCGGCACCGCTGAAGCATGTACTGGACGGCACGTCGGATCTCTGGCTGTCCGGCGCACTGAGCGGCAAGCCCGCGGCCTGCTTCACGTCCACGGGATCCATGCACGGCGGCCAGGAGAGCACCCTGCTCAGCATGATGCTCCCGCTGCTGCATCACGGCATGCTGATCATGGGCATCCCCTACAGCGAACCGGGGCTGATGCGCACCCGCAGCGGCGGCACGCCGTATGGCGCCAGCCATTTCGCGGGCAGCGACGGCGAGCAGCCGCTCACCGAGGACGAGAGTGCGCTATGCCGGGCCCTGGGGAAACGCCTGGCCCAGACGGCTGCCAGACTCAAGCGGGGGCATCAGGGATGAACCGACACCTGCGAACCGTTCACGCGCTGATGGTCTCCTGCCTGCTGGCGCTGATTCTGCTGCTCACCCTCCAGACCGTCTGGTTGACACCGCCGGCCAATAGTGGCTACGTGGCGCCGCTGCTGCTTATCCTGGTCTTGCCGCTCCTGGTCCCGTTGCGGGGGCTGCTCCATGGCCGTCGGTACACCGCAGCCTGGACCAGCCTGCTGGCGGTGGTCTATTTCGCCCATGGTGTCGCCTCGGCCTCCGATCCGGGTCTGGCCCGCTGGCTGGCCTCGGCGGAAATCGCATTCAGTCTCGGCCTGTTTACCGGCTGCCTTCTGTACGTGCGGATGCATGCCCGGCAGCAACGGCAGACAAGTACCTGAACGCCACCGCATCCCGGGCGGCTTCAGCGCTGCCCGAGCACGGATTTGACGAAAGGGATGGTCAGTCGCCGCTGCTCGGCCAGGGCGGCGCGATCCAGCCGCTCCAGCAGGGCGAACAGCGCGTGACTGTGGCGGGGGTAGCGGGCCAGCAGGTAGCGGCCGGTTTCTTCCGGCAGATCGAGCCCCCGCCGTTCCGCCCGCAGCCGGAGCGCCTGGAGCAACGACGCATCATCCAACGGCTCCATCCGCTCCACCAGCCCCCATGCCAACCGGGAGGCCAGATCCGGCAGGACCCAGTCCAGATCGGCTGGCCGCGCAGTGGCGGCCATCAGTAATCCACCTCCGGTATCGCGCAACCGGTTGTACAGATGGAAAACCGCTTCCTCCCGCCCGGGATCACCGGCCAGTTCCTGCAGGTCATCCAGCGCCACCAGCCGCATGCTTTCCAATCCGTCCAGCATGGCGGGTGACCAGGCGCTGGCCAGCGGCAGGTAGAAGCTGGGCAGCCCCAGATGCCCGCAAGCCCGGCAGGCGGCCTGCAACAGGTGGCTCTTGCCGACGCCCTCCGGTCCGTACAGGTAGACCGCCGGCGCACCGGGTCCGGCGACAAGCTGCCGGACCGCCGCCAGGGCACGGCCGTTGGCGCCGGCAACGAACTGTTCCAGGCTGGCCGCGTCGTTCCAGCGGATATTCAGCGGCAGTTGGGCAGGCACCTCGGTCACCGGTCTCCAGAAAAGCTCGGCCGCAGTGTACTACTACTCGCCCGCACATCTCACTGATCCGCGCGTTGATCAATCCCCTCGGCTTTTCTCACCGCCGCAGGGACCCTGGGTTGAGCAACCGATGACCTGTAGTACACTGCGCGCTGTTTTCGTACCAAGCCGCCAGGCAACCGGCAAGCAGGGGTCCCGCGTCCAGGGCGGCAGCATCCCGGCAGATCTCATCGAATCGGGCTCACGGGCCCGGGGCCAATGGAGGAAACGCATGTCATTCCGAGGATCAAGCGCCGCTCTTGCCCTGATTCTGGCCTCCGCGACCGGTCTGGCCCACGCGGACACCGTGGTGCTGGACAACGGTGACCGTCTCACCGGCACCGTGATTCAGGTCAGCGGCGGGACGCTGGAGTTCCGTCCGGAAGCCACCCGGCAAGCCGTGATGATCAACTGGGACCGGGTCGCCACCTTCTCCACCGAGGGAACGATGCAGGTGCTGCTGGAGGACGGTACCGAGATCATCGGGCGGGCGGAGAAGGCGGACCCCGGTCGCATCCGCCTGGTTTCCGACCAACTGGACGCACCCGTCAGCCTGCGGACGGCGGCGGTTAGCAACATCACCGGGCCGGACACCCCCCGCCGCGACCGCGTGCGCACGACAGGAAACATCAATGTCGGCGGCAGCCTCACCCGGGGAAACACCCGCACCGAAGCGTACAACGCCAACGGCGCCTTCGAGGCACGCACCAATGTCAACCGTTTCCGCCTCAGCGGCCAGGTCAACCGGACCAAGGATGACGGGAATCTGACCCGTGACGCCGCCTCAGGCACCGGGCGCTACGACCACTTCGTCTCGGAGCGCCTGTACGTGAACACCTATGTCAGCCTGAGCCGCGACCGCTTCAAGGATCTGCGCCTGCGCACCTCGGTGGGTGCCGGTCTGGGTTACCAGTTCTTCGATACGGCAAGACGCAGCCTTTCGGCGGAAATCGGCGCCGGTTACGTGAACCAGGACTACTACCGGGCCGAGAACGAATCCAATCCCGGGGGACGCTGGGCACTGGACTACGAGGAACGCCTGTTCGGCGGGGGAATCCGCCTGTTCCACTTCCAGGAGGGCCTGGTCAGCCTGGAGGACGCCGATGAGTTCCAGGTGAACACCCAGACCGGTGTCCGCTTTCCGCTGATGCTGGGCATCACCGGCACGGTGCAGGCCAATGTGGACTACAACAACTCCCCGCCCGGCGATGCGAAAAAAACGGACCAGGCCTATCTCCTGACCATGGGGTATAGCTGGTAGACCAACCGGGGCGGTTGCAGGGCAGTCAGCGCTGCAACCGCCAGGCCCGATCCGCCGTCGGTCCGTCTTCGCCGCCCAGGGGGGCGAATCGGGCATTCCCGTCCAGGGATCGCAACAACGGGGATGGGTCACCGTCCACCAGCACATCCAGCAGCAAGGCCTGATCGTCCGCGCTCAGCACACGGACGCCTTCCACGCCCCGGCCGGCGCGGAGCAGGCGGATGAGAAAACCGTAATCGTCAAGACTGTCGATCCCGGCGAATGCCAGCCGTACCCGCCGTTGCTCGTCCACGCTGCGCAACCGGGCCTGCTGCTCCGCCATGCGTCGCGCACCCGTTTCCATCCCGGCCCGCAGCGCCGCCTGGGCATCCTCACCGCTGGATGTCCATTCCAGGCTCTCGCCGTTACGGTACTGCAGCCAGCGGGCGGACCAGTCCTCCGTCCGTTCCGACAACCGCACAACCATCACAGCCTCGGTCCCATAGCGCGCGGACGCCTGCATGATGGGGGAACGGAAACCACCCCAGACATCCGAGGGGCTGAGCTGCTGGCGGTCTTCCAGATCCATCAGGGGGAAAATGACCGGCAACCCCTGCTGCTGTGCGGCCCGGCGCATGTCCTCCTGCAGCTCCGGCAGGATGTCGCCGCCCGCCAGTTCCCGCTGGCCGGCTCGGTCCACGGCCAACCAGACCAGTCGGCGGGTACGATCATCGGCGGCCCAGAACGGCACCTCCAGCTCCGCGAGGCGGCGCTCCACCGCCGGCCCGTCGAACCGCAGGAGCAGCAGGTAACCCTCACTTTCGCCAAGCCGGTCGTAACCGAACTGCTGCACGTAACGCTCCGCGTTGGCCAGCAGGGCATCGCGAACCCGCTCCGCCTCCGCGACCCGCGCGCTGCCGGTCAGGCGCAGGAGCACCTCCCGCAAGCCTTCCGCGGCGGCGGCGGACCGTTCCCGCGCTGATTCGGATGCCACCTCCACCTGCGCATCGAACAGCGTCTGATCGGCAAGCGCCCCGCCGGCGAGGGAAGACGCCAGCACCAGCACAATGCCGGTCAGCGCGAGCCTGAGCTTCCTGAACATGGGAGTCCTCATAACCGGATCACGGGCTGATGGTACCCCGCCCCCAGGTCCCGGTGCCAGTTGTCGCGGGGTGGTAACGGTATCCGGCCTTGAGGATCATGGGAATCTTAAACTCCGGCACCCTGTCCGCTATAGTATGCCCCTTCAGACCGCCACCCCGCCCGGTCCATGCCGAGGCGCCCCATGCAGCGAGGAATCACTCTTGGCCCGTGATGATCAGCCCGACCGCCCGACAGGCCTGACCTACCGCGAGGCCGGCGTCGATATCGATGCCGGTAATGCTCTGGTGGACCGCATCGGTCCGGCGGTGGCCCGCACCCGGCGCCCCGAGGTGCTGGGCGGCCTGGGCGGCTTCGGCGGCCTGTTCCAGGTTCCGGTGGACCGCTACCGGGAACCGGTACTCGTGTCCGGCACCGATGGTGTTGGCACCAAGCTGAAGCTGGCCATCGAGACCGGTCGCCATGACGGCATCGGGATCGATCTGGTGGCCATGTGCGTCAACGATATCCTGGTCTGCGGGGCCGAGCCCCTGTTCTTTCTGGATTACTACGCCACCGGGCGCCTGGACGTGGATGTGGCGGCCGCCGTGGTGGAGGGCATTGCCCGGGGCTGCGAACAAGCCGGCGCGGCGCTGATCGGCGGCGAGACGGCGGAGATGCCGGGCATGTACGCGGAAGGCCATTACGATCTGGCCGGCTTCTGCGTGGGCTGCGTCGAAAAATCGGCCATCATCGATGGTCGCCGCGTTCGCGCCGGTGACGCCTTGATCGCCCTGGGGTCCAGCGGTCCGCATTCCAATGGCTATTCGCTGATCCGCAAGGTGTTGGAGGTCTCCGGCGCATCGCTCGACACGGCGTTGGAGGGCGGTTCGCTGACAGACGCGCTGATGGCCCCGACACGCATCTACGTGAAATCGGTCCACGCACTGCTGGCCTCGGTGGATATCCGCGCCATGGCCCACATCACCGGCGGCGGCCTGCCGGAGAACCTGCCCCGGGTGCTTCCGGAAGGAACAGCCGCCGAGATCGACACCACCGGTTGGGAATGGCCGGCGGTGTTCCGCTGGCTCCAGGAGCAGGGCCGCATCAGCGATGCAGAAATGTACCGAACCTTCAACTGCGGGGTGGGCATGGTGCTGTGCGTTCCCGAGGGGCAGGCCGATGACGCCCTGACGCGGCTGCGTTCCGCGGGGGAACATGCCTGGCGGCTGGGTCGCGTGGTGCCGGCTGGCGGCGACGCGACCCGCGTGAGACTGCGGGAGGCCGGATGAGCCGTCCCTGCCGCGTCGTGGTCCTGATCTCGGGCAGCGGCAGCAACCTGCAGACACTGATCGATAGGGCCGCCGACGGCCGGCTTCCCATCCACATCGTCGCCGTGATCAGCAACCGCGCCGACGCCTATGGGCTGAAGCGTGCGGCCAGGGCCGGAATCACCACCCGGGTGCTCTCCCACCGGGATTACGACAGTCGCGAACAGTATGACGAGGCGCTGGCAGCGCTGATCGACGCTCAGGAGCCGGACCTGGTGGTGCTGGCGGGCTTCATGCGCATCCTGTCGCAAGGCTTCGTCAATCGCTACCACGGGCGCATGCTGAACATCCACCCCTCGTTGCTACCGCTGTTCCGGGGCCTGCACACCCACCGGCGGGCCCTGGAGGCCGGTCATACCGAGCACGGCTGCAGCGTGCATTTCGTCACCCCGGACCTGGATGCCGGACCGGTCATCGTGCAGGCGCGGGTTCCGGTGCTGGCAGACGACGACGAAACCAGCCTGGCCCGCCGGGTACAGGGCCAGGAACACCGCATCTACCCGCTGGCGGTTGCATGGTTCGCCCAGGGGCGGCTGCGCCTGGGCCCGGACGGCATCCTGCTGGACGGACACCTGCTGCGGGAGCCCGTGCAGGTGCGCCCAGACGAGGACCTGCCCGATGAACCCGCGTAGCCCACCGGGCTCGTGTTCTTTCACACTAAGAGCGTGGCAGCGTCACCCCCCGCTGCCCCATGTACTTGCCCCCCCGGTCCTTGTATGAGGTCTCGCACTCCTCGTCGGATTCCAGGAACAGCATCTGCGCCACGCCCTCGTTGGCGTAGATCTTGGCCGGCAACGGAGTGGTGTTGGAGAACTCCAGTGTCACATGCCCTTCCCACTCCGGCTCCAGCGGCGTCACATTGACGATAATGCCGCAGCGGGCGTAGGTGGACTTGCCCAGGCAGATGGTGAGCACCTTGCGGGGAATCCGGAAGTACTCCACCGTTCGCGCCAGGGCGAAGGAGTTGGGCGGGATGATACAGATGTCCGACTGGACGTCCACAAAACTGTTCTGGTCGAAGTTCTTCGGATCCACCACCGCCGAGTTGATGTTGGTGAAGATCTTGAACTCGTCCGCGCACCGGACATCGTAGCCGTAGCTGGACGTGCCGTAGGAGATGATCCTGCCCTTGTCCGTCTCCCGCACCTGGCCGGGCTCGAAAGGCTCGATCATGCCCTGCTCCACCGCCATGCGGCGAATCCATTTATCCGATTTGATTGCCATCCGTTCCACCCTGGCTCTGAATTGTGGCGGGAAAAACCGCCTGATTCTACACGCCCGGGACGAGGCCTGAAAACGTCAACGGCCCGCACCGCGGTCAGCGGGGCGGGCCGTTGATTGAAGACCTGACCTGGAAATCAGGGCAGCACGGTCTCACCCGTGAGGAAGCGGTCGATTTCCCGCGCCGCTTCCCGGCCTTCGTTGATGGCCCAGACCACCAGGCTCTGGCCGCGCCGGGCGTCACCCGCGGCGAAAACACCATCCACATTGGTGATGTAGCGACCGTACTCCGCCTTGGCGTTGCTACGCGCATCCTTCTCGACGCCGAGCTGGTCCAGCAGACCGCCTTCGGGGCCCATGAAGCCCATGGCCAGCAGCACCAGGTCCGCCTGTAGCACACGCTCGCTGCCTTCCACCGGGTGCGGCACCATCTGGCCCTTGTCATTGGTGGTCCACTGGATTCCGGTGAGATGCAGTTGCTTCACTTTGCCGTTCTCGCCGGTGAATTTCTGGGTCATCTGCAGGTACTGGCGCGGATCCTCGCCCTGCACGGCAATGGCTTCGGCCTGGCCGTAATCCACCTTCAGCGTGCGCTTGAACTCGGGCCAGGGGTTGTCCGGGGCCCGTTCCAGCGGCGGCTTGGGCATGATCTCCAACTGAATGACGCTCTTGCAGCCGTGCCGCAGGCTGGTGCCCACACAGTCGGTACCGGTATCACCCCCACCGATGATCACCACGTGCTTGTCCTTGGCGGAGATGTAGTCACCGTCGGCGTGGTTGCTGTCCAGCAGGCTCTTGGTGTTGCTGCCCAGGAAGTCCATGGCGAAGTGGATCCCGTCCAGATCCCGTCCTTCGATGGGCAGATCCCGCGGCACGGTGGCGCCGGTGGCCACCAGCACGGCGTCGTACTCCCGCTTGAGCTCCTGGGGATCCACGTCCTTACCCACTTCCACGCCGGTGCGGAACGCGACGCCCTCTTCCTTCATCAGGTCGACGCGGCGATCCACAAAGTGCTTCTCCAGCTTCATGTTGGGAATGCCGTACATGAGCAGGCCACCGACCCGGTCCGCGCGCTCGAACACCACCACGTGATGCCCCACGGAGTTCAACTGCGCGGCGGCGGAGAGCCCCGCCGGACCGGAACCGATGACAGCCACCTTCTTGCCGGTGCGCTTCCTGGGGGGATTGGCCTTCACCCAGCCCTCCTGGAAGCCCTTCTCGATGATGGCGTACTCGTGGTGCTTGATGGTCACCGGCGGCGCATTGATACCCAGCACGCAGGAATCCTCGCAGGGCGCGGGACACACGCGGCCGGTGAACTCCGGGAAGTTGTTGGTCTTGTGCAGGCGGTCCAGCGCCTCCCGCCAGCGGTTGCGATAGATCAGGTCATTCCACTCGGGAATCAGGTTGTTGATCGGGCAGCCACCCACCTTGGGCGCCGTGGAGGAGTCGCCCGCATGACAGAACGGCACGCCGCAGTCCATGCAGCGCGCACCCTGCTTGCGAATGTCTTCCTCGGCCATTTTGCCGTGCACTTCCTTCCAGTCCGCCAGGCGGGCCTTGGGGTCACGGTCTTCCGGCAGGGCCCTGTCGAATTCCAGGAATCCAGTCAGCTTTCCCATGATCTCGCTCCTTACGCAGTGGCCTTGGCTGCCGCCAGGTTCTTCAGATGCATATCGAAGGCTTGAACCGCCACTTCATACTCGTCCTCGATCTGCTTCTCTTCGCGGACGGTCTTCATGTAGCCCTGCATGCGCTCGTAATCCACCGGCATCACGCGGATGAACTGCTGCAACGCTTCGCCCCAGTTTTCCAGCACGTCCTTGGCCACGTCGGAACCGGTGTACTCCAGGTGGTTCTGAATGAGCCGCTTCAGCTCCGCGATCTCCTCGGCATCCTCCACCGCACCGAGCCGCACCATTTCCATGTTGCAGCGCTCGGGGAAGGTGCCCGCCCGATCCAGCACGTAGGCCACGCCGCCGGACATGCCCGCGGCGAAGTTGCGCCCGGTCTTGCCGAGGATCACCGCCTTGCCGCCGGTCATGTACTCGCAGCCGTGGTCACCCACGCCTTCCACCACGGCCGTGACGCCGGAGTTACGCACGCAGAAGCGTTCACCGGCCACGCCGCGCACGTAAGCCTCACCGGCCGTGCCGCCGAAAAAGGCCACGTTGCCGATGATGATGTTGTCGCGGGCGGCAAACGGCGCCCTGGCATCCGGGTACACAATCAGGCGCGCACCGGACAGGCCTTTGCCGAAGTAATCATTGGCATCGCCTTCCAGCTCGAACTCCACACCCGGCGCGGTGAACACGCCGAAGCTCTGGCCGGCGGAGCCCGTGAATTTCACATGGATGGTGCCGTCCGGCAGGCCTTTGTCCTCGTAACGCTTGGAGATCTCGTTGGAGAGCATGGCGCCGACACTGCGATCGGTGTTCTGGATCGGATACGCCAGGCGTACCGGCTCCTGCCGCTCCAGGGCCCCCGCCGCATCACGGATGAGCTTGCGGTCGATGATGTCGTGGATCAGGTGCTTCTGCTCCACTGTCTTGTACAGACTATCGCCCTCGGCGGGCTCGGCCTTGTACAGGATCGGAGACAGATCCAGGTGCTTGAGCTTCCAGTGGCTGATACCGTCGCGCACCTTCAGGCACTGGCTCTGTCCCACCATCTCATCGATGGTGCGGAAGCCCAGCTCTGCCATGAGTTCCCGCAGCCCCTCCACCATCAGGGTGAAGAAGTTCACCACGTGCTCCACCTGTCCCTGGAAACGGCCGCGCAGGACCCGGTCCTGGGTGGCAACCCCCACCGGGCAGGTGTTGGTGTGGCACTTGCGCATCATGATGCAGCCCTCCACCACCAGGGCTGCCGTGGCGACACCCCATTCCTCGGCGCCCAGCAGCGTGGCCACAGCCAGATCCCGCGGGGTCTTCATCTGGCCGTCGGCCTGCAGGGTGACGCGGCTGCGCAGCCGGTTCCGCACCAGGGTCTGATGGGTTTCGGAGATACCCAGCTCCCACGGCAGGCCGGCATGCTTGATGGAGCTGAGCGGCGAGGCGCCGGTACCGCCATCATGCCCGGCAATCAGTACCACGTCGGCATAGCCCTTGACCACGCCGGCGGCCACGGTACCCACGCCGGCTTCGGACACCAGCTTCACGTTGATGCGGGCATCCCGGTTGGCATTCTTCAGGTCGTAAATGAGCTGCGCCAGGTCCTCAATGGAATAGATGTCATGGTGCGGGGGTGGCGAGATCAGGCCCACACCCGGCGTGGAACCCCGGGTGCGGCCGATCCAGGCGTCCACCTTGTGCCCGGGCAACTGCCCCCCCTCGCCGGGCTTGGCGCCCTGTGCCATCTTGATCTGCAGTTCGTCGGCGTTGGTCAGATAGTAGCTGTTCACGCCGAAGCGACCGGAGGCCACCTGCTTGATGCGGGACATCATGGAGTCGCCGTTCTCCAGCGGCTTGTAGCGGATGGGGTCTTCCCCGCCCTCGCCACTGTTGCTCTTCCCGCCAAGCCGGTTCATGGCCAGGGCCAGCGTGGTATGCGCCTCCCAGGAGATGGAACCGAAGGACATGGCGCCGGTGGCAAAGCGCCGGAAGATGTTCTCGGCCGGTTCCACCTCGCTCAGCGGGATGGGCTCCCGGTCCGGAGCGAATTCCAGCAGGCCACGGAGGGTGAAGGCCTCCCGTGACTGGTTATCCACCGCATGGGTGTACTGCCGGAACATGTCCTTGTCATTACGCGCCGCCGAATGCTGCAGCAGGCGGATGGTGAGCGGGTTGAACAAATGCCGCTCGCCGTCCTTGCGCCAGGCATAGTTGCCGCCGGAACGAAGAATCATGTTCTCATGGGTGAAGCCGTTCTCCGGGAAGCCCAGCCGATGCTTCTGCAATGTCTCCCGGGCGATCTCGTCAAGGCCGATACCCTCGATTCGGCTGGTGGTACCGGCAAAGCAGCGGTCGATGACCTCCGAACTCAGCCCCAGCGCCTCGAAGATCTGCGCCCCCTGGTAGGACTGCAGCGTGGAGATTCCCATCTTGGAGAAAATCTTCAGCAGGCCGCTGTTGACCGCCTTGATGTACCGTGCGATCAGTTCCTGATCATCCTGGCCGGCGATGGCACCGCTGTCCCGCAGGGCCAGCAGGGACTCAATGGCCATATAGGGCGCCACCGCGGCGGCGCCATAGCCCAGCAGGGTGGCGAAATGATGGGTCTCCCACACGTCACCGGCTTCCACGATCAGGCCGGTGTGTCCACGCAGCCCTTCCCGGATCAGAAAATGGTGGACGGCCCCGGTGGCCAGCAGCGACGGGACCGCCGCGTGATCGGTGCTCACCCGGCGATCGCTGAGCACCAGGATGGAGTAACCGTCCTCCACCGCATCCCGCGCGTGACGGCAGATGCGTTTCAGCGCCCGGTCCATCTCGCCCTTGCGACCGGTGGCGCGGAAGGTGATGTCGATGGTCTGGGACTGGAAACGGTGGTGATCGATGTCCTGCAGCTTGCGAAGCTGCGGGTTGGTCAGCACCGGCTGCGGGATCTCCACCATGCGGCAGTGCTTGGGCGTCTCATCCAACAGGTTCAACGCCGAGCCCACATAGGTCTGCAGTGACATGACCATCTCTTCCCGGATGGGATCGATGGGGGGGTTGGTCACCTGGGCGAACAGCTGCTTGAAATAATAGGACAGATGCTGTGGCTGATCCGAGAGCACCGCCAGCGGATTGTCGGCGCCCATGGAGCCCAGTGGCTCCTTGGCGGTTTCCACCATGTCCGCCAGCACCACGGAGAGTTCCTCCTGGGTGTAGCCGAAGGCCTGCTGGCGCTTGCGCAGCTCGATTTCGTCCAGGCGCCGCTCCTCAAGGATGGAATCGGGCAGGTCGTCGATCACGATCTTGTTCTTCGCCAGCCATTCGGCATACGGTTTGCTGGCGCAGACCTGGGTCTTCACCTCATCGTCACTGATGATGCGTCCCTGCTCCAGGTCGGCGATAAACAGCCGGCCCGGCTCCAGGCGTCCCTTCATGACGACTCGGGACTGATCCACCACCAGGGCACCGGTTTCGGAGCCCATGACGATGGTGCCATCCTCCGTCACCAGATAGCGGGACGGGCGCAGACCGTTGCGGTCCAGGGTGGCGCCGATGACGCGGCCGTCGGTGAAGGCCACGGAGGCAGGACCGTCCCAGGGCTCCATGATGCAGGCGTAATACTCGTAGAAGGCGCGCTTGGTGGGCTCCATGTCCGGCTGGCGTTGCCAGGCTTCGGGGATGACCATCATCATCACCTTCTCCAGCGGGCGACCGGCCAGCACCAGCAGTTCGATCACCATATCCAGATTCGCGGAGTCGGACTGGGTGTGATCGCAGATCGGCTTGATCATCTCCAGCTCTTCATCGGAGAACAGCTCGCTGGAAAGGAGATCCTCCCGTGCGCGCATCCAGTTGATATTGCCCTTCACGGTGTTGATTTCGCCGTTGTGGGACAGATACCGGAACGGCTGCGCCCGTCGCCAGGCCGGAAAGGTGTTGGTTGAGAAGCGGGAATGATGCATGGCCAGCGCCGACACCGTCTTCTCATTCTGCAGGTCCAGGTAGTACTCCCGCACCTGGGCGGTGGTGAACTGCCCCTTGTAGACGATGGTCCGGGTGGACAGGGAAGCGATGTAGAAGTCGTTCTCCACGCCTTCCACCGTCTCTTTCACCCGGTGCTCCGTATAGTTGCGCAACACATAGAGCTTGCGCTCGAAAGCCTGCTGATCCAGACCCTCCGAGCGCTCCAGAAACGCCTGTTCGATCTGTGGTTCATTGTCCAGCGCGGCCTGGCCCAGGGTGCTGTTGTCGCAGGGAACCCGGCGCCAGCCAAGCAGGTTGATGCCCAGGCGCTCCAGGTTACGGGTGAACATGGCGCGACAGGCTTCGCGGATGGTTTCATCACCCGGGAAGAAGATCATGCCCACGGCATAATCCCCGGGCTGCGGCAGCGTCACACCCTGGCTCTCCAGATCGTCCCGGAACGTGGCGTCGGGAATCTGGATCAGCACGCCTGCGCCGTCGCCGCTCTTGACGTCGTATCCGGTGCCGCCCCGGTGCTCCATGCAGGTGAGCATGGACAACGCGTTCTCGATAATGGCGTGACTGCGCTCGCCCTTGAGGCTGGCGACAAAGCCGATTCCGCAACTGTCACGCTCGAACTCGGAACGGTACAGACCCGCAGACTGCTGATTGACATTAGCCATAGAACAGCTCCTGTATGTTGCTTATTCCATCCTTCCGCCGTCCAGCGCGCCTGCCGTAGCCGACATAGCGAAATGTTCCTGGGTATGGCTGCTGCGCTGAGGTTCCGGGGAAGGTCGCCGACCGTTTCGGACAACGCTCCCGCAAGGAGGGTCGAACCGGCCGGCCCGTTGTACAAGACCGCTTGGACCGCTGTTGCCTGTTCAGTGAAAAAAGGGCGGATGATGATACCCAAGTGCGCGGACCATTTCCAGCCCCGGTGTCCGTGAGGCAACACGCCACCGCTGCCAACACCGCAGTCATGGCACGATCTGGCGTGCCACGCAATGGCGCGGAGACATGGGAACCGATCAGCGCTCCCCTTAGTCACCCTTGACGACCGGCGACAGTGCCGCCATCTTCCGGAACATGAGTACAGACACAGAAGCGCTGCCCCCGAAGCCGACACCACCGGAGCCCGACGAATGCTGCGGCGGCGGATGCGTTCCCTGTGTCTACGACCTGTACGAGGACGCCCTGGAGCGCTGGAAGGAGCGGGTCAGATCGATAAGGGAAGCGGAAGAGGGGCAGCCGAAACCGGCTCGGGACGCCGGCCGCCGAATGGGTGACAATACGGAAACCGCTGAAACGAAGCGCAACCGTCTGAACAAAGGACATCAAACCACTCAAAACGGTTAGGGAAGCGCTGATCGATTCCTTGGCAGGGGCGGGCACACGGGACCAAGCCGCTACGGCTCTGCCCCGGAGAGGAGAGAGACGCATGCGGGGGGTGGTGAAACACATCAACGAGGAATTCGGACTGGTGGCCGTGGAAACCGAGCATGGTGAATACACCGTCTTCGGCCTCATGGACGGTGGTGTGGTCAACCATGGTGACGTCATCGTGGGGGATCTGGAGCAGCTCGACCACCAGGCGCTGCGCAATGAGACCAGTGGTGTGGAAATCCATGTCTACATCGAGGACACCGAACTGTCGCTGGACGATGCCCGGGCCAAGCTGAGCTGACCCGCGGCACGCTCAGGAAGGGCCGATCGATTCCCTCAGGGGCGAATGAACCAGCACTGGTGAATTCTCGGGTTACGCCGGAAATCCGGCGGGATGGACCAACGGGTCCGGTCCTCCACTGTCAACCCCGTCAATGCCGTTTGATCCAGCCGGAAGCGGCGCAGATTGGTGGAAAAAATCAGCAAGCCGTCCGGTGTCAGCATTCGCGCGGCATTGAGGATGAGTTCCACGTGGTCCCGCTGTACGTCCAGGGTGCCGTCCATGCGCTTGGAATTGGAAAAACTGGGGGGATCCAGGAAAATCAGATCGTAGGGACCGCCCCGCCCGGAGGCCAGCCATGCCCGGCAATCCGCCCGGTGCACCTGATGTCTCCGGACGTCCACGCCGTTCAGATGAAGATTGCGCGCGGCCCACTCAAGATACGTTTTCGACAGATCCACACTGTCGGTTGCCCGGGCGCCGCCCAGAGCGGCGTGGACCGTGGCCGCACCGGTGTAGCAGAACAGGTTCAGCACCCGCTTGCCCTCCGCCTGTGCCCCCAGGAACTCGCGGACCGGCCGGTGATCCAGGAACAGCCCTGTGTCCAGGTAGTCGGTCAGATTCACCAGCAGCCGACAGGGGCCTTCCCGGACCTCCAGGTAACGCCCGCCATGCCCCTGTTTTCCGTACTGATCACCGCCCTTCTGGCGCTGGCGCAGCTTGTAGGCCATGCGGTCAGGAGACACATCCAGCGCCTGTGGAATGGCGGTGAGTGCCGCGCGTAATCGGGCCCGGGCATCTGCGGGATTCACGGAGCGGGGCGGCGCATACTCCTGGACGTGCAGCCAGTCACCCTCGACGGTGCCGTACACATCCACTGCCAGAGCGTATTCGGGAATATCCGCATCGTAGAGCCGGTAACAGCTCACCCCGCTCCGCTTCAGCCAGCCCGACAGGCTGCGGCGGTTCTTGCGGAGGCGGTTGACCAGGTCAGTGGCCGGGGCGGACGGGGCATCCTGGGACTGCGCCGCAATCCGGAAGCGTTCCAGGCGACAGCGGATCGCGCCGTTGTACACGGTCCAGCCGCGCTCAGGCTTCAGCCCCAGTTCCGCGTCGGCGCCGGTGAGTACCACCGCCTGCCAACCGGCAAAGTGCTGTCGCAGGCTGTCTCCAAGACGCGCATACAGGGGGATCAGCGCCTGTGCGTCGTCGAGCCGCTCGCCGTAGGGCGGATTCACCGCCACCAGCCCGGGCGCCCGGCCGACCGGGGGCTCGGCGCGCCCCAACTCCCGCCGCTCCACGTGAACGATGCCGCTCAGCCCCGCCCGGCGTACGTTGTCAATGGCACCGCGCACCGCAGCGGCATCCCGGTCGTAGCCCACAATGGGCGGAACCCGGCATTCCCCAGCCTCCTGGCGCTCCAGCGCCTCGTCCACCAGGGTCTTCCAGACCACAGCGTCATGCTGCCGCCAGCCGAGGAAGCCGAAATAGGTCCGGAGCAGGCCGGGGGCCACATCCCCGGCGATCCAGGCCGCCTCGATCAGCAGCGTCCCCGAACCGCACATGGGATCCAGCAGGGGCCCGCCAGCCGCCGCGATCTCAGGCCAGCCGCCACGCAACAGCACCGCGGCCGCCAGGTTCTCCTTCAGGGGCGCCGCCACGCCCGGCTCCCGGTAGCCGCGTCGATGCAGGCTGTCGCCGGAGAGATCCAGGGCCAGGGTTGCCTGATCCTGAACCAGATGCACGTTGATGCGTATTGACGGGCGCTCCGTGTCCACTGATGGCCGTTGGCCGTAACGCTCACGGAACTGATCCACCACGGCATCCTTGACCCGTTGCGCCGCGTAGCGACTGTGGCCGATGGCCGAACGCACGCCGGTGACCTCCACCGCCAGGGTCCCATCCGCGGACAGATGCCGCTCCCAGTCCAGCTCCCGAACGCCCCGGTACAGCGCATCCGCATCACCCGCGGGGAATTCCGCCAACGGCAGCAGGATCCGGTTGGCCACCCGGGACCACAGGCAGGCCCGGTAAGCCAGCGCAAGCCCGCCGTTGAAGGCCACCCCGGCCCGCTGCTCCCGGGCATCGGTGGCGCCCAGGGCATGCAACTCATCCCGCAACAGGTTTTCCAGCCCCCGTGGCGCGGTGGCGAACAATCGGAAGTGGCTCATGAATGGTCCCGTGCACTGCCGGGCCGACCCCCGGCGTCGATGGCTTTGCCCACCCGCCCGCGGACCCGCCCGGTGCCGTCCAGCTTGCCTGACCCGCTCATGGCGTGGGAACTCCTCAATGGATCGAAGGCGATGGTACCCGCTTTCGCTACCTCACGGCCAAATCTGGCATAATTGCGGGCTTGCCGTTGCCATGCCGACGGACTCCCGTACACCGATGGACGAGGACCCATGAGCCGAAAGATTCTGGTAACCAGCGCCCTGCCCTATGCCAATGGGCCCATTCACCTGGGACATCTGGTGGAGTACATCCAGACTGACATCTGGGTGCGTTTCCAGAAGCAGCGGGGCAACCGGTGCATCTACGTCTGCGCGGACGATGCCCATGGCACCCCTATCATGCTCAAGGCTCGCCAGGAGGGGATCAGCCCCGAAGAGCTGATCGAACGCATCGGCCGGGAACACCGCGAGGATTTCGCGGACTTCCTGATCGAGTTCGACAACTATTACAGCACCCATTCGGATGAGAACCGATACTACGCCGAACTGATCTATACCCGGCTGAAGGAGGCCGGCCACATCACCTCCCGCACCATCAAGCAGGCTTACGACCCGGTGGAGAACATGTTCCTGCCGGACCGCTACATCAAGGGCGAATGCCCCCGTTGCGGCGCCGCCGACCAGTATGGCGACTCCTGTGAGGCCTGCGGCGCCACCTACACCCCGGCGGAGCTGAAGAACGCGGTCTCGGTGGTTTCCGGCGCCGCCCCCATCGAGAGGGAATCCGAGCATTATTTCTTCCGCCTGCAGGATTTCGAATCCCTGCTGCGGAATTGGGCCGGCAGCGGCCACGTGCAGACCGAAGTGGCGAACAAACTCAACGAGTGGTTCGAGGAAGGGTTGCGGGAATGGGATATCTCCCGTGACGCGCCCTACTTCGGGTTCCGCATCCCCAATACCGAGAACAAGTATTTCTATGTCTGGCTGGACGCCCCCATCGGCTACATGGCCAGCTTCCGCAACTGGTGCGACCGCCACGGCGTGGATTTCGATGAATACTGGAAGCCGGATTCCGATGCCGAGCTCTACCACTTCATCGGCAAGGACATCATCTACTTCCACGCCCTGTTCTGGCCGGCCATGCTGCACGGCGCCGGTTTCCGCATGCCCACGAAGGTCTGCGCCCACGGTTTCCTCACCGTGAACGGGCAGAAGATGTCCAAGTCCCGGGGCACCTTCATCATGGGGCGGACCTTTCTCCGCCACCTGAACCCGGAATACCTGCGCTACTACCTGGCCGCCAAGCTGGGCAGCAGCGTGCACGACCTGGACCTGAGCCTGGACGATTTCATCCACCGGGTGAATTCCGACCTGGTGGGCAAGCTCGTGAACATCGCAAGCCGCAGCGCCAGCTTCATCAACAAGCGTTTCGACGGCCGACTGGCAGACACGCTGGAGGAGCCGGCCGTGTACCGGGAGTTCACCTCCCGCGGCGAGGCGATTGCCGAAGCCTACGAAAACCGCGAGTTCTCCCGGGCCATCCGGGAGATCATGCAACTGGCGGATCAGGCCAACCAGTATTTCGACGAACGCAAGCCCTGGGTGCTGGCGAAGGACGAAACCACCCTGCCCCAGGTACAGGCCATCTGCACCCAGACGCTGAACCTGTTCCGCGTGCTGATGGCCTACCTGAAACCGGTGGTGCCGCGCATCGCGGCCGCGGCCGAGGTTTTCCTGCAGGTGGAGAACCGGCACTGGGACGACGTCAAACAGCCCCTTCTCGGCCGTCCCATCGGCAAGTTCAAGCCCCTGGCCACCCGCGTGGAGCGTGATGCCGTGGACGCCATGCTGGAGGAGTCGAAAGAAACGCTCGCTGCCGCTGGCCAGCCGGCGCCGTCCGGCCCCCTGGCCGAGGACCCCATCGGGGAACAGATCGAGATCGACGATTTCACCAGGGTGGACCTGCGGATCGCGCGCATCACCGATGCCGCCTACGTGGACGGTGCCGATAAGCTTCTGCAACTGACGCTGGATCTGGGTGGGGAGCAGCGCAACGTGTTCGCCGGGCTGCGCTCGGCCTACGAGCCGGAACAGCTCAAGGGCAGACTCACGGTCATGGTGGCGAACCTGAAACCGCGCAAGATGCGGTTCGGTCTGTCGGAGGGGATGGTGCTGGCCGCCGGACCGGGCGGGAAGGAACTGTTCGTCCTGGAGCCGGACGCGGGGGCCCAGCCGGGGATGCGGGTGAAATAGCACCGGAGATGGCGCGATGACCACGGAGCTGGCACTGATCCTGGTCAGCACGGTGCTGGTCAACAACTTCGTGCTGGTGAAGTTCCTGGGCCTGTGCCCGTTCATGGGTGTCTCCCGGCAGTTGGAGACGGCCATGGGCATGGCCCTGGCCACCACATTCGTGCTGACCCTGTCTTCTGTGGTCAGCTACCTGGTGAACACCCGGCTGCTGGTACCCTTGGGGCTGGACTACCTGCGGACCATCGCCTTCATCCTGGTGATCGCCTCGGTGGTGCAGTTCACGGAACTGGTGGTCCACCGCACCAGTCCGCTGCTTTACCAGGTGCTGGGCATCTTTCTGCCCCTGATCACCACCAATTGCGCCGTGCTGGGGGTGGCACTGTTGAACGTCCACGCGGCGAACGGCTTTCTGGAGTCCGCGGTCTATGGATTCGGCGCCGCGGCCGGCTTCTCGTTGGCGCTGATCCTGTTTGCCGGGTTGCGGGAGCGACTTGCCGCCGCCGATGTTCCGGCACCGTTCCGCGGGGCCGCCATCGCCCTGATCACAGCCGGCCTGATGTCGCTGGCTTTCATGGGGTTTGCCGGACTGAGCGTCTGATGGGTCGTCATGCTTGAAGCACTGATCGTCATGGGACTGCTGGCCGCTGCCTTCGGCCTGTTGCTCGGCTACGCGGCCACGCGTTTCCGTGCCGACGACAACGCCGTGGTGGACCGGATCGACGCCCTGCTACCCCAGAGCCAATGCGGCCAGTGCAACTACCCCGGATGCCGTCCCTACGCCCAAGCCATCGCCGAGGGCCGTGCCGATATCAATCTGTGTCCGCCGGGCGGCGAAGCCACGATCCACGCCCTGGCCCGGTTGCTGGACCGGGATCCCAGGCCCCTGGACCCGGATCTCGGTACCCAGGCCGGAACCCCCACGGTGGCCTGGATCGACGAAGCCCGCTGCATCGGCTGTACGCTGTGCATCCAGGCCTGTCCAGTGGATGCCATAATCGGTGCCCACCGCCAGATGCACACGGTGATCCGCGATCATTGCACCGGCTGCGAGCTGTGTGTGGCGCCCTGCCCCGTGGACTGCATTGAACTGCTGCCCCTGGAGCCGGACCCGGAGAACTGGCGCTGGCCAAAGCCGCAATCGGGGGCCGTATGATCACGCGCCTGTTTTCCTTTCCGGGCGGTCTGAGGCTGCCGGATCACACCGCGCCCTCCACGGGCAGAGTCCTGGTCCGGGCACCACTGCCGGAACGGCTGATTGTCCCACTGCTCCAGCACCGCGGCGATCCATGCGAACCTGCCGTGACCGCGGGGGAACGGGTCCGGCGGGGAAGCCTGGTGGGCCGCGCCACCGGCGAAACCCCTCCGGTGCATGCGCCCACCTCCGGCCGGGTGCTTTCGGTGGAGCCTTGCCCGGTGCCGCACCCGGCCGGTCTTCGGGTACCGGCGGTGATCCTGGAGGCGGACGGAGAGGACGTCTGGAGCGAGGATCTGCCACCCCCCTGGCAGGACTGGGAGACCGTCTCTCCGGAGCACCTGCGGCAGCGTGTCCATGAGGCTGGTGTTGTCGGCCTGGGCGGTGCCGGCTTCCCCACCGCGACGAAACTGCGGGCCGGCGCGAAACCCGGCATCCATACCCTGATCATCAACGGCGTGGAGTGCGAACCCTGGATATCCTGTGATCAGATGCTGATGCTGTCCCGCCCTCAGGATGTGATCGAGGGCGCCCGCATCCTGGCGCGCGCGACAGGGGCCACGCGGCTGATCCTGGCCCTGGAAGAGGGCAGGACAGCCTGCCTGGATGCACTGCGGCGCGCAATGGACCAGGGTCCCGGAATCACCCTGGAATTGGCTGCTGTTCCCGCGCGCTACCCGGCCGGGGGTGAGCGGCAACTCATCCAGACCCTGACCGGGCGGGAAGTGCCCTCCGCAAATCTGCCGCCGGACATGGGTTTCCTCTGTCAGAACGTGGCCACCGCCGCCGCGGCCCGGGATGCGGTCGTTCTGGGCCGGCCGCTCACCAGCCGCGTGGTCACGGTCACCGGGAACGCGGTGGCGGCACCACAGAACCTGGAAGCACGGATCGGCACGCCCATGCACACCCTCATCGAGGCCGCCGGCGGCTATTGCGGCACGCCCGAGCGCCTGGTCATGGGCGGCCCCATGATGGGCTTTGCGCTGGATTCGGATCGACTGCCCATCACCAAGACCAGCAACTGCCTGCTGGTGGGGGACGGGGCCTTGTTTCCCGCCGAGGCGCCGGCCATGCCCTGCATCCGCTGTGGCGCGTGCGCCGAGGTCTGTCCGGTGCGCCTGCTGCCCCAGGAACTCTACTGGCATGCCCGCAGCGAACGCCCGGAACCCGCACGGGATCTGGGGCTGCTGGACTGCATCGATTGCGGCGCGTGTGCCGTGGTCTGCCCCAGCCGGATCCCCCTGAGCCAGTATTTCCGTTACGCGAAATCGGAGCTGCAAGCCACCGACCGGGCGCATGTCCAGGCGGAGCAGGCGCGGCGGCGGTACCTGCTCCGGCAGGACAGGCTGACCCGGGAGCAGCAGGCGCAGGAGGAACGCCGGCGGCGCAAGAAGGCCGCGCTGAGGCAGCCGGCCACGAACCGTTCACCGGATCCCAAGGCCGCACGGCAGGCGGCGATCCAGGCCGCGGTGGAGCGGGCGAAACGGAAGAAGGCCGGCGCGGGCGGAGACGGGAACGACCCGGCATGACGGTGCCCGCCTTCCGTATGGCCGGTCCCCCTCATATCGCGCCATCCGGCAGTGTCCCGGCGATCATGCGCAGCGTGCTCCTGGCGCTGATCCCCGGAACCCTGGCCATGATCCTGATCTTTGGCTGGGGCGTTCTGATCAACGTCCTGATCGCCGTGGCCGTGGCCTTGCCCTGCGAGGCCCTGATGCTCCGGCTGCGAAACCGGCCCATGGAGCCCTTCCTGCAAGACGGTAGCGCGGTGGTGACGGCGGTGCTGCTGGCCCTGGCGCTCCCTCCGCTGACTCCCTGGTGGATGCCGGCCGTGGGCGTTGCGCTGGCGCTGGTGCTCGGCAAGCACCTGTACGGCGGGCTCGGCTTCAATCCGTTCAACCCGGCCATGGTGGGTTACGCGGCTCTACTGGTCTCGTTCCCCGGGCAGATGACCGTCTGGCTCCCGCCCACCATCGGCCCCTCGGGAAGCCTCGGGCTGATGGACAGCCTGCATTACGCCCTGTCCGGTTCGCTCCGCGGCGGACTGGAGCTGGATGCACTGACCCAGGCAACGCCCCTGGACCAAATCCGTACCGGCCTGGGGCTGGAACTGACCGTGGGGGAGATCCGGACGGAACCCGGCTTCGGCCTGCTCGCCGGTGCAGGCTGGCAATGGGTCAACCTGCTGTTTCTTGCCGGGGGCGCCTGGCTGATGCATCGCCGGGTGATTGCCTGGCAGATTCCGATGGGCGTGTTACTGGGCCTGGCCGTCCCGGCACTGGTATTCTGGACCGCAAACCCGGATCAGTATGCCCCCCCGCTGCTGCACCTGCTCAGCGGCGGGGCCATGCTGGCGGCCTTTTTCATCGCCACGGATCCGGTTTCCGCCGCCACCACCCCTCGGGGGCGTTTCTGTTTCGGGGTAGGAATCGGCGTATTGACCTGGGTCATCCGCACCTGGGGCGGGTATCCGGACGGCATCGCCTTCGGGGTGCTGCTCATGAACATGGCCGTCCCGTTGATCGACCGTTACACGCGGCCACGGATCCACGGCCGGGGCAAACCCGGCCCAGGCACGGGGGAGAGATCTTGAGACAACAGGGTACGGCTGTCAGGGACATACTGCTTGCCGGGGGCATCCTCCTGGCCTTTGCCATCGCGGGCGTGGCCCTGGTCACCTGGACCTTCCAGGGGACGGTGGAACGCATCGAGGACAACCAGCGGCAGGCCCTGATCCAGGAACTTCAGCAACTGGTCCCTCCGCTTCAGTACGACAATCACCTGCTCGAGGACACCCTGGAGGTGGAAGACAACGGCCTGCTGGGCCTGAACCGCACGGTCACCGTGTACCGCGCGCGCCTGGAAGGGGAACCGGTGGCCGTGATCCTCCCCGCCCGGGCGGAGGACGGCTATATCGGCCCCATCACGCTGTTGGTGGGCATTTACACGGACGGAACGGTGGCCGGCGTTCGCGTTGTGGAACACAGCGAGACACCGGGATTGGGAGACGCCATCGAAGCCCGCCGCAGCAACTGGATCAATCAGTTCACCGGCCGGTCCCTGGACGACCCCGAGACGGCGGACTGGGCTGTGCGCCGTGACCGGGGTGCCTTTGATCAGATCACCGGCGCCACGGTCACGGCCCGGGCCGTGGTCCGGGCGGTACGGGACGTCTTGCTGTTCTACGACCAGTTCGGCAATGAGCTGTTCGCGGTGCAGGAAGAAGCCGAAACCGACCAGGTCGGGGATGCGGGCGAGGAGGAGCCACCCCCGGACGACGCATCCGATGGCGACGACGGAACCGGCGATGACTGAAGCGGTTGTTCGGCTCACCCGGGAGGGGCTTTGGACCAACAACCCCGGCCTGGTGCAATTGCTCGGGCTCTGCCCGTTGCTGGCGGTGAGCAACTCCGTGATCAACGCGCTGGGGCTGGGGCTGGCCACCCTGCTGGTGCTCGTGCTGTCGAATACCACCGTTTCGCTGATCCGCCACGGTGTCCGCCGGGAGATCCGCATCCCCGTTTTCGTGCTGGTGATCGCGTCCTTCGTCACCGTGGTGGAGCTGAGCATGAACGCCTGGTTCCACGAGCTGTACCTGGTTCTCGGCATCTTCATTCCGCTGATCGTCACGAACTGCGCGATACTGGGCCGCGCCGAGGCCTACGCCAGCCGCAACCCGCCGGGCCTGGCCGCCTTTGACGGCCTGATGATGGGGCTGGGCTTCGCCGGCGTACTGCTGGCACTGGGCGCATTCCGGGAACTGCTGGCCCAGGGCACACTGCTGAACCAGGCGGAACTGATGTTCGGGCCTGCGGGGGAGGCATTGCAGCTCACGGTACTGCCCGGCTACGACGGCTTCCTGCTGGCCGCGCTACCACCGGGGGCCTTTATCGGCCTCGGCCTGCTGCTGGCCCTGAAGAACCTGCTGGACCAACGCCGGGCGCAGCCCCGCCCGATCCTGAAGGCCGCCCGGCCCGGACAGCCGGGCTGAATCAGAACCCTGCCCAACTGCGCTATGAACCAGGAAAAACGCCAACAGATCTTCCAGCGCCTGCGTGCCGCGAACCCGAACCCCACCACCGAACTGGAGTACAGCACGCCGTTCGAGCTGCTGATCGCGGTGGTGCTGTCCGCCCAGGCCACCGACCGGGGGGTGAACAAGGCAACAGCGAAACTGTTCCCGGTGGCGAACACGCCGGAGGCGATGCTGGAGCTGGGGGAGGACGGGCTCCGGGAGCACATCAAGACCATCGGCCTGTTCAATAGCAAGGCGGCCAACATCATCAAACTCTGCCGGCAGTTGCTGGAGCAGCACGGCGGCCAGGTGCCCCGGGACCGAGCCTCGCTGGAGGCGCTGCCCGGGGTGGGACGCAAGACGGCAAACGTGGTCTTGAACACGGCCTTCGGGCAACCCACCATGGCGGTGGACACGCACATCTTCCGGGTGGCGAACCGAACCGGTCTTGCCCCGGGCAACACCGTCCGCCAGGTGGAGGACAAGCTCATGCGGATGGTACCAAAGGAATTTCTTCAGGACGCCCACCACTGGCTGATCCTGCACGGCCGCTACGTTTGCACGGCCCGCAAACCCCGCTGCGGGGCCTGCGTCATCCATGATCTCTGCGAATACAAGGACAAGACGGAGTAGCCCCCGTGTTCTCATCGGACCGTGACCAGCTCCGGCGTCAGTATGTCCTGGCCTGGCGCAAGCACCAGAACGGGGAAACGCTGACCCCGCTGGAGGCGGCCATTGCCCAGGTGGTGGCGGAGCATCCGGAGTACCAGCCGCTGCTCGCCAGTGAGAACCGGGCGCTGGGCCGCGAGTACCTGCCGGAACAGGGGGAGAGCAACCCGTTCCTGCACATGGGCATGCACCTGGCATTGCGCGAACAGGTGGGCACGAACCGGCCCAAGGGCATCCGGGCTGTCTACGAGGCACTGTGCCGCGTCACGCGGGATCCGCTGGAAGCCGAACACCTGATGATGGACTGTCTGGCGGAGAGCCTGTGGCAGGCGCAGCGGGACGGCACCACGCCCGATGAGCGGGCGTACCTGAAGCGACTGCGGAAGCTCGTCAAGCACCGGTAAGCACAACATCATCAGCATCCGGCCTTTGCGGCTCCGTTCCGCCGGAGAGGGCAAGGGCAAAGTACGGGTGATTGCCTTTCGCCGATCGGGTTGGAGCGCACCACCGCCGAAATGCTAAAATGTTCCGTTCATTCATGTTCCAAAGGTATGACCCATGCAGATCGCTAAGGACACGGTCGTTTCCATCGACTACACCCTGAAGGACGACCAAGGCAGTGTCCTGGACACGTCCGAAGGCAAGCAGCCGCTGGCCTACCTGCACGGCAACGGCAACATCATCCCGGGCCTGGAACAGGCACTGGAAGGCAAGCAGGCCGGCGACGAGCTGTCGGTCCGCATTGAACCGGCGAACGCCTACGGCGAGCGTCGTGACGAACTGACCCAGGCGGTGCCCCGCGATCTGTTCCAGGGCGTGGACGACCTGCAGGTAGGCATGCAGTTCCAGGCCGGTGGCGAAGGCGGTGGCCAGATCGTGACCATCACCGCCATCGAGGGCGACCAGGTCACAGTGGATGCCAACCACCCCATGGCCGGCGTTCCGCTGAACTTCGATGTGAAGGTCGTTGAAGTCCGCGAGGCCTCCGAGGACGAGAAGGAACACGGTCACGCCCACTAGGGCCCCAGTGGAGGCCGCAAAGAAAAACCGGGCCAGGCAGCCCGGTTTTTCTTTGGCCGAATTCCGATTCCAGGCTGATCCGGCCTGGTGTCGACACCAGGCCAGCGGCCCGCCATTGCCTGCGAACGCCGTCTTGTCAGCCTGCTCGAATAGCCCCGCAAAGCACCTTGGGAATAGATCAGCGCTTCCCTAGCGGATGAAGCGCGGCATGACCTTGCGGAACACCTCGGTATCCGCCCGGTTCAGCCATTCGAAGGCCACCATTTCCCGTGTCACCACCCGTACACCTTCATGGCGCATGCGCTCCAGCGCTGTCTGCACATCCTGCGGACGGCGACTGGAAACCGCATCGGCCACAATATAGACCTCGTACCCTTCCTGAAGCAGGGAAAGCGAACTCTGCAGCACACAGACGTGGGCCTCGGTACCGGCAACGATGATCTGTCGCCGCCCCAGGGAGGCCAGTTCGCGGCGAATATGGTCGGATGCCATGCAGGAGAAATGGACCTTCTCCAGCACTTCCTCGTCCAGGACCAGGGAGCGGACTTCCGGCACGGTATGGCCCAGCCCTTTGGGATACTGCTCGGTGAGGCGGATGGGCACATCCACCTCCCGCGCCACCTTGATCAGCCAGCCGGTGTTCTCGACCACCCGCACGCCTTCATGGATGGCCGGTGTCAGCCGTTCCTGCACATCCACCACCAGCAGGCACGACGATGCGGCGTTGATCAGCATAAACTCCCCCAGTGCGTGTGACTTGTTGTGCCTTCGATGAAAACACAGTTCCCCGCCGCGGGAAACCCGTTCAGGCGTGTTCCGGGGCTCTCATGCGATACACAGGGGGAAGCTGATCAGCACCGCTGACACTGACCTTGAGATCCTGTACCAGACCGTCGTGCAGACCATAGATCCAGCCGTTGACCGTGAGCTGCTGACCACGCGCCCAGGCATTCTGGACAATGGTGGTGTAACAGACGTTGTACACCTGGGCAATGACGTTGAGCTCGCACAGCCGGTCCGCCCGGGCGCTGTCGTCGCGGACGGCGTCCAGGGCTTCCCGGTGGCGGAAATAGACATCCTTGATATGGCGCAGCCAGCTGTCGATCATCCCCAGTTCGGTGGAGCCCATGGCCGCCCGAACGCCGCCGCAGCCATAATGGCCGCAGACGATGATGTGTTTCACCCGGAGGACTTCCACGGCGAACTGCAGCACCGACATGCAGTTGGTGTCGGTATGCACCACCACGTTGGCCACGTTGCGGTGCACGAACAGTTCCCCCGGCAGCAGCCCGACGATTTCGTTGGCCGGAACCCGGCTGTCGGCACAGCCGATCCACAGGTATTCCGGGCTCTGTTGCCGCGACAACTTCTCGAAAAAGGCCGGGTCATCCTTCCGGATCCGTTCGGACCATTGCCGGTTGTTCTCGATCAGGGGCGCCAACGGGGACACATGTTCAGATCCGCACATATCTCATCTCCATCACTCGGCAAGGAATCCAGGCCTGCCCGACGGCAGACGTGGAGGACTGCCGCCCGGCCTCAGCCTGATTTCTCACCGGCGTCACCCAGCCACTGGACCTGGAACAGATCCAGTCGGCGGTCCTGATAGTTACGCACTGAGCCCTGATAGCGGAGTTCGCGCAATTTCTCCAGATCCAGATCCACCACCAGGGTCATTTCCGTGTTGGGTGTCGCCTCCGAAACCACCGCGTCGTGCGGGAAAGCGAAATCCGACGGGGAGAACACGGCGGACTGGGAATACTGGATGTCCACGTTCTCCACATTCGGCAGATTGCCGACACTGCCGGTGATGGCCACGTAGCATTCGTTCTCGATGGCGCGGGCCTGGGCACAGTGGCGAACCCGCTGATAGCCGTTCTTGGTATCAGTCCAGAACGGGACGAACAGGATCTTGATGCCCTGTTCCATGAGGATGCGGCCCAGTTCGGGGAATTGCACATCGTAGCAGACCAGGATGCCGATCTTGCCCACATCGGTGTCGAAGGCCCGCAGGTTGCTTCCGCCGCGCAGCCCCCAGTAACTGCGCTCGTCCGGCGTGATATGCAGCTTGTGCTGGCTGTCCCAGGTCCCGTCCCGGCGCATCAGGTAGGACACATTGTAGAGTTCCTTGCTCTTTTCGTCGTAGACGGGCATGGAACCGGCGATGATGTTGATGTTGTAGCTGACGGCCAGGGAAACGATGCCCTCGCGGATCTCCTCGGTGTACTGGGAGAGTCCACGCAGGGCTTCTGCCGGATTCTCCTGGTTGAAGTTGGACAGCAGCGGTGCATCGAAGAACTCCGGCAGCAGCAGAAAATCGCAGTTGTACCCAGCCAGTGCATCGACGAAAAACTCCACCTGGGTCAGCAACTGTTCCACCGAGTGCATGGAGCGCATCTGCCACTGGACGGTACCCACCCGCACCGTGGTCTTGCTACCGCCGATCAACGGCGTGCGCCGGTCCTCATAAAAGATATTGTTCCACTGCACCAGTGTGGCGAAAGCGCGGGATTCCCGATCATCGGGAAGATAGTCGGTGATGACCCGCCGTACATGGAAATCGTTGGCCAGTTGAAAGCTCAGGATCGGATCGTAGATCTCGTGCCGCTTGACCAGTTCGATGTATTGCTCGGGCGTCATCTCCCCGGCATAGTCCCGATACCCGGGGATGCGGCCGCCGGCGATGATGCACCGCAGATTGAGGTTCCGGCACAGTTCCTTGCGGGCGTCGTAGAGCCGTCGCCCCAGCCGCATGCCCGAGTACCGGGGGCTGACGAACACATCCACCCCGTACAGCACATCGCCGTTGGGATCATGGGTGGTGAAATAGCCGTTGCCGGTGATCTGATCATAGGTGTGCTTGTCACCGAAGCGGCGGTAGTCCACGACGATCGTCAGCGCGGCGGCCACCACCTTGCCGTTGTCCTCGATGCAGATCTGGCCTTCCGGAAAACGGTTGAGCTGGGCCGCGAACTGCTTGCGGGACCAGGCGCCCATGCCGGGGTAGACCGCCTCCATGATCTCCTTGATGTCCGCGTAATCCTCGTAACGGAGGTTACGCAGCTTCAGATGGTGCTCATCGCCATCGTCCTGCTGCTGATCCCGCAGATCCCGGTGCTCGTTCATGGTTCGTCCACCTCACTGAAAGCAAAGCACGCATGCGCCCCGGCGGCCCGCATGCGTGCAGCATATTGCAGGGACGCTCCCAAGGGGGTGCGCCCGTTGCACCCGTTCAGAGCTTGGCCAGTGCAGCCTCGTAGTCCGGCTCCTTGGCGATCTCGTCAACCAGTTCGCTATGGGAAACCTGGCCGTTCTCATCAATGACCACCACGGCCCGGGCCAGCAGTCCGCGCAGCGGGCCGTCCACCATTTCCACACCGTAAGCCTTGCCAAACTCCGGGCTGCGGAATGTGGAGGCATTGACCACGTTCTCCAGCCCTTCGGCGCCGCAGAACCGCTTTTGGGCGAAGGGCAGGTCCGCGGACACACAGAGGACGACCGCGTTATCCCGTCCGGACGCCTTTTGATTGAAAACGCGGACGGATTTCGCGCAGGTCGGGGTGTCGATACTGGGGAAGATGTTGAGCACCACCTTCTTCCCCTTATACGTCTCCAGGCCCAGCTCGCCGAGATCGTCGCCGGTCAGGTTGAAATCCGGTGCGGCGGTGCCGGCGGCGGGCAGTTCGCCAACGGTCTGTACAGGGTTACCACGCAAACTGATGGTGGGCATCGATCGCTTCTCCTTCTTTCGTTTACTTGAAATGACTCCAGGCCTTCTTCAGGCCCTCCTCGAACTCCTTCCACGCGGCATCGGCACGATGACGAAAGTCCTCCCAGGCCTTCTCGCTGGCCTCCTCCAGCGCGCGGTAGCGCTCCCGCGCCTCGTCACGCTGACGGCGTAGCTGTTCCAACTGGTCTTCGTACTGCTTCCGCATGTCCGCCTGGGCCCCGCGCGCCTTCGCTTCCAGCTTCTCCATCTCCGCATTCCAGGCATCCAGTTGGGCCTTGAACTTCTCCAGATAGGCATCCCGCTTGCTCATCGCCACCTCCCGATTGTTCTGCGGCCAGGTACCGGCCTTGTCCAGCCTAACAGGCCGGGACCACCGCCGCACCAGGCTCAACCGCCGACCTCGGGCGCTCCTGCCGCCGGAAGGCGGGCCCATTCAGCCAGTCCCTGCGCAATGCGACAGTCAGTTCACATTTGCGTTCCGCATCCGCGCACGGGATGGCCGCTTCGGCCAGATGGTACACGCTGCCGTTCATGGGTGATCCATGGTGAGGGAAAGCATCAGGTCCATGACATTGGTTCCGGTGGGTCCCGTGGTCAGCAGATCGCCACTGGCGGCAAGAAACCTCCCCGCATCCGCCCGTCCCAGGCAATCCACGGGATCCAGACCCGCGTTCCTGCCCCGGGCGCAGGTCTCATGATCCACCAGGGCGCCGGCATCTTCCCCCGGGCCATCGGTGCCATCGGTGCCGGCAGCCAGAAACCAGGCCGGTTTGCCGCCATCCAGCGCGATAGCCACGGCCAGTGCAAGGTGCTGCGCCCGCCCCCCACGACCGGGGTTTTCGGGAAGCCGCACCGTTGTCTCACCGCCGTGGATGCGCATCCCCGCCGGCCCGGCCCGGAAGTCCTGGACAAGGCTGGCGGCGGCCCGCTCTGCTTCCCCCTGCACCAGATCGGGATCCACGGTGACAGGAATTCCCAGACGCCGGGCCTCCGCGGCGGCCGCCTCCCTTGCCTGCCGGTTATCCGCGACGCAGACCACCTCCACGCCATGAAAACAGGCCGCCCGCTCCGGCGGCAAAGGCGGCGCGGCTTCCACCAGCGGTCGAAGCCACCGCGGCAGTTGGTTCGGAGGCACCAGCGGGCCACCACCCGGCACCAGCAGGCCGGAACCAATCACCGCCGGATCGTCGCCGGGCACATCGGAGATCAACAGCACCCGGCAACGACGACCATTCAACCGCTCAGCCAGCCTCCCGCCCTTGATGCACGAAACCGTCCGCCGGATACGGTTGACCTGATCGATGGCCAGGGGGCGCCCCAGCAGCCAGCGGTTCAGTCGTGCCAGGGTTTCCGCGTCGCCCCCCGGCGGCAACACCTCCACCAGACTGGAGGCACCACCGGAGATCAGCGCCAGCAATGGAAGGCCCGGCGGAAGCCCCTCCAGAAAGCGCAGAAGCGCCTCGCCGGCCTCCAGGCTGGAGGCATCGGCCACGGGATGGGCGGCCTCCAGGCATTGCAGCCGCGGGTGCCCGCAGGAGGCGTCCCTATGCCCGTGCTTGGTAATGAGAAGACCACGGTCCAACCCATCCGGCTGCACATCCAGCACGCCGGCGGTCATTGCGGCGGCCGCCTTGCCTATGGCCAGCAGCGCAAAGGGCCCGTTCAACGGACGCGCCCGGAGCGCCCGTCCAACCGCGGCACGGCCACCCACCGCGGCCAGGGCCGCCCGGTAGCAGGCCATGAGCGCTTCACGGGGTGTTCCATGGCTCGCGGCCAACGGTGGACTGGGACCCTGAGACATGGCTGGCAACCTTCCGGGAGGTCAGGGTCAGCAACAGGCTGCCAGCGCCTGCTCCAGATCCGCCTGCAGATCGGCGACATCCTCCAGCCCCACGGACAGCCGAATCAGGCCTTCCGTGATGCCGGAGGCCTCGCGCTGCTGGGCGGAGATGCGCCCGTGGGTCGTGCTGGCCGGGTGCGTGATGGTGCTCTTGGCATCCCCCAGATTCGCGGTGATCGACAGCAAACGGGTATTGTCGATCAGGCGCCAGGCCGCCTTGCGGCCGCCTTCCAGCTCAAAGGAGACGATGCCCCCGTAGCCGGTCTGCTGTTCGCCGGCCAGTTCATGCTGGGGATGGGAGCGCAGGCCCGGATAATGCACCTGCTTTACCTGTGGCTGGTGCTGCAGCCAGTCGGCCAGGGCCATGGCATTGTCGCAATGGGCGCGCATACGCAACCGCAAGGTCTCCAATCCTTTCAGGAACACCCAGGCGTTGAACGGGCTCATGGTTGGTCCCGCGGTACGCAGAAATCCGAAAATCTCCTCACCGACCCGTCGCCTGTCGCCCACCACGGCGCCGCCCACGCAGCGCCCCTGACCGTCCAGATACTTGGTGGCGGAATGGATGACCAGGTCCGCCCCCAGCGTCAGGGGCCGCTGAAGCGCCGGCGTGCAGAAACAGTTGTCCACGATCAGCAGACAATCGTTGGCATGGGCCAGTGCTGCCAGGTGACGGATGTCCGCCACCTCGGTCAGCGGGTTGGAAGGCGTTTCCAGGAACAGGAAGCGTGTGTTGGGCCGGATGGTCGCCTGCCAGGCAGCGTAGTCGGTGATGGGCACGAAGTCCGTCTCCACACCGAACCGGGGCAGGACATTGCTGAACAGCGATGTGGTGGTGCCGAACAATCCCCGGGAGGCCACGATGTGATCCCCCCCCCGCAGCAGCGCCATGGCAGTGGCCAGCACCGCTGCCATGCCGGACGCGGTCGCCACACAGGCCTCACCCTCTTCCAGCGCCGCCAATCGGTCCTGAAAGATTCGCACCGTAGGGTTGGTGAAGCGGGAATAGATGTTCCCGTCCTCCTCCCCGGCGAAGCGGGCGGCAGCCTGGGCCGCCGTCTCGAAGGTGAAACTGGAGCTCAGGAACAGCGCCTCCGACTGCTCCATCTCCGCCGTGCGCCGCTGGCCTGCGCGGACGGCGCGGGTGCAAAACCCGTACTGATCGGTAGTATCCTGCGACATGGTGTCCTCGATCTCGCTGGTCCGCACTCCCGCGGCCGGCGATCAGCCCCGGTTCATGGTCTGATACAAGTCATTGACCTCGCTCGGCCCGCCTGTCTCATCGGACCGGGCACCGTCCGCCCGGCGTCGGGCCAGTTCCTGCAGGTAGGCTTCGGTGACGTCGCCTGTGACGTACTGCCCGTTGAAGCAGGAGGCGTCGAAGGCGGTCAGCCCTCGGTTACCCCGGCGTACGGCTTCCTCCAGGTCCTCCAGATCCTGATAGATCAGCCGGTCAGCCCCGATCAGCGTCGCCACTTCCTCCTCGCTCCGGCCATGGGCGATCAGCTCTTCGGCGGCGGGCATATCGATGCCGTACACGTTCGGGTAGCGCACTGCGGGGGCGGCAGACGCAAAATAGACTTTCTTCGCACCCTCGTCACGCGCCATCTGGATGATCTGCTCGCAGGTGGTGCCCCGCACGATGGAATCGTCCACCAGGAGCACGTTCTTGCCCTTGAACTCGAGCCCGATGGGATTGAGCTTCTGGCGCACGGATTTTCGCCGCTGGGCCTGGCCCGGCATGATGAAGGTCCGGCCGATATAGCGATTCTTGATAAAGCCCTCACGGTAGGTGACGCCCAGGTGATGGGCCATCTCCAGCGCCGAGGTGCGGCTGGTATCCGGCACCGGAATGATCACATCGATATCGTGATCCGGCCAGGTGCGGAGCACCTTCTGCGCCAGCTTTTCCCCCATGCGCAGCCGGGCCTTGTACACGGCGACATCATCAATGATGGAGTCAGGCCGGGCCAGATAGACGTACTCGAACAGACAGGGGGCGTGCCGCGGGTTCTCGGCACATTGCCGTGTATGCAGCCGGCCGTCCAGGCTGATCAACACAGCCTCTCCCGGATCCAGCTCCCGGATCAGGGAGAACCCCAGGGTGTCCATGGCCACACTCTCCGAGGCCACCATGTATTCCATTCCCAGGTCGGTCTCCTTCTGGCCGAAACACACCGGCCGGATACCGTGGGGGTCACGGAATGCCAGCACACCGTAACCGTTGACCATGGCCACCGCGGCGTAACCACCCCGGCAACGGCGATGGACCCGCGCCACCGCATCGAAGATATCGTTTTCGTCGATCCGCAGCTTCCCGGGACGGGCGAGCTCGTGGGCAAACACGTTCAGCAGGATCTCGGAATCCGATTCCGTGTTGATATGGCGCAGGTCCTCCAGAAACAGCTCGCGCTTGAGTGTTTCGGCATTGGTCAGATTGCCGTTGTGCGCCAGGCTGATGCCATAGGGCGAGTTGACATAGAAAGGCTGCGCTTCGGCGGAGCTGGAACAGCCCGCGGTGGGGTAACGGACGTGCCCGATCCCCACATTGCCGCGAAGCTGCAGCATATGCTCCTGGCGAAACACATCGCGCACCAACCCGTTGTTCTTGCGCAGACTCAGACGGCCGTTGTCGTAGGTCATGATGCCGGCGGCATCCTGCCCCCGGTGCTGAAGGACGGTCAGGCCATCGTAAAGGGCCTGATTCACGGGGCCGCGGCCCACCATGCCGATAATGCCACACATGATGCGTCTGGTTACCTCAACAGCTCGTCATGCAGCCCGGGGTTTGGCCGGGCCATGCTTCAGGACTCCGCCACGGGCTCCGTTCCGTTGCAGAATTCCCGCCAATAATCCCGCGCCGGCGTGCCGTCCACCTCCTCACTCTCATCCACCAGGGGAGCGTAAACCGTCATCTCGGCAAGCCATTCATCCACGCCGATGCGACACACCCAGGGCTGGATCTGCGCTGCCAGCAGGGACTCCTGCCACCAGGGTTCCCGCGGGAGCGCGGTGAGCCCGGCCGCCAGCATGAGTACCGCCACAACGATAACGCCGCGGGCCACGCCGAACAGGACACCGATGAAACGGTCCGTGCCGGTGAGCCCGGTACGACTGACAAGCTGGCCGGCCGCATAGTTGATGATAGCGCCGAGGAGCAGGGTGGCGATGAACAGGCCGGCAAACGCCGCCCCCAGGCGCAGCGTGGGTGAGGCGATGTAGTCCACCAGGTACTCGGACAAGGGCTGGGCGAAACGGATACCCACCCAGAAGGCCAACACCCAGACCAGCAGTGACAACACCTCGCGCACGAATCCCCGCACAAGGCTGATCAGCGCGGACAGGGCGACAATGGCGAGGATGGCGTAGTCGAGCCAGTTCATCGGATCCCGGAGCGAACAGGGCGGGCAACAGAGACAGCACGCAGATGGTACCAGACCCCCATGGGTCGGGGAACCGACAGACGCACCACTGGGGGCGGCCCGGCTGCATCCATCAGGGATGCGAGACCACCAGCCCTTCCAGCTCCTCGTCCCGTTGCAGGCGTTGGGCGAGTTCCCGGGCCTCGTCCCGGTCCATGACCGGACCGACCCGCAAGCGGTACAGCGCCCCGGCGTCCCGCCTCACTTCATCCACGAACGCGCTGTAGCCGCGTTCGCGTAACCGGTCTCGCAGCGCCATGGCATTGTCACGACGGCTGAAACTGCCCACCTGAACGGCGAAGCCCTCCACGCTGGCGGCTCGGGAATCCGGGTCCACGGCGCCCGGTGTCCCCGCGCCTTCCGACACGGCATCCGGCTCCTGCATGGCCGTGTCCGGCGGCGGTTCTTCGTCCGGTTCCGCCACCGCAGGTGCCTGCAGGGGCACACGATCCAGTGCCGGCGCCTCCGCCGCGGGCGGGGGCTGCACCGGTTCACCGGAGAGGGGCGCATCCGGCCGGGGCGGAATCTGCGCCGGCACGCTCAGGGTGCGGTCCTCCACCGGCCCACGCAGAATCATGGGCAGGAAAATCACCGCCAGCGCGATAAGGACGATGGCACCCACCAGTCGCTGCTTGTGCCGTTGTTCCATGGTCGCTCACCCAGCCTGCCGGCACCCGGGTGTTCGGCGCCGAAGAACTTCCTCCACGGTGCGGAAGGAGCCGAACACCACAACCTGATCACCCGGTGCCAGCGCTGAATCCAGGCGCGGAATCAGTTCCGCCGGCGGCCCTTCCCCGAGCACGGTCTCAGCCTCCAGCCATCCCCGCAGCGCCTCCGGGGTCCAGGCATCCGGATCCGGCAACCGCATCAGGTACCAGCCATGGAAACAGCCGCGCAACGGGGCGATCACGGCCTCCGCGTCCTTACGCGCCATCAACGCGAACAGCGCCACCCGGCGCCCGCTCGCCGGCTGCGCTGCCAACAACTGGGCCAGCACCCGGGCACTGTCGGCATTGTGCGCCACATCCAGCACCCAGTCCACGGGACCGGGCAGGTGCTGCATGCGTCCGTCCAGTCTTGCATGGCCAAGGCCGTGGGCAATGCTCTCGCCGATCAGGGGGAGGCGGGGTGACAACAGCTCCAGTGCCCGCAGCACACCGGCGGCATTGGCGTATTGCACGGCACCCTGCAGGGCCGGCGGCGGCAGGTGGTCCAGGCACCAGCGATGTCCGGTGTACCGCCAGCGGCCGTCAGGCGCCGTCTCCACGTGATAATCCCGGCCGGCCACGGAGAGCGGTGCCCCCACCTCCCGCGCATACCGTTCCACGCTGGCGGGCATGTCGCCACCGGAGAACACGGCGGGGCGGTCCCGCCGGAAAACACCCGCCTTCTCCCGCCCGATACTCTCCCGGTCGCGGCCGAGCCATTCTGCATGGTCCAGACCGATGGACGTCACCAGCGCCACATCCGCGTCCAGGACGTTCACCGCATCGAGACGTCCGCCCAGTCCGACCTCCAGCACCATGACATCCACGGAGGCATCCCGGAACAGCCAGAGTGCCGCCAGGGTGCCGAACTCGAAATAGCTCAGGGTACGTGTACCACGGGCGCGGTCCACGGCATCGAAGGCGCGCAGCAGCGCCCCATCGGAAACCGGTTCCCCATGGATGCGAATGCGTTCGTTGTAACGCAGCAGGTGCGGGGATGTATAGCCGCCGACCCGATAGCCGGAAGCCCCCAGAATCGCCTCGGCATAGGCCACCGACGCGCCCTTGCCATTGGTTCCGGCCACTGTCAGCACGGGACAGCCGGGGGTCAACAGGTCCAGATCCGCGGCCACGGCGCGGACGCGTTCCAGCCCCGGATCAATGGCCCGGGGGTGCAACTGTTCCTGCCAGGCCAGCCAATCATCCAGACGCTGGAAACGCATGCCGGTACTCCCGGGTTCAGGCGTGCTGCAAGCGCTTCACATCGGGCGACGGTGACTGCAACAGCATGGCCAGCACCCGCGCGATGCGATCACGCATCTCGCGCCGGTCGATGATCATGTCGATGGCCCCGTGCTCCAGCAGAAACTCGGCCCGCTGGAAACCTTCGGGCAAGGTTTCACGGACCGTCTGTTCGATCACCCGGGGCCCGGCGAAGCCGATCAGCGCCCCCGGTTCTGCCACGTTCACATCGCCCAGCATGGCCAGGCTGGCCGACACACCCCCCATGGTGGGGTCCGTCAGCACGGACACATAGGGCACGCCGCTGTCCTTCATCCGCCGCAGGGCCGCACTGGTCTTGGCCATCTGCATCAGCGAGAACAGGGCCTCCTGCATCCGGGCACCGCCACTGGCGGAAAAACAGACCAGCGGTATACCCTCCTCCAGGCTGATCTCCGCAGCCCGGACAAAACGCTCTCCCACCACCGAGCCCATGGAACCCCCCATGAACTCGAAATCGAAGGCACAGGCCATCACCGGCATGCCATGCAACTGTCCGCGCATGGCCACCAGTGCATCGTCTTCACCGGTCGCCTTCTGCGCCTGGGACAAGCGGTCCTTGTATTTCTTGCTGTCCCGGAACTTGAGGACATCGACGGGTTTCACCTCGCGGCCGATCTCGCTGAAAGACGCCTCATCCAGGAAGGACTCCAGCCGCGCGCGGGCCCGGATACGCATATGGTGCCCGCACTTGGGGCAGACCTCCAGCGAGCGCTCCACCTCGGGCCGGTAGAGCACCGCATTGCAGTCCGGACACTTGGTCCAGAGGCCCTCCGGCACGCTTCGGTTCCTGGACTTCTGATCCGCATCAGTCCGGATCCGGGAGGGCATCAATTTCTCAAACCAACTCATTGTCTCGTCCCCTGATCAGGCAGTCCGCACATGGGCCGCGTCCATGGCGTGGCGCATGGAACCCAGCAGACGCGTCACGGCTTCAACGGCACCTTCGGGATCGTCGGCCCGCGCTTCGATCTGTTTCACCAGCGCGCTACCCACCACCACCGCATCGGCGACCCGGCTCATCCGCGCCGCCTGCTCCGGCTTGCTGATGCCGAAACCAACGCCCACCGGCACGCCGGTGATCCGGTGCAGCCGCTCCACGCGTTCAGCCACCGCGTCGATATCCAGCGACGCCGAACCGGTGACCCCTTTCAGCGACACATAGTAGACGAAACCCCGCGCATGCTCGCAGATAAGCCGCATACGCTGCTCTCCCGTGGTGGGCGCCACAAGGAAGATCGGATCCAGCCCGGCATCCGCGAGGCAGCCGCTCAGGTCACCCATCTCCTCCGGCGGCATGTCCACGGTAAGCACGCCATCCACGCCGGCAGCCTTGGCGGCTTCGGCGAAGGCCATGTGCCCCATCACCTCAATGGGATTCATGTAACCCATCAGCACCACCGGCGTCCGCTGATCTGTCTGACGGAAGGCTTTCACCATCCCCAGGACATCACGCAGCCCCACGTGATGCTTCAGGGCCCGTTCACAGGCCAGTTGGATCACCGGTCCGTCACCGATGGGGTCCGAGAACGGCACGCCCAGCTCCAGGATATCCGCCCCCGCCTCCACCAGCCGATGCATCAGGTCCACGGTGACATCCGGGTGCGGATCACCTGCGGTCACGTAGGGGATCAGGGCTTTGCGCCCGGCTTCCCGCAACTCGCGGAAACGTGTCTCGATCCGGCTCATAGCTCGATTCCTTCCAGCGTGGCCACGGTATTGATGTCCTTGTCGCCGCGGCCGGAGAGGTTGACCAGAATTCGCTTGCCCGGCCCGAGCTCCGCCGCCAGCTTGCCGGCGTAGGCCAGTGCGTGGGCGGACTCCAGGGCGGGGATGATACCTTCCGTGCGCGTGAGCGCATGGAAGGCAGCCAATGCTTCATCATCGGTGACCGTCACGTAGCGGGCGCGCCGGATATCCTTCAGCCAGGCATGTTCCGGCCCCACACCGGGATAGTCGAGTCCGGCGGAGATGGAATGGGTCCCGATGATCTGGCCGTTCTCGTCCTCCATCAGGTAGGTCCGGTTGCCGTGCAGCACCCCCGGCTTGCCGGCACACAACGGTGCCGCGTGTTCCCCGCTCTCGATGCCGTGACCACCCGCCTCCACGCCGTACATGGCCACGTCGGCATCGTTCAGGAACGGATGGAACAGCCCGATGGCATTGGACCCGCCGCCCACGCAGGCCACCAGCGCATCCGGCAAGGCGCCGGTGCGATCCAGCATCTGCTGCCGGGCCTCGCGGCCGATGATGGACTGGAAATCCCGCACCATCATCGGATACGGATGGGGGCCGGCCACGGTTCCGATGATGTAGAACGTATCGTCTACGTTTGTCACCCAGTCCCGCATGGCCTCGTTGAGCGCATCCTTGAGCGTCCGTGTACCGGAGGTCACCGGCACCACCTCGGCCCCCAGCAGCCGCATGCGGAAAACGTTGGGTGCCTGGCGCTGGATGTCTTCGGCGCCCATGTAAACCACGCACTCCAGCCCCAGCCGCGCCGCGATGGTGGCAGTGGCCACCCCGTGCTGACCGGCTCCGGTCTCCGCAATCACCCGCTTCTTGCCCATGCGGGCGGCAAGCAGAGCCTGCCCAATGGTGTTGTTGATCTTGTGCGCGCCGGTGTGGTTGAGATCCTCGCGCTTCAGGTAGATCTCCGCACCGCCGATCTGGCGGGTCCACCGCTCAGCCAGGTACACGGGGGATGGTCGGCCGACGAAGTCCACACAATCCCGGTCGAACTCGGCCAGGAAATCCGGATCGTCGCGGTACCGGGCATAGGCCTCGGTGAGTTCGTCCAGCGCGTCCATCAGGGTTTCGGGGACGAAGCGGCCGCCATACGGACCGAAATGACCGTCTGCGCTGGGGAACTGGGCGAAATCGATGGCTTCAGACTTGGACACGGTGGACCTCTTTCATGAAATTGGCGATGCGATCGGCATCCTTCCTGCCCGGCGATGCCTCCACCCCACTGCTCACATCAACAGCCCAGGGGTGGGTGCGGGACACAGCCTCCGCCACGTTGTCCGGCGTAAGCCCCCCTGCAAGAATCAGCGGCCTGTTCAGTTGCCCGGGAATGGCCCCCCAGTCAAAGACCTTGCCGGAACCGCCGCGTTCACCCGGCGCATGGCTGTCCAGCAGGAAGCCCGCCGCTCGGGGGTGTCGCCGGGCGTACCCCAGCGGATCACCGACCCCGCCCATGGGGATGGCCTTGATGTAGCGCCGGGCAAACGCCCCGCAGAAATCCGGCGCCTCGTCACCGTGGAACTGCAGCAGGTCCACCGGCAACGCCGTGGTGACCTCCCGCACCAGCTCCGGCGCCGGGTCAAGAAACAGGGGAACCACCGTCACGAAGGGCGGCAGGGCATCCACAATCGCCCTGGCCGTGGCCACGTCTATGGCTCGTGGGCTTGGCGGATAGAACACCAGGCCGATGGCATCCGCCCCCAGGCGGCAGGCCACCAGGGCATCTTCGACACAGGTCAGACCACAAATCTTGACGCGGATACGCAAGGGAACGTTCTCGATGACCGTGGACGGAAACCG
The DNA here is from genome assembly GCA_020831885.1 of Ectothiorhodospiraceae bacterium. Classification (GTDB taxonomy): domain Bacteria; phylum Pseudomonadota; class Gammaproteobacteria; order Nitrococcales; family Aquisalimonadaceae; genus LSCE01. Next base: position 107,601 of record JAFIFU010000003.1, read on the forward strand.
GGGAAAGCCCCCGATGGTAAGGAAATGCGCCGGAATTGTCACGGAAGCCGTACACATGACGCGACGGCGCCGAAGCGGAACCCGCCGCCCGGTTCGCCACCGCCGGCAACCACCGGGGCGTGGAAACGCCTTCTGAACCCTCAGTAGCCAAACACCGGAGGCGCCGGCGGCGCCGGCAACCGGAAGTGCTCCGGATAATGAGCGGCGACCAGATACAGACCGCCGGCCGGCGCCGTCACGCCCGCCGCCGTCCGGTCCCGGGCCCGCAGCACCTCGTCCACCCAGGAGGGTGGCTGCTCCCCCGCACCTACCGTGATAAGGGTCCCTGCGATATTGCGCACCATGTGGTGGAGGAAAGCATTCGCGGTCACGTCCAGGCAAACGAAGTCACCCTGGCGCTGGACACTGATGGCGAACACCTGCCGCCGGGCATGCCGGGCCTGACACTGCGCGGCACGGAATGAGGAGAAATCGTGCTCTCCCACCAGGCACCGGGCTGCGGCGTCCATGCAGGAGGCATCCAGAGGTTTCCAGGTCCAGGCCACCCGGCCGTCAAGCAGCCCCGGACGTACCGGACGATCCAGGATCACGTACCGGTAGCTCCTGGCCGTGGCCGAAAAGCGCGCATCGAAATCGTCGGGTACCGGCCTGGCCCAGGGGACCGCGATATCATCCGGGAGATTGCTGGTGACACCAAGGCGCCAGCCGTGGTCGGAGCGCCGGGCGTCAGTATCGAAGTGAATGACCTGCCCCAAGGCGTGCACACCGGCATCGGTCCGGCCGGCACAGGTCACCCGCACCGGGTGATCGGCCACCCGGGCGATAGCGCGCTCCAGCGCCTCCTGCACCGAACGCGCGTGACGCTGCGCCTGCCATCCGGCATAGCGGCGGCCGTCATACTCCACACCCATGGCGATTCGCATCGGCGCCAACCCTCAATCAAAAGAGCCTGGCCGGGTTACCCCCCGGCCAGGCTCGCGTGTTCCCGGATATGGCAGGCGGTTCAGGTCTGCTCCAGCAGCTCCTCCGCCTCCTGCTTCTGGACGTTGCTGCCCTCCTGGAGGACCTCCTCCAGCAGACTGCGGGCACCCTCGCCATCGCCCATCTCCAGATAGGCCCGTGCCAGGTCCAGCTTGGTGCTGTTCTCGTCCGCGTCCTCGAACAGGCCATCGCCCTCGTCCTCAGCCCCGGACGACCCGGCATCGGCTGTGTCCGCCGTTGCCGAGGCACCACCGAAATCCAGGCCATCGGAGCCTTGCTCCGCCTGACGGGGTTCATCGGAGGGCGCCTCATCCAGGTCGAAATCCAGATCGAATTCCTCGTCCGTATCCCCGGCCGGAGCGTCTCCCGTTTTTTCCTCTCCAACCGGTTTCTCGGACGGGATGTCCGCATCGAGATCGAAGTCCAGTGAAAGGTCCTGACCCTCATCAGCCCGAGGCGTATCCGCGTCCGGAGTTTCGCCGGGCTCATCGCTGAGGGCGAACTCCAGGTCCGAGAAATCATCCTCCGCCTCAGCGGGTTCGGCCAGGGCGGATTCCAGGTCGGACAGATCATCCTCGCCAGCCGGCGGGCGGCCGCCCTCCCCCGGTTCATCGAAATCAACCGGCGGATCCCCCGCCGGTGCGGCAAACTCCAGGGTCTCAGGCAAGGCGTCGGGCGTCGTTCCGGATGACTGATCCGACGCAGCCGCGAAGGTGCTCTTCTCCGGCACCGGGTCATCCAGATCGAACGCCTGATCCAACCGGGCGTCGTCCTCACCGAACAAGGGGTTCTCCGGCGCCACCTGCGCTCCCATGTCCCGGGCCTGCTGCCAGACCGGATCGGCGGTTCCGTCCACCTGCCCGTACAGGGTCTGGGCTTCCGCCTCGAACGCCGGCCGATCCTCCCGCAGCGCATGCACTTCCAGCAGTTTCAGCCGCAATTCCTTGTTGTCGGACTCTGACGCCAGCGCGGCCTCCAGTGTGTCCCGGGCATCATCGTACCGGCCATAGCCCATGTACGACTCCGCCTGGACCAGAGGATCATCCTCTGCATCTTCGGCCCCGGCCACGGCAGCGACCCCGGTGGCGGCGGCCGCGGCACCGGACGCAGCCACCGCCGGCTGCGCAGCTGCCGGGGCAAGATCGTCCTCCTCCAGCTCGGCCTGATCCGCCGCAGCCTGCCGACGGCGGCGGATCAGCATAAACAGGGCCAGCAACACCAACAGCACGGCCGCCGCCAGACCCAGCAACCGCGGATCCTCCCAGGGGGCGGGCTGCGCCGGCGCGACCTGCTCATCAAAGGCCGGCCGGGCGGCCGCCGGTGCCGGAGCGGCGGCAGGCTCCGCCTCCCGCGCCTCGGCCTCCGCCACCGCCGGCGCATCGTCAGCCGCAACTGCCTCAGGCTCGGACTCCGGTACCACGGCCGGTTCGGTCGCGGTATCACCCGCTCCCGCAACGCCGGGGTCAAGATTCAGGTCCAGCATGCGCTCCAGGGCCTCCACCCGCTGGCGCATCTCCGCGGCCATCTGGCGCAGTTCCTCGTTCTCGGCGCGCAGACCGGCCGCTTCCTCCCGGGTCAGCGTCAACTCCTGCTGAAGCTGCGCCAGGGCTTCCGGCGAAGCCTGCAGTTCATCGTCGGCAAGGGATGCCGCCGCGTCCTCACCACCGGCATCCGCGGGCGCCACCACCTGCAGGCGTCCGTCCTCATCCACCAGCGCGGGATCGTCAACAGCGACAGCGTCTTCCGGCGCCGGTTCGGCGACCTCCTCAGCAACCTCCTCCGGTGCCGCCGGCGTGCGTCCGGCTTCCCATTGTTCCACCTGTCGGGCGAATTCCCGGCGTGCCTCCGCGGCGGACATGGACGCGATTTCGGCCCGGTCCGGAACCCGCAACACGGCTCCGGCGTGCAGATTGTTCACATTGCCGTCACCGAAGGCTCCCGGGTTGGCCCGAAGCAGGGCCATCATCATCTGCTGCACGGTGACGGATTCGTCCGGTCGGGTTTCCAGGGCCACGTCCCAGGCCGTCTGGTTGCGGCGTACCGGGCCGTATTCCCGGGAACCGGTGGGCGCGGCCTCCTGGCGCACCGGCGCACGGGCGGGGGCAGCGGTGGCGGCCTCCGGCGTCGGCTGCCGGGCGGCCGGGGCGTCCGCAACCGTGCCGGGGGCCGGTGCATCACCGGTCGGCGCGTGCACCGGGGGATCCAGCAGCAGCGTGTATTCACGCATCACGCGGCCGCCCGGCCAGCGTGCCTCCACCAGAAAGGCCAGAAACGGCTCACGGACCGGCTCTTCGGTGCTGACCACGATGTACGGCTGCCCGTCGTGCACTTCCACGTCGAAGGCCAGGCGCGACAGGATGAACGGCCGATCCAACCCGACGCGCTGGAATGCCTCGCCTGAAGCAAGACGGACCTGCAGGGATTCAAGGTCATCCCTGGATGCCGACAGGACCGGAATTCGGGCCTCCAGGGGCTGATTGAGGGCAGACCGGGTTTCGACGTTGCCAAGCCCGACGGCCAAGGCCAAGGTGGGCAGCGAGGAGAGGAGCAATGCTGAAATCAGCGTCAGACTGCGAGTCATGGCATTCCCTTTTCTAGCGAGCCGCATCGATGCTTCCACCTTGTTAGCTGACCCGGTCCTCTGGACTGTTGTCGGTTCCATTCAGAGCAGGGCATTCCGGGCCCCGGTCCGGGTTCACCGCATTGCACGCCACGATCCAGATACAGCTTCGAGACGTTCCGAAACGCGTATCAGGTTGCCCCAATACGGGCCACGATGCTGTGAACCGCCGCACAGACGCCCGCAACGCCACCACCCCGAGCTGGACAGTTCACCGACGGCGCGCGGACCGGCGGCCCATGCGGGTGCGATGGATCAGCGCCTTGCCCCCTCCAGACATGACCCTGTTTCGCACATTATCCGGCAGGCTGATGAAATTCAAACCTCTTTTCGGGATTCAAGGAAGCGCTGACATGAACCGGCCCCGGGCGTGACCGCGTGAATACGTGAGCGCTTCCTCACAGGTCAGTACCCGTCCCGCAGGATACGGAGCATGCGGCGCAACGGCTCCGCGGCGCCCCAGAGCAACTGATCCCCCACCGTGAATGCGGACAGGTACTCGCCCCCCATGGCCAGCTTGCGCATGCGCCCCACCGGAATGGTCAGCTTGCCGCTCACGGCCGCCGGGGTGAGTTTCCGGAGGCTGTCGTCCTTCTCGTTTGCCACCACCCGCACCCAGTCGTTGGCCTCGCCAATGATCTGGTGGATCTCGTCCAGCGGCACATTCCGGGTCAGCTTGATGGTCAATGCCTGGGCATGGGAACGCATGGCGCCGACCCGCACGCAGATACCGTCGATGGGGATCGGATTCTGACTGCGACCCAGAATCTTGTTGCTCTCGACGCCGGCCTTCCATTCCTCCTTGCTCTGGCCGCTGTCCAGCTTCTTGTCGATCCAGGGCAGCAGGCTGCCGGCCAGCGGAAACCCGAAGTGCTCGTCCGGATAGTCATCGGAACGGATGGCGTCGGTGACCGCCCGATCCAGCGCCAGGATGGACGTGGACGGATCCAGCAGGCCATCCGAGGCCTTGTGGATATAACCCATCTGGGACACCAGTTCCCGCATGTTCTGGGCACCGGCACCGGAGGCCGCCTGGTAGGTCATGGGGCTGATCCATTCCACCAGCCCCTGGCGGAACAGGCCACCAACGGCCAGCAGCATGAGGCTGACCGTGCAATTGCCGCCCACATAGGTCCTGATGCCCTTCCGCAATCCGTCCTGGATCACGTCCAGGTTCACCGGATCCAGCACGATGATGCTGTCATCGGCCATGCGCAGCGTGGAGGCGGCATCAATCCAGTAGCCGTCCCAGCCAGCCTTGCGCAGATCGGCGTACACCGCCGACGTGTAGTCGCCGCCCTGGCAGGTGATGATGGCATCCATCCGCTTGAGTGCATCAATGTCCTTGCCGTCCTGGAGGACGTTCTCGCCCTTGCCCACATCGGGGCCGGCCTGGCCGGCCTGGGAGGTGGAGAAGAACACCGGCTCGATGTCCCGGAAGTCATCTTCTTCCTGCATGCGCTGCATGAGCACGGAACCCACCATGCCACGCCAGCCTACGAATCCTACGCGATTCATTGTCTTACCTCTCTGATCTCAGAGTGAATGCGGGCAACGGTGCGGCGCGCTCAGGAGCGCAGCGCTGCGACCACCGCGTCGCCCATCTCGACGGTACCGACCTTGCGCGTGTCCGGCGTGTGAATGTCCGGGGTGCGCAGCCCCTGGTCCAGCACCTGGCCCACGGCGGCCTCGACCTTCTCGGCCAGGGCGGGCTCGTTCAGCGAATACCGGAGCATCATGGCCACGGACAGGATGGTGGCCAGCGGGTTGGCCACCCCCTGCCCGGCAATATCCGGCGCCGAGCCGTGAATGGGCTCGTACATGCCGCGGGAATCCTTGTCCAATGAGGCCGACGGCAGCATACCGATGGAGCCCGTGAGCATGGCGGCGCAGTCGGACAGGATGTCGCCGAACATGTTCGTGGTGACGATCACGTCGAACTGCTTGGGGGCCCGCACCAGTTGCATGGCGGCGTTGTCCACGTACATGTGGCTGAGCTCCACGTCCGGATAGTCGGCGGACAGCCCGGTCATGACCTCGCGCCACAGCTCCGTGACCTCCAGCACGTTGGCCTTGTCCACGGAACACAGGCGCTGGTCACGCTTGCGGGCGGTCTCGAAGGCCAGGCGCCCGATGCGCTCGATCTCGGATTCCCGGTACACGAGGGTGTTATAGCCCTGCCGTTCGCCGTTATCCAGCGTGCGGATGCCGCGGGGTTCGCCGAAATAGATACCACCGGTCAGTTCACGGACGATGAGGATGTCCAGGCCGCTGACCACATCCGGCTTCAGCGACGAGGCGCTGGCCAATTGCGGGTAGAGGATGGCCGGGCGCAGGTTGCCGAACAGCTCCAGCTCCGAACGAATGGCCAGCAGGCCCCGTTCCGGGCGCAACGGCCGGTCCAGCGTGTCGTATTTCGGCCCGCCCACGGCGCCCAGCAGCACGGCGTCGGATGCCCTGGCCAGGCGCAGGGTTTCATCCGGCAGGGGTTTGCCCGCGGCGTCATAACCGGCGCCGCCGATGAGCCCCTGCTCCAGCTCCACCCTCAGACCATGGTCCTGGCGCAGGCATTCCAGTACTTTCACCGCTTCACCGACGATTTCCGGGCCGATGCCATCCCCCGGCAAGACCAGTACCTTGTTGCTCATTATTCAATCCTTGTGGTGATCAGGCGCGGAACAGCCAGGGCGCTTCCTGACGGCGACGCTGCTCATAGGCGCGGATATCGTCGGCATGTGTCAGGGTCAGGCCGATTTCGTCCAGACCCTCCACCAGCATGTGCTTGCTCCCGGCGTCGATCTCGAACGGCAACACCTGCCCCGACGGCGTGGTCACCGTCTGGGCCGGCAGATCGATCCGCAACTGGTAACCCGGAGTGGCCTCGGTCTCCTGGAACAGACGGTCCACCGCGTCCTCCGGCAGCACAATGGGCAGCAGGCCGTTCTTGAAGCAATTGTTGTAGAAGATGTCGGCAAAACTCGGCGCGATGATGGCGCGGAAGCCGAAATCCTCCAACGCCCAGGGGGCGTGTTCCCGGGAGGAGCCACAGCCGAAGTTCTGCCGCGCCAGCAGCACACTGGCCCCCTGATAGCGCTCCTGGTTCAGCACGAAATCCGGGTTCAGCGGCCGTTGGCTGCAGTCCTGCCCCGGCTCGCCATGGTCCAGATAACGCCATTCGTCGAACAGGTTCGGACCGAAGCCGGTGCGTTTGATGGACTTCAGAAACTGTTTCGGGATGATGGCATCGGTGTCCACATTGGCCCGGTCCAGGGGTGCCACCAGGCCGGTATGCTGTTTGAACGCACGCATGCTCAGAAAGTCCTCACGTCGACGAAGTGGCCGGCGATCGCCGCGGCGGCGGCCATGGCCGGGCTGACCAGATGGGTACGGCCACCCTGCCCCTGCCGCCCCTCGAAGTTGCGGTTCGAGGTGGAGGCGCAGCGCTCGCCCGGCTCCAGGCGGTCCGCATTCATGGCCAGGCACATGGAGCAACCCGGTTCCCGCCATTCGAAGCCCGCCTCGGTGAACACCCTGTCCAGCCCCTCTTCCTCCGCCTGGCGTTTCACCAGGCCGGAGCCCGGCACCACCATGGCCAGCTTGACGCTATCCGCCTTCCTGCGCCCTTTGACCACGGCAGCGGCGGCGCGCAGATCCTCGATGCGGGAGTTGGTGCAGGAACCGATGAAGACCTTGTCCACGGCAATCCCCGTGATCGGCGTCTCCGGCTCCAGCGCCATGTACTCCAGCGCCCGGGCCATCCCGGACTTGCGCACCGGATCGGATTCCTTGAACGGATTGGGCACCCGGCCGGACACCGGCGCCACCATCTCCGGCGAGGTGCCCCAGGTGACCTGGGGTTCGATGCCGGCCGCGTCAATGCGTACCTCCCGGTGGAACCGGGCATCCGCATCGCTGTGCAGTGTGCGCCAGTAGGCCACGGCCTGTTCCCATTGTTCACCGGTGGGGGCAAAGGGGCGCCCTTTCACGTAGTCGATGGTGGTGTCGTCCACCGCCACCATGCCGGCCCGTGCGCCGGCCTCGATCGCCATATTGCAGACGGTCATGCGGCCTTCCATGCTCAGGGCACGAATCGCCTCGCCGCCGAATTCGATGGCGTAGCCGGTGCCGCCGGCGGTACCGATCTCGCCGATAATGGCCAGCACGATGTCCTTGGCGGTGACCCCCGGCCCCACCTGGCCGTCCACGCTGATCAGCATGGACTTGCTCTTGCGCTGCACCAGGGTCTGCGTGGCCAGCACATGCTCCACCTCGGAGGTGCCGATCCCGTGTGCCAACGCCCCCATGGCGCCGTGAGTGGACGTGTGGGAGTCGCCGCAGACCACGGTCATACCCGGCAGCGTCGCCCCCTGTTCCGGCCCGATCACGTGTACGATGCCCTGCCGCGGATCGTTCATGTCGAACTCGGTGATGCCGAAGGTCCGGCAGTTCTCATCCAGCGTATCGACCTGAAGCCGGGAAACCGGGTCCGCGATGCCCTGGCTGCGATCCGTGGTGGGTACGTTGTGATCGGCCACGGCCAGATTGGCATCCACCCGCCAGGGCTTGCGGCCGGCGATACGCAGCCCCTCGAACGCCTGCGGCGAGGTTACTTCGTGCACCAGGTGCCGGTCGATGTACAGCAACGCGGTACCGTCATCGTTCTGCCGCACGACGTGGGCATCCCAGAGCTTGTCGTACAAGGTTTTTCCGCTCATAAGCCTCTCTGTTCATCACCCCCGGAACCGGCGCAGGGACTTGGTGAATTCCGCATGATTAGCCGGCCATTATAACGGAATCACCCCGGGCTTATGAACTCTCCGCGGTCGATGGCCCTGGGGAAGCGCTGATCGATCCCCACGATGCGCTGGCCTTCCAACAAACCGGTTGCATTCGCAAGCGACTTCGGAATAGAGTTTTGCAACCAGTTGCATTTGTCCGCCTGCCCACACGCTTCCATCGGCGGCAGCGGGCACGCGGCCCAAGGAGGCACCATGACCAGTCCCCTGCTGCGGCCTGCGGCACGCCGGACTCTGGACACCTGGCACACACTGCTGAAGCAGAACGCCATGGAGGCGTTGGATCCGCTGCTGGCGGACGACATCGTGTTCCGTTCGCCGGTGGCTCACACACCCTATCCGGGGCGTGAGGCAATCAAGCTGGTTCTGAAAACGGTCAACACCGTGTTCCGGAACTTCCGCTACCACCGCGAACTGGCCACCGGGGACGGACTCAGCGTGGCGCTGGAATTCAGCGCCGAAGTGGACGGACGGGAACTGAAGGGAATCGATCTGCTGCGGTTTGACGATCAGGGCCGGATCCGGGAGTTTGAAGTCCTGATCCGCCCCATGAGCGGCCTGCAGGCCCTGGCCACGGAGATGGGCAGGCGGCTGGAGGCACACAAGGCAACCCTGACGGGCTCACCTTGAGGAAGCGACGGGATATTCCCGCTTCCTTGAAGAAACACTTCCTTCGGAGATTTCAACATGGCAATTCCCGCTGTACTGACCGAGCGCCTCCGGCTGCCGGTGCTCTGCTCCCCGCTGTTCATCATCTCCAATCCGGACCTGGTCATCGCCCAGTGCAAGGCCGGCGTGATCGGTTCTTTCCCGGCGCTTAACGCCCGGCCGGCCTCCCAGTTGGACGAATGGCTTGACCGGATCACCACGGAGCTGGCCGAGCACGACGCCCGGCACCCGGACCGCCCGGCTGCCCCCTTCGCCGTCAACCAGATCGTGCACCGTTCCAACGACCGGCTGGATCATGACCTGGAGATGTGTGCCAAGTACAAGGTACCGATCACCATCACCTCACTGGGGGCCCGGGAAGAACTGAACCAGCAGGTGCACAGTTACGGCGGCATTGTGCTGCACGACGTCATCAACAACCGGTTCGCCCGCAAGGCCATCGAAAAGGGAGCGGACGGGCTGATCGCCGTCGCCGCCGGTGCGGGGGGCCATGCCGGCACCCAATCGCCGTTCGCGCTGATCCGGGAGATCCGGGAATGGTTCGACGGCCCCTTGCTGCTGTCCGGCGCCATTGCGCACGGTTCCAGTATTCTGGCCGCGGAAGCCGCAGGGGCGGATCTGGCCTACATCGGTTCCGCCTTCATCGCCACCCACGAAGCCCGGGCCGATCAGCGGTACAAGGAGATGATCGTCAACAGCGGCGCCGCCGACATCGTCTACACCAACCTGTTCACCGGGGTGCACGGCAACTACCTGCGCGAGAGCATCGTCCAGTCCGGACTGGATCCGGAGGCACTGCCGGAATCGGACCCCTCGAAAATGAACTTCGGCTCCGGAGGCAACACCAAGGCCAAGGCCTGGAAGGACATCTGGGGTGCCGGTCAGGGCATCGGCCCGGTCAGGGAGGTGGTTCCGGCAGCCCGGCTGGTGGAGCGTCTGGCCGCGGAGTACGAGGAAGCACAGGAACGATTGGGGTGCAGGGTTCCGGAGCCGCAGGCACTGCGCGCCTGACCGGCTACCCCCGCCTGGGTGAAGGGCTGGCCCGGGATGCCGGCCCTTCACCCGCGTCTGGTGTCTGATCCAGCAGCGGGGCCACCTCGTCGGCCCATCGCAACCAGGACTCCTCGGCCAGTATGCCGCAGCGAAGGACGGCGTGCTGCAGCAGTTGCGCCTGGTTCATCCCCGGCGCCGAGAAATCCCGCCGCTCGATCTGGCGGTACATGGCCAGCCGTTCCCTGTGCAAGCCGATCTGGCGCCGGAGTTCCCGTCCCAACACCCCGGTACCCACCACCGCCTCGGCACGCACCTTGACCATGAACACCTGGTTCGCCTCACCCTCTGCCCCGGGTTCGGCCACCCAGCGGGCCAGCTCATCACGGCCCGCCGGCAGCACATGGTAAACCTTGCGGGCACGCCGCCCTCCGCCTTTTTCCAGCTCCGTCCGGAGCCAGCCGGCCCGCACCATCCGCCCCAGCTCCCGGTAGATCTGCTGATGGGTTGCACGCCAGAAGTGACCGATGGACCGGTCAAAGCGGCGCGCCAGCCCGGAGCCGGTGGAGGGCTTCTCCAGCAGGGACGTCAGGAGCGCGTGTTGGATGGACATGGCTTCACCTCTTGAAAACGTGGCAACCCGTTCCGGCTCAGGTGGTCACCGTTCCGGCCGAGGCGGTGCGGCCCGGCAGGCTGAGCACGGCGGCCAAACCGGCGAACAGGCTGAGCACGGCGGCCAGGTAGAACGTACCGGCGCCGCCGATCACGTCCCACAACAGGCCGGCCGCCAGACTTCCCACGGCGACCCCGGCACCGAACGTGATACTGCTGTACAGGGCCTGACCGCGCCCCTGATTCCGGCCCACGAAATACCGGTTGACCATATGGATCCCGACCGCGTGGTACACACCGAAGGAGGCGGCGTGCAGGGTCTGGGCAAACACCAGAACCGGCAACACGTCCGGCAGCCCGCCGATCAGCAGCCAGCGCAACCCGGTCAGCATGATCGCCAGGGTCATCAGAAACCTGGGGCCGAATGCCGGCAATAAACGGTGCATGACCAGGAACAACAGGATCTCCGCCACCACCCCAAGCGCCCAGAGCGCGCCTATGGCGGTGCCACTGTAGCCGTGATTCTCCAGGTAAATACTGAAAAAGGCATAGTACGGGCCATGGGTGGCCTGCATCAGGAAGCAGGCCGCGAACAGGCCCAGCACCGCCGGGTTCAGTATCACCCGCATGATGGGTTCCTGCAGCCCATCCCGTACCGGTTGACCTGCCTGGGGGGTGAGTTGCGCGGCCAACCACAGGGCCGCGAACACGGGCAGCATCATCCAGGGCAGCAGGCCGACGCCAAAGCGGTCGATCAGCTCACCGAACAACAGCACGGCCAGGATAAAACCCACCGACCCCCACAGCCGCACACGACTGTACCGGTGGGCCGCGTGCCCGAGATGGTTCATGGTGTTGGCTTCGAACTGCGGCAGAGCCGCATTCCAGAAGAAGCTGAACAGGGCAATGACCAACACCAGCCACCAGAAGCCGTCGCCAAGCAGCACACCGGCGAAGCTGAGCATGGCCACCAGAGCCCCCAGCCGGACTACCGGCATCCGGCGTCCGCTTCGATCGGCGATCCAGCCCCAGACGTTGGGCGCGATGACCTTGGTGGCATGGAGAATGGCGATGAGCTGACCGATCTGCAGCGCCGTGAACCCCAGGTGATCCAGGTACAGACTCCAGTACGGAGCCAGCCCCCCAAGCACGGCGAAGAAGCAGAGATAGAAGGCGGACATCCGCCAGTATGGCAGCGCTTGGGCGCTCATGGGTCTCCCGGGACGGGGCGAATCAGCGCGAAACCTTGCCTGGCAATGGCGCCAGCGGCGGTTTCACGTCGGCGTTCTGGGCACGATGGCGCAGCGCGTGATCCATCAGCACCAGGGCCACCATCGCCTCGGCAATGGGCACGGCACGGATGCCGACACAGGGATCGTGCCGGCCCTTGGTCACCACCTCCACCGGTTCGCCGGCCTCGTTCACCGTCCGGCCGGGCGTCATGATGCTGGACGTGGGCTTCAGTGCGATGCCGGCCACCACGTCCTGACCGGTGGAGATGCCACCCAGCACCCCACCGGCATTGTTGCTCAGGAAACCTTCGGGGGTGAGTTCATCCCGGTGTTCGCTCCCCCGCTGGCTGACACTGGCGAAACCGGCACCGATCTCCACACCCTTGACCGCGTTGATGCTCATCAGCGCGTGGGCCAGATCCGCATCCAGCCGGTCGAACACGGGCTCACCCCAGCCCGGGGGGCAGCCCTCCGCCACCACGGTCACGCGGGCACCCACCGAGTCGAGCTGCTTGCGCAGCCGCTTCATGTAGTCCTCCAGCTCGGGCACCCGTTCGGGCTCCGCACAAAAGAACGGGTTTTCCTCCACCGCCGCCCAGCCCTGAAACGCCAGCGGTATCGGGCCAAGCTGGGACAGATAACCACGCACCCGCACCCCATGGCGCTCGGCCAGCCATTTCTTCGCAATGGCACCCGCGGCGACACGCATCGCTGTCTCCCGGGCGGAGGAGCGGCCCCCGCCCCGGTAGTCGCGGAATCCGTACTTCTGTGTATAGGTGTAATCCGCATGCCCCGGGCGGAACTTGTCGGCGATGTCGGAATAATCCTTGGATTTCTGGTCGGTGTTCTCAATCAGCAGGCCTATGGGCGTTCCGGTGGTACGGCCCTGGAACACTCCGGACAGAATGCGCACCCGGTCCGGTTCGCGACGCTGGGTGGTGTACCGGGACTGCCCGGGTTTGCGTCGGTCCAGGTCGCGCTGCAGATCCTCCTCGCTGAGTTCGAGGCCCGGTGGACAGCCATCCACCACGGCACCGAGGCCCGGACCGTGGCTTTCGCCAAAGGTGCTCACCGTGAACAGTTTGCCGAAGCTATTTCCAGACATGGCTTACCCGTTGTTGGTCGTGGCCCGAAACAGCGCCGCATGCTCCCGGACCTGCTCCGCAGTGAGCAGGAAGACGCCGTGCCCACCGCGCTCGAATTCCAGCCAGAGGAAAGGGACATCTGGCCAGGTCTCCTCCACGGCGGCCTGGCTGTTTCCCACTTCCACCACCAGCACACCCCGTCCCGTCAAGTAGTCCTTGGCCTGCGCCAGCAGCCGCCGCACCACATTCAGACCGTCGGCACCGGCCTCCAGACCCAGCCGTGGCTCATGCCGGTATTCCGGGGGCAACTGAGCCATATCCTCGGCATCCACGTAGGGCGGATTGCTGACGATAAGATCGTAGCGCCGGCCCGCGGGCACACCGCCAAGCACATCGGAAAGCAAGGGTTCCACCTGATCGTCCACCTGATGGCGGATGATGTTCAGACGCAAGACATCCAGAGCGTCCTCGGAGACATCGGCGGCATCCACCCGTGCCAGGGGAAAGGCATGCGCACAGGCGATGGCGATGCACCCGCTTCCGGTGCCGATATCCAGTACGCGCTCAACCTTGTCCACCTCCAGCCAGGGCGCGAATCCCGCCTCGATCAATTCCGCAATGGGCGAGCGGGGCACCAGGACCCGCTGATCCACGTAGAACGGGAGACCACAGAACCAGGCTTCATGTGTCACGTAAGGCAGTGGCAAGCGCTCCTCGATACGCCGGCGCACCCGGGCCAGCACCGCTTCCGCCTCCCGCGCGGTAATGCGGCTATCCCAGTAAGGTTCCGGAATGACCGGTGGCAGATGCAGGGTGTGCAGGACCAGTGCCGCCGCCTCGTCCAACGCGTTATCGGTGCCATGGCCGTAGACCAGGCCGGCTTCCTGGAACCGGCTGGCGGACCAGCGTACATAGTCGCGCAGCGTCTTGAGATGCGTCTGAGCGTCCTGGGCGTCAATCATGGGGTATGCCATTACCTGTTCTCGGGCCCTGACCCGGGTTGCGCATTTGCATTCCTACGGGAAACATCGTCATGCTACACCGACCGCACGCGCCCTGCTCCTGTGGCCGGGTCCGGGCATCCGGAACTCCGCCGTCCCAGCCCACAGGGAACATGAAAGGATACCCGATTTGCCCGGCATCCGGCACAGATGCGCGGACCGGACACTTGTGACAGAATGCGGCCCATGAACGCGAAGACCTCCTCCCGGTTGCCACACATCCTGGTCATGCTCCTTGGCGGCGTGCTCGCCCTGGGACTCGGCCTTTGGGCCGCATCGGGTCTGATGGCACCGGCCCAGTTGGACACGGACGCACTGCACGGCACCTATCTGCCAGGAGGCCGCGAGGTCACCGAATTCGAGCTGGTGGATCATGACGGGCAGACCTTCACCCGCGAGCATCTGAAAGGCTACTGGTCCCTCCTGTTCTTCGGTTTCACCAACTGTCCGGACATCTGTCCGATGACCATGCTGGAACTGGGCCAGGCGCTGAACCTGGCCAGGGAGAACGGTCACGATACCCCCCTGCGGGGCCTGTTCGTCACCGTCGATCCGGCACGGGATACCCGGCAGCGCCTGCAGGATTACGTCACCGCGTTCGACAGCAGTTTCCTGGGCCTCACCGGCCCGCTGGAGAACATCGACGTGCTGGCCCGGGACCTGGGCATCGTGCATGTCCGCCACGGCGAACCGGACGATCCGGACTATATGGTGGATCACGGCACCGCCGTCCTGCTCATCAACCCGGAAGGGCAGCTCCAGGCCATCCTCTCAGCACCTCACCGCGCACCGGTCATCGCCGGGGATCTGGCCGCGATCATTGCCCACCACGAGGGCCGTTGAGCGAATGAACAACCGGCTCGGCCGCTATCTGGAGGAAGCGCCCTCCACCAGCGACTGGCTGAAGACGCTGCCACTCTATCCCTTGCCCCATCATGTGGTATCCCGGCTGATCCACCGGCTGGTGCGGGTCCGCGCCGGTTGGTTCCGGCGGCCGTTCGTCAGTTGGTTCGTACGGGCATTCGGGGTGGACATGAGCCAGGCCGTGGAAACCGACCCGCTGGCATACCCGGATTTCAACAGCTTCTTCACCCGTGCCCTGCGCGCCGACGCCCGGCCCATGCCGGAGGATGCCGCCGCCATATGCTGCCCCGCCGACGGCACCGTCAGCGCGCTGGGCGAACTGCGCGGGGACAGCATTATTCAGGCCAAGGGCCACGATTACTCCCTCACCACCCTGCTGGGGGGCGATCCGGACCGGGCCCGCCCGTTTCTTGGCGGCGGCTTCATCACCGTGTACCTGTCGCCCCGGGATTATCACCGGGTGCACATGCCACTGGGCGGCACGCTCCGGGAAATGGTGCATGTGCCGGGCCGGCTGTTCAGCGTCGGACGCCACACGGTGAAGACGGTGCCGGGGCTGTTCGCGCGCAACGAGCGTGTGGCCTGCCTGTTCGACACCGACCACGGGCCCATGGCACTGGTGCTGGTGGGCGCCATCAACGTGGCCAGCATCGAAACCGTGTGGGCCGGTGAAGTGACACCGCCACGGGGCCGCAGCATACGGTGCTGGAGCTACGAGAATGGCAGCATCCGGCTTGATCGCGGAGAGGAGATGGGCCGTTTCAACATGGGTTCCACTGCCATCGTGATTCTCCCCAGGGGCATGGCTGAACTGGATCCCGCCCTCCAGGCCGATCAGCCGGTTCGCGTCCGCCAGGCCATCGGCCGGCTGATGAGGCCGTAGGCCCGCGGAGACGCCCTCCCGCAAGCACCAGTCTGGCCGCCGAGAGTTCAATGCGGCTCATTGTGGAAAAGACCGCCATAGCGGTATACCGTTAACGGAATACAAAACCGGAGACCACCATGCCCCGGGATATCGCCTTCCTGTCCGCCGAGGATCTGCGCATCCGCTACGCCACTGGCGAGCTGGATCCGGGCATGGTGGTGGAAGACGCCTTGGGACGGGCGGAGCGGCTGGAGGGAAAGCTGAACGCCTTTCGTCTGATCGACGAGGAGGGAGCCCTCCGCGACGCGGCAGCCTCCACCAAGCGCTGGCGCCGGGGTCGCCCGTTGAGCAAATTGGACGGGGTACCGGTCAGCATCAAGGACATCGTGGCGGTCAAGGGTACGGCGACCCTCTGCGGCTCACTGACCACCAATCCGGATGCCATCAGCACGGAGGACTGCCCGGCCGCGGCCCGCCTCCGGGAAGCCGGCGCCATACTCGTCGGCAAGACGCATACCTCGGAGTTTGGCTGGAAAGGCATTACGGACAGCCCGCTGCACGGCACCACCCGCAACCCCTGGAACCCGGAGCACTCGCCCGGCGGCTCCAGCGGTGGCGCCGGGGCGGCGGTTGCCGCCGGCATCGGTCCGCTGGCCCACGGCACGGATGCCGGCGGTTCCATCCGCATTCCCTCCAGCTATTGCGGGCTGTACGGCATCAAGCCCACCTTCGGACGTGTCCCCCACAGCCCCAACGAAAGCCCGTTCTGCACGCTGAGCAGCGGGGGGCCGATCGCGCGCAGCGTCCGCGACGCGGCGCGCATGCTCACGATCCTGAGCCAGCCCGATCCCAGGGACTGGTATGCGGCCGCGCCCCAGGGCATCGATTTCGAGCAGGGCCTGGACAGCGGGATCCCCGGCTTGCGCATTGCATACAGCCCCGCGCTGGGCGGCATCCGGGCCGACGCGGAGGTGGAGAGCCTGGTGTCCGCCGCCGTGAGGAAGCTGGAGACGCTGGGCGCCACGGTGGACGAGGTCGGGCCGGTGTTCGATCCGCTGCGACCGGTCTTCGAGGATTACTGGAAGGCCACCTTTGCCTATCTGCTGAAGGGCATCCCGGAAGAAAAACGGGCGCTCTTGGACCCGGGCCTGCGGCAACTGGGTGAGGAAGGCATGACGGTTGGCCTGGACAGCTACCATCAGGCCGTGACGGCGCGGGTTCGGCTGGGGGTCCGGATGGAGCGGTTCCATCAACAGTATGATCTGCTGGTGACCCCAACCATGCCCACCACGGCTCCGCGGGCGGACGTGGTCTATCACTCGGCGGAATACGATCGCTGGGAACACGCCGTTCCTTACACCGTTCCGTTCAACCTCACGGGCCAGCCTGCGGCGTCGATACCGGTCGGACTGGCCAGCAACGGGCTGCCGGTGGGCATGCAGCTGGTGGCTGCCCGTTTCCAGGAGTTGAAAATTCTGCGGGCATCCCGGGCATTTGAACAAATGGCGCCATTCACAATGAAGCCGCCAGCGGCCGACCGCTGAGATCGGCTGCGGGGACTGGTTAGCGGAAGGCGAACAGAAACACGCCCGCGACAATCACCGCCGTCGTCACGGAAAAGGCGAGCAAGGCGCGTCCGGCACTGCCGGAACGGGCGCCAAAGCTGTACTGGAAACGCTCCGAGATCACCTGTGCTGCCGGCACGCCCAGTTCCCGCACCAGAGAGGACTCCACCGCATGGATCATCGCCGGCGGGCCGCAGACGTAGCAGAGGCTTTCCCCCCGCGCGGCTTCCGGAATCAGCGTGGCCAGAACCTCGGTTCGGGGGACTCCGGTCAGTCCGTCCCAACCCTCCGGCGGCTCACCGAGCATGTAGTGAACCGTCAGATGCTCCAGCTCCCGCGCCATCGCAGCGAGTTCCTCCCGGTACAGGATCTGCCCCGCGTGCCGGTTGGCCTGCAGAAGCAGGATGCGCCGCTTGCTGCCCTGGGCCCGCAACTGCCGCAACAGGCTCATGATGGGCGCCATGCCCACGCCCCCGGCGATCATCACCAGCGGCCGCTCGGATTCGTCCAGCAGGAAACTGCCGTAGGGCCCGTCCAGGTAGGCACGGGTGCCGGAGGGGATCCGGTCCAGGCCGCCGGTGAAGTCACCCGCTTCCTTGATGGTGAACTCCACGCGCGGCCATTGATCTGGTGAGGAACTGATGGAAAACGGGTGCTCGGTGATCCGGAACAGTGGTCCACCCATTTTCAGCCAGGCGAACTGACCGGCTTCGTAGGGCAGCGGCCTTCCGTCATGACCACCATCGCGATCCGGCTCCATCACCAGGCTCCAGGTACGATCCGCCACCCGTTCCACCCCCGCAACCCGGAACGGCCGTCGCCGTTCCCGCAGCGGGGTGAAAAGGTGCACATGCGCCAGCGCCAGCACGGCCAGCGCCACGGCGATAATCCAGAAACCGCCCAACCAGTCCTGCTGGCTGTAGCGCCCCACTTCCAGGGTGTGGTGCAGGCCGAGAAGTGCTATCAGCAAGGCACCGAAGCCGTGCCAGAAGCGCCAGGTTTCGTAGCGAAAAGGCAGCGAATCACGCGCCACCGCGAAGAACACCAGGACGCCCAGCCCGACCCAGGCTAGCAGCCCGGTGATGCCGGGGGCCATTGGCAGACTCAACCAGGTGGCACCATCCAGTTCGCCGTAGGGCTGCACGTTCATCGGCAGGTTGTAGAGGAATGGGTGCAGGAGCAGGAATGCCAACAGGACATGCCCCATGAACTGGTGAAAACGCATGATCACGTCCATACCGATGCGACGCGACAGCCAGCGGGAACGTCCGGAAAGCAGGAACTCCGCCAGCAGCATGGCGAAACCGGCCATGGCCAGCCCGGACGCCAGATCGTTGCGCCAGGGTCGGGGCTCCCGTCCCTGAAGGGCCGCCATGATCACTGGCAGCAGGATCAGGAATGCGTAAAGCGCCAGCAGCGTCAGCCCGAACTGCCGATTTCTTGTCGTTGTACCGGCCATGTCTCTCCCCCCGCTTCCCTGGTCGCCCGTTTCCTCAACAGCGTAGCCACAGCGCGGTTTCAATACCACGTCATTTCCAACGACGACGCTTTCCCCAGCCGGCTCCGGTGCTGCTAGAATCCCCCGCTTTCCGCAGACACGAAGCAAGGACATGCTGGATCCGGATCAGGCAAACGTCGTCGCCCACGAAGAAGGCCCGGCCGCGGTATTGGCCGGCGCCGGTTCAGGCAAGACCCGCTGCACCACCGAACGGGCGGCACGGCGCCTCACCGAGAGCCGGGTTCCCGGAGCAGGCATGGTCCTGCTCACCTTCACCAACAAGGCCGCGGGGGAGATGCGGGAACGCCTGGCCGCCCGCCTGCCCAACGGCGTGGATCTCCCCTGGATCGGCACATTCCACAGTTTCGGCAACCAATTGTTGCGCCGGTACGGCAGGCTGATCGGTGTCCCGCGTAATGCCACCCTGATGGACAGCGAGGACGCACGGCGCATGCTCGATGCCCTGCTGGCGGGCCCCTTCTCCGACAAGGTCCGCCGCCAGAAGGCCATGGACCTGCACGAGGTGATCAGTGCCAACGGCCTGGACATCACCCATCCCGCCGACCTGCAGCCGATCAAGGAACGGATGGATGCTGCCGGCTTCGGCCCTGTTGCCGCCTCCCGACTCATGCAACGCCTGCGCCGCTATGATCGGGAAAAGCGGGAAGCCGGCGTGCTGGACTTCAGCGACCTGATTCTTCTGCCCGCCCGGCTGCTGCGCCAGGAAACCGCCCTGGCGGCGGACCTGCGCGGGACGCTGCAGGACGTAACCGTGGACGAGGCGCAGGACACAGACGGTGCACAGTTCCGTCTGCTCGGGGAAATGATTCCGGAAAACCGCACCGTACTGCTGGTGGGCGACGACGATCAGGCCATCTACGAATGGCGTCATGCACGCCCCGACAACATGCGGGATTTCATCGAGCAGCACCGGGCCACGGTTTACCGGCTGGAGCGCAATTACCGCTCCACTCCGGCCATCGTCAACGGGGGCGCCACGCTGGTGCGCAACAATGCCAGCCGGCTGGAGAAAAACCCCTACCCGGTCCGGACCGCACCCGCCGGCGACCATATCCGCCTGGAACTGCACGGTGATGCGGAGCAGATGGCGGAGCGACTGGCAGACCGGATCCGCAAGGCCCTGGACCAGGGAGTCCCCCCTGAGCAGGTGGCGGTGCTGTACCGGAAAAACCGCCTGGCCCGCCCGGTGGAGAGCGCGCTGCTGCGCCTGGGCGTTCCATACCGTATCAAAGCCGGTATGGATCTGTTGAGCTTCGCCGATGTCCGCATGATGCTGGCCGCCGGCCGGTTGGCGGCCAACCGCCGGGACGTTCGGGCCCTGTCCCGACTGGCCGACCTGGTGCCGGGGCTCGGCAGCCGCGGCGTTGGCAGGCTGATGGACGGCAGTGAGAATCCTCTGGCCAACGCCTGGCGCCTCACGCCGCAGGCCGCCGCGGCGGTGGAGCGCCTGGCGCGGGCCATCGAAACACTGCAGACCCGCGGCCCGGCCCAGTTGCTGGACTGGTGCCTGCAGACACCCCTGTTCAATGACTGGCTGGTGGCACGGGCACGGCGCAGCGTGCAGGCCCGGAACGGCGCCGGCCGTGTCGGACTGGATACAGCGTTGCGTCCGGCGCTTTCCCGCATGGGCACTGTCCAGCGGGCCATGGCCCGCCGCCTGGACACCCTGCCGGCAGACGCGACGCCCGAGGCGCGGTGGGGCACCGCCCTGGAGATCATCGCGGCCGGCACGGAGGAGGCGGATGCCACGGATGGCCGGGTCACCCTGTGCTCGATCCATGCCGCCAAGGGGCTGGAATGGCCCGCCGTGCACGTGTTCGGATTCTCGGAAGGTCTGATGCCCATGGCCCGGGAGGGAGCGGTGGCGAATCTCGCCGAGGAGCGTCGACTGGCCTATGTGGCCATCACACGGGCCCAGAGCGAACTGGTCCTGCATCACGCCGACAGGATCGACATGGGCAACGGTCGTGGCGAGGAGGCGGCCGTGGTCTCCCGCTTCCTTGATGAGTTGGGCCCCCGCGCCGCCATCCGTCAACTGGACCACCGCTTATCGCAAACCGCCCGCGTCGGGGAGCGTGCCCCCACCAACCGTGAGGACTGGTTGCAGGCCATGCGCAGGGTCGTTGACCGTTAGGGAAGCATTCGAGCAGGCGGACAAGGCGGTATCGCCGCCGCGGACGAAACAGGGAAAAACTTGATCCATGTAAAGGCTAGGCATGTAGTCTGTGTCATGCTGTCATGGTGCATGGGCGACGCCGGTGCCGAGGTGTCGTCACTCATCAATTCAAGACAAAAGGTTTCGAGGAGAAGCGTGATGCAAGAGATCCTGGTTTCTGTGGACGGTTCCGCCTATTCCCTGCGAGGTCTCGCCTTGGGCAGGAAGCTGAGCCAGCAACTGGGCATGCCGCTCAAGCTCTATTCCATCGTGCCGGACACCCAGGCCATGGATGATCGGCGTCACGCCATCGAGCGCGCCCTGGAATCGTTCAAGGGGGATAAGCCGAAAATCGAAGTGGTGCCGGACACATCCCCGGCCCGGCATCTGGCGGAGATGGCACGAAACGAGACCGACATCCTGCTCTGCATGACGACCCACGGCCGCCGGCCGGTGACCGAGGCCCTGCTGGGCAGCGTCGCCGCCCAGGTGGTGCGCGAAAGCGGTCGGCTCGTTTTTCTGGCCGGCCCCAGAATGCGCGACGACGACGATAGCCCGATTCAGCAGCTCATCGTCTGCGTGGATGGTTCCCCGCTGTCGGAGGATGTCCTGCCCCAGGCGGCCGAACTGGCACAGATGCTGAAAGCACGCCTGCAACTCGTGCACGTGGTGGAGCCGGATGCCATGCCAGGACAATCCCGGCGCCACAGCATCACCGAGAGCTTCGGCCCCAGCAGCGGAAGCAGCGGCAGTTCCAGTGACATCATGGAATCGAACTACGTGCAGAGCGTGGCCCGTCGGCTGAAAGAGAAACACGGTCTGGATGCCGACTGGGATGTGCTCCACGGTGACAGCCCCGGCGAGGCCATTTCCAGCTATGCCTCCGCGCAACCGGGAGCCATGCTGGTGATGACCACCCACGGGCGAGGCGGCCTGGCCCAGGTGGCACTGGGCAGCGTCAGCCACGCGGTGCTGCACGATGTGAAATGCCCGGTGGCCCTGTTCCGGCCGGAGGAACAGCTCTGACCGGCCACCCGACCGATCCCGCCGGGGGACACGGGCGTGCCCCCGGCGTGGACCGTCAGATGCCCAGATAGGCCTTCTGTACCTGCTCGTCCTGGAGCAACGACTGGCCAGGGCCGGACATGACCATCCGCCCTGTCTCCAACACGTAACCCTGGTCGGCAATGGCCAATGCGGCGGAGGCATTCTGCTCCACCAGGAAAATGGTGATGCCCTCCTCCAGCAACTGCTCGATGGTCTTGAAGATCTCCGCCACCAGCAGCGGCGCCAGCCCCATGCTCGGCTCATCCAGCAGTAGCAGGCGCGGACGCCCCATCAGGGCGCGGGCGATGGCGAGCATCTGCTGTTGGCCACCGGACAGCGTTCCCGCCGGGAGCTTCCGCTTCTCCCGCAGGATCGGGAACTTGTCGTACATCCGCTCCAGATCCTCGCCGACACCGTTGGTCCGACGGTCCTGGCGCGTGTAGGCGCCCAGCAGCAGGTTGTCCTCCACGCTCATGGGACCGAATACCTGCCGGCCCTCCGGAACCTGACAGATCCCCAGCCGGACCCGGCGGGACGAGCTCATGGTGGTGATATCCCGCCCCTCGTGGTAGATCCGCCCAGCGGACACCGGCTGCAGACCGGAAATCGTCCGCAGCAGCGTGCTCTTGCCGGCACCATTCGCGCCCACCAGCGCCACCAGTTGACCCCGCTCCACTTGAAGCGAGACATTGTCCAGCGCCTGGATGTAGCCGTAGTGGGTGCTCAAACCCTCGATGCGCAACAGTACGTCGGTGTCCGTACCGGCCTGCCTGATGGCGGCCTGTTCCGCCGCCGGGCGGGGTGGCGGTGGCTCTCCCGAGAGGCCAAGCCCCAGCGGGGCCGGCGCATGCTGCACGATGCGCGACTGGAGTTCACGGAATTCCTCCCGTACCTTGCTGCCGAACAGGGGATCCTCGTTGTTGAGAAAGGCCCGGTTGATGGGCTCCCAGTCCGCATCCGTCAGGCTGCGGCGGGCCAGGGGCAGGATACGGCTCTCTTCCAGGTTGATGTGATCCCGCTGGAAACGGATGTAGGCGTCCACCTCGCTGCGCAGGCGTTCCAGACCTTCCGGGAACTGTTCCTCACAGAACCGCAGCGCTTCGCGCACGCGCTCCAGTTGCGGCCCGCCTTCGGCATGCTGGCGCTCCAGCTCATCGATCACCTCCGTGGCCTCGGGGGAGCGCTCCCGCAGGGCCTTGAACAGGTAGTCGTCTTCCTTGGGGTGATGCACCCGGTCGGCATAGGTTTCGAGATACAGCAGGATCTCGCCGATAACCCGCGCGTCGGGCCGGGTGCCACTGCGCACGGCTTCGTCCAGCAACTCCTCCAGGGTATTGAGGATGCGCCAGACGTTGATGTGCTCGGTCTTGATGACACGAATTGCATCCGTCATGGATCAGGGACCTCTCGCGGGATTAGGCAGCACCCAGATAGGCAGCGATGACGTCGGGATTGCGGCGGATCTCGTCAGCCGTTCCTTCAGCGAGCTTTTTCCCGTAGTTGAGCACCACGATATGCTCGGAGATATTCATCACCAGCTTCATGTCGTGCTCCACCAGAACCACGGTCACGCCCGCATCCCCCAACCGGGCGATCACCCCGTCCAGCTCCGCCGTCTCGGTGGTGTTCAGGCCTGCGGCCGGCTCGTCCAACAGGAGCAGCTTGGGCTCCGCCGCCAGGGAGCGGGCGATCTCCAGCCGTTTCAGCGCACCATAGGGCATGCCGGATGCTTCCGCATTGATGTACTTGCCCAGACCCACGTACTCCATGAGTTCCGCACAACGCTCCCGGGCCTCGGCATCACCGCGCACGATGCGCGGCAGACGGAACAGGGAGGGAAGGAAGCGCCCGTCCAGGTGCAGATGCCGTCCGAGCATGACATTCTCAATCGCGGTCATGTTCATGCAGATCTGCAGATTCTGGAATGTACGGCTCATGCCCAGGGCCGCCCGTTGGTGGGTTGCCAGGCCGGAGACATCCCGATCCTCGATCAGCACACGGCCGGAGGTGGGCTTATAGACGCCGGTGATCAGGTTGAACAGCGTGGTCTTGCCGGCGCCGTTGGGGCCGATCACGGAATGCACGGCACCTGGATGAATGGTGAACGACAGATCGTCGATGGCACGCAACCCACCGAACACCTTGGTGAGGGATTCGACACGCAGAATGCTCATGGCAACCACCTCCGGATCCAGCCATGCACCGTGGGCACCAGCCCCTTGGGCATGAAGATCATCACCAGCATCAGGATCAACCCGTACACCAGCCATTTGTAATCGGCCATGGCCGCCAGGAACTGCGGCAGCAATGTGAGCAACAGGGCGCCCACCACGGCCCCCACCACGGAGGCCATGCCACCCAGCACCACCATCACCACGAATTCAATGGAGTGCATGAAATCGGAGGACGTGGGCGTGATGAAGCCGCTGTAGAACGCGAACAGCCCACCCATCAAGGCCGCCACCATGGCGGAGACGACAAAAACCAGCGTCTTGTAGTGGGTGACGTTCACGCCGGAGTTGATGGCGGCGATCTCGGAGCCGTGCACCGCACGGAGCGCCCGGCCCACCGGGGATTCGATCACGTTCACCGACAGCCAGTAGATCAGCAGCAGCAGGATACCCGTGATCCAGTACCAGACCAGCTCATCGAAAACCAGGTAGCCGAACACTTCCATGGGTGCCACGGACATACCGTCGGGGCCGCCGGTCAATCCGGTCTCCGTGGTGATGATCAGATAGATGATCATGCCCAGGCCCAGGGTGGCCATGGCCAGATAATGGCCCTTGAGGCGCAGGATGGGCCGGGCAATCACAAACGCCACCAGCGCCACCAGCAGGACGCCCGCCAGCAGCGCGGCCAGGGCCGGCCAGTCATGGCGGGTGGCCAGAATGGCGGTACCGTAGCCCCCCAGGCCGAAAAAGGCCGCATGCCCCAGGCTGATCTGCCCGGCATAGCCCACCAGCAGATTCAGTGTGATGGCCACCGAGGCATTGATGAACACCAGAATGGCCAGGTCGAATTCGTACAGCCCCTCCAGAAACAGCGGTGCAAGCAGGACGGCGGCCAGGAGCACGAAGAAGCCCCCGTAGCGGGCGGAGAACACCAGATCCTGCCAGCGCCAGCGCCGGAGTTCCCGCAGGGCCTCGGCCGGCGGCCGGGCGGACACGGTCGGGTTGTCCGCGGCGAGGGCGTTGTTGTCCACCTTGTGATCAGACACGCTCCACCCCCCCCTTGCCGAAGATACCGCTGGGCATGAAGAACAGGATCAGCAGGATCAGCACGAAGGCCACGGCGTCCTTGTAATCCGACGAGATGTAACCGGCCATCATGGCCTCGGTGACCCCCAGGATGACACCTCCGGCGATGGCGCCGACAAAGCTGCCCAGCCCCCCCAGCACGGCGGCCACGAAGCCCTTGAGACCCAGCATCACGCCCACCTCGTAGTAGGTGAAGGTGATGGGCGCGACGATCACGCCCGCCACTGCCCCCAGCAGGCCCGCCAGGGCAAAGCTGACCAGCAGCACCATATTGGTGTTGATGCCCATGAGCTTGGCGGCATCGCGATTGTGGGACGTGGCCAGAATGGCCTTACCCAGCATGGTGCGGGTGAAAAAGTAGCCCAGCGCCGCCACGATGAGCACCGTGATGCCAAGCACCCACAGGCTCTGGGGCATGACCACCACGCCCAGAAAGCGGATGGGCTCATCGCCGGAAAAGGGCGGCAGGGCATGGTAGCTGCGCCCCCAGACCACCTGCGCAACACCACGAAGAAACAAGGCCGCCCCCACGGTGATGATGATCAGCGGTATCACACCGGCATCCCGCGCCGGCTCGATCCCACCCTTGTAGAGGAGGATGCCCACCAGGCCGCCGAACAAAACGGCGATCAGCAGGGCGACGGGCATGGGCACGCCGGTGGCGATGATGAAGACGGCGGACATGCCGCCGATCATCACGAAATCGCCCTGGGCGAAGTTGATCACGTGACTGGCGTTGTAAATGATACTGAATCCCAGCGCGACCAGGGCATAGGTCGCACCGATGGTGACCCCGGTAACCAGGAATTGCAGGAAATCTGAGAACATGGTGTCTCACCTCGGACTTGTGAGCAGGCGCCGCCCCCGGCATGCGGGCGCGGCGCCTTGACCGTCTGCACGACGCTGCGCTGTCAGTCCTGTTCGATCAGTCTCCAGGTGCCGTTGCGGACCTCCACCATGCGGAAGCTGGTCTCGATATCCAGCCCCATGTGATCTTCCGGACTCATGTTGAATGTCCCGGTCACACCCTGGAAGTCCGTGGTCTGCTCCAGGGCGTCGCGAACCGCGTGGGGATCCGTGGTGCCGGCCCGCTCAATGGCATCCACCGCCAGCATCAGCGCGTCATAGGCATAGCCGGCGAAGGCTGAGGGGGTCTCCCCATAGGCTTCCCGGTAGGTCTCCCGGAATGCCATGGTGGGTGCCTTCTGCGGGTCATCGTCCGGCAGCAGATCCGCCACCAGGATGGGCGATACCGGCAGACGCACGCCCTCGGCCGCCGCACCGGCCAGTTCAAGGTAGCTTTCGGACGCCACACCGTGGGACTGGTAGAGCGGCCGATCGATGCCCAGGGCCGCGTAGTTGCGGGTGACGATGGCCGGCGCCTGCCCGAAGTCGAAATTCAGGATCGCCTCCACCTCCGGGTTGGCCCGGATCCGGGTCAACTGCGGGGTCATGTCCGTATCATCCGGCGCGTAGGTTTCGTCCTCGATGATTTCAATCCCGTAGTCCGCCGCCACCGCGTGGGACTGCTGCCGACCGGAGGCACCGAAACCGCCGGTCCCGGAAATCAGACCGATCCTGGAGATGCCGCGGCGCTGCATGTCGGCGAACACCTGTTCGGCGGCCATACGATCGGTTTCCGGCGTCTTGAACACCCACTTCTTCACCGGCTCGACCACGACCACCGCGCCGGCCAGGCTGATGAAGGGCACCTCCAGGCGCTCGATCAGCTCCACCGCCGCCATGGTGGCCCCGGTGGTGGAGCCGCCGATGATGATATGGGAACGATCCCGCGCGATCAGGCGCCGGGCAAAGGTACGGGCCTGGTCGGACGCGCCGTGATCATCGTAGTAGGTGAATTCCAGCGGCCGGCCGAGCACACCACCTTCCTCGTTGATCCGGTCCACATAGAGCCGCAGCGTCTTGCGCTGCGGATCGCCGAGGAACGACGCGGGGCCGCTGGCGGACAGGAACGACCCGATCCGGATCGGTTCATCCGCCGCCACCTGTGACACGCCCAGGCCAAACGCGGCCACCGAGCACACGGCAGCCAGCAGGGTTTTCTTCAACATGACGATCTCCTCCCACAGTCGTTTTTCTATCGTCACAAGGTCGATAACATGGGTGGCGGACTCCATCCCGCCCACCCCCTGCCCATCAGGACACGGGGTATCCTGCCTCCGCTCCCACCACGCGCTCAGGCGTCGTAGTCCAGAATCACTTTCTCCGAAGCCGGGTAGCTCTGACAGGTGAGCACATAGCCCGCTTCGATCTCGTAATCCTCCAGCGCGTAGTTGACATCCATCTCCACCTCCCCTTCCACGACCCGGGCGCGACAGGTGGAACAGACCCCGCCTTTGCACGAGAAGGGAAGATCGGCACCGGCCTCGAGTCCGGCATCCAGAATGGACTGGGTATTCCGGGGCAGGTCGAACTCAACCTGCCCGCCGTCCACGCGCACAGCCACCCGCGCCGCGCTGTGATCGAGACTGGCATCGTCCTGGCGCTGCCGGCGGCGTTCTTTGGCCTCGCCCGGCGCCGTGAACAGCTCGAAGTGAATCCGCTCCGGGGGCATGCCGGCGGACTTCAAGGCCTCGGTTACCGCGTGAATCATGCTCTCCGGCCCGCAGATCACGCATTCCGTCATGTCCGCTGGCTTCACCCAGTGGCGGAACAGCTCCCGGCATTTGTCGCTGTCGATATGACCGTGAAACAGGTCGATATCGGTCTGCTCGCGGCTCATCACCGGAATCAGCGTGAAACGCTCCATGTAGAGGTTTTTCAGGTCTTCCAACTGCTCGCGGAAAATCATGTTCTGGGTGGAGCGGTTGCCGTAGATCAGGGTGAACGTGCTGTGCGGCTCCGCCTGCAGACCGGTCTTGATCATGGAGATGATCGGCGTAATGCCGCTACCCGCCGCCACCGCCAGGTAGCTGTTGCGGTTTTCCGGATGAAATTCCAGCCCGAAATGCCCTTGCGGCGGCATGACCTCGAGCACATCCCCCCGCTTGAAATGCTCATTGGCATGGTTGGAAAAGCGGCCATGGGGCTGGCGCTTGATGGCCACCCGCAACTCACCGTCCTGCTCGGCGGTACAGATGGAATAGGTCCGCATCACTTCCTGGCCGTCAATCCGGGCGCGAAGCGCCAGATGCTGTCCCGCCCGGTAGCGGAAATCGTCCCTGATCTCCCCGGGCACGGAAAAGGCGATGGACACGGTATCCCGCGTCTCCTGCCGGACATCACTCACGGTGAGGTTATGAAACCGGGACATGATCCGCCCCCTCCCTGTACGTCTTCTTGCGGCATCCTGGTCAGATGCACTTGAAATAATCGAATGGTTCCAGGCAGTCACGGCAGCGGTACAGGGCCTTGCAGGCGGTGGACCCGAACTCGCTGACCTGTTCCGTGTTCTCCGAACCGCACTGGGGGCAGGCCGGCTTCACCGGCTCACCGAACAGTGCGCTCCGCCCGCCGGCCTGCCCCTCCGGCGGCGCGATTCCGTAGGCGCGGAGCTTCTCCCGGGCGGCATCACCGATCCAGTCCGTGGTCCAGGCCGGGGAGATGCGCTCTTCGATCCGCACCCGATCGATCCCGTGTTTCCGCAGGGTCTGGACGATCTCCATGCGGATGGTCATCATCGCGGGACAACCGGTGTAGGTGGGGGTGATCACCACGTGCAGGGTGTCATCCTCCCAGCGAACGTCGCGCAGCACCCCCAGATCCTCGATGGTGAGCACCGGGATCTCCGGGTCTGTCACGTCGGCCAGCCAGCGACGGATCTCGCCGGGCCGGGGCCGCGCCACGGTTTTCCTGCTACCAGCGGGCATCCGGATACGCCCTCGGCAGAAACTGCATTTCCGCCAGGATGTAACCCAGGTGCTCCGAATGCCGGCCCTGCTTGCCGCCCTGCTGCATCCACTGCTCACCGGGCCGCTCCAGCGTGGCCGCCTCCAGCACCTGATCCACCCGCTGACGCCAGGCATCCGCCACCGGCTCCAGATCGGCGCCGAGGCCTTGCTCCACCATGGCCTGATCCACCGCATCCGCTGCCATCAGTTCCCCGGTGAAGCGCCAGAGCTCATCCAGCGCGGCCTGGGTGCGGCGATGACTTTCCTCGGTCCCGTCCCCCAGCCGGATCACCCACTCGCTGCTGCGGCGCAGGTGATAGCGCACTTCCTTCACCGATTTCGCGGCGATGTCCCGCACCCGTTCGTCACCGGAGGCGGCGAGTTGCTCCAGCAGCGGCAGATGAAAGGCGTCGAACAGGAACTGCCGCATGATGGTCATGGCGTAATCGCCGTTCGGCTGCTCCACCAGCAGGGCGTTGCGGTAATCCCAGGCGTCCCGATGATAGGCCAGCCAGTCCGCGTCACGCCCCTCTCCCTCCACCTGACCGGCCAGATCCAGCCAGGACTTCGCCTGACCGATCAGGTCCAGGGCCACATTGGCGGTGGCCATTTCCTCTTCCAGCACCGGGGCATGTCCCACCCAGGCGGACAACCGCTGCCCCAGCACCAGGGCATTGTCGCCAAGCCGAAGCAGGTACTCGAATTGCTTGCTGGCATCACTCATGGCTGCGCCCCCCGTGACCGCCATCACAGATTCTCCACCTCGTCCGGCACCTCGTAGAAGGTCGGGTGACGGTAGATCTTGTCCTCGCTGGGGTCGAACAGAATTTCCTTGTCGCCCGGCGCGGAGGACACGATATCCGCTGCACGCACCACCCAGATGCTGGCACCCTCGTTACGGCGCGTGTACACGTCCCGCGCGTTGTTGATGGCCATTTCCGCATCGGTGGCGTGGATGCTGCCCACATGCTTGTGCGACAGCCCGTGCTTGCTGCGGATGAACACTTCCCACAGTGGCCAGTCCCTACTCATGATGCTTCCTCCACGGCGCGGCTCCGATAGGATCGCGCCAGTCCGCTGCTCAGGCCGCCCGACGGGCCGCCTGCTTCTCGGCATGCACCCGGGCCGCCTCACGGACCCAGGCACCCTCCTCGTAGGCACGCACCCGCGCACCCAGGCGCTCACGGTTGCAGGGGCCATCCCCCTGGATCACGCGCCAAAACTCGGACCAGTCGATTTCGCCGATCTGCCAGTGACCGGATTCCTCGTCATACCGGAGCTCCGGATCGGGAAGGGTGAGCCCCAGGTAGTGGGCCTGGGGAACGGTCTGGTCGATAAAACGCTGACGCAGCTCATCGTTGGTATGCCGCTTGATCTTCCAGGCCATTGACTGCTGCGTGTGCACGGACTCCCCGTCCGGAGGCCCGAACATCATCAGCGAGGGCCACCACCAGCGGTTCAGGGCATCCTGCGCCATGCGCTTCTGCTCCTCGGTACCGCGACAGAGTTCCAGCATGATTTCGTAGCCCTGGCGCTGGTGGAAGCTCTCTTCCTTGCAGATACGCACCATGGCCCGGGCATAGGGGCCATAGGAGCAGCGGCACAGGGGAATCTGGTTCATGATCGCCGCGCCGTCCACCAACCAGCCGATGGCACCGATATCGGCCCAGGTCAGGGTCGGGTAGTTGAAGATACTGGAGTACTTCGCCTTGCCGCTGTGCAGGGCATCCAGCAACTCCTGCCGGTCCACACCCAGGGTCTCGGCGGCGCTGTAGAGATAGAGACCGTGCCCGGCCTCGTCCTGGACCTTGGCCAGCAGAATCAGCTTCCGACGCAGGCTGGGGGCACGACTGATCCAGTTCCCCTCGGGCAGCATGCCCACGATTTCCGAATGGGCATGCTGGGAGATCTGCCGGATCAGTGTCTTGCGATACTGCTCCGGCATCCAGTCACGCGGCTCCACGGTAATGTCCTGATCGATGCGGTCCTGGAACGCGGCCTCTTCGGGGGACATCCCTTCCCGGCTGGGTTTCCCCTTCGCCCCGGTATCGACGAGCTGGCTGTACATGCAGACCTCCTCGGGCGTTGCGCATCCGGTATCGACGCTAGATCGTGATACATTTTCATTGTCATAAATATAGCATTTTGTGTCACATGCGCAAGCGGGAATCATGTTGCGAAGCAGCATCGAGACAACTGGTTTTTTAGTATAAAAAACAACTTGTTATAAGTTTAACGCGTAACCTGAACAGAGAAGGTGGCTAAAGACGGATCTGTCTATAGCGACATTTTTCTGCCCACAGGCAGGAACCTTCGTGTCATATATGGAAGCGCTGAACCATTCCCATGGCGCTCTGGCTTTGCAGCGTGTTCGGGGGCGGGGCGCGGCGCGCAGGCAATGGGAACGCCATCACCCCGGAAGATTGAAGAGACCGGGAACCGGAAGCTCAGCCCAGCCCGCCGAAACGCTTGTAGAAATACGGGGCGGGATCCGGCAATGGCCCCTCCGCGGTCTGCAGCACTTCCGTGAGGTGCGCCTCCGCCAGTGGATAGGTCAGGCGATACAGATTCCGGGTCAGCAATCGGGCCGCTGTTCCGTT
Organism: Ectothiorhodospiraceae bacterium; assembly: GCA_020831885.1. Lineage (GTDB taxonomy): Bacteria > Pseudomonadota > Gammaproteobacteria > Nitrococcales > Aquisalimonadaceae > LSCE01. The sequence continues at coordinate 139,313 of JAFIFU010000003.1, forward strand.
CCAGTTGGCGGGCAACACCTGATCCGGCAATTGCGGGTCCCGGAGGAGCAGACGCCGGATTTCATGAATGAGCAGCGTCCGCACCAGGAAACACTGGCTCGGATCCAGCCGGCGGGCTGCTTTCACCGCCTGCCATACCGGCCGGAACTGATCCAGGAAGCGGCTGTAGGCTATCTGCAGCTCATCCAGGCTCCAGCACTCCCGAACCAGGCGGTTCATGGGCCGGGAGGTGGGCAGTCCGTCCTGGCGGGCATGCATCAGGATCACATCGCCCAGCACCCCCAGATCCTGGAGTATGGCCAGCAGCGCCTCACGGGGCGCCAGCGGATGCCCGAATACCGTGGGCGCCAGGCTGGCAAAACCCAGATTGGTGAGCTCCCGGCGCAACACCTCACGCGCCTCCCCCTGCAATGGGGAGGCAAACAGCAGGGTCCATTCACCGTTCCAGTCCTGATGCGGCTCGGCGTACACCCGCTGATAGGCGCGCTCGAAGGCCCGCCAGCCGCTGTTGGTCAGACTGTAGTAACTGCGACGGCCGATCTGGGACGAGGTGAACCACCCTTCCTTGGACAGCCGGTAGACGGAGGTGCGCACCAGCCGTTCGCTGAGCCCCAGGGGCTTGAGCAGATCGATCAGGCTGCCAAGCCATACCGTCCCCCCCCGGGGCGCGATGGCATCCCCGTATACGGTGATGATCAGTGAGCCCGCTCGAATCGGCCGCTGCCTGCGAAACCCCTCGACCAGCTCCGAAACAATCTTATTGACGGACATGAGCCTGACGTGCCCTCCCCCGGATCAGGTGGCCGCCCAGAACGGGCTGGCGCAGAGTGCCACATGTACCAAGCTTTCGGAAAACATCGCCATGTCTCAGCGCCGTTGTGCGGCCCGTCCGCCCGGTTCAGGCCTTGTCCCGGAGGTCCACCACGCGCTTGGCCTTCCCCAGGGAACGCTCCAGTTGCCCCACCTCCACCACCTCCACGTCCGCGGAGACGCCGACGTAGGACTTGATGGCGTGGGCCAGTTCCTTGGCAATCACAACCCGTTCCTCTTCATCCAGCACACCCAGATCCTGACGGGGCTCCACCAACACGGTGAGCTTGTCCATGTGGCCATCGCGGGTGAGTTGCAATTGGTAATGGGGGGCCAACTGACTGTGCGCGCAGATTCGCTCCTCGATCTGGGTTGGGAACACGTTCACGCCACGGACGATGACCATATCGTCGCTGCGGCCGGTGATCCGGTCCATGCGCCGCATGGTGCGCGCCGTTCCCGGCAGCAGGCGTGTGAGGTCCCGCGTACGGTAGCGGATGATGGGAAACGCCTCCTTGGCCAGACTGGTGAACACCAGCTCCCCTTCCTCACCGTCGGGCAGAACCTCGCCGGTATCCGGGTCGATCACTTCCGGGTAGAACAGATCCTCCCAGATGGTGAGGCCGTCCTTGGTCTCGATGCACTCCTGGGCGACCCCCGGGCCGATCACCTCGGACAGTCCGTAGATATCCACCGCATCGATGTCCAGCCGCTCCTCGATCTCCTTGCGCATGGCATCGGTCCACGGTTCGGCACCGAAGATACCCAGACGCAGAGAGCACTTGCGCGGATCCAGCCCCTGGCGTTCCATCTCGTCCGCGATATTCAGCACATACGAGGGCGTGACCATGATCACCGACGGCTTGAAATCATTGATGAGCTGCACCTGCTTCTCGGTCTGCCCGCCGGACATGGGAACCACCGTGCAGCCCAGGCGCTCGGCACCGTAATGGGCACCCAGCCCGCCGGTGAACAGCCCGTAGCCATAGGCCACGTGCACCAGATCATTGCCGGTGACGCCAGCGGCGCGCAGAGAACGCGCCATCACATCCGCCCACATATCGATGTCGTTCTGCGTGTACGCCACCACCGTGGGACGCCCCGTGGTACCGCTGGAGGCATGCACCCGCACCACATCTTCCATGGGCGTGGCGATCATGCCGAACGGGTAGTTGTCCCGCAGATCGTTCTTGACCGTGAACGGAAACCTGCCCAGATCCTCCAGCGCGCTGACCTCGGACGGATGCACACCGGCCTGGTCAAAGGCATGGCGGTAGAACGGCACATTCTTGTAAGCGTGGTTCAAGGTCCAGCGCAGGCGTTGCAACTGGATCTCCTGTAATGCCTCGCGGCTGCAGGTCTCCACCGCCTCCAACAGCCCGTTGGCTCTCAAACCGGAAAGCATGTCAGTCTCCTCCCCAATCGTGCGGCGCAGCAGCGCGGGCTGCGTCCGCGATCATCGTTCCCAATGGACACGCGGCGCCACCGCTCAACCCTCATCCACCTCCAGCCCCGGGACAATAACGCCGGACAGTGTGTAGGAGCGCCCCCGGAACAGGGCGATGAGCCTCCCGTCCTGGTTCTCCACCCGGGCATCGTAGACGCCGGTGCGGCCGGCCCGGCTGCGCTCCTCCGCCACCGCGATGATCCGGTCACCGCGCCGCGCCGGAGCCACGAAATCGATGCTGCCGCCGGAGGCGACGGTGACGCGGTTCGCCCAGTTGCAGGCAAACGCGAAGGCCGAATCCGCCAGGGTGAAAATCAGACCGCCATGGCAGACATCGTGCCCGTTGACCATGTCCTCCCGCACAACCATGGACAGTCGCGCATAGCGCGGCCGCACCTCTTCCAGCACCATGCCCAGGGCCTGGGACGCCCGGTCCTCCCGCCACATGTGCTCCGCAGCGCGCCTGGCCACTTCATCCGCCGGAAGGCGCAGCATCTCTGGCTGCGATTGCTCGCTCATCGCCATCTCCCCTGTCTGTGCCGGCCCACGGTTAACCATCGGCTCCGCCCTTGCGGCACATCACTCCGATTCGGTATCAGCGACCGCGGAAAACCGGTTGCCGCTTTTCCATGAAGGCCGTCACCCCTTCCCGGTAGTCCTCGCTCCGGCCGGCGGTCCGCTGCAGGTCCCGCTCCAGGTCGAGCTGCTGATCCAGGGAGTTGCCCCAGGACGCGTTCAGCGCCTGCTTGATCAGAGCCAGCCCGCCAGTGGGCTGGGTGGAGAAGTGCTTGACCAGGGCCTCGGACTCCTCCGCCAGCGCCTGGTCATCCACCACTTTCCAGATCATCCCCCAGGCCGTCGCCTGTTCCGCACTGATCTTCTCGCCCAGCATGGCCAGGGCGGTGGCGCGGGCCTGCCCCACCAGCCGCGGCAACTGCCAGGTACCGCCGGAATCCGGCACCAGTCCGAGGCGACAGAAGGCCTGCACGAAGGAGGCGGATCGGGCGGCAAGAACGATGTCGCAGGCCAGTGCGAGATTGGCACCGGCGCCGGCGGCCACACCATTGACGGCACAGACGACGGGCACAGGCAACGCCCGCAGCCGGCGGATCAACGGGTTGTAGTGGGTTTCGATGGCGTGACCCAGATCCGGCTCCCCGTCCCCGGGCCTGACACTCTCATCCGAGAGATCCTGACCGGCACAGAAACCCCGGCCCTTGCCGGTAATGAGCAGGCATCGCAGGGTTTCCTCGGCTTCCAGCCGGTCCAGCGCCCGGGCCAGTTCCTCGTGCATGCGCACATTAAAGCTGTTGAGACTGGACGGGCGATTGAGCACCAACCGGCCGATGCCTTCCTGAATGCCGAACTCGATGGTCTCGAATGTCATGACCTAACTCCTCGCAGGTTGCGCACACAAAGCGAAAGCACGGCAGGGGAATGCAGGTCGAGGACCGGCAGCGACGGATACCCGACAGGCGGGCAAACGCTGGTGCGGGCGGGGACACGACATATCGGACAGCTCTCCTCCTGCCGCCACCCTCGGCGGACGACGACCAGACGTCAGCCGGCGTCAGTGCCGGCGCACCGGCACGATCTGCTCTGCAGCCGTGCCTTGTTCTCCCACGTCTGGTTTTAAGCTTAGCGCATCCCTCAGAAAGGATACAATATCTACATTGACAAGCAGTGTTTCTGTATCACAATAGTCGGACAAAAACCGCTTCCCGGAGCCGGTACGGGCATCAGCTCCGGCGCCGGCCATGGGCACCGGTGGGCTGGAATACCAGCAATGGCGGCACGGTAACGGTGGCGTGAGACCGCCGGCGCCGACCAGAACAGGCCTGCGATTGAACACGAACACCCAGCGAGGAGACTGAATCATGGCTCAATCCTTTTTCGACAGACACCGCGAGACGCTGGAGAAAGCCGTCGAAGCGACCCGGACCCGGGAGTACTGGAGCCCGTTCCCGGAAGCCCCCAGCGGCAAGGTTTATGGCGAGGACGCCCCGGCACAGGGCGAGGCCGCTTTCAAGGGACACCTGAACGGGTCCTTCCCGCTGGAAATGCCGGGGGTGGACGGGGAGATCGGCAGTGAACGATCGCCCTATGGCTTCGATCTCGGCGTTCGTTATCCGAAGGTGAACGTGGATACGCTCATCCCGGCCATGGAGGAGTCACTGCCGGCCTGGCGGGACGCCGGTCCGGAGGTCCGGGCCGGGGTCTGCCTGGAGATCCTGCACAGACTCAACCAACGCAGCTTCGAGATGGCCCATGCCGTGATGCACACCACGGGCCAGGCCTTTGCCATGGCCTTTCAGGCGGGCGGCACCCACGCCCAGGACCGGGGTCTGGAGGCGATCGCCTATGCCTATGAGGCCATGACCCGCACGCCCACCCGGGTGCGCTGGACCAAGCCCCAGGGCAAACGGGACCCACTGGAGATGGATAAGACCTTCCACGTGATTCCCCGCGGCCTGGCACTGATGATCGGCGTTTCCACCTTTCCCACCTGGAACGGCTATCCGGGCATGTTCGCCAGCCTGGTCACGGGAAATCCGGTGATCGTCAAGCCGCACCCGCACACGATTCTGCCGCTGGCCATCACCGTCTCCGTCTGTCAGGAGGTGCTGAAAGAGGCGGGCTTCGATCCGTGGCTGGTGTCGCTGGTGGTGGATACCCGCGAGGCGCCCGTGACCAGGGAACTGGCACTGCGCCCGGAGATCCGCGTCATCGACTATACCGGGAGCACGCCGTTCGGCGAGTGGCTTGAACAGAACTGTCATCAGGCCCAGGTCTACACGGAGAAGGCCGGGGTCAATTCCGTTGTCATCGACTCCACCGACAACCTGAAGGCCATGACCCAGAACCTGGCATTCTCCCTCAGCCTGTATTCCGGCCAGATGTGCACCGCCCCCCAGGACATCTTTGTGCCCCGGGACGGCATTCAGACCGACCAGGGACATCTGGGCTTCGACCAGGTGGCCGAAGCGCTGGCCGAAGGCGTGCGCAAGTTCCTGTCGGACAACGATCGCGCCACCGCGGTGCTGGGCGCCATCCAATCCGAGGACACCGTGCAGCGCGTCCACAAGGCCCGTTCCATGGGCACAGTGGTGCTGGATTCGGAGCAGCGGGAGCATCCGCAGTTTCCGGGCGCCCGGGTGCACACGCCCCTGATCCTCTCGGTGGATGCCGCCCTGGAGCAGGTTTACCAGGAGGAACTGTTCGGCCCCATCGCCGTCCTGGTGGCCACCGACAGCACCGAGGACAGCATCCGCCGGGCCACCGCACTGGCCCGCAGCAAGGGCGCCATCACCTGGAGCGTCTACTCCACCGACGAGAACGTCCTGAGCCGGATGGAGCAGGCGGCACTGGACGGCGGCGTGTCGCTGTCCATGAACCTGCTCGGGGGGGTGTTCGTCAACCAGACCGCCGCCTACAGCGACTACCACGCCACCGGTGCCAATCCGGCCGCCAACGCCTGTCTGTGCGACGCGGCCTTCGTCTCAAACCGCTTCCGCGTGGTGCAGAGCCGACGCCACGCCGCCTGACCGGCGGTCTCCCAACGCCCCCACGTGCTCCTCCCGCGTGGGGGCGTTCAGTTTCCGGGCCGGGTTGCTGACGGAGGACGTCGTGGCGTTTCAGCGGGCGAGTTTCAGGCGGGCGAACAACGAGGCGTTGGGGCAGAACACCCGGTAATCGGCATCCGGCGCGTCGCCGTCCAGCCAGGCCTGACACAGGCGGGACTCCGCGCAGCGGGCGCAACGCCTGAAGAGCGCCTCGAACTCGCGGCGGGCGGCATCCGCTTCCGTGGAAGGAGCCACATCCAGCGCTTCCATCATGCGCGCCATCAGTAATGCCTGCCTGTCCGCGCGCCGCAGGCCAATGCGGTCTTCGTCACCCATGGGCTGGCCCCGTGATCCCGTCCGTCATGAAACATGACACCCGATCATGAAGGATGCCGGATACTTCTGTATTGATTCAGGTCAACGCGGGGCCTGGTAACGCCCGGAAGTCTTCACGCTTCCCCGCCTGTCAACCAAGCGCCAGCCACGCTCCCGGCTCCAGGCCGTCGATGGTCCAGGAACCCACCCGGTACCGAATCAGCCGCAGGGTGGGGTGACCCACGGCCGCCGTCATGCGCCGGACCTGGCGATTGCGCCCTTCGGACAGGGTCAGTTCCAGCCAGGTCACCGGAACGGATTTGCGCTCGCGGATGGGCGGATCCCGTGGCCAGAGTCCGGGCGGTGTGTCCATCACCCGCGCCCTGGCCGGCCGGGTCACCCCATCCCGGAGCCGCACACCTTCGCAAAGGCCTCGCAGGGCCGCCTCGCCGGGGACACCCTCCACCTGCACCCAGTAGGTCTTGCTCATCCTGTGACGGGGATGGGCGATGCGCGCCTGCAGGCCACCATCATCGGTGAGCACCACCAGGCCCTCGCTATCCCGGTCCAGACGTCCGGCCGGGTACACCCCCTTCAGCGGGACGAAATCCGCCAGCGTGCGCCGCCCCTGCCGGTCGGTGAACTGGCACAGCACATCGTAGGGCTTGTTCAGCAGGATGATTCGGCTCATGGGGTTCAGCATACTAGTGTCACAAAAGGTATGTAGCGGTCAGGTGCGCGGCATTCCCGGTGCCCCCGCGATACCGCGCACCTGACCGCAAGCACTCCGGGACGCCGGCGGGTCGAATCCGGCAGCAGCAGCCGAACGGGGCGCAGCCCCGCGCGCGGCGTCCCCTCCAGGGCAGAAACGGGAGGTCAAAAGCATGCGCGCGCTCCGGAACTTCTGCACTGCCGGATTGCTGACCGGCACGCTGTTCTTCGCCTTTTCACTGACGCCCAGCCTGCTGCCCCGCAGCTTCGAGGTGCAGGGCATTATCTCCGGCCTGTCCTTCAGCGCCGGGTATGCACTGGGATACGCCGGCCGCTGGCTATGGGCCTACCTGGAGTTACCGGAGCCCGGGGCACGTACGGAACGTGTCGTAAAACTGGCCGCGGCGGCAATCTGCATGGTCACCGCCGCCATCTTCCTGTACCGGGCCTCGTCCTGGCAGAACTCGGTGCGCCGCCTGATGGAGATGGACGAAGTCAGCGGTATCCGCCCGTTCAGCATCGCGCTGATCGCATTGCTGGTGTTCGCCTGCCTGCTGGTGCTCGCCCGGCTGTTCCGGCATACCTTCCAGTTCCTGTCACGCCGCCTTCAGCGTTACGTGCCACGCCGTGTATCCCACGCGCTGGGTGTTTTCGCCGCCCTGGTGCTGTTCTGGTCCGTCATCGACGGCGTGATCTTCGCCCTGGCCCTGCGAGCCGCCGACAATTCCTACCAGCAACTGGACGTGCTGATGCAGGACGATCTGCAGCCCCCCACGGACCCTATGCGGACCGGCAGCGCCGCATCCCTGGTGAGCTGGGAAGCCTTGGGTGGCCGTGGGCGCCGTTTCGTCACCTCCGGCCCGGATGACGAAGAACTGAGCGGATTCTTCGGCGAACCCAAGCCGGCGCCGATCCGCGTCTACGTCGGCCTCAACGCCGCCGACACACCCGAGGAGCGGGCGCAACTGGCCTTGGCGGAACTGATCCGTGTGGGCGGCTTCGAACGCTCGTTGCTGCTGCTGGCCACCCCCACCGGTCGCGGCTGGGTGGATCCGGCGGCCCAGAACACCGTGGAGTATCTGCACCGCGGCGATATCGCCACCGTTGCCGCCCAGTATTCCTACCTGCCCAGTCCGCTGGCGTTGCTGGTGGAGGGTGAGTACGGGGTCGAAACCGCCCGTGCCCTGTTCCAGGCGGTCTACGAGCACTGGACGGAGCTCCCGGAGGATGAACGTCCGGCTCTTTACCTGCACGGGCTGAGCCTGGGCGCACTGAACTCCGATCGCTCCTTCGACTTCTACGACATCATCGACGATCCGTTTCAGGGCGCACTGTGGAGCGGCCCCCCCTTCCGCAGCAGCACCTGGCGCACGGTGACCCGGAGCCGCGACCCGGACACACCCGCATGGCTGCCTCGTTTCCGTGACGGCGCCGTGGTGCGTTTCATGAATCAGTTCCAGAGCCTGGACGCGGCCGGCGGCGACTGGGGCGACTTCCGCATCGCCTACCTGCAGTACGCCAGCGACCCGGTCACCTTCTTCGAGCCCCAGTCCCTGTACCGGGAACCCGAATGGATGCAAGCACCACGGGGGCCGGACGTCTCTCCGGCACTGCGCTGGTACCCGGTGGTCACCATGCTCCAGTTGGTGGCCGATCTCGCCACCGGCAGTGCACCTCCCGGTTACGGCCACGAGATCGCGGCGGAACACTACATCGACGCCTGGCTTGCCCTGACCGAGCCCGAGGGTTGGACCGATGAAGACCTGGCACGCCTGCGGGCGCTGTTCGCCCGGCCGTGAAAACCGGGACCAGGATGTCTGATCTGAACGCTGTCTTCCCGCCATGGGCGACACGACATGGGATACCGGGGCGATGGCACGAGGGAACGCCGGCTGCGGGTGTGGTCTCAGATCCGGAAATATGCGAAAAAATACATGCCCAGAATGAATAACCAAAATCAAAAAAAGTGAAACGGTTATCGTTTTAGGAAACACTGATCTATTCCCATGGTGCTCTGGCTTTGCAGCGTGTTCGGGGGCA
>JAFIFU010000093.1 GCA_020831885.1 Ectothiorhodospiraceae bacterium
CCTCAACCCGGCGAACCGGAGCGCATCGTCCTGGGAATACACGGTTTCAACGATCATGGCGGCGGCTTCGAGCCGCTGGCGCGCAGCCTGAATGCCGCCGGGATCTCCGTGCACGCCTATGATCAGCGTGGCTTCGGCGCCACACCCACAGCCGGCACCTGGCCGGGCCATGCGGTTCTGGTGGCGGACCTGAAGGAAGTGGTGCGGCAGTTGCGGCAGCGTCACCCTGAAACCGAGATCTATCTGGCCGGGAAAAGCATGGGCGGCGGCGTGGCCCTGCTGGCCATGGCCAGCGAGGAGGCACCGATGGTTGCCGGCACCATCCTGATCGCGCCGGCGGTGTGGGGCCGCGGGACAATGGGCTGGCACCACCGGGCCGGACTCTGGCTCGGCACGCGCCTCGCGCCGGGGATGGAGCTGTCCGCCGATCTGGCGGTGGAACTGGGCGTGGACCCCACGGATGACCCGGCTGTGCTGGAGGAGCTGCGCCGTGACCCGCTGGTGCAGCGCCAGGCCCGTATCGACACGCTTGACGGTCTGACCGAGCTGATGAGCGCGGCACTGGAATCCGCCGCGCAGCCAATAGGACCCACACTGCTGCTCTATGGCGAGCGGGACGAGATTATTCCGGCCGAGCCCATCTGCATGCTGGTGGAAGCGCTTCACGGGGCGGATCCGGACCACCTGCGCGTGGCCCTGTATCCCGAAGGGTTCCATATGCTCACACGCTACAGCAGGGCCGCGGATACCCATGCCGATATCGCGGCATGGGTGCTCTCCGATCCGCCCCCCCTGCCCTCGGGTCGTGAAACCGGGCCCCAGGAGGCCGCGGCACGCCTTTGCCGGTGAATACCGGCGGATGTGAGCTCAGCCCAGCTCGCGCAGGCGCCGCTCCAGGAACCGGCGCTCCGCCCGCTGCTCCACCAGGGACAGCGCTTTCCGGTAAGCGGCGCGCGCCTCCTCCACCAGGCCGAGACGACCGCAGAACTCAGCTCGGGCCGCATGTGCCAGGTGATAACGGTGCAGGTCGCCCTGACCGAGTATCCCATCGATTTCCGCAAGACCCGCCTCGGGCCCGTCACGCATGGCCAGCGCCACCGCCCGGTTCAGCGCCACCACGGGGGAGGGGGTCATCCGTCCCAGCACATCGTACAGGCCGACGATCTCGTTCCAGTCGGTTTCCTCCGGGCTGGCGGCCGTGGCGTGCACCGCCGCGATCGCCGCCTGAATCCCGTAGGGCCCGAATCGCCCTGAGGACAAGGCCCGCGTCACCAGCGAGGCACCCTCGTCGATCATGCTCCGGTCCCACAGGCTTCGGTCCTGCTCATCCAGCCGGACCAGTTGCCCGTCCTTCGTCACCCGGGCGGCACGCCGCGATTCCTGCAACAGCATCAGGGCCAGCAGGCCATCCACTTCGGGATCGGGCAGCAGTGTGTGCAACAGGCGCCCGAGACGTATCGCTTCGCCGGACAATTCACCGCGGATAAGCTGCTCACCGCTCGACGCCGTGTACCCTTCGTTGAACACCAGATAGACCACCCGGAGCACGGCATCCAGGCGGGACGGCAGCTCCGCCAAACCGGGAACCTCGTAGGGTATGCCGGCCGTGCGGATCTTGCGCTTCGCCCGGACGATCCGCTGGGCGATGGTGGCGGGTCTGACAAGAAAGGCCCGCGCCACCTCCTCCGTGGTCAGTCCGCACACCTCCCGCAGCGTCAGCGGGATCTGGGCTTCCACGGACAACGCCGGGTGGCAGCAGGTGAAAATGAGCCGCAGGCGGTCGTCTTCAACGGATTGATCCAGGTCCTCCACCGGAATGCCGTTCTCGGCTTCAGGAGGGGCTTCCCGGGCCATCTCGCCAACCACGTTCCGGTGTCGTACCTGCCGCCTGAGCCGGTCGATCCCCTTGAACCGCCCGGTGGATACCAGCCAGGCGCGGGGATTCCGGGGGACACCGTCCTCCGACCACTGCACCAGAGCCGCGGCGAAAGCCTCCTGCATGGCCTCCTCGGCCAGTTCGAAATCGCCCAGCAACCGGATCAGGGTGGCCAGCACGCGGCGGGACTCCGCCCGGTAGATGGCTTCCACCGCACTCCGGGTCACAGTTTCCATGCCTTCCGTTGCTGCCACGGGTCCCTCCATTGCGGGTTCAGCTTTGGAGCTCACGGACCGGCCTGACCTCGACACTGCCCACGCGTGCCGCCGGAATACCAACGGCGATGCGTATCGCCTCGTCCAGATCCCGGGCGTCCACCAGGTAGAAGCCGGCAAGCTGCTCCTTGGTTTCCGCAAACGGTCCGTCCGTCATGGTGATTTCGCCACCACGCACGCGAACCGTGGTGGCGGTATGAACGGGTTCCAGCGCCTCGGCGGCCAGCATCCGACCGCTCCCGGCGATCCCATCCGCATAGGCCTGACACTCTGCATCTTCCGGACTGTCCGGCAGGGAATGCAGTTTGTCCTCCTCACTGTAGACCAGACAAAGAAATTTCATGACATCTCCCGGTATTCCCCGCTTGGGAAGCGCTGATCCATTTCCATGGCGAGTTCCGCCCCCTTCATTTCCGAGAACCACGGCAGGCAGGACCTGGTCGTCCGCGGCGGACGGAAATCGACAGCTTCCGGGCACGACCCATCACCGGAGCGGTGCTTCGAGAACGCGGGTCCGGCCGGAGGCACCCATGCCCTCTTGAAATCGGAACGCCCGCACCGTATTTACATGACGATGCTGGCGCGGCAATCCCCCGCCTGATTGCATGCCAGTCCTTCCTTAAAGATAACACTGGATGGCAGACCCCGATGCCGTCGGCGCTGCGCTGTGGACCGCTGTCGCGGCCGGGTCCGCCAACGACCTGGAGGTAGCAAATGCAGGACTTGCTGGTTTCGGTCGTGATCGCAACCCACAACCGGGCCCGCCTGCTGGAGCAGGCAGTCCGGTCGGTCATCGACCAGACATACCGCCCCTTGGAAATCGTGGTGGTGGACGATGGTTCCACAGATGAGACGCCCCAGCGTATGAAGTTGCTGGAGACCCGCGAGAGCCACGGGGACGGAATCTCGCTGCATTATATCCGGCAGACCAACAGCGGGCCGGCCCGGGCCAGAAACCGAGGCGTCGAGGCCTGCCGTGGCACCTATGTATTGTTCATGGATGATGACGACCTGATGGCGAAGGACGCCATTGCCCACCTGGTGGCGGCGCTGGAGGGGCGCACCGATGCCGCAATCAGTTTCGGGGGCCACGCCTACACCGATGCGGACGGAAAACCGGAGCCCACCGTGCATCTCCCCCCCGGTATCCGCTCGCCTGACACGCTGCTGGCGGAGATGATTCGCGGAACCTGGTTCGTGCCGATTCACGGCAACGTGTTCACACGCCGCGCTCTGGAACGCATCGGCCCATGGAATGCCCAGCTGACCTCCCAGGAGGATGACGAGTTCATCCTCCGCGCCATGCTGGCGGGTGTGGCTTTCGTTCCCGCTCCGGGAGCGCTGGTTTACTACCGGCAGCACATCGGTGTGCGGCGGAGTCAGCCGGGAGCACCCGGACACTGGAATGAGACGGGACAGACCCGGCGCCTGCACGCCGACCTGGCGATCCGGGAGATGGCGTTCCGGGCACTGCAGGAAGATGACGACCCGGAACGTTTCCGGGTCGCTTTCGCAGGCTGGTATCAGCGGCTGCTGAAACGCTACCGGCCGATCCTGGAAAAGGTGGATCTTTCCGGCAACACCTTGATCCAGTGGGTGCGAACAGGCTTCGACGTCGCGCCGTCCGCCCACCAGGCGACCGGCAAGGCCGGTGCGGTGCCGCACCCGCTCAATCGGGTTCAGGACGGCGGTAGTTGACGCCCAGTCGGTCCAGATGGGGGAGATAGGCGGCCAACCGTTCCCGGTAATCCCGGTAGGTGGGCTGAGCACCCGCATGCCAGGCCACTTCCGCGAATGCCGTCAGCCGCGGGAACAGCATATAGTCCATCCGCTCGCGGCTGGCGACCAGCTCGCTCCAAAGGGCCGCCTGCATACCAAGCAGACGCTCCCGTGCCGGTGAATCAGGTGGCAGTCCGCTGCAGGGATCGAAGCCGTGCACCTGCTCCAGCGGGACCTCGCCCGCCCAGTTCAGGCCGGGATCCTGGAAATCGCCGCTCTGGGCAAGATCGAAGTAGGAGAACTCGCTGGGCTGCAGGACGATCTGCACGTCCCGGCGCAGCATCTCCGGCACCACCCGCTGGCTCGTCCAGGCGAAGGCGATCAGGCCCGGCTCCAGGTCGGGGCCATGCAGCACCTCCTCCCAGCCCATCATCCACTTTCCTCTGGCCCGCAGGTGGCGTTGCACATGGCGCAGGAAATATGCCGCCAGTTCCTCGGTACGGGTCAGTCCTTCCTGTTCCATCAGGGCACGGCAGCGGGGACTGCCCAGCCAGACACCTCTGGGTATTTCGTCGCCGCCGACATGAACCCACGGGCCCGGGAACAGCGTACACACCTCATCCAGAACGGCTTCGATGAAGCGGTAGGTTCCCGGCAGCGCCGGCGACAGCACGTTGTCGGAGTAACGCTGGTCGGACAGATAGACGGAGCGGTCGTCCGGATCCCGCAGCAACTCGGGGAGGGCCAGGATCGCCGCGCGGCTGTGGGCCGGCATGTCGATCTCCGGCACCACCCGGATCCCCAGACGCCTCGCGTGCTCCACCACCCTGCGTACATCGGCATGACTGTAGTAACCGCCCGTGCGCTCGGGGCCGGAGTAGTACTGCGGCTCCAGCCGTTCACCGTGGCCCCGCCAGGCACCGATCTCGGTAAGCTGCGGAAACGCCTGGATCTCCAGTCGCCAACCCTCGTCGTCGGTCAGGTGCCAGTGGAACACATTGAGCTTGAGCCGGGCCATCAGGTCCAGCAATCGCAGGATCCGGCGCACCGGATGGAAGTGGCGAGCGCAGTCCAGCATCAGCCCCCGATAACCGAAGCGGGGGGCATCGGCGATACGCACACAGGGCAGACTCCAGGCGGCGTCCCGGGAATTCAGCGGGCTGGCCGGCAACAACTGCAACAGGGTGGCCGCCGCATGGGTAAACCCGGCCGCATCACCCGACTCCAGCAGCACACTCCCCGGCTGCACCAGCAGCGCGTACCCTGCCGGATCAAACCCCTCCCGGTAACGGAAACGGATCTGTCCGCGGTCGTCGTAACCAATGTCCGCCCGACACTGCTCCGCGATGCTGTCCCCCAGCCAGGCGGCGGCCTGTTCCGCCTCCGGCGGTCCCGGCGCGATCACCAGTTCATCACCCAACGGGTGCTGCCCCGGCAACCATTCCACATACCGCGGCCAGGGAATCAGCCCCGGCAGCCCGGGGGATCTGTCGCGGGAAGCACCCTCCGGCTCCGCGCCGGGCCAGTAGACAGCAACCGGCAGGCTGTTGGAATACCCCTCCGCAACAACGTAGGCGGCCAAGGGCAGTTTGGTCACCCGCGCCACCGGCACCTCCAGTTCCAGCACGCACTCCGTGCGGCCGTCCTCGTACAGCGGTTCCATGCCTTCCAGCAGGCAATGGCTGCCCGTCTGCCGCAACAGGCGCACATGACCGCTGACCACCCGGCGCACGCCCCGCACCAGGTTCACATGCAGGCGCCAGCTTTTCAGCGCCCCGGCCTGGTGGTTATGCAGGCGGAGGCGCAACTGTCCGATGGTTGGTTCCGGGGAGCAATGGAGTGTGAGCATCGCTTTCTTCGGTTCGGACTTGTCAGGACACGCAAAAGCCGTTTAATAGAATCCATGCCAGCCGCGGTCACGGCAAGTCAGACGCCCGGCTGCAACAGCGTGTTCCTGGACAATCTCCGGCCGCCCGTACCTGACGGCCTTGTGCATCCCGGGGCCGGTCGGGCTGCCGCCGCTTGGTATCCGGTGTCACCATGGAGTTGATCGTTCTCAAAACACCCGAACAATGCGCAAATGCTGCCGCCAACCTGGTGGAGGAGCAACTCAACCGCAAGCCCGACAGCGTGCTGGGGCTGCCCACGGGAAAAACGTCGCTGCCGCTGTACCAGGAACTGGTGCGGCGCCACCGGCGGGGCCAGCTACGACTGGATCGGGCCACCACCTTCAACCTGGATGAGTACCTGGGTCTGGGACCGGATCATCCGGCCAGCTTTGCCCGGTACATGCGGGAGCGGCTGTTCGCACCACTGGCCTTGCCCCCGGGGCAATGCCACCTGCCCGATGGCATGGCCGCAGACCCGTGCGCGGAGGCCGAGGGCTATGAGGCACGCATCCGGGAGGCAGGCGGGATCGACCTGCAGCTCCTGGGGATCGGCATCAACGGCCATATTGGCTTCAATGAGCCGGGCGCGCCGCTGGACTCCCGCACCCGGGTGGTGAACCTCTGTTCCAGCACGCTGGAAGCCAACCGGTCGCATTTCCCACCCGGAGAAGCACCTCCGGCCCAGGCCATCACCATGGGCGTGGGTACCATTCTGGAAGCCCGGCGCATCGTGCTCCTGGCAACCGGCCGGGCGAAGGCCCACGCCCTGCATGCTGCCATCAGCGGGCCGGTAAGCCCGGAAGTGCCGGCTTCCGCACTGCAACGGCACCCGAACTGCGTCATGATCCTGGATGCGGCGGCGGCCTCCGATCTGCCGCCGGCCATCCGCACCGGGAGGCGGCATGCGGTGACCACAAGCCGGGACCGCGAACGCAGACAGTCAACGGACCGATCATGAACCAGCAGCACACATCCGGGCGGCTGTATCTGGGTGTCGACGGCGGCGGAACACACTGCCGCGCCCGGCTGTATGCCCCATCCGGACATCCTCTGGGGGAAGGACGGGCCGGCAGCGCCAGTGCCCGCCAGCAGACCGATATCGTGTGGGAGCACATACTGGCCGCCACGCGTGGGGCTCTGACCGCAGCGGGACTGGATGAGGGGCGAATGGCCGACATCCACGCAGGACTGGGACTGGCCGGCGCACTGGACGAGGAACAACAGCGGTCCATCGCCGACTACCCGAACCCGTTCGCCTCGGTCCGGGTCATCAGCGATGCCCAGGCCGCGGTCCTGGGGGCATTCGGCGGTGGCGACGGGGGCGTGCTCATCATCGGTACCGGCTCCTGCGGCATGGCACTGATCGAAGGCCGTTTCCGCAGCGTGGGCGGTTGGGGCTTTCCTCTGTCGGACCATGCCAGCGGTGCCTGGATCGGTCTGCAGGCCCTGCGCTCGGCTCTGCTGTGCCGTGAAGGCCTGGGCCCGGCTTCCGTGCTGGCCGAGCGGATTCTACAGGCCTTCGACAACGACATTCCGGCCATGGTCCGCTGGCAGTACACGGCATTGCCCCGGGATTACGCCCGCTTTGCCCCGGAGGTCTTCCGAGCGGCCGCCGAGGGCGACGCCCTGGCGGGTGAGTTGCTGGAGTCGGCGCTGGACGAGGCGCTGATGCTGGCCAGAGGCGTGCTGGCGCTGGGCGCGCGCCGGCTGTGCCTGCTGGGGGGCGTGGCTCAGGGAATGGAACCGATGCTGGCCCCCCGCTTGCAACAACCCCTAAGCCATCCCCAGGGCGACGCCATGGACGGCGCGCTCCGGCTGATTACCACATCAGGAGACGTACAGCCATGAAGGCCCTGATCAACGGACGCGTGTTCGACGGCGATGGGATACGGGACGATGTGACGGTGCTCATTCATCAGGGACGGGTCCAGGACGTGGTTCCAGGCGGACAGGTGCTTCCGGCACATGTGGACCGACTGGATCTGAACGGCCGCCTCCTGGCCCCGGGTTTCATCGACATTCAGGTGAACGGCGGCGGTGGAGTGTTGTTCAACGATCAACCAACGCCGGAAGGCATCCGCACCATCGTGGAAAGCCACTGGCGTCACGGCACCACCGGCCTGCTGATCACACTGATCTCCGATTCACGGCCGGTCATGGAGGCCGCCATCGCCGCAGTGGCCGAGGCCCGGCGCCGACAACTGCCCGGACTGCTGGGCATTCACCTGGAAGGCCCTTACCTGAACCCGGAACGCCGCGGCATCCATCCGGCACAGCATATTCGCGGTCCCGAACCGGACGCCAGCATACTGCTCGCCAGCCTCGGGGATGAGGGAATCACCCTGGTGACACTGGCCCCGGAACAGGTTCCCCCCGGATTCATCGCCGGATTGCGGGAACAGGGTGTGCTGGTGGCGGCGGGCCACAGCGCCGCCGGCTACGACCGCATCCGGCATGCCGTGGCCGAGGGGCTTTGCGGTTTCACCCACCTGTTCAACGCCATGGCGCCGTTGCAAAGCCGGGAGCCAGGTGTCGTGGGCGCCGCACTGACCGACGACCGGACCTGGTGCAGCCTGATCGTTGACGGCTACCACGTCCACCCCGCCACGCTGCGTATCGCGTTGAGCGCGAAACCCGCGGGACAAACCCTGCTTGTCACCGACGCCATGCCCACCGCGGGCTCGCGGCTGGACCATTTCCGGCTCGCGGGGAACACCATCCACCGGCAGGATGGCCGGCTGACGGATGCAGGGGGGACCCTGGCGGGGGCGGATCTCACAATGAACCAGGCGGTGCGAAACGCCCGGCTGTTGCTGGGACTGCCGTTGGACGAGGCGCTGCGCATGGCGTCGCTTTACCCGGCCATGAGCCTGGGGCTGGATGCGACGCATGGGAGGATCAGGCCCGGCTACCGGGCGGATCTGGTCCTGCTGGACGATGATCTGAACGTGCTCGAAACCTGGATTCAGGGCACAGCGTTCGGCGGCTCCGCAGACGAGCACTAACGCACCCGGAGCCCGTCCCCTCCAGCCTCCGCTCCCGGATAGCGGCCCAGCTCCGTCTCGGCGGCGTGCAGGCGTTCCAGGGTTTCATCCAGAATCAGCTCCACCCGGGCCACCACATCCCCCAGCCGTTCCAGTGTCCGGCTGCGATCAAGCAGGGAGGCTTCCAGCTCGCCGATACGCTCCAGCAGTTCCGCCTCACGCCGGGAAAGCGTCTGGACGCGTTCCTCCGCCG
>JAFIFU010000094.1 GCA_020831885.1 Ectothiorhodospiraceae bacterium
GCGCCTTGCCCCCGAACACGCTGCAAAGCCAGAGCACCTTGGGAATAGATCAGTGCTTCCTTAAGGGGGACCACCCCTGATGCAGGATCTTATGGTCGCGACAGAAGCTAATCAGCTCTGGCTGCACGAGCTGCGGATGGAACTCCACCTGGTCCACCATCGGCGCCACGCGTGCATGGTCCAGCAGATCCTCGAAATGATGGATTTGGAAGTTGCTCACCCCGATGGCACGGGCTTTGCCCTCTTCGTAGGCATCCTCCAGCACCCGCCACGCCTCCCGGAAACCCGGCACCGGCCAGTGCAGAAAAAGCAGATCCACCCGGGCGACACCCAACCGCTTGAGTGAACCCTCGATGGAATCCCGGGTCGCCTCCGGTCGCGCAGCGATCGCATCGTTCCACACCTTCGTCGAGATGAACACCTCCTCCCGGTCCACCCGATGCGCCGCAATCCCGCGCCCCACAGCTTCCTCGTTGCCGTAGAGCGCCGCCGTATCGATATGACGATACCCGATATCCAGGGCCGTGCTGACGGCCTCCGCCACCCCCTCCTGCGAGCCCAACTCGCCTGCCTTCTCCGATGCCTTCGCCTTCGGGGTCCACTGGCCCGCGGTCCCAAGCCCCAACCAGGGCATCAGTACGCCGTTCGAGAGGGTCGTGCACGCCTCCAGCTCGTCGAAATGCTGCGTGTTCATCGCGTTCCCCACTCAATTCGGTTTCGCATCTCTCGTAATGCGTCGTCCCTCGCACCTGAAATCCGCGCGTTCCGAAAATCCTGAGCCTCCTGAAAACTAGCTCACGGGACCAACCGATTCCACAGTGTCACGCCTCCTCCCATTACCTCGAAGAAGCCGGTATCCACCACCCGGGTAAAGAACCCTGCTCCAGGATCCGCATCTGGAGGGCGCGACTAGCCCTGGCGGGGTCCACCTGACGGAAGCCATCTTGCATGCCGTGTGTATGAGACCGGCCACAATGGCCGCTTGCCTTTGCCGCCCGGACAGTTTCTCGACGGCAACTAAAGCCTGCGAATGGCAGCGGTCGCCGTCGCCGTGGCGACGACCGTGCCTTCCTGGGACAGTTCGCCGGAGAGAAAGCAGATGCCTCCACCACGCTTCTCCACGCGCCCGACGCCGCGAATTCTTCCCGGCTTCGCCGGCGCCAGGAACTGCACGTTCAGGTGAAGCGTTGGCGCGAACTCGCCACCCGCGAGCTGAGATGCGAGCGCAGGCCCCATCGTGTCATCCAGCATTGCTGACAGGAACCCGCCCTGGATGTTGCCGGCCGGATTGGTGAACTCAGGCTTGCCGTCGAACTCCGCCTCAAGAACCCCGGCCTCGGGATCCACGCGCAGGATCTGCATTCCGAGCGTACGGGCAGCAGCCGGTTGTGGCAGCTTTCCCTCCTGAATCTGCCAGAAGAACGCATTGGGATCCACGAAACCTCCTTCTTCTTTTTATGCCCTGTCAAGGATCGCTCGAATATCCTCGATATCCACGGGTCGTGAAAGCACCGATTTATACCAGACCAAATCGTCCGCCAGCATCAGGGGAAGGTCCAGGCCCAGCAAACGCACTGTCTTGTACCGGGAAAAATCGATCACAAACGGGACCCAGGTCTGGTTTTCCGCATCAAGGATCCTCGGGCCGTCGGCGTTGCCCACCTCCACCTTGACGCCTTTGTATTTGAACTGGACGTAGGTCAGATCCCAGCCTTCCTCGCAATAGTGCCTGGCGGCCTTGGATATGTACTCCTGGCCAGCCTGGACCACGGACGAAAAATGCTCACCGGGGACGAAAAGATCAATATCGTTCAGATCACGCTCGGAGCCATATCCCTTTGCTGCAAGTCCCCCGCAGATCAAAAAAGGAATATTCCTGTCTCTCAGAATCCCCACAATCCATTGCGCTGCTACCTGATGCACGCTGCCTCCCTTTACGCATAACCGGGATGGTTCAGGGCCTCAAGGCCCGGCGCCACCCACACCACCGGGTACAGGGATGAGCTTACCAAAAAACAGGACACCTATTTCCCCGCAACCCCCGGTGGACACTCCGGTACCAGGGCGCCCGCCCCCCGCTCCGCGTCGGCGGCAGGTCGCAATCATCCGGGGTGACACGCCGTGCCCACCGGGCTCCCGTCGTACTCGTCGCGGCGCCGGACCCAGTCCATGATCTCCTTTTCGTTGCGGCCCTTCGGCGTGATATCCAGATAAACAAAGGCACCAATGACCTCTTCATTGCCGCGGGCGTAGCTGGAATAGGTGTGGAACAGGGTCCCGCGCTCGTCCTTGTAGAAAACGCTGAGGCCGGGCAGTTCTTCGCTAAAGTATTTCGGATCCTCGATGGCTTGGTAATTGTAGTAGAGCCGGCCAGCCTCCAGATCCTCCCGGGTGAAAGAGACCTGAAAGTCGAAATTGAAATCACTGCCTTGGGAGGACACCCACCGGGCCGTCCACCCCATGCGTTTCCGGTAGGCTTCCAGCTTTTCCAGGGGGGCGCGGGATACGCGAACGTAACTGACGTCATGGTTGGCCAGGTGGACGATGGCGCCCTCGGCATGGTCCGCCTCCAGCGAACAGCTCGGGCAGCCCGCATCCCAGTCCGGGCCGAACATGAAGTGATGAACCACCAACTGGCTGTTAGCGCCGAACAGCTCCGCAAGCGTTCTCTTCCCCTCCGGCGTGTCGAAGACGTATTCCTTCTCCACCCTCACCCATGGCAACTCCCGACGCTCGCGGGCGACCAGATCGCGCAGGCGGGTCAGCGCCTTCTCGTTCTTCAGGTGGGCTTTGCGTGCCTGGAGCCATTCCTCTCTGGACACGACTCTCGGTGATTCAATCTGGCTCATGACGGACCTCCATGCGTGGGTTCAGCCTTGTTCCGGGTCGCGACACCGGAATAACGCCGCTCGCAAGGAGTAGTCGTTCGTCACTGATCGGAAATCGACAACACCGCGTATCTGGTGACGTGGGACACCGAGGCGCCCATCATGCCGCCACCAACGCACCGGCCGCACATACGGCGGCCGCTATCCTATCGATGCCACGGTCCGGACGTGATTCCACCGCGTCCATTCAAGCACGTAAGCCGGCCAGTACGCGTCCGCTTCCGCGGAGCCTGCATCCAGCCGGGCAAGGCGCTCGTTTCGCGGCACATTGAACCCGATAGTCACGGCAAAGGAACCCAACAGGTAGAGCACCCCTGCAGCAAGGAGAAACGGCGCTCCGGCCCATGACCAGGTGATGACTGCCAGGACAACCGCCGCGACCGAGAGCAAGGCGGAACCCAAGAACACGCCAAGAAACATCGGATTAAGAACAGCCCTATTGATTTGCTGCATCGCCCCGATGCCATGAGCCGGCGGTCGCGCCGAAAGTGCCGTCATCACGAAGGTGGAAAAGGCGAAGAACACACCGCCCACCGTGCCGGCACCAATGCAAAGGAGAACCGCCACGGCGATAGCCATTCAACCAGCATCCTCACTTCCCGATGCGCTGTTCAAGCCGTTGTCGGCCTGAACATTGAACGCCTCATGGTACGACACGTTACCTGATGGAACGGAGCCAGCGAATGCAATGGACTGAAAATACTCCGCCGGCACATCAGGCAGAACGAGCGTGGGCTCCGCACGAAAACCGAAGCGGCCATAGTAATCCGGATCGCCAAGCACCACGCATCCAGCCGCGCCCATGGTGTGCAACTGAGCCAGTGCCTGCAGCGTAAGCTGGCCGCCAATGCCTCGCCCCTGGCAGGCTGGCGCCACAGCGATCGGGCCCAAGCCGTACCACCCATCAGTATCATCGGATATCGAAACCGGCGACACGGCAACATGCCCAACGATGGCGCCGTTCTCCTCGGCAACCAGCGAGATCGATAGCTGCCCGTCATTGCGCAATGCCCTGACGATCAACTGCTCGGTGCGACCGGCATGGCGAGCATTGCGGAATGCCGACCCAATCAGTGACTCGATGGCCATAACATCGGACGGCTTTTCCCTTCGTATCCTGATGCTCATTGAGATTGTTCTTTCCAGAGCTGACGCCGCGTTCACCGGATTGCCCGATGCAACGCATGGTTATATTGGGATTTCAATCGTGCCTTCCATATATTTTACGGCGGAACCGGAAATCCGAACCCGATCGCCATCCAGCTGGCAGGACCGGTTTCCACCTCTTCGGGAAATCTGCCTGACCGCAAGAAAATCCTCATTAACAACACCGTCGCGCTCTGCGGCACGTTTGACCGACAGCAATGATAGGATGCGCCCCCGCCCTCCTATTCGGCATCCAGGTGCCATGCTGGACGTGGTGCCTTCAGCGAGCCAGTGCAGAAGGAGCCCATGGCTACCAGTATGACCACCGCCGTTGATCTGGCAAAAACCGTCTTCGAGATCGCCGTCTCCGACGGCAAGGGGAAGGCTCTCGAACGCCAGCACCTGAGCCGCGGCCAGTTCCAGCGTCTCTTCAAGAACCGGGAACCCGCCAGCGTGGTTATGGAGGACTGCGGTGGATTCGTTCCCAATGGTTGGCCAGTCCAACGGTGGGCATTAACAATCTGCGAGGACTGTCCCGGGAACGCCCAGCGTAACCGGGCGGCTTTGGAA
This sequence comes from Ectothiorhodospiraceae bacterium, assembly GCA_020831885.1. GTDB lineage: Bacteria > Pseudomonadota > Gammaproteobacteria > Nitrococcales > Aquisalimonadaceae > LSCE01. The sequence continues at coordinate 4,605 of JAFIFU010000094.1, forward strand.
TGGAGGCGAAGCCGCAATGTAAAAGCCGTAGCCGTGGCTGGCATGGTTAGGCAAGGATCTCGCTCTTAACATGGTCCACCAACAGGTCAAGGGAAACTTGATGCCATTCAGCTAGATACGCCCCTTTCTCCTGTACTACTCCTTCGGCATCTTTGCCTAGAAATAACACGATGGAGAGCAGATCTTTGACCTTTATGTCAGGTTGTACCTCGTGCGCAACCCGATTTCGGATGTCTTTGAGATTCAGCAATGATTCAAACGTTTTTTGCCCAACAACATCTAGCGCAAATGCCAATCGAATTAACCGAGCGAAACTGTCGCCCACCACTTTCTGAGCACTGATTTGATTCTTGAACTTCGCTTGTACTGCTTGGCTCAAGATGTACTCCAACTCAGCCACTGCGCGGAGAATATTCAGCGCATGTTTATCCATAAGTTCGAGGTGTAGACGAATCCTCTCCTGAAGAGACTCATCCAATTCTAGGTCAACAAATTTATCAGGCTCATCCATAAATCTACTCTTTGCCTAAAAGCGTATTAGACAGAATCTGTGATATCCGTGACATACAGATTCTGTATAGCACCCCTCCCCGCCTGCCCTGTCGCCCGGTCCCTCCAAACTGACTCCGCCCATGGCTCGCCCACGTGGAAATAGCCTAATGGCCCGAACTCGTGCGGGTTTCCGGTTGTTGCGAGATCGTGTCGTGCTTGGGAGGTGGCGTGGCAGGGCTTTCGGTCGGCATGTGGCGTGGCAGGGCTTTCGGTCGGCATGTTCTGTGCGGATGCCGTGAAGCACCGATACGGTAGCGAAGGGTGCCGGGCCGGTTGGGGTGGCCTGGCGGGGCTCCGCTTGTGCTTATTGACCGGAAAGCGGTGGGCGGCTCCATCAGCACGCTCCCCGTCTCTCTTGCGACTGCTTCCATTGATTATTCTTATATCCCTGAAAACTTTAGCGGGCCTGGGTCAATTAGGCAAATTGGCTCACCTCATGGCCTTTCCCGGATCAGCGGCTACGCTGTGGGGGAACGCTGGGAGGTCTGATGGATGATATTGAGCTGCAGCGCCGGATGAAGGAGATGGAGCTCTATTCCGGTGCGCTTGACGGCATTCTGGGGCCGCTGTCCATGCAGGCTGTTGCGGCCTTGCTGAACTATGGCCGGGTGAAGGCGCCCCGTTCCTGGCCCAAGGCGCGGCGGGTGCTGGCCGCGAAGCAGCTGATTTGCCGCATGGACGGCATCGAGGTGGGGGCTGTGGACGGGTTGTACGGGCCGCAGACGCAGTACGCCTTCGAGGTGTACGCGGAGCGGTTGGGCGGGGAGACGGCCCGGCTGCCGGGCCGGGACCGGGCGCAGGAGGAGGTGCTCGTTACCGCCGATGCTGCCCGCATCTGGCCCCGGCAGGCGGAGGTGGAGCGCTTTTTCGGCCCGGTGGGGGCGGATCAGGTGCTGCTGGATCTGCCCTACCCGCTCAAGATTGCTTGGGATACCGCCAAGACAGTGCGTCGGATCTCCGTGCACAGCAAGGTGCGGGATTCCGCCGGGCGCTGTTTTGAGCGCATTGCGGAAACCTACGATGCGCAGGCCCGCCGGGAACTGGGCCTGGATCTGTTCGGCGGCTGTTTCAATGTGCGGCGGATGCGGGGCGGCCAGCGGTGATCCATGCATTCCTGGGGCATCGCCATTGATTTCGATCCGGCCCGCAACGGGCTGCGTTCCAACAGAACCAATGCCCGCCTCGCCCAGCCGGATTGCGAGCCCTTCTGGCAGATCTGGGAAAGCGAGGGCTGGGTGTCCCTGGGCCGCACGCGGGATTTCGACTGGATGCATGTGCAGGCGGCCCGGCTTTAGTCAGGGAATCGATCGGCGCTTCCTTGGGTGCTGTGGGCGCCGGTGGCCCGCCCTTGCGGGCGGCACCGGCCTGCCTGTGGGTGGCGTCACGACGCCTCCAACACCATGAACATGGGCGTTTCCGCTGCCCGGCGGAACCGGGTAAAGCCCGCGGCCTCGGTCACACGGCGGAGTTCCGCCTCGCCGGCCTGTGCCCCCAGGGACTCCCGGCCGCCCTGGGACAATGCGCTGGGTGTGCACACGCAGGTGGAAACGGAAAAGAAAGTGCGCCCGCGAACGCTTACCTGGGGGTGGGGATCGGCCAGCGGTTCGGTGAACATCCACAGCCCGTCCGGCGCCAGCGCCTCCCGGATGCGGGATGCCGCCCCAACCGCATCCCCCCACTCGTGCAGGGCGTTGAACACGCAGATGAGGTCAAAGTCCTCGCCTTCGAAATCCTGGGCGCCGGCCACCTGGAACGACACCCGGTCCGCCACCTGTGCCTCTTCCGCGTTCCGCTGCGCTGCCTTGATGGAATCGGCGTGGTAGTCGAAGCCGATGAAGCGGGAATCCGGAAAGGCCCGAGCCATCAGGATCAGGCAGGCGCCCTGCCCGCAGCCGATGTCCGCCACCTGCGCGCCCCGCCGCAGGCGTGCCTCCATGCCGTCCAGGGCCGGTATCCAGTCCTGCACCAGGTGCCGGCGGTAAATGGGTTCGAAGAAGCGCTGCGTGCCCTCGAACAGGTGGTGGTGGTGTTCGTGCCAGCCGATGCCGCCATCGTCCATAAATGCCTGCACCACCCGGTCCGTGTCCTGGTGGCTGGCGTTGGAGACCAGCGCGCCGCCGGCGACGAAGGTGGGGCTTTCCGGTTCCGCCAGGCAGGCGGCCTGCTCCGGTGTCAGCCAGTAGGCCGTGGATTCGGGCTGGAACTGGCAGTAACCGCTGGCCACCTGGGCATTAAGCCACTCGCGCACCAGGCGGCGATTCAAGCCGGTGGCGGCGGCCAGCTCCCGGGCGGTTTGCCGGCCCCCTTGCGCCAGCGCCTGGTAGAGGCCGAGTTTGTCGCCGATGACCACGGTGGCGGCGTGCAGGGTTGCCGCCTGGTCCGCGGTCCAGCGGGAGAGAAAAGCGTTGAGCTTGTCCTGATCGATGTCCCGGTGGCGCATGGGGTACCTCCTCGGGTCCGGGCTGTACTGGGAAACGCCCGTTGGCCAATCTGTGAATCACGGAAACAACAGGTGTTTCATCAGGCTGCACGGATGCGCCGGCGGCGCCTAGTCAAGAATCTGTAGTGGCAGGCACGGGTGGGCTGAACTAGTTTGAAGACATGAAAAGCTACGGTCAGTACTGCCCGCTTGCGATCGCCTCCGAGGTGCTGGGGGAGCGCTGGACGCTGCTCGTGCTTCGGGAACTCATACTGGGCTCCACCCGTTTCAATGCCATTCACCGGGGCGTGCCGCGCATGTCACCCTCCCTGCTCTCCACCCGGCTGAAGATGCTGGAGCGGGCGGGCATCATCCGGCGTGAGCCCAGGGGCGATCACGTGGCATACCGGCTCACGGATGCCGGAGCGGCGCTGGCCCCGGCCGTTGAGAGCCTGGCGGTCTGGTCCCGGGAATGGCTGCCGGCAACGCTGAGTGAGGCCCGCGCCGATCCTGATCTGGTGATGTGGGATATGCACCGCCGGATGGACTCGGAAAAGCTGCCGGCGGCGCGGACGGTGATCCGGTTCGAGTTCGATGATCAACCGGAGATCAAGCGCCTGCGCTGGATCATCGCGGACCGCAGCGATGTGGAGCTGTGCATTACCGATCCCGGATTCGATGTGGATCTCTATGTCACCGCCAGCAGCCGGACAGTGACCCTGATCTGGTATGGTGATCTCCCCCTGAACCAGGCGATCCGCCAGGGCCTCATCCGCCTCCACGGCCCGCCGGCCCTGTGCACCGCCTTTCCCTCCTGGCTGCGCCTCAACCTGCTGGCGGGCATTCCCCGCAAACGCCCGGTACCGCCGCTTACGGCAGGCTGATCACCGTGGGGTGCACGGGGCGGTTCCAACCGGAAAGGTGTGTTCGGCACAACAATCACAGTACCGCCAGCGCTCCCGCCGAACATGCGGCGGCGGCCATGGATGCAACCGTCCGAACACGGTTCCAGCGCGTCCATGTACACGACCGATTCATAGAGCACACCCCGGTCGAGATGGTGGCCGCTTCAGGCTTAGCTGTCACGTGCCAGCTCGCCCCGGATATGCCACACCTCGTATCGGGTTCCGGCCCAAAGCCCCGCGGCTTTGGATTGGGGCACCGATAGACGGCACCTGGCGATGACGCCCTTGCCCTTGGGCATCAAATTTCGCCCATTGCCCCCTTCGCACGCCCACTTCACCGATTTCTCTCCCATTAGTTCAGCGCTTCCTTAACCTGCTTTGTTCGTACTCCCTTACTCCGCCACAGGCCCAAGACTCGATACGGGTGGGTGGCTAACCCTTGCCCGACGGGGACTTCCACCCC
>JAFIFU010000095.1 GCA_020831885.1 Ectothiorhodospiraceae bacterium
TCGGCGAGAGGGATCTCGCCGACAAGCCTACAGGGACGTATTTACGGCGTGTCCGGACCCATCCCTCCCGGCGCCGACCGAGTCGAAGCCGCCCATCGGAACGCTGCGTCCGCGGATCCGGCGCACAACAACCGCTCGTGGGCGCTTCGGCGGATCGGATCCGCGGTCATGCCCGGATTCCAGCCGATCGTGCCTCACCAGGAAAACCCCAGTTGCTCCACATCCGTCGGCTCCACCGGCGCGAGCCCCGACACGGTCACCCCCAGCAGGCGGACCGGCCGCTGGCCCACCTCCGTTTCGTCCAGCAGGGCATCCAGCACCGGCAGCATATCGGAGGCCGTCCGATAAGGTTTCCGGGCCGTACGGCTGCGGGTGATCTGCTGGAAATCGGCGTACTTCACCTTCAAGGTCAGCGTCATCCCCTGTAGCTGACGCCGCGTCAACGCCGATTCCACCTTGGCCGCCAGCGATTGCAACTCCTCAAGCATGGCATCTCTGTGGTGCAGGTCCGCCGGAAAGGTGTTCTCCGCCCCCACCGATTTCCGCTCACGGCTCGGCTGCACCGGCCTGCGATCGATACCGCGGGCAATGTCGAAATAGAACGGCGCCCGCTTGCCAAAGACCTGCTGCAAATCCGGCAATGGCCAGCGCCGGAGGTCGGCACCGGTGTGAATGCCAAGGGCGTGCATCCTGCGCTCCGTCGCTTTCCCCACTCCGTGAAACCGACCCACCGGCAGCGCCGCCACGAAAGCCGCCCCTTCCCCGGGCCGGATCAGGTACAGCCCGTCCGGCTTGTCCAGATCCGACGCCTGTTTGGCCAGGAACTTGTTGTAGGACACGCCCGCCGAAGCCACCAGCCCCGTCTCATCCCTGATCCGCCGCTTGATGTCACGGGCGATCAACGTGGCGGAGCCACGAAACCCCGGCGTCTCCGTCACGTCCAGATACGCCTCGTCCAGGGACAAGGGCTCCACCAGTTCCGTGTAATCCCGGAAAATCGCCTGAATCCGGCGGGAAACCGCCCGGTAAACCTCGAAGCGCGGCCGGATGAACACCGCATCCGGGCACAGGCGCACGGCACGCGCCGACGGCATGGCGGAATGAATGCCGAAACGCCGGGCCTCATAGCTGCACGTGGCCACCACGCCACGCCCCTCCGGTGATCCACCCACCACCACCGGCAGCCCGCGCAACTCCGGATTATCCCGCTGCTCCACCGCGGCGTAGAAGGCGTCCATGTCAATGTGGATGATCTTTCGGATCGGTTCGGTCATGCTGCAGAATCTGCGGGTGAGACGCCATCGGGCTCAGGATCGCTGGATGGGCGCCAACGCCAAAGGGCGGGTTCGGCGGGAATGATGGGGCCTGTTCACGGCCTGTCCGCGCCATACCCACCGGGTCCGCCCGCGTCGCAGCCCGCGCATGCCGCGCGTTTCGCGATGGAAACAAGCATACATCACCACCAGCAGCCGGGGTGCAACCCATGAACGACCCATTCATTGCGCTTGAAAAAGCGGTTGGTGAAGCCGGCTGGATCACCGGGGATGACCAGGCGCCCTTCTTGCGCGAGTGGCGCAACCAGTACCACGGCAAGGCGGCTGCCGTGGTGTGCCCGGCGAACACCGCAGAAGTGGCCACCGTCATGCGCATCTGCCACGAACACGGCATCGCCGTTGTTCCCCAGAGTGGCAACACCGGCCTGTGCGGCGGCGCCGCCCCCGACGCAAGTGGCTCCCAGATCATCCTCAGCCTGCGCCGCATGCGGCGCATTCGCGAGATCGACGCCGCCAACTTCACAATGACCGTCGAAGCCGGTTGCGTACTGGCAGACATCCAGCAGGCCGCCAGCCAGGTTCACCGCCTGTTCCCGCTGAGCCTGGCCGCCGAGGGCAGTTGCATGATCGGCGGCAATCTGGCCACGAACGCCGGCGGCACCAACGTCCTGCGCTACGGCAACGCCCGCGACCTTGCTCTGGGCCTGGAGGTGGTCCTGGCCGACGGGCGCATCTGGAACGGACTCACCGGCCTGCGCAAGGACAACAGTCGCTACGACCTGCGCGATCTGTTCATCGGCTCCGAAGGCACGCTGGGAATCATCACCGCCGCCGTGCTGAAGCTGTTCCCGCTACCACGACAGACCGCCACGGCACTGCTCGCCTGCGAAAACCCCGAGCAAGCCATCCGGCTACTGGGGCAGTTGCGTGAAGCCAGCGGCGACAGTCTCACCGGCTGCGAATTGATGAACCGGGAGAGCCTGCGCATGGCCACCGAGCACATCCCCGGCTGCAGCGACCCGTTCGGTGTGACCTACCCCTGGTACCTCCTGGTGGAGCTCTCCAGCGCCCAGCCCGGGCATCTGCTGCGCAGCATCCTGGAACAGGTCCTGGAATCGGCACTGGAGGAGGGCGCCCTGCCCGATGGTGTGCTGGCCGAGTCCACGGAACAGGCCCGCCGTCTGTGGCGGTTGCGGGAGAGCATTCCCGAGGGGCAGGTGAAAGCCGGGGCCAGCATCAAGCACGACGTCTCGGTGCCGGTGTCGAAGGTGCCTGCCTTTCTGCATGAAGCCACGGCCCTGATGGAGGCGGAGATCCAGGGCGTGCGGGTGTGCGCCTTCGGTCACGTGGGTGATGGCAACATCCACTTCAATCTCTCGGTGCCGGAGGGCGGGGACGGCCAACGCTTCATGGCGCACCGTGAAGCCTGCAACCGCCTGGTACACGATCTGGTCAACACCATGGGCGGCTCGTTTGCGGCGGAGCACGGCATCGGCCAGCTCAAGGTGGCGGAACTGGAGCGCTACCGGGACGCCGTGGAACTGGAGTTGATGCGCAGCATCAAGCGGGCCATGGACCCGGCCGGCATCCTCAATCCGGGCAAGATCCTGCGCAGGCCAGAGGACTGAACCGGCAGATCAGTCGCCATGGGAATCGATCAGCGCTTCCCCAGGTATTCCCGCACCGTCACCACGCGGCCGTGGTAACGCACGGCATCGCCGGCAAGCAGCCCGGCGATGGCCCGCGCCGTCTCCTCGGGATGCGCGGCCTGGGTCGTCACGTCACGCCCGGGATACAGGGCCCGCACCGTGTCGGTGGCCGTGTAGGGCGGCGACAGGGACAGACAGACAATTCCCTCGCCATCCAACTCGGCGGCCAGGCCCAGGGTCATACGGTCCAGCGCGGCCTTGGACACCCCATAGGCGATGTTCAGAAATCCGGTACGCACCGCGGCCCCGGAACTGATGTTGATGATGGTTCCCGCCTCCTGGCGCCGCATCTGCGGCAGCACCGCGCGGGTACAGAACCAGGCGCCGTTCACATTGGTGTCCATGACCTCACGCCAGGTCTCCGGATCCAGCGCGTCCAGGCTGCGATCCCCCAGCATGATCCCGGCATTGTTGACCAGGGCATCAAGGCGACCATACCGCTGGATCACAGCATCCATTGCGTTGGAAACGGCCTCGGGGCAACGTATGTCCACTGACAGCGGGAACGCCTCAAGCCCCTGCCGCTGCAGCGTCTCACCAGCGCGTCGCAGCCTCGCGCCGTCACGGGCCAGAAGAACCGGGCGGGCGCCGGCACGGGCCAATCGCCCCGCCGTGGCCAGACCGATACCGGCACTCCCGCCGGTGATCACCACCACACGCTCGCTCAGACTGGGTTCGGTCATGCGCCCACCTCCGGCACCGCATCCGCAAACACCGACACCTCCACATTGCCCCATGACGTCCGCACGTCTCCGACCTCCTGCTAGAAGGGCAGGTCCACCTGAATGTTGCCGCCGCCGAACGCCGCCCGGTGCAGACGCAAGGTCGGATTGAACGTCACGGTCCCGCCACGGCGACGGTCCACCAACACCTCCACGGCCGGGGTCAGCTTGCCATAGAAGCCGCGATCGGTGTCTTCCTCCGCCGGTGCGGCCGGGTGATACTCCCTGTTATCCACATAGTTGACGAGAACTCCGGGCGCCAGCGCGACCTGCTCCCGCCACTGCCAGCGTACACCGCCGTAGGCCATGGATTCCCTGCGCTCCAGGATCCGTCCGCCGTCATCTGCCCATGGCCGTCGGTCCCGTTCATCAAGATGCAGATAACGCAGGCCGTACCAGGCCTGCAGATCGTGCTGGAGCCAGTGGCGGAGCTCCAGAGTGGCCAACCCGAACTGGCGGCGCTGGCGCTGGTCCTCCTCCTCCGGCCCCGCCAACCCGTCACGGCGCCGCGTACCGTACAGCCCCTCAAGCTCCGCACCCAGGTCGAGGGTCTCGGAAAGCTGCACATCCAGCCCCACGCCGGCACTCTGCTGGGCATCGGTAAAGCGGAATCCCTGCGCCTCCTCCCGCAGCCGCAGCCGGTTGTTGTGGTTGATGAAACCGTACAGCCGCAGGTCGTCCGTGAGCAGCCATCCGCCCTCCACATGGTAGGTATAAGGCTGCCGCTCGTACCGCCCGTCATCCTGCTTGCTGTTGTACCAGGCATCCGGCGCCACCAGGGTCAAACGCAGATGCCCCCTGGCGCCCGGGGACCACAGCAGCTCGCTGTGAACATCGATGTCCTCCTTGGCGCCCACTACGTCGCCCCAGACGCTGAAACGGAAATCACCCGCGTGAAATCCCATGCCGAACAGGTTGGCGTCGAAACGGCCGTCCAAGTCCTCCCGGCGCCGGAACCGGTAGCCGGCAAAGGCCGGCGTATCGAAATCCAGCGTCACCTGGGCATCCATCTCCACGAAGAGCTCATCACTGCGGCTGCTTCCGGCCCAGCCGCGCAAACCGTCCACCCGGGGAACGCGGGGCGCTCCCAATGCCGGCTTCGGCTGAAAACTGAAACGATGCAGGAATGACTCGGCGTTGTAGTCGAAATCGCGGCCCTCGATACGATCGCGACGGAACGGCTCCGGCTCCGTCCAGGCAGCCGCCGCCTGACCCGTGGCCAGCACCAGTGCGCCACAGAGAACCATCCGCCCGCTGCCTACCATGAGAAATCCCCGTTGATCTGGTCACGCGAACGCCGGCGAGCCCGGCACCAGGCGGATATACTGGTGCCACCTCCCCGGAAAAGGCAACCGGCGAAGCCCGTGCCGCTGGACTATGGTTGAGATGAGGACCTGGTGTTGCCGGCAGAGGAGGCACGCATGGATGACACGACGGCGGAGCGGTTCAACTTCGATCACTGGCGTCAGCTCGCAGAGCGGGATCCGGCCTGTTTCGAGGCCCAACGACGGCGAGTGCTGGACGCCGCCATACGTGCCGCACCCCAGGGGCGTCAACAGCGGCTCCGCCGCCTGCAGTGGCGCGTGGATCAGACACGCCGGCTGTCGGCGACGCCGATGGCCGCCTGCCTGCGCATCAGCGGGATGATGTGGGATTCGGTCTATGGCCGCCAGGGGCTGCTACGGGCGATGAACGCCCTGGCAAGCCGCTGGGACGGGCAACCCCGGCCTTTGCCGGAGTACCAGACCGCACGGGTGATCCGCTTCCCGGAACCACGCAACGGGCCAGGACGGCTCCGGTAACGGACTTGTCAGCGGCACGGCGCGCGGGTATCATTGCGCGCCTTATCCAGACCCCGCTGCGGGCGGGGTCCGTTTGCGTCAACGCTTAGGGAACCGACACCATGAAGAAGGGCATTCATCCCGAGTATCGCGAGGTGGTGTTTCAGGACATCTCCTCCGACTTTGCCTTCCTGACCCGCTCCACGATCCGGACCCGGGAAACCATCAAGTGGAAGGATGGCAACGAATACCCGCTGGTGAAGGTGGAAGTCTCCAGCGCCAGTCATCCGTTCTACACCGGGCAACAGCGCGTGGTCAGCAGCGGCGGCCGCGTGGACCGGTTCAAACAGAAGTACGGCAGCCTGCGGCGCGGCAAGTAGCGCACTCGGATCCGTTGCCGACGGCAACGTCGATCACGGAAGCGCTGATCTATCCCCATGGTGTCCTGGCTTTGCAGCGTGCTCGGGGCAAGACTCGGCGCGCAGACAACGGCGCGCCCTTGGCAGGAGCCGCAACGCCGCCCCCGAATACGCTGCAAAACCCCGAACCGCAGGCCCCTGTCATAATCACGCATCCGGACAGGGCGCAGCACCCACGATAGCAGCGCCCCCGGCTCCCGGCCGGCGGCATGCGTATCGCTCTGATTCCTTCCTCCGTGGGCACCTGCGCCACTGGAATCCCGCTCCCCGGCAACAAGGAGCCTGAGGACGAAGCATCGGCGGGACAAACGCCGATCGTCTGCTTCGTCGATCTCCCGCGTGGTGGTACCCCTCAGGGCGTCACCGGCCGCATCGGTCGCCCCGACGATGCCCGTGCCGGCCGGGACAGTCATGAGCCCGGAGTATCTCGCCAATGAAGGTTTGAGGAAGCCCTTCCTTGAGGGAAGCGTAACCGGCGCCCGTTTGTCACAGACGGACTCTGACGATTCGTCCTACGTACTACACTGGGAAATGAGGCAAACGGGAAAGAAGAACGGGAGGCGCAGAAGGATGAGTGTATACAAGATCGTCGAGATCATCGGAACCAGCCCAAAATCCTGGGAAGACGCCGCCAACAACGCCATTCAGGTGGCTCGCAAGTCCATTCGTCACATGCGCGTTGCCGAGGTGCGGGAATTCGATCTCAACCTCAACGACGACGGCTCCATCTCGGAGTACCGTGTGAAGGTGGACGTTTCCTTCAAGTACGAAACCGACTGACACCCGATGACGGTAAGCCCCGGGCCGGCCCCGCCCCGGGCCCCCAAGCCCCCCCCGCGGCCCCCACCCGGCCCGGGCGGCCCCGGGGCCCGCAAGGCCCCCGCCGGCAGACCAGCCCTGATGCCGTCCGTTTAGGAAGCGCTGATCTATTCCCATGGCGGAACCGTTCGAATCGCAGCAAACCGCGCACAGCGACCCCACCAGGCCCTGGAGAACCGAACGCCGACAGCGCTGGATGGCGCCCTCACCACACGGTGGTGGAGGCCGCCTGGCAAGAAGAGTTACACTCTGGAGCCACCATCCCCAGCCCGCGGGTCTCTGGCCCTGACGGAAGAGATCACGTTACACCTCAAACATGAAGATACCTGCACGATCTCCGCTTTTTTCCCGGCAACTTAACGTTGATCGCGGAACTTCCCCGATCCTCCACCATCTGCTTTGCCCCGCCTGGCTTTGCTGGTACTATTCCGCGACTTGAGGCATCGGTGTCGCAATACGCGCACAGCCCGCGGACACCGTTAACCCCGCCCGAGCAGCCAGGGCGCACGGTCCGGATCCTGGCAGATCCGCGACGCTCCCAGGCGGACCCTTTACGCCAGTCCGCCCCCATTGGGCCAGCCTGACACGTCGGGCCAGGCGTCATGCAGGCCCGGAAACGGCCTGGAGACTAGGAGAACACTGATGGCGAAGCACACTGTCACCGTCACGGACAACGCCACCGGCAAGAGCGTGGAGTTTCCGGTCCGCGAGGGCACCCATGGGCCCGGCGCAGTCGACATCAAGACCCTGTACCAGGAATTCGGTCACTTCACTTACGACCCCGGCTTCACCTCCACCGCCAGCTGCCGCAGTGATATCACCTTCATCGACGGCGACGAGGGGGTTCTCCTGTACCGCGGCTACCCCATCGACCAGTTGGCGGAGAAGAGCTCGTTCCTGGAAGTCTCCTATCTGCTGATGTACGGGGAACTGCCCACCAGGCAGGAACTGGACAGCTTCTCCGACTCCATCACCCGCCACATGATGGTCAACGAGAGCCTGAAGAATTTCTTCAACGGCTTTCATTACAACGCCCACCCCATGGCCATGCTGACCGCCGTGGTGGGCTCGCTGTCCGCCTTCTACCATGACAGCATCGATATCAATGACCCGGACAGCCGCGAACTCTGCGCGCACCGCATCATCGCGAAGATGCCGACCATTGCCGCCGCGGCGTTCAAGCACATGGTGGGTGAACCCTTCGTGTACCCGAAGAGCCGGCTGAGTTACTCGGGCAACCTGCTGAACATGCTGTTCTCCCGCCCCTCGGAGGATTACGAGATCAACCCGGTGGCGGAAAGGGCAATGGATCAGTTGCTGATCCTGCACGCGGACCACGAACAGAACGCCAGCACCTCCACTGTACGTCTCGCGGGGAGTACCGGAACGAACCCCTTTGCCGCCATCTCCGCCGGCTGCGCGGCCCTGTGGGGGCCAGCCCACGGGGGCGCCAACGAAGCCGTGCTGCGCATGCTGGAGGAAATCGGCGACGTGTCCAACGTGGCCCGATACATCGACAAGGCCAAGGACAAGAATGACCCGTTCCGGCTGATGGGTTTCGGCCACCGGGTGTACAAGAATTACGATCCCCGCGCGACCATCATCCGCAAGACCTGCCACGAGGTTCTGAACGCACTGGACATGGCCGACGATCCGCAGCTGGAGCTGGCCATGAAGCTGGAGGAAATCGCCCTGGGGGATGACTACTTCATCGAGAAGAAGCTTTACCCGAACGTGGACTTCTATTCCGGCATCATCTACAAGGCGCTGGGCATTCCCACTCAGTTCTTCACGCTCATGTTCGCCCTGGGCCGCACCCCCGGCTGGGTGGCGCAGTGGATGGAAATGGTCAGCGACCCGGAACAACGCATCGGCCGCCCGCGCCAGGTCTACACCGGCGCGGCCAAGCGGGATTACGCGCCGCTGGATCAGCGCTGAGGCACGACACCAGTCCCGAAGGAAACGCGGCCGGGCCCGCGGGAGGGGGGGGGGGGGGGGGTGGGGGGGCCCCCCCGCGGGGGGGGGGGGGGCGGGGGGGGGGGGCCGGGGGGGGGGGCGGGGCGGGGGGGGGGGCGGGGTGGGGGGGGGGGGCGCGGTCGGGTTCCGGGGCCTGGG
>JAFIFU010000025.1 GCA_020831885.1 Ectothiorhodospiraceae bacterium
GGACGCGTTCCTCCGCCGTCTCCAGTTCCGCGGTGACCTCCACCATATCGCCGGCAAGGATTTCGTAGCGCCGCTCCACACGTTCCGCTTCCCGCGTGGCCGCGGCCAATTGAGCTTCCCGTTCCCTCACGCGTTCCTCCAGAGCTTCCAGTTCGGCGATGCGCTCCAGCAGTTCCGCCTCACGCCGGGAAAGCGTCTGGACGCGTTCCTCCGCCGTCTCCAGTTCCGCGGTGACCTCCACCATATCGCCGGCGAGGATGTCGTAGCGCTGCTCCACCTGCTCCGTTTCCCGCGTGGCCGTGGCCAATCGGGCTTCCCGTTCCCTCAGGCGTTCTTCCAGGGATTCCAACTGCTCGGCTGATGCTTCAATGGCCAGCTCCAGCTCCCCCAGCGTCCGTTCCGCGTCCGCCTGCGCCGCCACCGTCTGCTGCAACTGTGCCAGCCGGGATTCCAGCTCCGTCATACGGCCGGCCAGCACCTCCCGCTCCACGTTCAAGCGCTGATTTTCCTGTTGCAGCGCATCCACGGTCTCCTGCAGTCGGTCTTCACCCGTGGACAGGCTGTCGATCCGCGCCTGCAGTTCCCGGTTCTCCGTTTCCAGCTCCCGGTTCTCCTCGGAAACCGCCTGCAGGCGCTGGCTGAGGCTCTCGATCTCCGCCGCGAGCTCCTGGCGCTCCCGCTCCCAGCTCTCCCGCAACTGCTCGCGATCGTTGTACAGATACGCGCAACCACTGACACCAACCACCGCGACGACGGCGAGCACGATCAGCACCACTGCTGTCGTACGGGAATGCGGAACCGCTAGGTGTTCGCCCATGGGACCTCCGGCGCTATCCGTTCTGGATGGACAACGAACAGTGTAGCCTGTCGGCGACAGTATGCCCGGAGGCGGCGCAGGGCCGGATCAGACACGCTCGTCGTGGGCTCTCTGAGCCTTCAGACGGAATTCTCCGTGCGCCACCGGAAGATGGCGTAGTTACCGTTGGCCTGGGCGATGAGTTTGCCGTCACGGTAGACGCGGGAGTCCAGATTGGCGATGGTACGCCCCTTGTTGACCACCTCGGTGGTGCACACCAGATCGCCGTCAAACACCGGCCGGAAATAGCTCATTTTGATTTCGATGGTGGCGCAACTGAGCCCTTCGTCCAGCATGGGCAACAGGGCGGCCCCCATTCCGGTGTCGGCCATGGCGTAGAGCACGGCACCGTGCACCACGCCGTTGGGGTTCATGTGGATATCCTGTTCCACGGTCAACCAGCAACGGCTGAAGCCAGCCCGCGCTTCATCAAAATGCAGGCCAATGCGCTTGGCAAACGGGTTGCCACGGGACATACATCCTCCTTGGTTGTTGTTCGCTCCGCCGTTGGCCAGCACCCGGCAGGACAGGGCTAAAGCACGTCGACCCGGGGCACTTGCCGGCACCCGGCCACAGCCCGCTTCCACGCACTGCGCACGATGACGACAACCGCCGCGCCGTTACCCCCCTACAGCAAGACCTTCTCCACGCCCCGTTCACGGGCGTCTTTGATGAACTGCTCCTGCCAACTGTCGCCGAGCAGGTGCTTCACCATCTCGATGACGATGTAGTCGGCCTCCACACCGGTATCGGCCTCGTAGCGGCTCAACCCCTGCAGGCAGGCGGGGCAGGAGGTGAGCATTTTCACCTTGCCCGTCTCCGCGGTGGGGGCACCGGTGAGCGCTTCCACACCCCTGTTGATCTCCTCTTCCTTGCGGAAGCGGACCTGGGTGGCGATATCCGGGCGGCTGACCGCAAAGGTGCCCGCCTCGCCGCAGCAGCGGTCGTTCAAAGGCACATCCTTGCCCATCAGTGCGCTGGCCACCTTCTGCGGGTTGTGGGTCTTCATGGGCGTGTGGCAGGGGTCATGGTACATGTACTGCACGCCCTCCACGCCATCCAGCTTGTAACCCTTCTCCAGCAGATACTCGTGGATGTCCAGCAGGCGGCATCCGGGGAAGATCTGCTCGAACTCGTACTTCAGCAATTGATCCATGCAGGTGCCGCAGGACACCACCACCGTCTTGATATCCATGTAGTTCAAGGTGTTGGCCACACGGTGGAACAGCACCCGGTTCTCCGTGCTGATCGCCTGGCCCTTCTCGATATCGCCGTTGGAGGTCTGTGGGTAGCCGCAGCACAGGTAGCCCGGCGGCAGCACGGTCTGGGCGCCCGCGTGGTAGAGCATGGCCATGGTGGCCATGCCGATCTGGCTGAACAACCGCTCCGAGCCGCAGCCGGGAAAATAGAACACCGCATCAGAGTCGTCGTTCACCTTGGCCGGATCCCGCAGGATCGGTACGTACTTGTCGTCTTCAACGTCCAGCAGGGCCCGCACGGTCTTGCTGGGGAGATTGCCCGGCATGGGTTTGCGCACGAAATGCACCACCTGCGCCGGAATGGAGGAGCGGTCCGTCGTATTGGCGGGGCGTGCCGAGGGTTTCGCATCCGGCGCGGTTCTCTCCGGCACGATCCTGAGCTTGCGGGCAATGCTGGACGCCAGGCGCTGGCTGCCATAGCCCCATTCGATCATGCCCTTGCGCATGGCCTTGATGGCGCGCGGATCCTTGGCGTTGAGGAAGGCCATGGAAGCGATAGTGGCCGGTTTGACCTTGCGCTTGCCCTGCTCCTTGAGGATGCCGCGCATCTTGATGGTGACATCGCCGAAATCGATGTTCACCGGGCAGGGAGTGACGCAACGATGGCAGACCGTGCAATGATCGGCCACGTCATTCATCGCCTCCCAGTGCTTCAGGGAAATGCCCCGCCGGGTCTGCTCCTCGTACAGTACCGCCTCTATCATCAGCCCGGTGCCCAGGATCTTGTTGCGCGGCGAGTACAGCAGGTTGGCCCGGGGAACATGGGTGGTGCATACCGGCTTGCACTTACCGCAGCGCAGGCAATCCTTGATGTCCTGATTCAACTCACCCAGGTCGTTGTGCTCCAGGATCAGCGCCTCCTGCTGCACCAGACGAAGGGAAGGCGTGTAGGCGTTGGCCAAACCGGAGCCACGCACCAGCTTGCCCCAGTTGAACCAGGCCTGGGGGTCCACCTGTTCCTTGTATGTCTGGAAGGTGTCGACGGTCTCCTGATCCAGGTACTGCATCTTGGTGATGCCGATGCCGTGCTCGCCGGAGATCACACCGTTCAGGCGCCGCGCCAATGCCATGACCTGGTCGACGATGCGGTCGGCCTCCTGCATCATCTCGTAGTCGTTGGAGTTCACCGGGATATTGGTGTGCACATTGCCGTCGCCGGCGTGCATGTGCAGGGCCACGAACAGCCGGCTGGACAGCACGTCGTGGTGGATGGCCTCGATGCGCTTGCGCACTGGCTCCAGGTCACGCCCATCGAAGATCTCCTTCAACGGTCGCTCCACCTCGGCCCGGTGGGAGATGCGCAGGCTACGGCGCAGCAGCAGGTTGATCAGGCGATCACCCTCACGGCGGTCGGCACGGGACGGTTCATCCAGCCAGCGGTCGAACGCCACGGCGTCCCCTTCGAGATTGTCCAGTATGCTCTGCCAGCGCCGGATCACGTCCTCCAGGTGCTGTACCGCATGACGCTGCTTGCGGCCAAGGATCGAGCCCCCCTCTTCCGAGGCCTCCAGGTCCTCCCGATCCAGGTAATCCGGCCGGTGCTTGAGTTCCGGCAGATCGCCCTGAAAATAGTCGCGCAACGCATGGGCCAGCCGGATCTTGTTTTTCATGGACTGGACGATGTTGATCCGCTCGATGCCTTCGCTGTACTCGGCCAGCTTGTCCAGCGGGATCACCACATCCTCGTTGATCTTGAACGCATTGGTGTGGGCGGCGATGGCGGCAGTGCGCGAGCGGTCGGCCCAGAAGGTTTTGCGTGCCTCCGGGCTCACGGCGATGAAGCCATCGGCATCCCGCTTGCGGGCCATGGCCACCGTGCGCTCGGCGGCGGCGGCACAGGCGTCCTCATCATCCGAGGCGAGATCGGCCAGGAGCACCATCTTGGGCCGTTCGCCGCGCTCACCCTTGGGGCTGTAACCCACGGCGCGCACATAGCGTTCGTCCAGATGTTCCAGACCGGAAAGCTTCACCCTGGGGTCGGCCTGCAGGTCGTCAACGATCTCCACGATGGCCGGCACGGCCTTCTGGAGGTCCAGCCCGTAGAACTCCAGGCACACTGTGCGCATGTGCTTCGGCATCACGTGCAGAACAAAGGTGGCCGAAGTGATCAGCCCGTCGCAGCCCTCCTTCTGCACGCCGGGGAGTCCACCCAGGAACTTGTTGGTGACATCCTTGCCCAGCCCCACCTTGCGGAAGCTCGCCCCCGGAAAGGTCAGCACCTCCGGCTCGCCCTTGCGGGTCTTGCCGTCGGCCTGGTAGCGCGTGACGCGGAACTGCACGGTTTCCTGGTCATGGATCTTGCCCAGGTTGTGGTTCAGCCGCTCCACATCCAGCCACCCGGCATCCGGGGTGACCATGCGCCAGGAGGCCAGGTTGTCCAGCGCCGTACCCCACAGCACCGCCTTCTTGCCACCGGCGTTCATGGCCACGTTGCCGCCGATGGTGGAAGCGTCCTGGCTGGTGGGGTCCACAGCGAACACGAAGCCGTGCATGGCCGCGATATCCGATACCCGCCGTGTCACCACCCCGGCCTCGGCGCGCACGGTGGGCACCTTGCCCTCCACCCCGGGTAGTTCCTTCAACTCCACCTTGCCCAGGCCTTCCAGTTTCTCGGTGTTCAACACCGCGCAGTCTTCATGGAGTGGCACGGCACCGCCCGTGTAACCGGTGCCGCCTCCGCGGGGAATGATCACCAGGCCCAATTCAATGCAGGTTTTCACCAGGCCCGCCATTTCGGCTTCGCTGTCCGGCGTCAGGACGACGAAGGGCACTTCCACACGCCAGTCGGTGGCGTCGGTCTGGTGGGACACCCGGGCCAGACCGTCGAAGCGGATGTTGTCCTTGCGGGTATGCTGACTGAAGGCCTTGCGAGCCCGTTCACGCCGCTCCAGCGTGGCCGGGAACCAGGCCTCGAAATCTCTTACCGCGCGCCGGGCCTGCTCGGCCAGTGTCAGCGCCTGGGCGTTGCCCTCGGCCCGAGCCACGATCTGATCCAGTCGGTGATCCATGGCCTCGATCAGGGCCTTGCGACGCTTCTCGTTATTGAGCAGATCGTCCTGGATGTAAGGGTTGCGGCGCACCACCCATAAATCGCCCAGCACCTCGAAAAGCATCCGGGCGGAGATGCCGGTACGACGTTCTTCCCGCAGTACGTTCAGCGTATTCCAGGCGTCCTCGCCCAGATAACGCAACACGATCTCCCGGTCGGAGAACGAGGTGTAGTTGTAGGGAATTTCGCGGATACGCGCAGTGCTGGTCATCTTGAATCGGCAACCCGGCGTTGGTGTGGAAAAGAAGACCGGAGATGATACCAGCGCCGCCGGCGCATCTGTAGTGGCCGGACCGGGGGCGTGGGCACGGTCAGCCGCTGAGCTCAGCGATCGTTGCGCCGGTAAAGGGTGAGGAAATCCAGCAGGGCAACAACCTGGTCGAAGCTGGCGCGGACGGCGGCCACAAGCAGCGCGATTCCGAGCAGCCCCAGGATCGGCATGGCAAGCCAGGTCACCAGTGAGCCGCCCGTTGCATGGTTGGCGTCCCCCGGCTCACCCACGAGGCCACTGATCAGGCTCCAGGCCAGGGCAAGCATCAGCACCCCGGCCAGGCCCACCAGTCGGCGGGGCAATCGCTGACCCCGTCCCACCAGCATGATCAGACGGTAGCGGCGGTAGTAGATACCCATGCCGATCAGCGTCGCGATTATCAGTGCCTGGGTCAGCAACATGGCGGTGACTAGCGCAGACCCAGCACATCTTCCATGTCGAACAACCCCGCCCCTTCCTTGGCATGCACCCATGCCGCACTGCGTGCGGCTCCCTTGGCGAAGGTCATGCGGCTGCTTGCCCGGTGCGTGATCTCCAGCCGTTCACCCAGTCCCAGGAACATGACCGTGTGATCGCCCACCACATCGCCACCGCGAATGGTCTCGAAGCCGATGGTCCTGCCGTCACGCTCGCCGGTACGCCCTTCCCGACCGTAAACCGCACACGCCTTCAGGTCGCGACCCAGAGCATCCGCCAGCACTTCCCCCATACGCAGCGCGGTTCCCGAGGGCGCATCGATCTTGTGGCGGTGGTGGGCTTCCACCACTTCCACGTCAAAGTCGTCGCCAAGCACACGTGCCGCCATGTCAATCAGTTTCAACGACAGTGTGACCCCAACGCTGTAATTGGCCGCGAACACCACTCCCACCCGGGCCGAAACGGCGGCAATCTCCGCCTTCTGCTCGTCGCTGAGTCCGGTGGTGCCGATCACCATGCGCACGCCGGCCGCGCCGCAGGCCCGGGCATGGGCAACGGTGGCTTCCGG
This sequence comes from Ectothiorhodospiraceae bacterium, assembly GCA_020831885.1. Classification (GTDB taxonomy): domain Bacteria; phylum Pseudomonadota; class Gammaproteobacteria; order Nitrococcales; family Aquisalimonadaceae; genus LSCE01. Next base: position 6,421 of record JAFIFU010000025.1, read on the forward strand.
CAAGGTGAAATCGATCAGTACATCAACGCGATCCAGTACGGGCTCCAGCGCCCCCTGGATGGGCACCCCCAGCCGCATCTGACCGGCCAGCTCGCCAGCGTCGCAGCCGATGAAATCCGAGCCGGGGCGATCCACCGCGGCGGTCAGTTCCAGCTCCGGATTCTGCACCGTTGCTTCCACCAGGTACCGGCCCATGCGGCCGGCGGCGCCAGCGATTCCAATACGGGTGGGCATAGGGGACGTTCCTCTGTGTCCTAGTGCGGGGCACCACAGGATAACGAAGTGTGCGCCCCGCGTCAGTCACTCTTCAGGAAGCCTGATCGATTCCTCAAGGAAGTGAACCGGATCTTTCTGAACAACCACCACGCGATCGGAATAACCCGGGCCTGCCGTGGACCAGCGTGCAAACGGCGTGTATTGTGCAAGGCTTCCATACCGCCTGCTCCAAGCGGGGGCTCAAACCTGCAGAGCATGACCGATTCCTTGCCATGGTCGACCATACCGCTCGTCACGAACTGGTGCTGTCACTTCTGGTCCTGATTGCGCTGGCGCTACCTGCATTCATCCTCGCCCTTTTCGGCAATGAGGCCGTGGAAACGCTCCGCTATGAGCGGTCAGCCATGACTGAAGGCAACTGGTGGCGCGGCCTCACCTGCCACTGGGTTCATCTGGGCACGGCGCACCTGGCACTCAATCTGGCGGGCCTTGCTGTCGCCGTGCTGATTGCAGGCCAATGGCTGGGCGGCGGCGGGCTCCTGCTGGCAACCCTCCTGGGCGCGGCAATGGTTCCCGCCGGCCTTTACGTGCTGGACTCGCATCTGGACTGGTATGTGGGGCTGTCAGGCCTGATTCACGCGATCTGGGCCGCCGGGGCATTGCGCGGGGTGCTCGCGTACCGCTCACTGGCGGCCTGGGCGTTTCTCGGGCTGCTGGCCGTGAAGACCATTGCGGAGATCCAGGCCGGGGCACACCCGGCACTGGCGGAATTGATCGGCGGCGCGGTGATCGTGCAGGCACACTGGTACGGAGCAGCCGGTGGCGTGCTGGCCGCCGTCCTGCTGCCCCGCAGCCACTGACGGCCCGCCGCCGCGGCCGGGGGATCAGTAGAGCAGTTGAAACAACTTCTGCCGATAACCCCGGGCCAGGGGGTCATCCGGGCCCAGCAGGTCGAACATCTCCAACAGCGTGGTCCGGGCCTGACCGTCGTTCCAGGCCCGGTAGCGGCGGAACAGGTCCAGTAACAGGTCCATGGCCGGTTGGTACTCCCCCCGGGCCGCCTGATACATGGCGAGCCCGAAAAGCGCCTCCGGGTCATCTCCCGCTTCGGCCCGCTGGCGCAGCTCCGCCTCCGGCGGAAGTTGCTGCACGCGCTCGGCAAAACCGCGCTGGGCGTTCATGGCCTTGACGCGGTCGTCATGCCGCACGCTGTCCGGCAGCGCTGCCAGCAACTGATCCGCATCCTCCAGATTGCCGGTGTTGAACAGGGCACGGACCAGGTCCAGCGCCAGATCCTCATCGGAGGGGTCGGCATTGTACGCCGCCTTGAGCAGCGGCAGCGCCGCCTGGAAATCACCCTGCGCCATCAGTTCCCGGGCCTGCTCCTGGGGGCCGGCCTGATCCGTCTGAACATGCCGTTCCAGCAGTTTACGCACTTCGCTTTCCGGCACCGCCCCCATGAACTGGTCCACCACCTGGCCGTCCTTGATGAGGATGACCGTGGGCAGACTGCGCACGCCGATCTGTCCGGCCAGTGCCTGTTCCTCGTCACAGTTCACCTTGGCCAGCAGAAAGGCTCCGTTATACTCGCGGGCCAGTTTCTCCAGGATCGGCATCAACTGTTTGCAGGGGGCGCACCAGTCCGCCCAGAAATCCACCAGCACCGGCACTTGGCGGGAAGCATCCACGACTTCCTGCTGAAAGGTCTGGGCGGTGACATGCTTGATATAAGGCGAATCGCTCATCGAAACCAGCTCCGCTGTCGAATGGTTCGGGTGTGGAACGGATTCTACCCCGGCCGCCGCCGGCGCGAACCCCCGGCTCGGGACCGATAGCGCATCCAGTCACCGCCCGGGACCAGCGGTGCCGGCACCATCGACGACCGGTAGATGTAGATCCAGGATACGCCCCAAGGGCTGTCCATCCGCTCTCTGCGATAAAGCCTGGGGACATCCTCCAGGCGGTCCAGCTCCCGCAGCATTGACGGGGATACCCGATAGACCTCACCCACGATGGCCTGCTCACCCGGCATCACCACACCCGGGAATGGACCGAGATCGAGCATTTGATAGGCGGGAGCGGTGACACACTCCCCCAGAAGTGGCGCGTGTCGGATCAGGGCGTGATTGCTACCGCCGCGCCGCAAGGTTCCGTAGACGAATACGCGTTCCCGCATCATCCGGCTTTCGTGACCACCTCGTCGCATATTCCGGCATCATGCACCCGTCAAGGTGTCAGCCCGCATTGAAACACGAGATGAAACGCCAGACACGAAAAAACCGCCGGACCACACACCCGACGGTTCCCTGGAAAATGGCGTCCCCTAGGGGATTCGCGTTTCGGAGGGGCAACCCCAACAAAATCAACAACTTGAAAGCCCATGAATGCTTTTACTGTACCACCTTCCTGTACCACCGACAAGAGCAAACTAACGACAAAGAATCACGCTCAATCTCGGCTTCCGAAAAAGTGACCCATCGTTTCCTCGTAAGGATGTCCTCAGGGCGATCGGAAAGCCTGTCCCCTATGAACCGAAGCGCTTCTTGATGAAGTCCTGGGTCTCGCTTGCTGTCAGCTCGGTTGTGGCCGCCCCGGTACGAATGAAAAAACGCTCCACGCTGCCGTCCTTCACAAACACTGGCGACTTTGCAGGAGAGCATTCCACCACCAGCACTCTCGCGCCATCGAAGTCATCGAAGCGCGGATGGATATACATCATATGGCTCGCGCCCATTCGAGCTTTGATGATGTTTCCCAGATGCAGGTCCATTTTGTCCTCACTGGGAAACTTGTCTGCTTCGATACCTACAGGGTTGCCATCATCTGCAACACCGATCACGAGCGTACCGCCCGAGGTATTCACAAAGGCGGCAATGGTCTTGAGCACCGATAATTCCATGCGCGGATCCTTCTCGCCGGTGTGCAGATTGATTCGCAGCGTGGATTTGAACTCAGTGGCGGTGCTTTCCCCCTGCCCAACGATCAGGTCCACCGGGACGGATTCAGCCGCTTCTTCTCCACCATTCGCAAGCTTGTGATACGCATCTCGGATAACCTGCGCCATCAGCTCACGACGTCGGTGCAGGAAGTCGCGGTAATTCATCTCCGGCCAGCCATCCGGAAGGGCGTGCCAGTAGTACATGCGTTCCAACGTCTTACTATCGAAGCGCTTGCTAAGCTCGGGCACATACTCTGCCGGGGACCGGTCCGCCATCTTTATGTTGTCGCCCCACTCCACCACGGTGAAGTTGGCAATCTGGTTTATCTCCCTGGTATCCGTAACCCCTAGCTCAGCCAAGTGCCCCTTGGGAAACAAGTGATGGCGCTCAAGTGAGGCTCGATGGGCCTGAGTCGAAGGATCCATCAGTTCCGGTACTTTGTGGTCCGAGAATAGAACCCGCGCGTCGTGCAAATTCAGCGCGGCGAAGTAGGCGAACATCGAGGGACTGCGGGCGGCTGAGGTTGCCAATTCCGTGGGCAGCGTGATTTCCCAGAAATCATTGGTCACCGTTGAGTTGCAGATGGCTCGCAGGGTATGCACGAATCCTTCCGCATCTTCTACGCCTCGAAGGCGGGCCAGATCGAACTCCATGGTGGACTCCGGCGAACTGGTGTAACGCCCTGTCAGCGCGGACATGAAAAACCACTGCGCGGTCAGGCGACGCAGGGTGTACTCCTCTACACCGTATTCCGTACGGCCCAGCAGATAAAGGATGTAGGCGAATAGCAGGTTAGTTTGAGAGCTGATCAGTCGCCCGCTACGAAAGCCAGCGAGCATCACGGCCTTGAGAAAGTCATGCCAATACTGAAGGTTGAGCACACGCGACTGGGCCCGCTTCAGAACTTCGAACTGAGCCTCCCGATACTCTGGCTTAGGAACATCAGTCTCAACATCCTTACCGCGCAGCACAGAATAGACAGCCTTAAGCCGAGCGCGGCGAAAGCCCACGCCTACACTCACCCGAAGGAGTTGATCGGGGCTCGGTTCGATGAAGTAGTTGAATGGTGAAGGCTCGCCTGGGCTCGGCTTTCGAGCCCGACGACAGAAATCCTCAAGCTGCGAGCGGCCCTCGTCCCAGAAGACTGACATCAAGGTCAGGATGAAGTCTGCCTGATTTAGCTTCTTGCCTTCGCTATTTATGCGAACGAATACCTCCGAGACCTGCTCCTCGTCGATGTGCGCCGCCAGAGCCAGGGTAGTGAACGGAAAGCTCAGCAGATTCTGTAGCCGCGTAAAGGCCTTCTTGATCCGCCTATTCTCCTCCTGGCTGATCTCTCGGCTGGCCCCAAGCTCTTCTAGATAGGTATCCACCAGCTCGAAAAGATCTGTCTCTTTGTCCCACACCACGGAAATATTGGGGATGTAACTCTTGTCACGGCGGATCGCAGCATCGGCCACCTCAAATCTCTCCGCGAGCGGGTTGAACGCGATCTCAATCCGCTCCGTGTCATAGTTTTCCCGTACCACCGGCACCCCCTTAACAACTGCATACAGGGAGGTCAGCCTCTGCTGCCCGTCCACGATCAGCAAATTGGGCACTTTCTGTTTTTCTCCGGTACCGATGGTCCGGGAGTCCTCCACGTTGCTATTCTCCCAGAACAGCAGGTAACCGACCGGGTAACCCCGGTACATCGAATCGAACAGGTTGCGAACCTTGGCGTTCTTCCACACGAAGGGGCGCTGGATGTCCGGCAAACCGATAGTGCCCATGCCGATTGCATCTACTAGTGAGCCAAGGGTGTAGTCCACCTTCGTGAACACCGTTTCACTCATGGGGTTCGCTCCTTTTTCTTTGTCTTGGAACGCCAAGGACCGAAGTTCTTGCGCTCTTCGTGCTCTCAAGCGCCTGTGCTTGCAGGGAGCCCGGAGGGCACAGCATTCTGGAATGCTCTACTTTCTGTCTGGACACTAGTCTCGTTGCTCTGTGCAGAAGGCACAAGACCGAGGGATAACGGAGTCAAACAGGTTAGCTCCGTGAACCGCACCACGTTTCCCTTAGGCCGGTTTTTTCAATCATGCTGTTCATCCTTGTGGACGTAGAGTTCTGCCCCTGACGTTTGTCGAACCAGCATCGCTGCTCATACTGTGGCTCACCGTATGGTCACACGCGCTGATGGCCGGCGGTGGGATCGTGGTTTTCCTCTGGGACATCACCTGAAACCAAAGCCGGCGTGTTACTGGTCCCCCTATAAGGGGAGCTGGAAGATATCCCTACTATATCCCCCATTAGACCCCTGAAGATTTCCTATGGATGTTCTTCAGGTAGATCTGCAGATATGACCATAGGGCCTGTTCAGCCCCCTGAAAGACCACCGAAAGGCAGGGGGGTTAATTGCTGCTATTAACCCCCCATCCAGTAGATGAAGCAAAGGCAGTACCCCTGGAGAAGACCAGGAGTATCCAACAGCCTCCTCCAGAGGAGGACCTTTGGGCCTCCATGATGGCCTACTCTTCGGTGACTATCCCGGGTAGCCCTGTATGACGAAGGAAGACCTCCTCCATCACCTGCTTTGCGGTCTCCGCGATCGAGGCCTTTACCACCACCGCGTCATGCACCGGGAGGGCTACGTGCCCCAGCCCCCGTAGTCGGCGCAAAATCTCGATCAGAATCTCGCTTTCCTTGAACTGAAGATGATGCCCTACCCCGGTGAAAAAATGCGCTGAAATCGGCTTATGGGCGGCCTGGATGGCCTTTGCAACGTCACTGACCCGTGTCCCTTTCGGGAACTTGTCAGCGAGTCCTTTGGGCATCCTGGTCATGGGCTGCGACGCGAACAACATCGCGTTGAACAGTCGCTTCACTCCCTCCCGATGCCTCTCGAACCCGGGCACCTGGTAGGCATCCTCCTGGGCAGGAACCACGCCAACCTCCCCGTAGAGCATCCGAGGGGCCATCTGGGAGTAATCTAGAGAAACGACCCCCTCCCCTTCGATCTCGATCCGGTGCCGACGCTCATACTTATGCAGTCGTTGCCAGAAGCCACCGAAGAGCCTCCCACCACAATCGAACCGCCCCATGGTGAAGTATCTGCGGAGCACCAGATCCGTGGGATCTGCCCGACGCGCAACGTCTGTCTGGCACGGATCAAAGTGGATGTCAGCGGCACTGATCCAGGAGTTGATCTCCCTGAGTTCCTCTCGGTATCGGCGTGTTACCTCCGTGTCGTCGTAGGGAATCATCTCCCCTTCATCCAAAGGCCCCTTCTTTGGGCGCTTAAGGATGATGGTCTCCTGGTCCAGGGACCGACCCACGTCATGAATGGCCAGGTCATACTTACGGATCAACCGCAGCGTGGCTTCACCTGGGAACATGACGGACACCTTGGAAAAACCAAAGTGCTGCTGCTTCCCCAGTTCGTGCGTCAGAAACCGGAGGCGCGATGAGGCCAGCCGTTCCACGATTTTCGGGAGCGTCTTGTTGATTGCAACCGGAACATACCTGCCGGATTTCCCCAGTTCGCGATGCGAGCGATGGTAGGCGATGCCCTGCCCGTCCTCCGCAATCAATGCGTGGTAGACGAGATTGCAGATCAAAGCTGACACGGTTATTTCAAAAACCTTCTGATCGCTAGGACGACGACCGCGCTTTCGCCACCCGAGCTTCATCTCGTAGTGCGTCAACCGGTCGACGACCTTCTGGACTGCCTCCCGCATCTTCTCGGTTTTGGGAGCTAGCACGGGCTGAAACCATCGGTCCTTTCGCTCGTCAGGGGACTCAGTCCCTGTGGTTGTCGCCCCCGCGTGGAAGACGTGCTTCCTGGAGGTCCTCATGGATACTTCCTGAGGCATCTGCGGGGTACGGTACCTGCCATGGTGCTTCCAGTTGGTGCGAGTTGTTGGCAACGAAGATCGAGCCATTCCCATTACCTGAGCTCCTTCAAGGCTTGCTGAATCGCCGAACGCCTTTCCTGCTGCTGGCGCTCCCTCTCACGGTCCATGCCGTGAATCCAAAGGCCGAGCCCACCGAAGGCCTCGGTTAGCCACTGGCCAACCAACAAGGCAACCCGGGGCGGAATGTCCCTGTAAACCCGTTTCAGACGTCCTGCGCGGTGGTCGTAGGTGGTGCCCACGTTTACGTCCGTCAGGGCACGCACTCGGCGAGCGACCTGATGGATAAAGGCCCGATCAGAAAGGAAGCGGCGTGGATCCCACTGGCGCATGAGCACCAGGGCTCCAACGACGTCGATAATTTCAACCGGGGCAACGTGGTCGTTGAGAGAGATGATTTCCTGGGAGGCTGCCACCTGGTGTCGACTGGCGGTTCGTCCTGACAGGTATCCGGCGAGGTAGGTGTGGCAGGACTCCACGAGATCTGCCCAGCGCTCCTCCAGTAGAGTCCATACGGGATTCCTGAGGTTCTTCTCCCTGGTTGTCACCACGCGGTCCAGGAAAGGGCGTAGCTCCAGCTTGGTGACACCGGTTTGGCATGGATGGCCATGGCGACGATGGCGAGTCTTGTGGGCCGGGCAATATCGGCTCCACCCGGAGGTGCGTCGACCGCACAGGGGAACACTGCACAACATGGACTTATCCTCAGACAGGCAAACAGAAATTGCGCCCGTCCTTCAATGGACAGGCACGAATTTGGATTCAATGTCACAAATTGAGACCACCGTTCCTTCTGTAGAGCCAAAGAATTAGGTGGGACCGGTAAGGCGTCAGAAATTGGCAATCACCACCCCGCACGAGGCAAGCGGAGATACAGGCGTGATTCGGCAGGATGCCGGAAGGCGAAGCCTGTGGGTGGCCAGATCAGAAATACACAGAATCGCGGAGATGAGACCTACAGCAGCCAACGCTCGGCCCCGTGATCACCGAGCATTATCATCAGGTGTCCACTTAGCCCCTAGTGGACACCTTTACTGTTTGTTTGCCCTTACGCTGCATCTCGCAGGATCCGGTACACGGACGCCCTTCCGATGCCCAAGCGTCGAGCAATCTCTGTAGGCCCCACGCCCTGAGCATGGAGTTCCAGCACGTCCTTGCTCTTCGCACGAGCGGTGGGCTTCCTTCCCTTGTACTTACCTGCGGCCTTGGCCTTCGCTATCCCTTCGCGTTGCCGCTCCAGCATGATCTCCCGTTCAAACTCCGCGATTCCCCCCAAGACGGTCAGCAAAAGCTTCCCCGTCGCCGTTCCTGTGTCGATCCCGAGATCCAGGATTCGTAGGGCAACACCCCGTTCGGCAAGGTAGTGCGTGATTTCCAGCAGGTGAGCGACAGAGCGGGCCAGGCGGTCGAGCTTGGTAACGACCAAGGCATCACCCTCCCGGACGAAATCGAGTGCCTGAGAGAGCTGCTCCCGCCGCCTGACGTCCACCGACGAAACTTGCTCCTGGAAGATCTTCTCGCACCCTGCCGCCCGGAGATCACGGACTTGCGCCTCAATACTGGCCTTCTGATCAAGAGTGGAGGTTCTGGCGTAGCCGATCAGCATGGTTTGCATGCCCTCATCGTGTCATACACGATTTAGACTTTATGATACATCTGTCCCAAATATCAACTTCCAACTTCCGTGAGACGCCAGAAGAAGGCTGGATCAGAGTCTCAATAGGGCATGGTCATGTGAGATTCCTAGATTTCCTAATCCGTCCACTTGGTCCTGCGGTGATGGCCATGTAAGCTCTCGCCTCGTGCTGCCCGTCAGAGAGGGGCCAGTTTCAGTTTGCTTTGCCGCTTGGGGGTAGGATGACAGGGATATTTACCATCGGCTACGAAGGAGCATCCGCCGAGGACTTCGTAGAGACACTAAAGCTCATGGACATTCATGTCCTTCTCGATATCCGTGAGTTCCCTATATCCAGGCGCAAAGGTTTCGCCAAGAATGCCCTGCGGCAATCTATGGAATCGTATGGAATCGTGTACCACCATGAAGCTCGCCTTGGTTCACCGAAACCTATTCGGGACAAACTAAAGAAAGACAAGGACTACTCCGCGTTCTTCAATTCCTACGATGCCTACCTCGAAAGTCAAATGGGGCTTCTGCATAGCCTCTGGAAGGAACTGCGTGGTAACATCGCTTTAATGTGCTACGAGCGGGATCACCGGGAGTGTCATCGATCCTCGGTTGCACGGGAACTTGCCAAGATCACGGGCATTCAGCCTCGGCATATCGGAGTTCAAGGACATGAACAACGGGAAGCCTATAAAGCAGCGGGTTCGAATTCTTGTAAAGGCGTATCCACAGCCTAGCGCCAAGTACGGTGAAACCGTTTGCTGTGCGGGAATAACCGAAGACGGGAGCCAATTCCTTCGCCTGTACCCGATCATGTATCGGCAGCTTCCTCCTGAATCGAAGTTCGGCCGATACGATCTCGTGGAGATGGAGACACTTCCAGCAACGAATGACTCACGACCAGAAACCCGCCGAGTCGTTCCTGATACTATTCGAAAAATTCCCACTAGAGGACTTTCAGATTCAGAGAAAGTCCGGTTGTGGGCACCCTTTGTTGCTCCTTCCCTCATGTCTCTCCGCGAAGAAAATGAACGCCTTGGAAAAAGTCTCGGAATCATTCGCCCGGACCCGGGCTCTCTGGAGTTTCTCGTCGAGAAGGTCGCGGAGATTTCGATGGAGGATCGGGAGTTAACAAGGACAACAATGCTTAGCCAGCAGGGGTTATTTGACGAAGTCCCGCTCACCCCCTTGGAACAGCCCGAACTCGCCTTCTCCTATCGATTTACCTCTGGGGGCCAACGTCACAAGATGGTGATTCACGACTGGGAGGTCCAAACCGCTTGGTTCAACTTCAAACGCCGCTACAAAACAAAGTCGCTGGCCTTGGAGATGCTGCAGAAGGAATATGGAAGAGAGATCCCAAAGCGTCATCCACACTTCCTGATGGGAACAGTTGGCTCTAGGCCAAAACAGTTCATAATGATTGGCATTCTACGCTCCGGAGTCAGCCCGGAAGATGCCACTCGGCAGGGCGAGTTGATATTCTAACATTCAGCCATAATCACTGATTGTTGCCTCCAGATTGCGGCCTAGGCTTTGGCCGCGGTGGCACACGGTGACCTTTCTTAATTGGCTGCCCTTTTGGGGGTCGTTTAGGCTGTGGTTTAATTCTTCCTTTTTCACTCATATTTGCATCACATTAAGGAAAATAAATACAAAGGTAGATCCAACACCCAGAACAAAAAGAATTCCCGCAAGGACGTTCATTAAGTCGGTCGCTCTGTCCAAGAACCCACGCGAAGCCTCTTCCTTACCCTCATCCAGATTTTCTATTGCTTCACGCATGGCGAAGACACTACTGAGGTAAGAAAATAGCGTAAAAGCAATTGCGAGCGTCCAACTCACCCAAGCTCCAAGCAACAAGGCGACAAACTTAGCCTCAGCCAAAGGAACCAAATCACCAACGAAAGCAAATGAAATACCAAGTGCCCCACCGGAGAGCGAGAGAATCGCCTTGTCGTAACCTTCCTGTGCCTTTTGTTCCGTTTCGATCAGGAGATTTCGATAATGATCGTCCCTCATACGCCCCTCAAACTCAAAGAGAGCCGGCGCCCACCTATGCGTAGCGGGGGGAGCCTGAAGTTCGCGGCACCGACAGTGCGCTCTGAAAAATGTGTAGTAAAACATTTGGAGATTGGAGACATCTCATACGATGGAGGCATAGACACTCGCCCCACCCCCTGAATAGCTCTCATACACATGCCGAAAGGCGGCCTCGCATTTGGCCTCGTAGATCGTCTCGTCGTAGACCTCTGGCAAGCCCTGGTCCAGGACCACCTCGATGGTCTGCTTGACCGCGCCACGGGCCCTTGGCTTGTTGCGCCAGTCGAGGACCAGCTTCTCGGTCTTCAGGACCTCCAGGAGACTCTTGCAGACCTTCTTCACCTCGGCCTTTTGCTTGTCGCTCAGCTCCGGCTCAGGCTTAGTCAGGATGTCGAACAGCGCCAGCTCCTCTTCCGAGAGCCCCTCGCGGATCGTCCGGCGTTCCTCCTCCTGGAGCGCCTGGGTGAATGCCATCAGCTCGCGGAAGAAGGCCTCGATGTTCATGCTACCCGCGTTGTACTTCTCGATGAGCTGCTGGAACCGCTCCATGAAGTCCACCCGGGTGGGGTTGGTGGCGACCATGGACTCCAGTTTCTGGTTCAGCAGGGCCCGGAGCTTTTCCGCCTCGGTGCGCTTGCGGCCCTGATTGAACCTCGCCTGTAGCTTCTCGAAGTCAATCTGGCTCAGGTCGAACAGCGGCTCCTCATCGTCATCGGTGATGATGTAGGGCACCGGGGCCACTGACTGATCCAGCAGGTCATCCACATCCTTCATCACCTGAGAGATATCCACTTCCGGCTGCAGCGCCTTGATCCGCTGGGCCAGCACGGAGATCAGTACGGCATCCGGAGCGAGATCCTGCGCTACGGGGTCCGGCAGAACCGCCCGATAGACGCGGGACGTCACCCGGGCAAGGTTCATGAAGTCCTTCTTTGTCTGATCCGTCTCGAGAAGTTGGTCCACGGCATCCTTCACCGCTGCTTGCTTCTGGAACCCATCCGCCGCCTTGATCTTCTCCGGATCGATGCCCCGTTCCACCAGGAATGCCTTGCACCGGGCCAGCAGGTATTTCAGGTGCTCAACCAGTTCCGCCTTCTGTTGGATGGGGGTATCACGGCCAACCTTGGCCGCACTGTATCCAGCAGCAGGTTCGCGGACCTCGCTGGACGCCCCTCCGTAGATGGCCAAGGCTTCCTGCAGCTTTCGGAACACTCCCACATAGTCGACGATCAGCCCCGCTTCCTTACCCGGATACTTCCGGTTCGCCCTGGCGATAGTCTGCATGAGAGTGTGGTTCTTCATGGGCTTGTCGAGGTAGATGGTGGAGCAGGACGGCACGTCGAAGCCGGTAATCCACATGGCACACACGAAGACCAACCGCAGGGGGTTCGCCGGGTCCTTGAACTTCTCGTCCAGGCTCTCCTCCACCATCCGCTTGCGGTGCGGGAGAATGTCCAACCCCTTGTCAGCCAGCTCCTTCACCTCGTTCTGGCTCTGAGAGACCACCACAACCATGTCGGTCTCGGACATCACCTGGATCTTGTGTTGCAGCTCCGGCTGACGCTCCGCTGGAGCGGTTTCCAGTTCGGCCTTGAGACGGGCAAGGTAGGTCTTCCAGTGAGCCTGAACCTTGTCATACATCCTCACCGCGGTGGCCTTGTCGATGCAGACCATCATGGCCTTGCCCTGGTGGCCACGCCCCACGAAGTGCTGAACCAGGTCTTCAGCTATGGCCTCCAGCCGGTCGTCGCGGGTGATGAGGTGGTACTCCCGGGCAAAGACCTTCTCAACCTTCCGTTCCTGATCTTCGTCCAGCTCCGCGTCTTCCAGCAGACGGGTCAGGTCTTCATTCAGGTTTTCGTTGATGAGTTGCAGTTCGGGGATCCGGTTCTCGTAGTACAGCGGGACCGTTGCTCCGTCCTCGATGGACTGCCCGAAGTTGTAAACGGAGATGTAATCCCCGAAGACCTCACGGGTCCTCTCCTCCCCGGCCATCAGCGGGGTCCCGGTAAAGCCCAGGAACGCTGCATGGGGAAGCGCCGCCCGCATGTTCATCGCCAGCGTGTCGTACTGGGAACGGTGCGCCTCATCGGTGATGACGATGATGTCCTGCCGGTCAGACAGCTGGGGGTAGGCCTCACCCTGCCTGGTGCCGAATTTTTGGATGAGCGTGAAGACGTACCGGTGATCCTCCGTCAGGAGCTGTTTCAGGTGCTCACCGCTGGTGGCGTGGGCCTCGCTTTCCGTCACCGCACCGGTAGCCGCGAAGGTCTTGTAGATCTGCTCATCCAGCTCCTTGCGGTCCGTGACGATCACGAACGTCCAGTTGCCTGGAACGGTGCGGAGGATCTTCTGCGTGAAGAACACCATCGACAGTGACTTGCCGGACCCCTGCGTGTGCCAGAAGACGCCCAGCCGCCCCGCCTCCTCCGCTGGCCGATCCTTGATCCGCTGGAGCTCAGCGATAGCCTTGTTGACCCCTAGGTACTGGTGATTCTTCGCGATCTTCTTGATGAGGCCGCCCGGTGCCTCCTCGAACACCGTGAAGTTCTCCACGATATCCAGCAACCGACTGGGTTCCGCCAGGCCCCGAATCGCTGTGTCCAGGGACACCACGCCCCTCTCGTTCTCGTCGTTGATCCGCTTCCACTCGAAGAAGTGCTCCCAGGGGGCAAACGAGCTGCCCACGACTGTCTCGGAGCCGTTGGAAAGCATCACGGCAGCGTTGTAGGTGAACAGCTGGGGGATGACCGAGCGGTAATCGGTCAGATTGCCGTCATAGGCCGTCTTGAGCGCCTTGTGAACCGCCTTCAGCTCCACGAAGAGCAGTGGAATACCGTTCACAAATCCGACCAGATCGGGACGCCGCGTATGGAGATCGCCCTTAACCCAAAACTGAGAGGCGAGGAAGAAGTCGTTGCCCGCCGGGTCTTTCCAATCGATCACCCGGGCGGTTTCCATCATGTTCCGCCCGCGCTCATCCGTGACCTCGACCTTCACCCCATCCTTGAGCAGCCTGTAGACCTCCAGATTGGCGTTCACCGGAAGGAGCTTGGAGCGATCCCGGGTGATCTCCTCAATGGCCCGCTCCAGGGCGTCCCCAGGGAGTTTCGGGTTAAGCCTGGCCAAGGCGTCCCTGAGCCTGGGCACCAGCACCACGTCCTGCTGGCTTCGCCTTCCGACGCTGGAACTGCCCCCCGCCCACTCATCAAGGAGTTTCCCGATGGACCAGCCCAGCGCGTGGAAGAGTTCCATCGCGGGCTGCTCAACCAGAGCCTCCTCGGAGTAATCGGATGTGGGGGACTGCGGAGGCGTCACGCGGCTTCGACCTCCTTGTCGTCAGGCAAGGGAATGTGGGACACGTCGATCTCGCCGGACACCAGTTTGGGGAGAAGCAGGTCGCGTTGGGCGCGGAGATTGGAATTTTTCTTCTGGAGACTTAGAACCAAATCAAATATCGGTCTAACCTTATCTTCGAAAATGTGCGCAACTTCAAGATCAGGAATTATGACTGAAATCTGTCTAAACGTGTCAACTATAATGGTGTCAAAAACAGCACCGTGACTACGGTTTTTCAAATCGCATACAGCTTCCCTAATTGCCAAAAATAGAAAAAACTGACCAAAGCCATTCTTCGCTCTCAAGGCATAACATGACTGATTCATGGCCATATCACACGGAGCCAACGCCGTCTTTCCTACCGTACCTCTTGCCGTAATAAAGACAGTATCTTTTGGATATAGCTTGCTGTTACATTTAGCAAGACCCATATCTGTTATCGTGCTTGCTGTCTCCGATACATAATAGGCCGAGGGCGCATCCCTTGGTGTAAAAAATGGTATACTTCCCCCCCAAAATCGCTCTTCAGATTTTTTGGGTGTTCCTCCGCTCAGGACATCTGCCAGTGCGGTGAAGGGCATGCACTCCCACCCCTCAGGAATCCTCCCAAGCTCACTCTCCTTGAATCTCACCTCCTCATGCCCAGGGAAGCGGAAGTGGACGAACCACTCCTCGTACAACCGCCGGGCCATCTCCTCAAGGATCTCGATGCGGCGCGTGTTGTTTTCGATGAGGTCGTCGTAGGCGGAAAGGATGGAGGCAATACGGAGCTGGGTGCGGAGCGGTGGTAGCAAGACGCGAAGGCGTTTGGCATCCGGCACTCGCATATGCTCAACAGTGGCACCGGAACCCAGCGCCCTAATCTGGGACTGCAAGTATTCCCCCTGAAACGCGTAAAGCAGAAATCTGTTATCCAGCCTTTCTGGGTCCGCTCGGTACGAGACAAGCCTTTGCCCCAAGAATACGGAGTCGCTCTTCCTGAGCATACCAACCTCCCCCAAAGGGGCTTCGCGGGTCAGTATGACGTCACCTTTCTGAGGAACTTGGCGTCTAGTCCATTTTTCGTAGATAGGTTTTTCAACGTACTTGACGCTAGCAAGATCAATCCACCCGTTGCGGACGTTTGTTGTTCGAATCATTTTGTAGGGAGTGACGTAATCCACTGTCGGCGCGGTCTTGTTCACGCAATCAATAATGGATTCGCAAATGTCATCGATACAAGTATCTTTCCACCCCCTTTTCAGGCTCACGATGCCGCCTCCAGTACTTCGCCTATGTTCTCCGCGATCCTCGTTTCAAGTTCCCGAGCCTCACTGTTAAGAACCTCGAGTTCTTCAGCCAGCTCCTCAAGCCGCTCCGTAAAGTCCACATCCTCCGCGTCCCTCGCCGCTGCCCCAACGTATCGCCCAGGGTTCAGCGACCAGCCCTGCGCCTCGATCTCTTCCCGAGTGGCCACCTTGCAGAGCCCGGGGACATCGCGGTACTCACAGCCCGGGAACAGCTCAGCCGGGTCGGCCAGCGGACCATGTCCTCCAAGCGGGAATGCAGCCGCTGGATCGTAGCCGTCTTCCCAGCCGGTTCCGAAGCGGTCTTCAACCGGATCACCCCGGTACATCCGAACGATGTTGGCGATGTACTCGATCTGCTCCGGCATCCAGTCCCTGTGCGCCCGGTCAATCTGCCTGTAGATGTGGCGGGCATCGATGAACAGCACCTTGTCCGCCCGGTCGCTCCCTTCCTTGGCCCGGTCGAAGAACCACAGGGTGCACGGCAGGGTGACGGTGTAAAAGAAGTTCGGCCCCACCGAGACGATCACGTCCACGGCACCGGACTCGATGAGCTTCTGGCGGATCACCTGTTCGCTGCCTCGGGCATCTCCCGCCGAATTGGCCATGACGAAACCCGCCCGGCCATGCTCATTCAAGGAGGCATAGAAAAGCTGGATCCAGAGATAGTTAGCGTTGTCCGTTCGGGGCATCCCGAGAGCAAACCGTTTGTCACCCTCCAGCCGCTCCTTGTCCACACCGGAGACGTTGAAGGGCGGATTGGCCATCACGAAGTCGAAGCGCCCTGCAGACTGGTGCGGGTCTTCGTAGTAGGTGTTGGCCACCCGGATGTCACCGGAGAGGCCATGCACCGCCAGGTTCATCTTGTTGAGGTTGACGGTGGTCTGGTCCTTCTCGGTGCCGAAGATGGAGATCTCGTCCATCGCCGTCTTGTGGTGACGTTTCACGAAGTCCGCTGAGTGGACGAACATGCCACCGGACCCGCAAGCCGGATCGAAGATGCGCCCGTGGTAGGGCTCCAGGATTTCCACGATCAGCTTTACGATGGACTCGGGGGTGTAGAAGACCCCGCCCTTCTGCCCCTCCTTCAGGGCGAAGTTCCCGAGGAAATACTCGTAGACCTTCCCAAAGGCGTCTCCAGACAGATCGATGGGACCAAGCTGCTTCAGGAGCTCCAGTAACACCCAGTTGTCCAGCCGGGTGTACTCGCGGGGTAGAGCGCCCTTCAGTTCGGCGTTCTCCTCCTCGATGGCCTTCATGGCCTCATTGATAGCCTTGCCGATGTTGTCCCCCTCGGTGAGGGACTGGAGGTAGGAGAAGCGGGCCTCAGGGGGCAGGAAGATGACTCCCTCGGCCTCATAGTCGGCCTTGCTCACCTTCCGGCGACCACCTGACCCTACCGGCCCGATCTTCTTTTCCGCCTCGGCGAACTTATTCTCGGCATACCGCAAGAAAATCAGCCCCAGGACGGGCGCCGAGAACTCGGCTGGTTTGAGCCCGGTGTTTGCCCACAGCTGATCCGCTGCGGCCCACAGGCGCTTTGCTACGTCTCCGTTTACCACTTTTATCCCCTTTGTGCCTCAGCGGAAATACTACACACCAAGGATTGGAACGTCATGCCATCAGGCCAACGACGCGGCGACGCCTATGGGTTCGTGAGCCGGCGTCACTTTCCTGCTTCAGGCAACCACTGCACCCGACGCTCAGGAGCGGTTTACAGGATGACGTTCCAGGACCGGAACCCCTCGCAAGAGATCGGTAGGCGAGAGATGGGCGTATCGCATGGTCATCTGAATGGACTTATGCCCCATCCATTTCTGGATTACCCCCAACGGCACACCACCCTTCACAAGTCTGGAGGCACACGTATGCCGGCATACGTAGGGCACGAACTGAGGGTCGTCCATTAAGCCCTTCACCGAACGGGCACGATCCCAATGCCGCCGCAGCCATTCTTTGTCATACGGGAATAACACATCTCGCGGCTGCTTCTGTGCAACTCGGCGAGCCATAATTGCAGTCACCCGGCTTGTCATTGGAATCGAGCGAGGCTCATAGTTTTTTGTCTCCCAGACCCTGACAAAGCCACCCTCGAAATCTACATCCCGAACCATGACCCTCCGCAGCTCACTGGGACGCATACCCGTATCTATTAGCACCTCGACACAGTCAGCCTGGTCATGGAGCTCCCATTGCCTCAGCAACTGAAGCAGCACGGCCTCTTCCAGGTCATCCAGCCACCGAATGCGGCCCACCATCTCTCGTTGCCGCCGGATTCGGGGCTTCTTTGGGATTTTCCCTTTGATCTCAGCCTCAGTAAGGATCTTCGACAGACACGCCAACTTCCTGTTGATCGTGCCGTTACTGTTACCCGCAGAACGCAGGTAGGCGATGAATGCGTCAACATCCTCGGTGTCGATTCTGGAGACCAGAGTTTTCTCGCCGAAGTAGCGATAAAGGGCGCGAATGATCTGCAGATAATGAACCCCGTTCGGGGTTCCTTCCCAATGAATCTTGTAGGTTTCTTCGGCGGCCACCTTTAACGTCCACCGAACGCGCTTTCGCCCCGCAGCTGCACGGGGCCAATACGGAGCTTGTCCATTGCGCAGTGCCAGCTTGGTCCGAGCCTCCCAGGCCAGAGCGTCTTCCTTCGTCTTGAACGAGCGCCGATACCTGGTTCGGTCAGGACCACGAACATCTGCTTGCCAGGTGGACCCTCTCGCTCTCACGGCCATGGGTATTCCCCCACACACCATCCACCTCGGTTTGGCTGGGTGACCCTGACCCTCCTCAGTGCGGGCGACTCGGCTCCAGCCCTTGGTACGGGACAGGCTACGGGAGGAATACCCAGTCCACTTTCAGGAAGACTACGCGGCCTTCATCGGCGGCTGCGGGTCACCCGAGTCATCAGGCCCT
The DNA here is from genome assembly GCA_020831885.1 of Ectothiorhodospiraceae bacterium. Lineage (GTDB taxonomy): Bacteria > Pseudomonadota > Gammaproteobacteria > Nitrococcales > Aquisalimonadaceae > LSCE01. The sequence goes on from JAFIFU010000025.1 coordinate 24,674, forward strand.
CGCCCCGTGATATCCACTAGGTCCAAACCTAGGTACGAAATCTTCGCGATAGCCGGACCCGTCACACTGAGCGGGTATCCACGTTCACCGTAGCGTTCACCAACACCACCACTAGAATGCCCGGTCACACTGTCATGCAGCTCCTGCGGGATGCCAGCCCGTCGACACGCAGTCTTGAAAGTGTGGCGGAAGGAATGGAATACCTTCCTCGAGTCCTGAATCCCGTGCTGGCGGGCGTATCTGCCCCACCACTTGGACCAGTTCCCCGTCACGGTGCCAAGCCGATCGGGCCTCAGATCAGGGAACAGCCGCGTGACCTGTTTCCTTCGGCATTCCTCAACATAGCCCAAGAACCCAAGGCGTAGAACCTCCGGATGCAAGGGCACCTTCCGGATTGAGGACTCCGTCTTCACGCGCTTCCCTTCATGGAGCGTGTTGATGTGAATGTAATGGATGCCGCCCTCACACCCCACGTCCTCAACCAAGAGCTGACCAAGCTCCTCCACGCGAGCCCCGGTATAGAGAGCCAGCACGGGCAACCAGAAGGCTGCCTCCCCCGCACCGCCTTTCGGTCGCTCTCCAAGGGTAAACACGGGCGAGTTGAAGATCTTCTGGAGATCTTCCAGCTCATACCCAAGCCGGCGGTCCGTCTGCTTCATTCGGCGCTTTACCGTCATCCCGATACAGGGGTTCACCCAGCCCTGATCGTCTCCGCAGTAACCGTTCTCATTGCCAAAGGTCAGCAGCGCTGAGATGGCCGCAAGGTGCTTGTTGATTGACGCAGGTGAAAGCCGCCTGATATCGGGTTTGTCCTTGGTGACCCGGATCAGCTCGGGCAGCGTCGCCTGTCGCAAGTCACCACTCAGGACCGCAGGGCATTCCAGCAGCGCCTCCTTAAACTGCCGCACCATGGCTTTGTCGATTTCGCCAGGAGCGACATCTCCATGCAATTCAGTGAACCGTCGAACAGCTCGCTCAAACTCGACGGCAGTCTTCGCCTCAGGCTGCTTCTCCTTCCGCCATGCCTCGAACAATGAAACAATTCGCGTAGAGTTCCCGGTTACGTTTGCTGTTTTCGCTTTGCCTTCCCTTCTGAGCGCAGCAATACTCACCTCGGCGTACTGCTGCAGAAACTTCGGCTCACGCCAATCTCCCATCCATCGCCGCTGTACAGTCTGAACAAATCGAACCTTGGCCCGGAACATTTCCTCGCAAAGCTGGCGATACTCATCGCTTTCCGGATCAAGGTGGAGCCCGTGCTTGCGGGCAACTGAGCTGACCTCCTCGTGGACTACGCGGGGGAAGTCGTTCGTTTCCTCAGCGGCCTCCAAAGCATCGAGCACCGTTTCATAGGGGCTGTCCACCCACCAGTCGCCGATCTCCAGCTCTGGGGGGCCTTGGTCCCGCTGACGGGCGTCCTCATCCAGCGCGTCCCGCAACCAGTCTCCTGCGAGGGCTTGGATCTGTTTCGGGCTCAGCGAGACTCCCCGGCGGAGGCACTCCATTTCCTGCTCGAACTTCTCAAGCTCGGCAACAAATCGGCGCTTGGCTTCGCGGAGATCTTTGGTCTGAAGGGAGACTTTGCGGATCTGCGCCCCGACCCTTTCTTGAAGGTCGTTCGGGATCCATTTGCGGAAGTAGTAGGTGCCGTTCGGATGCTTCCAGGGTCTTGCCATCGCGACCATCTCTGTACCACCCCTCTGTACCAGAGAGGCTTCACAAGTCGCTGATTCTAAGGGAGCCCCCGCCGTTAGGCGGGGTTTCCGAATACTGGCGTCCCCTAGGGGATTCGAACCCCTGTCGCCGCCGTGAAAGGGCGGTGTCCTAGGCCTCTAGACGAAGGGGACGCTGACCTGGCTGGGCCAAGTGCGGCGCATAATACGGAGCGCCCCTGAGGCTGTCAAGGACGCTCCGGACGGTCATTCGATGTGGCCCAGATCGCGCAACATCGCCTCCAGCATATCCATCACCTCAGCGGCCCGGTCGCCCTTGGCGCGTTCCCGATCCCAGGTTGTCGAGGCTGCCTCGTTCATGGCGGCAAGGACATCGTCCGGAAGGTGATTCAACTGGACCCCATGCTCCTGCATCGCCCGGGCCAGAGCCACTTCCTCCTTGTACTGATATTCAATGGTGCGAACGTAGATCTGCTCCCGCAGTGTCTGCTTGACGATGTCGCGGATATCGTCGGGGAGACTCTCCATGGCTTCAGCATTGATCCAGAACGCGTCCACGCCACTGTAGTTGAGCGCCGGCCGGACATGGTATCCCGCAGTCTCATAAAGCCCCATGCTGAGTGCACCCTGAACGGCACCCCAATGCGCGCCGTCAACCACACCGGTGGCCAGCGCCTGGTACAGTTCCTCACCAGGAATCATGGAGGCCGCTGCACCGGCATCCGTGAGAAAACGCTGCAGGGTACCCGAGGAGCGGATGTTCATACCGCGGAACTGATCCAGACTCTCGATCGGCTCCTTAACCACCATCTCAGTCGCAATGATCTTGTCGGTATACCAGTAGACACCCTGCTCCAGGAACTCCTCGTGCAGCATGTCTTCGAAACCCAGGTTCTTGAAGAAATACAGGGCTTCCCAGACATCGCGGAATGCCGCCGGAGGACCGAAAGCGATCCCGGCAAGCTCCGAGCGATCCAAGACGTAACCCGGTGACCCGGTGCCCATTTCGACGACGCCTCGACGAACTGCACTGAAGATTTCAGAGGTCGGCACGAGCGAGCCGGCCTCGAAGAGCTGGAGCTTCAAACGGCCATCGGTGCGCTCTTCCAACCGGTCGGCCAGAAACTTCAGGCTGTCCGTATAGGAAGTACTTGCACTGGGCCAATGCGCCTGCACGCGCCAAGTGGTCGTATCGGCAGAGGCCGGCACGGCCGCGACAAGGCCGAATATCAGCGCGGAGATGGCGACAACCATCACCCGGAAAAACGAACGTGGAACGGCTTTCATGGGTTCTCCTCCTGGGTAGCGGGCTTGAGCCCGCTTTTCGGATAAATCAATGGATGGCCCGGCCCGGATCTGGGGACGATGCCATCACCTCAACAATCTACGCGAAGTTTTTTGCTAGCGCCAAGCAAATATAGAATCAACAGTCCGATGAGCTCGGATTGAGGCACCGGATACTGGAAACGGCCCCGGGGGACGACACAGTGTCGCCCCCCGGTATTGCTACAGCATGCCCGGCAGCCAGAGGGCAATCGCCGGGAAGATGATGATCAGAACCAGTCCGGTGAGTTCCACCAGCGTGTACGGGATCACGGAACGGTAGATATCCCCCATGGTGACGCTGGGTGGTGCCACCCCCTTCAAATAGAACAGGTTGAAGCCGAAGGGAGGCGTCATGTAGCCGATTTCCATCATCACGATGAACAGGATACCGAACCAGATCGGATCGAAGCCCAGCGAGGTAACGATGGGCACGAATACCGGCAGGGTGATCAGCATGATGCCCAGCGGGTCCAGCACCATGGCCATCAGGAAGATGATCACCATCATGGCCAGCAGGATGCCGTAGGGGCCACCCGGTATGTAGGTCATCAGGTCCGAGATCATGGCCTGGGCGCCCATGGCGTTATAGGCCGAACTGAAGGCATGCGCCGCGAACAGGATCCACATGATCATGCCGGTCAGGCGGAACGTGCGCAGGGAGGACTCCCGTAGCAACCGCCAACTGAGCCGGCGGTAGACGATCGCCGAGATCAACGCGCCCAGCACGCCCATGGCCGCTGCCTCGGTGGGCGTGGTCACGCCGGTGAAGATGGAGCCCAGCACCATCACCACAATGAGGATCGGCAGGAGCACCGCACGAAGTGAGACCAGGCGTTCCCGCACGCCGCCCCGCTCCTCCTTCGGCAGTGCCGGAGCGAGATGAGGCTGGAAATACGCGCGGATCCCGATATACAGCGACACCAGCACCATCAGCATCAGCCCCGGCACCACACCCGCCGCGAAAAGCTTGCCGATGGAGACACCCGTGATCAGCGCGTAGAGGATCATGATGATGCTCGGCGGAATCAGGATACCCCATCCACCCCCGGCGTTGATCGCCCCCAGCGCCAACTCCTTGTCGTACCCGCGCTCCAGCATGTTCGGCAGGGCGATGGTGCCCATGCTGACCACGGCGGCACCGCTGATTCCGCACATGGCACCGAAAATGGCGCAGATGACCACGGTGCCGATGGCAAGCCCGCCCCGCACGCCGGCCCACCACACATGCATCATGTGGTAAAGGTCTCTGGCCACCCCTGCCCTCTCCAACAGCATGGCCATGTAGATGAACAGGGGAATGGCCACCAGGGAGAAGCTGTTCATGCTGCCCCACATGCGCGAGGCAACGATATAGAAGGCGTGAGGGCCCCAGGTGAAATAGAGGAAAATCACCGAGACGCCGCCCAGCACAAAGGCCAACGGCAGCCCCAGGAACAGGAAGAACAGCAGGGAGCCGAAAAACAGGATCGTCAGGATTTCGATGCTCACAGCGCGTCCTCCGCTGACGGGCCACCGTTACGCTGGGGCTTCGGATCCTCGATGCCGAGGGCGATGAAGATATCGTTCAGCAGTTTGACCACGCCTTGCAGGAACAGCAGCCCCGCACCCAGCGGAATCATCAGCTTGATCGGATACACCGGCACATCCCAGGCCGATTGTGAGGTTTCCAGCCGCTCCAGCGACTCCCACGCGAGCTGGCCGCCGAAGTTAAGCAGGACGAGCAGGAACAGAAAGAAGAGTACGGAGGTGAAGATATCCACGGCCGCCCGCACACGCGGCGGAAAACGGGAGTAGAAGATATCCACATTCACGTGCGCTCCGTGGGCCAGCAGGTAGCCGCCGGAAAGCACCGCATAGGCGCCGAATAGCATCTGCGTCAGTTCCACCGTCCATACGGTGGGAGAGCGCAGCACGTAGCGCATGAAGACTTCCAGGAGCAGGAAGACGAACATGAAAAACACCAGGTAGGACACCAGGTGCCCTACACGGTCATTCACCCAGGTGACCGCTCGCATGAATGCCAGCAAGGCGCGCATGGAACCTCCGTGGAATAGGACGCGCGGTCGGCCTGTTCACTGCCACCGGGCGCACGCGTCGTCCGTAGACGAACAGCCCCGCCCGGCCTTCATCGGCCGGACGGGGCCCCGCATCATCGATCAGTCGATGTAGCCCAGCTCCCGCAGGAAGCCTTCCAGGCGGTCCATGGCTTCTGCGGCCAGTTCGCCCTTGTTGCGCTCATTGTCCCAGATCTTGGCGGCAGCTTCGTTCATGGCCGCCAGCACATCATCCGGTAGCATCGTCACTTCCACACCCAGTTCCTGCTGGGCCCGTGCCAGGGTGATTTCTTCCTTGTACTGATACTCAATGGAACGGTAGTAGAACTGTTCCTTCAGTGTCTGCACCAGGATTTCACGCACATCGTCCGGCAGATTGTCCATGGCATCCTGGTTGATGATGAACACATCGATGCCGCCGAGGTTCAGCGGCGGGCGCACGTGGTACTTCGCAATCTCGTACAGACTCATGCTGTAGGCGCCCTGCGCCGCACCCCAGTGGGCACCGTCAACCACACCGGTGGACAGCGCCTGGTACAGTTCTTCCCCCGGAATCATCGAGGCCGCCGCACCGGCATCGGTCAGGAAGCGCTGCAGCGTGCCGGAGGACCGGATATTGAGGGCCTCAAAGTCACGCAGACTCTCGATCGGTTCCTTGACCACCATCTCGGTGGCGTACACCTTGTCCGTGGACCAGTAGACGCCGTAACGGGCGAAATCCTCCCGCAGCATGTCCTCGAAGCCCAGGATCTGCCAGAAGTAGATGGCTTCCCAGACATCACGGAAAGCGTTCGGCAGGCCGAAGGCAATGCCGGCCAGCTCGGAACGGTCCAGCACATAGGCGGGCGAGATGGTCCCCATCTGCACCACGCCACGCCGGGTGGCGTCGAAGATGTCTGAAGTCGGCACCAGCGAACCCGCTTCATACAGCTCCAGTATCAGGCGCCCATCGGTGCGCTCCTCCAGGCGTTCCTTCAGGAAAACCAGGCTGTCATTGTAGGAACTACTGGCTTGCGGCCAGTGGGTCTGGACGCGCCAGCGGGTGACATCGCTGGCAGACGCGCCGAGGGGAATCAGGGCGAAAACCATGGCCACGGCCACGGCTGCCACGGAAACGCAGGAAAGCAGCTTACGTATCGGTTTCATCGCTTCTCCTCCAGGGGGATGTCAGCCATCGGAATGACTTCTTCTTTTCAACAAAAAGGCGACGCACACGCGGCAGATGCCGATTCGTGGGTCGCCTCCTTGCAGGACTTTCGCCGAATCCTGTATGCGTCTCTCTTAAACCGGGCCAGCAGCGCCCGAGAGCCGCGACACGTGCCGGCAGCAATCGCGAATCGCTTGACCGTTTCGGCGCCAGCACGTATCGAATACCTGTCACCTGAGACTATGCAGCCCGATTCGGCGTGTCAATAAATAAAACGGTGTTCCGCTAGACGAAACATCAGCCTGAATGACTGGCGATTTCCATCCACCTCTGGCGTGACTTCCGTGCCTCCTCCCCGTGACGAGACTGCCGGGTCAGCCTGCTGTGGCCGTCATGGCAGTCGCAGCGGGCGCTTCCGGAAGGGCTCGCCACCGCCCCAAGGGCAATATCACACGCCTTTTGGGCAGATCGCAGGAAGGCGCAGGAACATGGCGACACCTCCGTAAAGCTTAGTACACTGGGCCAGGCTCAACCTCACGGCTCGGAAACTCAAACCATGCAACTGGACAACGCACGTCTGGCGGAACTCGGACTTCGGCGGCAGCCGTTTCCGGAGAACGAAACCCTGGACGACACCGGGCAGGATGCGCACGTCGCCGAGATCGTGCAGTTGCTGCGGAACAGCGGCGACACGGTCCTCCTCACCGGCCCCGTGGGCGTCGGCGTCAGCCGCCTGCTGCTGCAGGTGGAGGACGCGTGCGATGGCGGTCTGCGGCCACTGGTCATCGACGGCGAGTCGAGACCCACACCCGACGATGTCTGCCACATGTGCCTGGAGGCGTTCGATCTGCCACCCGCGCCGGCCACCTCCGGCCCCAAACTGCTGGACTACGTGGCGGACTGGCTGGATAGCCTGGCGCAGGCCAGTGACCGGCCGGTGCTGCTGGTGGACAACGCCCACCTGCTCGGTGAGCAGACCCTGGACGCCCTGCTGAGCATGCAGGAGGGGGAGGAAGAGGATTACATCGGGCCCGCCCTGCTCCTGGCGGGCACACCGGACCTGGAAGACCGGGTGGCACGGTTGGGGGAACTCCTGGAAGACGAGCATTTCCACGTCGTCCGCCTGGAACCCTGGACCGTGGACCAGGTGGCCGCCTATATCCGGAAAGGCCTGGAGCAGGCCGGCGGCGCAGGAACTCCGGCGGCGGAGCTGTTGGACCCGGAGGAGGTTCACCTGCGTTCCGGCGGCTATCCTGCCCAGGTCCGGGCCGCCTGCCTGCAGATGCTGAATGGTCCGGTGGAACCGGACGACGGCTTCCTGGACCGTCTGCCGCTGCCTTCGATAACGCCCCTGGCCAGAATCCCGGCCAATCTGCGCAGCCGCCACGGCGCCACCATTCTGATCACCGCAGTGCTGTTCCTGTTGGTGGTGCTGTTCACTCTCCTCCGTCCAGGCAGTGACGAGCCGGCACTCCCGGAACAGGAACTGGTACTGCAGCCACGGCCGGTGCCTGCGCAACCAGCCGGCCCTGCCGATGAACAACGGCCCGATGAAGCGCCGGCAATGGGGGATCCCGACCAGGGCCGGGAACTGCTGCCCGCAATCCCGGGTGAGGCCGCGCCTCCGACACCGGAGCCTGATCCGGAGACGCTGGAGGAGGCGCCCCCACCCACCATCGCAGCACCCGGCGCTTCCGAAGAACAGGATCCGGCGGTCCCGGACGTGGCCCAGCCAGCGGAGCCGGAAACCGGGCGCCCCGAGCCCGGCGAGACCGCTGCTGTCCCGGAGGCGGAGCCGGAAGCTCCAGCCGCGGAGGCCACCCCTGAGCCCGAAACCCCGGCCGACACGGCGGAAAGTGCCCCCGTTCAGGACGGCGCCACATGGCTGGCGGCACGCGTGCCCGATCATTTCACGATCCAGATCGTGGCCGCCGCAAACCGCGATACCCTGGAAGCGTTCGTCCGGGACCAGACCAACGCCAGCGCGCTGCGCATCGTCCCGACCATGCGCGACGGACAACCCTGGTTCGTGGTTATTGCCGGTGACTACCAGGACCGGGAAGCGGCCCGCTCAGCACTGGAAAGCCTGCCGCCGGGACAACGGGAACACGGGGCATGGGTGCGCAGTTTCGAGTCCCTGCAAACAGCGGACTGAACAAAAAAAACCCGGCCGCACGGATGGGCCGGGTGGCGCGTACTCGGGGATAGGATGCGCCAATGCGAGAAGATGACACAGAACCGGAATTCGGATAACGCGAGCTACCGCTTACTGCCGGCAACTTGTGTCAAAAAATAGTATATATTTTGTATAACGTCAACCCGACTCCCACGGGATGCTTTCCACACATCACGGATGATGGGAACCAGGCGTAACCGGGCATCCCCACTCCTTGGGCGCTGCTACTGTGGGGAACCGGCGACCGCAGCCACCACGATGATTTCCACCTTCAGTTCCGGCAAGGCCAGGCGCGCCTCACCGCAGGCTCGGGCGGGAGCGCAACCCTCGGGTACCCAGGCATCCCAAACCTTGTTCATGGCCTCGAAGTCGGCCATGTCCGCCAGCCAGATGGTCGCCTGGAGCAGGTGCCGGGGTGACGAACCGGCGCGCTCCAGCAGGCCTTCGATTCGGCGCAGCACCTCCCTGGTCTGCTCGGCGACATCGTCGTGGCGGTTACCGACCTGGCCGGCCAGATAGATGGTGTCGCCGTGCCGGACAATCTGACTCATGCGCTGCCCGGTGTCCTGTCGCTCTATCGTCATGGTTCCAGCTCTCCTTGGGAAGCACTGAAGTATTCGCGGTGTCGCGGTCGTCCCCGCGTCGTTGCTGCGAGCCCTTCCCTGGAAACTGTAGCCGCTGACGCGGTGGCTGTGGCAAAGGACGTCATAGGAAAACCGGCGATGACTTCCAAGGTCATTGCCCGACCGCGCTCCTCACCCAAGACTTGGGGTGATATTCACATCACACCGACTAAGCTTTCGAAGGATTTCAGAGGAGTAGGCCATGACCATCGTCGCGTCGATCCAGCAACGGCTTGATCCGCTGTTCCCGGGACTCATGGGGATGAAGTTGACCGAGGCCACACCTGAGCGCGTGATCGCGACCTTGACGGTCCGTGAGAACCTGTGCACCTCCGGCGGCGTGATGCATGGGGGCGCCTACATGGCGTTCGCCGACACCCTGGGCGGGGTGGGTACGGTGCTCAACATGCCTGAAGGCAAACGCACGACCACCACCGACTCCAGCACCAAGTTCATGGCCGCCGCACCGGTGAACTCCACGGTCACCGCGGAGTGTGTCCCTTTGCACCGGGGGCGGACGACCATGGTCTGGCAGACTGCGATCCGTTCGGAGACGGGACGACTCTGCGCGGTGGTCACCCAGACGCAACTCGTCCTGGACGCTTCCTGAGGCTCCTGCCCAGCGCCGGGTGGCCGCCGACAAACTCCAGAACCGCGAACGCCGCAACGGCCAGAGCCTGCGCGCCGATGAACGCGTATCCCCAGGCAGTCGGGGATATCGGGCCGCCGAACATGAGCCAGAGGCTGCCGGCCACCCAAAGCGTGTTTCCGGCAACGACCAGCATTACCAACCGCTTGTCCGTCTTCCTGCTGGCGACCCAGGCGATGAAGGCGGCAATCGGGAACAGGGCGAGACCGACGGCGTAGAGCAATGCGGCCGGAATTCCGGTCAGTGTGTGGAGGAATCCTGCAATGAGGAGCAACACCAGGCCCATGGCCACACAGGCGCCTGCGTCCAGCAATAGCACGGGGCGCAGCCAATCCGACGAATGCTTGTTTTCCATGACGCTTCTCCGGGTTCTCGGGCCGGAAGGTAGACCGGCCTTTCCACCACCATGGTCGAGCAAGAGACACAGCGTTGCGATTACCCGGGAAGTAATGGTACGGCGTGGGCCAGCGCGTTAGTCTCGTGACATGAACGGTAACGAAAAATCCATCGGCCACCTGCTGCAGTTGTGGCGCCATCGCCGGCGTCTGAGCCAACTCGCCTTGGCCACCGAGGCCCGGATTTCCCAACGGCATCTGAGCTTTGTCGAATCCGGACGGGCCAGCCCGAGCCGCGGGATGATACTGCACCTGGCGGAGGTGCTGGATATCCCGCTTCGGGAGCGGAACACGCTGTTGCTGGCGGCTGGATTCGCGCCGGTTTACCCGCGACGGGCGCTTGACGATCCGGGATTCGAGGCCGCCCGCGCGGTTGTGGAGAGGCTGCTCGAGGCGCACGCACCGTACCCGGCCCTGGCAATCGACCGACACTGGACCCTACTGATCGCCAATGCACCGGCACGGCGTTTCTTCGCGAGCGTGGAGCCGGACCTGCTGCAGCCACCGGTAAACGTGCTACGCCTGAGTCTGCATCCCCGCGGCCTGGCACCACGGATCGTCAACTTCCGTCAATGGCGTGCCTATGTGCTGGCACGGCTCACCCGGCAGGTGGCCCAATCAGCGGATCCGGTGCTGGCCTCGCTGATCGGCGAACTGAAGACCTATCCGATACCGATTGGCGCCCGGGCCGCAGGCCCAGCCGGCCCCGATGCGTGTTCTGATCTGGCCGTACCGCTGGAGCTGACCACCGATCTCGGGACGCTTTCTTTCCTCAGTACCACGACGGTGTTCGGTACGCCGGTCGACATCAGCCTGGAGGAGTTGGCGATTGAGTCATTCTTCCCCGCTGACGCCCAAACGGCGACCATACTGCAGACAATGGCCGATTCCGCGCGTGAATCCGGCGCATATGATGGTGGTGTGGAGCAGCCTACCGGCGCTCCGGACGCTTAAACCGGCGCCAGGCGCCGACGATCAGTATCAGGATCATGGCCCAGAACAGGGCGGAGATGACGGTAGACCAGAGCAGGTAGGATTCCACGGTAAAGCCGAAGCCGTGACGGATCACCAGGGCAGGATGATTCCTGGCCAGCCAGTCCATGAAACTCATGCCGGGCCACAGAAAGAAAGCCTGCCACCAACTCAGCGGTAAACGCACGGTCGATCCTCATCAAGCGCCCGCCGGCGCGGGGCATCAGGCAATCGCGTACTTCTTCATCCGGTACAGCAGCGTATCCCGGGTAAGCCCAAGAAGCCGGGCCGCACGGGAGCGGTTACCGTCGGTACGCTGCAGTGCCTGAACGATAAGCTCCGCCTCCACGGTCTCCAGGCGTACCCCTTCCGGGGGGAGTTGCCACGGGGCATCCCGGGTACCGGGCCGCGGGGCGTCCAGCCAGTCCGTCGGAAACTCCTGTGGCCCAATGGACCGGCCATGGAGAAGGACCACACAGCGTTCCGCCAGGTTCCGCAACTCCCGCACATTCCCCGGCCAGCAGTGACCCGCGAGCTGTCGCCGCAAGGCGGGATCGAACACCGGCGGCTCCACCCCGTGCCGATGGGCAAGTGCACGGGTAAAACGATCCAGCAGCAGCAGGACATCGTCTTCCCGCTCCCTCAGTGGGGGGAGTTCAAGCGGTATCACATGCAAGCGGTAGAACAGATCCGCCCGGAAAGCGCCGGCCTCCACCCGGGCACGGAGATCCTGATGGGTCGCCGCCACCACCCGCACATCCACGTGTTCGACCCGCGTTGAACCCAGGGACTGGCACTCGCCGTATTCAAGAAAACGGAGCAACTTGCCCTGGGCCGCCAGCGGCAGCTCGGCAATCTCATCCAGAAACAGCGTCCCGCGGTGGGCCTCCCGGATACGGCCCGGATGATCCCCCTGGGCGCCCGTGAAGGCGCCGCGCCGATAGCCGAACAGCTCGGACTCCACAAGATCCGCCGGCAGTGCCGCGCAGTTCACCGTTACCCATGGTCCGCGCGCACGGCGGCTCTCCCGATGGATCATCCTCGCCAGAAGTTCCTTGCCGGTACCGCTCTCACCCAGGATCAGCGTGGTCACATCAGTTCCCGCCACCAGGCGGGCGGAGCGCAGCACCGCTTGAAACGCCGGCGACTCCCCGACCAGATCCGCGTTGCCGTCTCCCTCAAAAGATGTGTTCACTGATGCCCCCAATAGCTAACGAGCAGCGGGAGTGGCGCCAGCAGAATGACGCATAGCCCTGCGGCCCTGCGCACGCCCGGCCGCCGCAGCACGGCGGCCACGCCGCTGGCCATAACCCCCACGGTCAGCAGCATGGGCAGGGTGCCGAGCCCGAAAAATCCCATGAACAGCGCTCCGCGGAGCGCCTGTTCGGTGCTCAGACTGTAGATCAAGGCCGAATACACCAGGCCGCACGGCAGCCAGCCCCACACCAGTCCGAACCCGAAGGCCTGGGGTAGCCGTTGCACCGGCAACAGCCGCCGCCCCAGTGGTTCCAGCCGACGCCAGAGCGGCCGCCCCAGGGATTCCACCCGCGCAAAGCGAGGGAACCAGCCCCCGATATGGAGCCCAACGGCCACCAGGAACGTGGCGCCGATCACTTGCATCGCCAGGCGGTTATGGGCCCCGGCCAGCCCGGTGAGCATCCCGGTGCCCGCCGCAATGATGGCGCCGGCCGCCATGTACGAACTCACCCGGCCCAGGTTGTAGGCCAGGTTGAACACCATGAACCGGCCCGGTTGCTGCCGTAGCCGGGGGTTCAGGCTGTAGGTCAGGGCGCCGGCGATGCCGCCACACATGCCCAGGCAATGGGTGCTGCTGACGAGCCCCAGAACGAAAGCCACCGCCCATTCAGCAGGCACGGTATCGACCCTCAGCAGTCATGTCGTTATTAGACAACCATGTCTCCTGCCGCAGCAACTGCGTGATATGCCACACGGATCCTCCCAGGTGACCCGCCATGCGTCGACCTGCGCCCCGGAAAGACAGTGATTTCAGTTACATGACAACCTCTACGCGGCTGGCCGCTTTCTTGCTACCCCGGGGCCGCCAATTCACAAAACAGGAACCGGAGCATGATACAGAACCAGAAAGGCATCAGCACCGCACTGGCGGTGGCCGGAGCGCTGGTACTTGCCCAGAGCAGTGCGCTGGCCGAGGAATCACGCACCAGACTATCGCCGCTGGTGATCACAGCGCCGCTGATGGCCGATCCATACTCCGTGGTCACTGACACCCGCCAACCCCGGCTACCCCTGCCCGCCCACGACGGCGGCTCCTATCTGAAATCCATTCCCGGCTTCTCGGTGAGCCGCAAGGGGGGTACAAGCGGCGATCCGGAACTCCGCGGGCTCGGCGGTTCGCGCTTGAACATCCTGCTGGACGACACCCACATCCTGGGCGGTTGCGGGGGCCGCATGGATCCGCCCACCGCCTATGTGTTTCCACAGGCCTACGACCGCATCCAGGTGATCAAGGGTCCCCAGAGCGTGCGTTATGGGGCAGCGCCGGCGGGCATCGTCCGTTTCGAACGGGACAGCCCGGTACTGACCCAGTCCACCGTTCAGGGTTTCGCCAGCATGACCGCGGGACGATTCGATCGCATCGACGCCATGACTGACATCACCGCGGGTGACCGGCGGGGCTACGTACGCGTGATCGGTACCCTGTCCGACCAGGATGATTACAAGGACGGTGACGGAGAGCGGGTGCATTCCAGCCACGACCGCTGGAGCGCCACCGGAATCCTGGGCTGGACACCGGACCAGGACACGCGGGTGGAATTCACCTACGACCGCAGCGACGGCCGCGCCGCCTACGATGACCGCGGCATGGACGGCACCGCCTTTGACCGAACCGGCTATCAGCTTTCCCTGACCCGGCAGAACCTGGCCCCCTGGCTGGACCAAGTGGAGGCCATCGCGTACTACAACTATGTGGATCACGTGATGGATAACTACACGCTGCGGCAGCCGCCCAACATGCCCATGGTCAGCTATCCGGACCGTCGCACCGTGGGCGGACGCCTGACCGCGGACATCAATCCGCTGCCCGGCACCTGGATCACCGCGGGCGTCGACTACGCGGAAAACGCACATCGGGCGAATCGTCTCATGGGCATGGACGCCTTCGACTGGCGTAATGTCTCCCGGGTGGATACCGCCAGTTTCACCGACGCCGGTGTATTCGCCGAGGTGGAGCAGGAACTGAGCCGACAGAGCTGGGTCACCGTCGGTTTGCGCATGGATTACAGCAAGGCTGAGGCGGAAGCCCCCATCGGCTTCGGCGGCGCGGTGGCCGGGGATACCGAAAGCTCCACCCTGTGGAGCGGCTTCGCCCGGTACGAGTACGCGCTGGACCGCCTGCCGGTGAACCTGTTTGCGGGCGTGGGCCGTGCGGAACGTGCCGCAGACTTCTGGGAGCGCCGGCGCGTCTTTGACCTGGACAACGAGACGCTCACCCAGGTGGACCTGGGGGCAACCTGGTCGTCCCGGCGGCTGAGCGGCAGTGTTTCACTGTTCTACGGCTGGATGGACGACTACATCCTGATCGTGCAGCCGGGGCTGGAGGATACCGAGGCGCGCAGCATCGATGCGGTTACCGTGGGCGCCGAGGCGGATCTGACCGTGGCCCTGACTGATGCCTGGAGCGTGACCGGCACGCTGGCCTACGTGCGCAGCAAGAACGACACCGATAACGTGCCGCTGGCCCAGACCCCGCCCCTGGAGGGGACCCTGAGTCTGGACTACACCCAGGGCCGGTATTTTGCCGGTACCCAGTTCCGCGCGGTGGCGCGACAGCACCGCATCCATTCCGGCTACGGCACCATCTACAGTCTGGATACCGGGGAGACGCCGGGCTTCGCCACGGTGTCCGCCTACGCCGGCAGCGAGTTGTTCCGTAACACCCGCCTGACGCTGGGGGTGGACAATCTGTTTGACCGCACCTATGCGGAACACATCCAGCGGGGTGCCGCGGATCTGGGTGCGTCGGAGACACCCATCAATGAACCCGGCCGTATCCTCTGGGCAAACGTGACCACCCGCTTCTGAGGAGGAAGAAAACCGGCGAGGCCTGGCAGACAGGCCTCCGGCCGGTTGCACGGTGTTCGAGATATCCAGGGAAGCGCTGATCGATCCCCTCGTACTGCCCATCACAACAAGGTGCATCACCGAGGCACCCGTTGCCTCGTCAAAACCCAGCTCCGGGTCAATAATGACGCACAGAGGTGACATGAATCGCAGACCGTCTCCCGCAAGCAGAAGATGCGTCTTCCAACTCCGGCGTGGGGAGTTTCATCATGTTTCAAGACAGGCTGGATGCCGCGCGGAAGCTCGCGGAGCAACTGGATGAACTGGACCTGGAACGGCCCTTGGTGCTGGCGATACCGCGCGGGGCCGTACCCATGGCAAAAGTCATCGCCGACGCGTTGGGGGGCGACTTGGACGTGGTACTGGTGCGCAAGCTCGGAGCACCGGGGAATCCGGAATTCGCCATCGGTGCGATCAGTGAGCACGGTGATGTGTCGCTGAGCCAGCAGTCCGTCATGGTCTACGGTCAGAACTACATCGATTCCGAAACAGCCGCACAGCTCGAGACACTGCGACAACGACGGCGCAGCTACACGCCGATTCGAACCCCGATCGACCCGGGGGGGCGGAACGTGGTGGTTGTGGACGATGGCAGTGCCACCGGGGCCACCATGGAAACCGCATTGAACGCTGTACGCAGCCGCGGACCCGGGCGCCTGGTTGCCGCCCTGGGCGTGGCGCCCCCGGACGTGGTCCGGCGGCTGGAAGGGCTGGCCGACGACGTGGTCTGCCTGCACGCTCCCACCCACTTCTATGCGGTGGGTCAATTCTTCAGTGATTTTTCCCAGGTCACCGACGAGGAGGTTATCCGGCTACTGCGGGAGCACGCCCAGACGGGTCGTGCAGACGGCCGGGGGCACGACGGCGAATGACGCCCGCCACCCGACCGCCACAGGATCTGCCCGAAGTCGTACGTTTCCTACAACGCCCGTCGAGCTATCCCGAACCAACGGCCCGGGTGGATCTGGTGGAGACGCACTTCTCCTTCGTGTTCCTCACGGACCATCATGTCTACAAGTTGAAGAAGCGGGAACGATACCCGTTTCTGGACCTGTCGGAATTGTCCGCCCGGCACGCCAACTGCCAGGAGGAATACCGCCTCAACCGTATGCTGTCGCCGGACATCTACCTGGGCGTTGCCACCCTGTGCCGGGATGCCCAGGGCCGCCTCAACCTGCACCAGGAGGGCGAGGTGGTGGACTATCTGGTACACATGGTTCGGCTGGATGACCGAACAAACCTGGAGCACCAGCTCAGGTACGGCCGCCCGCGGCCCCAGGCCGTCACGGCGGCAGCGGATCTGCTCACCGATTTCTATCAGCGCACCAACACCCGGGAAGCAACCGATGTTACGGCCCGCCGCCGCCAGGTGCACAGCCAGGCGGAGGAACTGCTCGGGCTGATTGACGACCCCCATGTGAGCCGGTTGCGGGACGGATTGCTCCGCTGGATCGGTCGGCACGAGGACACGCTCCAGGGCCGGCAAAGGGTGGACGCTCATGGCGACCTGCGGCCTCAACACATTTACCTGGGGGACCCTCCGCACATCATCGACCGGCTGGAGTTCGACGCGCGCCTGCGCCGCATGGACCCGGTGGAGGAACTGGCCTTTCTTGCCCTGGAATGCGAGCGACTGGGGCAACCCTGGGTGGGGAACCGCTTCCTGGAACGCTACGTCCAGGTCAGCGGCGACCGTGCCCCGGCGACGCTGGAGCCCTTCTACCAGGCCAGCCGCGCCCTGCTCTGGGCACTGCTGAGCGCGCGCCACCTGGTCACCGGGCACAACGGCCGTGAGCACTGGCTGACGCGCTCGCGGCTGTACCTGGAACTGGGCATGCGGAACCTGCGATCAGCCGTTTAGCGGCGGGTCGGGCTCATCCACGGTGCGGCCGGCCAGAGCCAGAACGGTTCGAGCGAGCTGTGGCTCCACCGGCAGCACATCCACATTGGGCCAGGATTCAGGCACGGCCACTGTGTTCATGACCAGCAGCCGGTGCAGGCCCGGATGTTCGATCAACTGCCGGGAGCCCTCGGCGAACAGGGCGTGGGTGGCACAGGCCACCACACGGGCGGCGCCGGCCCGTTGGCATGCATCCACGGCCCGGCGCATGGTGGTTCCGCTGGCAATGAGATCATCCACGATCAGCACGAAGCGGTCCCGCAGATCCCCCACCACCGCATCACCCCTCACCATGCCCTCACTGCGATGCTTCTCCAGGAAGGCGAGCCCCGCATCCCGGCCGCTGAACTCCTGCAGCCCCTCCCGCAGCCGTTCCGCCCGCTTCACGCCGCCGGTATCCGGCGACAGCACCACCAGCGGCAGATCGTCCGCCAGCGCCAGGGCCGCGGTGGCCAGCGTGTGGCGCGCCTCCAGGTGAATCAGCTCGCAACGAAAGGCGTTCTCGACAGCAGCCTGGTTGTGGGCGTCCACGGTCACCAGCCGATCCAGCCCCATGGCCTCGAACAGTTGTGCCAGATAGCGCAGGTTCACCGGATCCCGCGGTTTGGTACGGCGATCCTTGCGGGCATACGGCAGGTACGGCACCACGGCCGTGATTCGCGCGGCGCCGAGATCCCGTACCGTGGCGATGAAGAACAGCAACCGCAGCAGGCCGTCATTGGTACTCAATCCCGGGCTACCGGCCAGACGGTGCACCAGATACACGTCGCGACCACGCACGCTCACCTGCGGTCGCAGCTTGTGCTCGCCGTCCTCAAACGCCCGAAGCTCCAGCGGCGCCAGATCCAGAGCCAGGGCATGCTGCAGCCCGTTGCCGAAGGCCGCCTCATGGTCCAGCACGAAAATCAGCGGATCGCTGTTCAATGCGCTCACGTGTGGCCCCCCGCCATGGACTCCCCCTGCATCATCAACCCGCTTTCGGCGATCCCGTCAAACACGAACTGGACAGCCAGCGCGCAGAGCAGCACCCCCAGAACGCGGGTCAGCACATGGGAGCCCGTGGTCCCCAGGAATCGCTGAATCTGCACGGCCAGCAGCAAGCAGACCAGGGTCAGCATGAGCACCAGCAGCAGGGTCCCCAACACCACCGCCTGACCCAGCCAGTCCTGCCCTGCACGGGTCATCATCAGGATAGCCGCTCCCATGGCCCCGGGCCCGGCGATCAGGGGTGTCGCCAGGGGAAACACCGAGATGTCGGCGCGGCCTCGCGCCTCCCGGGCTTCCTCCTCGGTGGTGGAAACACCGCCGGA
Organism: Ectothiorhodospiraceae bacterium; assembly: GCA_020831885.1. Lineage (GTDB taxonomy): Bacteria > Pseudomonadota > Gammaproteobacteria > Nitrococcales > Aquisalimonadaceae > LSCE01. The sequence continues at coordinate 43,003 of JAFIFU010000025.1, forward strand.
ACTCCGCGCGAACACCATGTCGATGCCGATCAGCAGCAGCAGGATGCCCCCCGCGGTACGCAGCGCAGGCAGTGAGATGCCCAGCCAGCTCAACGCCGCTTCACCCAGCAGGGCGAAGGGCAGCAGGATCAGGGTGGCGATCACCGTGCCCCGCAGCGCCATCATCCGCCGCTGGCGCGCGCTGGCCCCCACGGTGAGCACGGCAAACATGAAGGCGACGTCCACCGGACCGATGGTGATGAAAAACGTCGTGAAAGCAATGATCGCCAGTTCGAGCATCGTGCCCCATCCGTGCGTAACCCGGACCATTATGGGTCAGGCGTCCACGGGATACACCCTCGCCCGCATATCACCATGCGCACCGGTCGGACACAGCCCATACTTCAAGCACCCCGGATGGATTTCACGCCGCAACGGGCGGGCACGGGGTGAACGGCGGCACGTTTCGGCAGGCGCCGCCTGGCGGGCACTCGAGCACCGGGAGGAGACCGCATGCAACAGCGCAACATCTTCGTCGTTGGCATCGACGACTTCCACCTGGCCCAGTTCCAGTTCCTTCCGGATGCGCGTCACTACCGATTCCATCCTCTTTTCACCCGGGAGGAGCTGAAATCAGGCGACCGGTTTCCCGTCGCCCGCCTGCTGCATGACGGGCGGGAGCAACTCCACCGGTTTCAGGGGCACATCGACGCCATCGTCGGCTACTGGGATTTCCCGGTCAGTACGGTGTTGCCCATCCTGCGTCAGCCGTTCGGCCTGCCCGGTCCGACGCTGGAGAGCGTGCTGCGATGCGAGCACAAGTACTGGAGCCGCCTGGAGCAGGCGCGGACAGTGCCTGAACACATCCCGCCGTTCTGTGCTGTGAATCCGTTCCACGCGGACCCTTTATCAACGCTGACCGTGGATTTTCCTTTCTGGATCAAGCCTGTGAAAGCGGTTCTGTCGTGCCTGGGGTTCCGGGTCCGGGACAAGCTGGAGTTCCAGCACGCCATCGAACAGATTCGCCGCGGGATCCGCCGTTTCGGCGATCCCTTCAACCTGATCCTGGCCATGGCCGATCTCCCGCCGGAGGTGGCAGCCGTGGACGGCAATCACTGCATCGCCGAGAGCCTGATTTCCGCGGGCCACCAGTGCACACTCGAGGGCTACGTCTATCAGGGCAAGGTGACGGTCTATGGGGTGGTGGATTCGCTGCGCGAAGGTCCGGCCCAGTCGTCGTTTTCCCGGTACCAGTATCCAACCAGGCTTCCACCGCCGGTGCAGGCACGGATGAGCAACATCGCGGATCGCGTGATGCGGCAAGTCGGCTACGACTGCGCCCCGTTCAACATGGAACTGTACTGGGAAGAGAACAGCGATCGCATCTGGCTGCTGGAGATCAACACACGGATTTCCAGATCCCACGCACCACTGTTCCGGATGGTGGACGACTGCTATCACCATCAGGTGATGATCGACCTGGGGCTTGGGCGCGAGCCGGTGATGCCCTGGCGCGAAGGGCCTTACGCCTGTGCGGCCAAGTTCATGGTACGCCGCCACGAGGATGCCACCGTGCAGCGGGTGCCCACCCCCCGGGAAATACAGGCCATCGAGGCCGACATACCCGGCGTCATCATCAAGCTGGAGGTGGATCAGGGCATGCAGCTCTCGAACTTGCAGGACCAGGACAGCTACACCTACGAAGTGGCCACGTTGTTTGTGGGGGCCCGGGACAACACGGAACTGGAAGCGAAGTACGCGCAGGTGCTCCGCTGTCTGCCACTGGAATTCACCGCGCCGGAGCAACCGGTGCCGCCCCCTGCAACGGCCGCCGCACGATGAGCACCCGGACGGTCACCCGTTTTCCGCACGCGGTTCAGACCGTGGAGCACTGCTGGATACCGCTCGGTGACGGCACCCGACTGGCCGCCCGTCTCTGGCTTCCGGCGCACGCGCTGGACGCGCCCGTACCCGCAATCCTGGAGTACATCCCCTACCGCAAACGCGACGCCAGCCGCCTCCGCGACGATGTCATGCACCACTATTTTGCCGGGCATGGCTATGCCTGCGTGCGGGTGGACCTGCGCGGCAGCGGCGATTCCGAAGGCGTTCTGGAAGACGAGTACCTCCAGCAGGAACTGGACGATGGCGCCGAGGTCATTGACTGGATCAGCCAACAGCCCTGGTGCAGCGGTGCCGTGGGGATGATCGGCATCTCCTGGGGCGGGTTCAACGGACTGCAGATCGCCGCCATGCAACCACCGGCTCTGAAGGCCGTGGTCAGCGTCTGTTCCACCGACGACCGCTACGCCGACGACATCCACCACATGGGCGGCTGTCTGCTCGGCGACAACCTCTCCTGGGCCTCCACCATGTTCGCCTACAACGCCCTGCCGCCGGACCCCGCACTGGTGGGTGACGTCTGGCGTGGCATGTGGTTCCAGAGGCTGGAAGGCAGTGGCCTCTGGCTGGACACGTGGCTCCGTCACCAGCGCCGGGACGACTATTGGAAACACGGCTCCATCTGCGAGGACTGGCCCGCCGTGCAGTGCCCCGTCATGGCTGTCAGCGGCTGGGCGGACGGCTATTCCAACGCCGTCTTCCGGCTGCTGGCCAATCTCCGCGTTCCACGGTTGGGGTTGGTGGGGCCCTGGAGCCACAAGTATCCCCACCAGGGCGTGCCGGGTCCGGCTATCGGCTTCCTGCAGGAATGTCTGCGCTGGTGGGACCACTGGCTGAAACACCAGCAAACGGGAATCATGGACGAGCCCATGTTGCGGGCCTGGATGCAGGACAGCGTTCCCCCGACCACTTACTACGCTCAGCGACCGGGCCGCTGGGTGGGAGAGCCGTCCTGGCCATCACCAAACGTGCTGCGACAAACCCTGACGCTGGCCTGGCCGGGCACGCTGACCTCACCGGCCAGCAAGGTTCCCGAGCAGGAGATGAGCATCCAGTCGCCATTGAGCGTGGGACTGTTCGCCGGGAAATGGTGCTCCTACGCCGCAACCCCTGACCTGCCCCACGATCAACGGCAGGAAGATGGCGGGGGGGGGGGGGGGGGCAGAGCCCCCCGCCCCGCACC
>JAFIFU010000096.1 GCA_020831885.1 Ectothiorhodospiraceae bacterium
CGGTGATCCGCGCTGACGCGCGGCCACCGCCCTACGGGTGGGGCGGCGCTTGTAGGTCGGAAGCCCTGCGCAGCAGGGATCTCCGACGGGTGGCGGCGGGTTTGTTCGACGTCGGTGATCCGCGCTGACGCGCGGCCACCGCCCTACGGGTGGGGCGGCGCTTGTAGGTCGGAAGCCCTGCGCCGCAGGGATCTCCGACAATGCGGCGGCGGGTTTGTTCGACGTCGGTGATCCGCGCTGACGCGCGGCCACCGAGCTAGGCGCTGGGGATATCCTGAAGGTCGTACGCCCCGTCCCGGTATTCCAGCACGCTGCCCTGGTCGTACCAATCCCCCAGCACGATGCGCGTGGCGCGTTTTTCCTTCAGGGTGAAGGTGTGCACCTTCGGTCTGTGGGTATGGCCGTGGATCAGCCGCTGCACGTCGTGCTCAAGCATGATCTGCTCCACTGCTCCCTGGTTCACGTCCATGATGGATTCCTGGGTGTCCATCAACTGGCTGTTGCGTGCCGTGCTCTCCTGCCGCGCCCGACGGGCCATCTCCATGCGCTCCTCGATGGACTTGGCCAGGAACATCTGCTGCCACTGCGGATCGTGGACCATGGCGCGGAACTGCTGGTACTCGGTGTCGTCCGTGCACAGGCTGTCGCCGTGCATCAACAGCACGCGCTCGTCACCCAGCGTGATCACTGTGGGGTCGGGCAGCAGGCGGGCGCCGGTCATCTGTTCGAACTGCTCACCCAGCAGGAAGTCCCGGTTTCCCCGCATCACGTACAAGGGCACGCCCGTTGTGGAAAACGCCTTCAGCGCGGCGATGACCGGGTGATCCGGGGTAACGGCGTCATCCCCGATCCATGCTTCGAAAAAATCCCCCAGGATGTACAAGGCCTCCGCCTGTGTCGCGCGCTGCTGCAGGAATTGCAGGAACAGTTGCACGATCTCCGGGCGACTGGCGTCCAGGTGCAGGTCGGAGATGAACAATACCGGTCTCATGATTGGCTCGTATGGGGTGATTGGAATCAGCCTGGAAGCATACAAGGTTTGTCGGGGGCATTGCCAAGTCCGCGCCGGCGCCTGTTAGGCGTGCGTGGTTTCGGCTACCATGACGCGCCTGCCCACTGGAGTTGTCGCTGGAACCAAGATGCTGGAAATCTACAACAGCCTCACGCGCCGGAAGGAGGTGTTCCGACCCATCGAGCCCGGCAAGGTGCGCATCTACGTCTGCGGGATGACCGTCTACGACTACTGCCACCTGGGTCATGCCCGGGCCATGGTGGTGTTCGATGTGGTGGTCCGCTACCTGCGTCACATCGGCTACCAGGTCACCTACGTCCGCAATATCACCGATGTGGACGACAAGATCATCAACCGGGCGGCCGAGCTGGGTATCAGCCCCACAGAGCTGGCCGAGCGTTTCATCCAGGCCATGCACGAGGATGCCCGTGCGCTGGGGATCCTGGATCCGGATCACGAACCCCGGGCCACCGGGTCCATCGACGAGATGCAGGTGCTGATCCAGCGACTGTTCCAGCGCGGGCTGGCGTACCAGGCGGACAACGGTGACGTCTATTTCGACGTGTCCCGCTTCCCGGAATACGGCAAGCTGTCCGGCAAGCGCCTGGAAGACCTGCGCGCCGGTGCCCGGGTGGATGTGGAGGAGGCCAAGCGCCATCCCGGCGACTTTGTGCTCTGGAAGCGGGCGAAGCCCGGCGAGCCCTGCTGGCCCTCACCCTGGGGTGAGGGCCGGCCGGGCTGGCACATCGAATGCTCCGCCATGGCCGGCCGCTGCCTGGGGGAGCACTTCGACATCCACGGCGGGGGGCTGGACCTGCAGTTCCCGCACCACGAGAACGAGATCGCCCAGAGCGAGGGCGCCAGCGGTCACGCCTATGTGAACTACTGGATGCACAATGGCCATGTCCGGGTGGACGAAGAGAAGATGTCCAAGTCACTGGGCAATTTCTTCACCGTGCGCGAGATCCTGGACCACTACCGGCCGGAGGCGGTACGGCACTTCCTGCTGTCAAGCCACTACCGCAGCCCGTTGAACTACACCCGGGACGCCCTGGAGCAGGCCCGGAGCGGTGCGGAGCGGCTGTATCTTGCGCTGCGCGGGCTGGAGCCGGCGCCGGCCGGTGGGGCGGGCGCGGCGTTCCGCGACCGGTTCACGACTGCCATGGACGACGACTTCAATACACCGGAAGCCATGGCCGTGCTGTTCGATCTTGCCCGGGAGGTGAACCGCTGCCGGGACTCGGATCCGGGCCGGGCGCCGGCGCTGGCGGGCCTGCTTCGGGAACTGGGCGGGGTGCTGGGCCTGCTGCAGACGGATCCGGAAACCTATCTCCGCGGCGATGCCTGTCAGGAGGTGGCGCCGGGCCTGAGTGCCGCGGACATCGACGCGCTGCTGGACCAGCGCCAGCAGGCGCGCAAGGCGAAGGATTTCGCCCGGGCCGATGCCATCCGGGACCAACTGCAGGCCAAGGGGATCCTCATCGAGGACGGCCCCCAGGGCAGCACCTGGCGCAAGGGCTGAATCAGCGCTTGCTTCAGGTTTCCCTCGGTTTCCGCGGGCGCTGGAGCATGGGCTGAATCTCCGCGGTTTTCACCTTGTTGTCGTGGGTTTGCACGATGGTGACCGGGTAGCCGTGAATCTTGATGCTGGTGCCGGGCTCGGGGATGGCCTGCAGATGCTCCAGGATCAGGCCGTTCAGCGTCTTCGGCCCGTCGGTGGGAAGCCGCCAGTCCAGCACACGGTTGAGTTCCCGCACCGTGGTGCTGCCCTGGGCCAGGTAGGTGCCGTCCTCCTGCAGGCGCAGGTGGCGCGAGTTGGCCAGGGGGTCGGTGGTGAACTCGCCGACGATCTCCTCGAGGATATCCTCCAGCGTCACCAGCCCCATGATGTCGCCGTACTCGTCCACCACCATGCCGATGCGCCGCCGCGTGCGCTGGAAGTTCACCAACTGGGTGTGCAGCCGTGTGCCCTCCGGAATGAAGTAAGGTTCCTTCATGCGCACCTCGAGCTGCTCGCGGCTCAGGCGCCCGCGGATCAGGTCCTGAATGACCCGGCGCATGTGGAGCACACCCTCCACCTCGTCGATGCTGCCCCGGTAGACCGGCAGCCGGGTGTGCTGACTGTTGGCCAGCACCGCGACGATGTCATCCCAGGGGTCGTCCAGGTCCACGCCGACGATATCGTTGCGCGGCACCATGATGTCCTCCACCGTGGCCTTCTCCAGATCCAGGATGTTGAGCAGCATCTTCTGGTGCCGGCGGGGAATCATCGCCCCCGCCTCGTTCACCACCGTGCGCAGTTCCTCGCGGCTCAGGCTCTCCGCGCCGCGGGCTTCCAGGTCCACGCGGAACAGTCTCAGTAACAGGTTGGCGATTCCGTTGGTGAGCCATACCAGGGGGTAGAACACCCGCAGCAGTATCGCCAGCGGCCAGGAAAACGGGAATGCCAGGCGCTCCGGGTGCAGGGCCGCGAAGGTTTTCGGTGCCACTTCGGCGAAAATCAGGATCACCAGGGTCAGCAGGAGCGAGGCCGCGCCGATGGCGCCCTCGCCGTAGAGCCGCAGCGCGATCACCGTGGCCAGGGACGCGGCCAGGATGTTGACGAAGTTGTTGCCCAGCAGGATCACGCCGATCAGCCGGTCCGGTCGTTCCAGCAGCCGCTGGGCCAGGCGTGCGGACCGGTGCCCGGCCCTGGCCAGGTGGCGCAGACGATACCGGTTCAGTGTCATCAGCGCCGTCTCCGAGCTGGAGAAGAACCCGGAGAGGACGATCAAAGCGGCAAGAATGCCGAACAGCACGCCGATGGGGGTCTCGTTCACGGGACCGGTCTCGGTGACATGGAATTCAGCGCTGCAGGATCAGTTCCAGAACCAGCTTGGTTCCGAAATAGGCCAGCATCAACGCCAGGAAGCCACCCATGGTCCAGCGGATGGCGGTCCGGCCGCGCCAGCCGAACTGGATACGCCCGAACAGCAGGATCGCGAACACGATCCAGGCGGTGACCGAGAGCGTGGTCTTGTGGACCAGGTGCTGGGCGAAGATGTCGTCCAGGAAGACCACGCCGGTGGCCAGCGAGAGGCTGAGCAGCACGAACCCGGCCCAGAGGACCTGGAACAGGATCTCCTCCATGATGCGCAGCGGGGGCATGTAGCGGATCAGTCCCGTGGGGTGGCGGTTGCGTAGCTGGTGATCCTGGAATGCCAGTAACAGCGCCTGAAGCGCCGCCACGCTGAGCACCGCATAGGCCAGCATGGACGTGAGAATATGGGCCTCCAGGCCGGCGGTGGGGCGCACACCGCTCGCCGGCGGCCCCCCGAGGATAGCTGCCAGGAAAAGGGCTACCGCGCCAATGGGGAGAATGAACACTGCCAGGTTCTCCACCGGCCGGCGAAGCGCAGCCACCAGGACCAGCAGCACCATCAGCCAGCCGACCAGGGAGCCGGCGTTGAAGAATCCCAGATTCAGCCCGTTGTGGCCCAGTAACTGGCCGTACAGCAACAGGGCATGAAGCACCGCCCCCAATGCGCCGGTTGCCAGGGCCGTGGGGTGGAGCAGGCTGATGTCATTCTTGTCTGCCAGCAGCAGGCGCGCGGAAAAGCTGCCCGTGGCCAGCAGATACAGAATGATTGCAAGGACGATGAGTACCAGATGCTCCATGGCGTTTGGTCGATGCTGGGGCAAAGTGCGGCGCGTAGGCCGGCCGCTTCCATGGCCGGGACAATCGTCTGGATGATGCCACGGAAGTCGAACCGGGCAAAGTACCAAACCGAGAGTGCGGGTTGGCACCGGGGCATGGCAATGCCTGCTTAAAGGTTAGTACACTAACGCGTTGTTCCCGGGAAGAGGCCGGAATTCGATGTTCAGTAATCTGAGCGAGCGCCTGAACGGCGTGATGAAGCGGTTGAGGGGCCAGGGCCGCCTCACCGAGGAAAACATTCAGGATACCCTCCGCGAAGTGCGCATGGCCCTGCTGGAAGCCGATGTGGCGCTGCCCGTGGTACGGGAGTTCGTCAAGGACGTGAAGGAGCGCGCCCTGGGCGAGGAGGTCCGGAAGAGCCTGACCCCGGGCCAGGCGTTCGTGAAGATCGTCAAGGACGAACTTGTTCACGTCATGGGCGATGCCAATGACGCCCTGGATCTGTCCGCCCGGCCGCCGGCGGTGGTGATGGTGGCCGGCCTGCAGGGTGCGGGGAAGACCACCAGCGTGGCCAAGCTGGCCCGCTTCCTGCGGGAGCGCGAGAAGAAAAAGGTGCTGGTGGTGAGCTGCGACGTCTATCGTCCGGCGGCCATCGATCAGTTGCGTACCCTGGCGGACGAGGTGGAGGTGGAGTTCTTCCCCTCCAGCGGCGATCAGAAGCCGGACGCCATCGCCCGCGCCGCCCTGGAGCATGCCCGCCGGCAGTATCACGACGTGCTGCTGGTGGATACCGCTGGCCGGCTGCACGTTGACGAGGCGATGATGGCCGAAGTGCAGCGGCTGCACCAGGTGCTGGATCCGGTGGAGACCCTGTTCGTCGTGGACAGCATGACCGGTCAGGACGCGGTGAACACGGCCAAGGCCTTCAACGACGCGCTGCCGCTGACCGGGGTGATTCTCACCAAGACGGATGGTGACGCCCGGGGTGGTGCCGCGCTGTCCATCCGCCATGTCACCGGTAAGCCCATCAAATTCCTGGGCGTCGGCGAGAAAACCAAGGCGCTGGAGCCGTTCCACCCGGAGCGGGTGGCCTCCCGGATTCTGGGCATGGGCGACGTGCTCAGCCTGGTGGAGGAAGTGGAGCGTGGTGTCGACCGGGAGGAAGCGGAAAAGCTCACTCGCAAGCTGAAGAAGGGCAAGGGGTTCGACCTGGAGGATTTCCGCTCCCAGATGAGTCAGCTCAACAAGGTGGGTGGAATCGGCAGCCTGATGGACAAGCTGCCGGGGATGGGGCAGCTCTCGGACAAGGTCAAGGGTCAGGTCAACGACAAGGATGTTGGCCGGCTGGTGGCCATCATCAACTCCATGACCCCGGAGGAGCGGCGCAAGCCGGACGTGATCAACGGCTCCCGCAAGCGCCGGATCGCCCAGGGGTCGGGAACCCAGGTTCAGGACGTGAACCGGCTGCTCAAGCAGTTCAAGCAGATGCAAAAAATGATGAAACAGTTCCAGAAGGGCGGCATGAAAAAGATGATGCGCCAGCTTGGTGGCCGCGGCGGCATGCCACCGGGCGGGATGCCGCCCGGTGGTTTCCCGATGTAGTTCCCGGCTTTCCCGGAGCCGGCGGAAATGCCGGTGGGAAGCCGCGAAACCGGCGCTTGCGTCCTGGGTCCCATGGATGCCCGGAGTCGGCCGGGGCGCCCTCCGGAACCGCCGATTCCGCTTCACATTCTGACTTTTTTCAGTACAATGCGCGGTTCACCGAATCAGCGGAAAGCCGCTTCCGGATACCGTTAGGGGATATTCAACACGATGGTTACCATTCGTCTCGCACGGGGTGGCGCCAAGAAACGCCCGTTTTATCAGGTGGTTGTGACCGACAGCCGCAACGCTCGCGACGGCCGCTTCATCGAGAAGCTGGGCTTTTTCAACCCGGTTCCGGGTGGTCAGGATCGTGACGAGCCGCTGCGCCTGGACCTGGAGCGGGTGGATTACTGGATTGACCAGGGTGCCAAGCCGTCGGAGCGTGTTGCCCAGTTGATCAAGCAGGCCCGGAAAGCGCAGCAGCAGGCGCCGGCCGGCGACGCCTGAACGCTGCCGGGCGGACAGCCGCGTGACCGAAGGCGTGGTTGACCGGGCGGGATTGATCGTTCTTGGCCGCATCGGTGGTCCGCATGGCGTGAAGGGCTGGGTGCGGATCCAGTCGTTCACTGATCCGCGGGAAAACATTCTGAGTTATCCGCGCTGGTTTCTGGGCCGGGGGGCGCAATGGGCGGCCTACGAGCTCAGCGACGGGCGCATGCAGGGCAAGAGCGTGGTGGCCCTGCTGAGCGGGGTGGAGTCCCGGGAAGCGGCGGAATCCCTCAAGGGCCGCGAGATCGCCGTTCCCCGGGATGAGCTGCCGCCTCTGCCGGAAGGCGAGTACTACTGGGCCGATCTGATCGGCCTGCGGGTCCGCACCGTCGACGGCGTGGATCTGGGTGTGGTGGATCACCTGATCCAGACCGGTGCCAATGACGTGCTGGTGGTCCGGGGCGATCGGGAGCGGCTGATCCCCATGGTGGTCGGCCAGTACGTGAAACGGGTGGATCTGGACGCCGGCCGGATGGACGTGGACTGGGATCCGGAATTCTGATGGCGTCTCCGGGGGTGTCATGCGTGTGGACGTGATCACGCTGTTCCCCGAGTTCGTGGCCGGAGTCGGCCAGTACGGTGTGACCGGGCGGGCGGTGGAGAACGGCCTGCTGGAACTGGTGAGCTGGAACCCGCGGGACGATGCCCGGGATCGGCACCGGACCGTGGATGACCGGGCCTACGGTGGTGGGCCGGGCATGGTGATGAAGGTGGAGCCTCTGCGCACCACCATCCGCCGGGCCCGCTGCGCCACACCGGACCCGGCCCGGGTGATTTATCTGAGCCCCCAGGGGCGCCGGCTGAATCAGCCCCTGGTGGAGGAACTGGCGGGACAGACGCGTCTGATCCTGCTGTGTGGCCGCTACGAGGGCGTGGACGAACGCCTGCTGGCCACCGAGGTGGATGACGAGATCTCGGTGGGCGATTACGTGCTCAGCGGCGGCGAACTGCCCGCCATGATCGTGATCGACGCCGTTGCCCGGCTGCTGCCGGGCGCCCTGGGTCACGCGGAATCGGCTCGGGAAGATTCGTTCGCGGACGGGTTGCTGGATCATCCGCATTACACTCGTCCGGATGAGATCGACGGTCTGAAAGTGCCGTCGGTTCTGCTGGGAGGCGACCATCAGGCGATTGCCCGCTGGCGCCGGAAGCAGGCACTGGGCCGGACATGGCTCCGCCGCCCCGACCTGCTGGAGCAGGTGCAACTGGATGATGCGGATCACCGGTTGCTGGATGAATTCATAGCGGAACACCAGGCCCACCGGAATGGCCCGGTGGACAAGGGCAGGGGATAAAGGCAATGAGCAACATCATCGACGAACTGAACAAGGAACAGATGCAGGCGGTTGAGCGTGTGGTGCCGGAATTCGGCGCGGGCGACACCGTGACGGTGCAGGTGCGTGTCCGCGAAGGCAACCGCGAACGGCTGCAGGCCTTCGAGGGTGTTGTCATCGCCAAGCGCAACCGTGGCCTGAACTCCGCCTTCACCGTACGCAAGATCTCCCACGGCGAGGGGGTGGAGCGCGTGTTCCAGACGTACAGCCCGCTGATCGAAAGCATCAAGGTGAAGCGTCGCGGCGACGTCCGCCGGGCCAAGCTGTACTACCTGCGCGAACTGCAGGGCAAGGCCGCCCGCATCAAGGAAAAGGTCTAAAGAGGCCTTTCACGGCAATCGACCGGGCGGCCAAAAGCCGCTCCGGGTCGATGGCCACCGGTCTCTTTGTCAGAACCCGCCGGCAGACCTGCCCGCGGGTTTCTTGCGTCTCAGGGATCTCCGACAATCCGGCGCTGGGTTTGTTTGACGTCGGTGATCCGCGCTG
>JAFIFU010000026.1 GCA_020831885.1 Ectothiorhodospiraceae bacterium
GGTGTAGGTCGGTAGCCGCCCGAAGGGCGGATCACCGACGTCATGGAAATACCGCGGCGTTACCGTCGGAGATCGTCGCTGCGCGCCGCTTCCGACCTGCGCAGCGCCTCACCCAGGCGGCCCTGTACGGTCGGTCGGAAGCCCCGCGCAGCGGGGATCTCCGACATCGATGCGGAGAGAAGACCCCATGTTTCGGGTGAATGTAGCCACCGGACTTGTGGAGCCGGCGAGGCAGGTGCCGTCCCCCAACCAGGACCAGCGGCCCGACCCGGACGATATCAGCCTGCTGGTCATCCACGGGATCAGCCTGCCGCCGGGGGAATTCGGCGGCGGCTGGGTGGACGCTCTGTTCTGCAATACCCTGGATGTCACGGCGCACCCGTATTTTCGTGGGCTGGCGGGTTTGCGTGTTTCCAGCCACCTGTTGATCGACCGCGCCGGGGGGTTGACCCAGTATGTGCCCTTGCATCGCCGTGCCTGGCATGCCGGGGTGTCATCCTGGCGGGGCCGCGAACGATGCAATGATTTCGCCGTGGGCGTGGAACTGGAGGGAACGGATTCCACGCCCTACACGGAGCCCCAGTACCGGGTCCTGGCGGGTCTGACGCGCGCGCTGCTGGCGGCGTACCCAAGACTCCTGCCGGACGCCATCGTGGGCCATTGCGATATCGCCCCGGGGCGCAAGACGGACCCGGGGCCGGCATTCGATTGGAACGCTTACCGCCGGGCTCTCAGCCCGGAATCATGATGCCGGGGCAGTCCAGGCTGTAGCGCCGTCGTTCGCCATCCAGGCGAACCGCGGTCAGTTGTCCTCCCCAGAGGCAACCGGTGTCCAGGGCCACCAGACCGTCCTGCTCGTAGAAGCCCAGGGTGGACCAGTGACCGGTCACCAGCGTCATGCCGGGAGGCGGGCCGGCGCGCCGGGGCACCTGGAACCAGGGCAGATAACCCGGGGGCTGGCTACCGGGGCTGCCCTTGTAATCCAGCAGCAGCCGGCCTTCGGCATCGCAATAGCGCATGCGGGTGAAGGCGTTGATGATGAAGCGGAGCCGGTCCCAGCCTTGCAGCGTGTCCGACCAGATGCTGGGTTCGTTGCCGTAGAGGTGGTCCATCAGGGGTCGGAAGTCATCACCGGCCAGGGCCGTTTCCGCCTCCGCGGCGCATACCGCTGCCTGCTCCAGCGTCCAGCGCGGGTACAGGCCGGCGTGCAGCATGGTGTAGCCCAGGCGATCATCCCGATGGATCAGCGGCTGGTGCCGCAACCATTCCAGCAGTTCCTCACCATCGGGGGCGCTCAGAACCTGGGCCAGTGTATCGGTGTTCTTCAGTTCCGAAGCTCCGGTCCAGGCCGCCAGCAGGTGGATGTCGTGATTGCCCAGCACGGTGATGGCCGCGTCACCCAGATCCCGGACGTGGCGCAGCACGTCCAGTGACTGCGGTCCCCGGTTGACCAGATCGCCGGTCAACCAGAGCCGGTCCCGGCCCGGGTCGAATTCGAGCATCTCCAGCAGTCGCAGAAATTCGCTGTGACACCCCTGAATATCGCCGATGCAGTACACCGCCACGTCCACTGCTCCCTGGTCGTTACCGACCTTGCTGAAGGTCAGTGCCGCCCCACATCAGTGCAGACGGCGCGGCATGGCAAGGGTAAAGGGCGCGATCTCGGCCTGGAACGCCGTGCCGTCATCCGCGAGCATATCGTAACTACCCTCCATGCTGCCCACCGGCGTGGTCAGCATGGCGCCGCTGGTATAGCGGAACTGATCCCCCGGTTCCAGGTGGGGTTGCTCGCCAACCACGCCCTCCCCATCCACGGTGCGCGTGGTGCCGTGGGCGTCGGTGATCAGCCAGTGCCGGTTCAGCAGCCGTACCGGCACCTGTCCGGTATTGCGGATGGTAACCGTATAGCTGAACACGTAGCGGTCCTGGTCCGGGTCGGATTCGTGCGCGAGATAGCAGGGTTCCACCTGAACCCGGACCTGGTAGCGTGCATTGTTTTGCATGCGTCGTCCGTATCGACTGTCAGTGGAAAGGCCAGTGGCGGCCTCAGCCGGTGGCTCGGCCGCCGGGATCCATGCCGCGCACCTTGTCTCCGAGCCCGGCCAGAAGGTTGTCGAAGGAGTCGGCAAAGGCCTTAACGCCATCGGCTTCCAGCTTATCCGTCACCGCTTCGAGATCGATACCCAGCGCCGGCAGCTCCCGGATCAGTGCCGCTGCATCGTCCAGCCCGTCCGGGAGGCGCACCGCCGGGTCGCCGTGATCCAGGTAGGCGTCGTAGGTGGCCGGGGGCACCGTGTTGACCGTGCGCGGCCCGATCAGGGCGTCCACATAGAGCACGTCGCTGTACTCGGGGTTCTTGGTGCCGGTGCTGGCCCAGAGTAGACGCTGTTCCTGGGCGCCCAGCCGGCGCAGCTCCTGGAAGCGCGGGCCGTCGAACAGGTCAAGGAAGTGGCGGTACGCCAGTTTGGCGTTGGCGATTGCCACGCGTCCGCGCCAGTCCTCCCGCTTGCCTTCCAGCTGAGGATCCACGGCGCTGTCCACGCGGCTGACGAAGAAGCTGGCCACCGAGGCCACGCCTTCCACGGGCAGGCCGCGACGTGCCCGCTCCTGCAGGCCGGTGATGAAGGCATCCGCCACCGCTTTGTAGCGGTCCACGGAAAACAGCAGGGTCACGTTGACGCTGATGCCTTCCCCGATGAGCGTTTCCACTGCGGGCAGGCCCTCCACCGTGGCCGGCACCTTGATCATGATGTTGGGGCGGTCGATCCATGCATGCAGCCGGCGCGCCTCGGCGACGGTGCCTTCGGTATTCCGGGCCAGGTGAGGGGAGACCTCGATGCTCACGTAGCCGTCGCGCTTGTCGGTGGCCTCATAGACCGGGCGCATCACGTCTGCCGCATCCCGGATGTCAGCTACGGCCAGATGGTTGAACAATTCCGCCGCGTCGAGGCCCGGCTGCCGTCGCAGGATGTCCGCGATGACCGCATCGTACTGGTCTCCGCTGGAGATGGCCTTGTCGAAAATGGTGGGGTTCGACGTCACGCCCCGCAGGTCGTCCCGCTCCACCAGCCGGACCAGCTCGCCGGATTCCAGCATGCTCCGGTGGATGTTGTCGTACCAGACGCTTTGTCCCAGCGCGGTCAGTCGCTTCAGCGGATTCGGGGTGCTCATGTTGGGTGAACCTTTGCCGTCGAGTGTATTGCGGGTGCCCGGGCAGGGCACGGGATACCGGTCAGCGATGCGATAGTCTACCGGGAGTGACAGTGCCCGTGAAAGTCGCGTTCCCTCCGGCCCGTGTCAACGTCGTGCCGCCGCGTTCGGGAAATGTTAACTCCGTCTTGTTTTTCGCCGGGAAGTTCTGGAATAATCAAAAACCTATGCTCCCCAGGTGGAGTGGATACGTAAGTAGAAAGATAACAAGCTGTCCATCCTGTGGTGGAAGTTCGACTGTCTTGGAAGGAAGCCATGACCAACCGTCCGAAGCGTTTTCCGAAGTTTGATCCGCTGGCCCTGCTGGCCGTTGGTGTGGGTGTCGGTGTACTGATCACGCTGCTTTAAGGAAGCACTGATCTATTCCCAGGGAATAGATCAGTGCTTCCTTGGGCGCGAACAACGCGCATCCCCCGGGTATCGGTCGGTCGATCCGGCGGGTACGTTGTTGCGGTCAGACCCGAACGGCGAGCACATCACAGCGGGCGCCCTGAAGGACCGCACCGGCAGTGGACCCGAGCAGCAGCGCCAGTCCGTGGCGGCTGTGACTGCCGACCACGATCAGATCGCATTCCAGCGCGTGGGCGTGCTCCACGATCTCCTGCCGGGTATAGCCGGCACTGACCACGCACCGGGCGCGTTCCAGCCGGAAACGCTCGGCTACCCGCTGCAGGCGTGATTCCGCGGCGCGCATCATGTCCTCGTGGATATCCACCTGGGTGGAGCCGAGGAATTCCCCCATGCTGTCAATCGGGATGTGTTCCACCACATGCAGGAGGCAGATCTCGGCCCCGTGGAGCTGCGCGAGCTGGACGGCACGCGCGCAGACCGTGTCCGCATCCTCGCCGAAGTCCACACACAGCAGCAGGCGCTCGTAGGGTCTGGCTTCCGGTTCCGTCATCTCCGCCTCGTCGTCCGCCTTGGGGATGGCTCACCCGTCATATCCTCAGTATATCGCGGTCGGATGCCCCGTTCGCCAGGCGGACGAAGTCCGCCACCGTCAACTGTTCCGGCCGTTGCCCCGGGTCGATACCCGCACGCTCCATGACCCCGGTGTCCAGCAGCCCCCGCAGGGCGTTGCGCAGAGTCTTGCGCCGCTGGGAAAACGCCTGCGCCACCAGCCGGGAGAGCAGTGCGGGATCCCGGGCCGGTTGCTCCGGCGGCCGCGGGCGCAGGCGGACAATGGCGGATTCCACCCGCGGCGGTGGATGAAACGCGCCGGGATGGACCAGGAACAGCCGTTCCACCTGGCAGTGGTACTGGATCATCACGGACAGCCGCCCGTAGACCTTGCTGCCCGGTCCGGCGCGCATGCGGTCCACCACCTCTCTCTGCAGCATGAAGTGCATGTCGAGAATGCGCGGCGCCGCTTCCAGAATGTGGAACAGGAGCGGCGTGGAGATGTTGTAGGGCAGGTTGCCCACCACGCGGATCCGTTCGCAATCGGGCCGGACGCTGCCGAAATCGAAATCCAGCGCATCCCCCTGGTAGAGGTCCAGTGTGCCCAGCGTCTCCGCGCCGGCCTGCAGGCGGGGGATCAGGTCCCGGTCCATTTCAATGGCCACCAGCCGGCCGGCCCGTTCCAGCAAGGGGAACGTCAGCGCACCCTGCCCCGGGCCGATCTCCACCAGGCAGTCCTCCGGTTCCGGCCGGATGGCGGCGATGATCCGCCCGATCACCGAAGCGTCATGCAGGAAGTTCTGACCGAACCGTTTTCGCGGCCTGTGGGGTATGTGGTTCATGGGCGGATGATGCCATGGGGGAAGACGGGCGGGTAGCTTCATCCGGGGTTCCGGGGATCGCCGGGCCGACCTTTCGAAGCCAGAATGAAAAAAGCCTACAAGTAAGCCGCGCGTACCATGAGCAAGGCCTGTTGGATGGCGGCGGCAAGGCTGCCCGGGTCGATCTTGCCCGTTCCTGCCAGATCCAGGGCGGTGCCGTGGTCCACCGACGTGCGGATGATGGGGAGGCCCAGAGTGATGTTCATCGCATGGCCGAAGCCCAGGTGCTTCAGCACCGGCAGGCCCTGATCATGGTACATGGCCAGTACGGCGTCGGCCCCTTCCAGGTTGTGGGGCGTGAACAGCGTATCCGCCGGCAGCGGCCCCTCCAGGTTCAGCCCCTCGGCGCGCAGCTCCTCCAGCGCCGGGATGATCACGTCCAGTTCCTCCCGGCCCAGGTGGCCGCCTTCGCCGGCATGGGGGTTCAGGCCGCAGACGAGGATGCGGGGGGCGGGCAGCCCCATCCTGTTCCGCAGATCCCGGTCCAGAATGCGCAGCACCTGCCGCAGCAGCGGTCCGGTGATGGCATCGGCGACATGACGCAGCGGCAGATGGGTGGTGGCCAGTGCCACCCGCAGCGTGTCGGCTGCCAGCAGCATCACCGGGAAGGGGGCGCCGGTCAGTTCCGCGAAGTACTCGGTATGGCCGCTGAACGGGATCCCGGCGTCATTGATCACGCTTTTCTGCACCGGCCCGGTCACCACGGCGTGGAACCGGCCGTCCAGGCAACCGCGGCCGGCCAGCTCCAGCATGCGCAGCACCGGGCCGGCGTTTGCCGGATCCGGGATCCCCGGTGTGCAGGGCTGTCGCAGCGGCACGGGAAGCACGGTCAGCAGCCCGGGCTCATGGGCACGGGCGCTGCCGTCGTCCTCCCGCAGGCGCAGGGGCAGGCCCAGCATGCGGGCCCGCTGCTCCAGTAGCTCCGGGTCACCCACCGCCACCAGGCAGGCATCCAGCGGCTGCTGGGCCTGGATCACGGCCAGATCCGGGCCGATGCCCGCAGGTTCACCCACCGTCAAAGCCAGGCGGGGCCGCATGGTCAATCGTCCAGCCGCAGTTCCACGTAGGCGTCGTCCCGCATCCGCCTGAGCCAGCCTTCCAGGGTCTCCTCGCTTTTGCGTTCGCGGATTTGCTGGGTTGCGTAGGCACGCCGGTAATCCTCCGTGCTGTCGTGCTCACGGCGTTCCTGAACCTGCAGGATATGCCAGCCGAACTGGGTCTGGAACGGCTGGCTGATCTGGCCCGGTTCGAGCGCGTCCATGGTGTCCTCGAACACGGGCACGAACTGTCCCGGATTCGCCCATCCCAGGTCGCCGCCACGGGAGGCGCTGCCCGGATCATCCGAATGGGCGCGGGCAAGCGCCGAGAAGCTCTCGCCCTGGGCGATGCGGTCCCGCAGGGATTCCAGCCGCTGCCGGGCGTCATTGTCGTCCACCACCTCCGAGGTGCGAATCAGGATATGCCGCGCCCGGGTCTGGGTGACCACCCGGCTCTCGTCGCTGCGTATGCCGTCCAGTTTCACGATATGGAAGCCGCTGGGGCTGCGCAGGGCGTCGCTGACCTGACCGGTCTGCATGCCGCGCACCACGTCCTGGAAGACCGTGGGCAGTTCGCCCCCGCTGCGCCAACCCAGGTCGCCCCCTTCCAGTGCGTTGGCGGCGTCGGAGACGCGGGCGGCGGTTTCCGCGAAGTCGGCGCCGCCGCGAAGCTCTTCCACCAACGCCTCGGCGCGACCCCGCGCCTCGTCGATCTGCTCGGGGGAGGCGGCCTGGGGCGTGGCGATGAGAATATGGGACACCCGGTATTCCAGATCCTCCGTGGCCGCTGCGCTGGCCAGGTATTCGTCCACTTCCTGTTCGGTCACCTCCACGCTGCGTTCCACCTGCCGCTGATGCAGCCGCGAGATCATGATGTCGTCCCGCAGGTCCTCCCGGAAACGGGCGAAGGAGATGCCCTCGCGCTGGAGCGCCTGCTGGAACTGGGTCAGGGTCATGTTGTTCTGTTCGGCCACTCGGCGTACCGCCGCATTCAGCGTGTTATCGTCAACGGTGATGCCCATCCGTTCCGCCCGGGAAAGTTGAAGCCGTTTCATCACCAGGCGCTCCATCACCTGGCGTTGCAGCTCCTCCCCGCTGGGCAGCCGGACGCCGGTGCCGCGGTACTGCTGGCGGACCGAGGCGATCTCCGCCTCCAGTTCCGAGGCCAGGATGATGTCATCGTTGACCACCGCCACGATGCGGTCCAGCGTCTGCCCGGCGACGGTGGAACCCAGGCCGAGCATCAGTGTGAACAGTACCGCCGAGGTGGCGGCAATGAAGCGGGCCTTCGGTGGGCGCATGCCTTACCTCTGATAGCCGTAAATGGTGTCTTCCAGGAAATCCTCGACCCGGTCGCCCAGTCGACCCAGGCCGCGGAACTCGAACTGGAGCATGACCGAGCGTTCCGGTTCGTCGTCGAAGTCGTCGCGATAATAACGGCTCAGCAGCCGCACACTCCAGCAGCAATCCCGGTACTGTAGACCGCCGAAGTGCTCCAGTGTTCGCTCGTCCAGCATGGAATAGCGCCAGCCCCCCATCAGGTGCCAGCGTTGCGCCACCGGCCAGACCATGGCGATGTCCCTCTGCTCCAGGGTGCGGTCGCCGTCGCGGTCCAGTCGCGTGCGATAGGCGGTGCTGATGATGGCGTCGGCACGGGGGCGGTAGTTCAGCCGGGCGGCGCCGAACCGGGTCTGATCCTCGTCCGGATCCCACTGGAGCGCCGTACTGACGGTGAAACCCGCCGGGAGCGTGAGCCGGGCCTCGCCGATGATATCGGAACGGCCCCGGTCTTCCGGTTCCATGTCCGGCCGCAACTGGACTTCGCGGTCCTGGAAGTAGAACACCTGTGCGACGCCGGCGCGAAAGTACTCGCGTCCATCGCGACGGTTCAGGAACCGGCTGGTCAGGCCCGCCGTGAGCTGGTTCGCGTCCCCCATGCGGTCGGCGCCGGTGAAGCGGTTCTCGGCGAAGAACTGGGCCAGGCTGGGATCGGTGCGCGAGGTGTCGAACAGGGGGATGTCGTCCTGATCCCGGCGCGGTACGTAAAGGTAGTACAGCCGGGGTTCCAGTGTCTGTCGCAAGGGGCGGTCGAAGGCGCTGAAGTGGCGCTCCAGGAAAACCCCCGTGTCCAGTGTGGCGACGGGCGTGACGCGGCTGATGGTTTCCTCACTGGCCGGATCCTCCACCCGGTCGAGATCGTACTGGGTCATGCGCAATGCCAGTCCCGGCCGGATGTAGCCCGCCTGGCGCTGGTACGGCAGACTGACCCGGGGGATGACATCCAGACGCGTGCCGGTATCCCGCCGGCGTGACGCGGGGTGGTCGAACCGGACCGCCTCGGCATCCAGGCGGTAGTCCACGAACACCGGTCCGGCCTCCGCCGGAAACGGTGTATGGCTCAGCGTGGCCTGGGGCAGTCGTTCGTAGGAGCGCCGCTCCTCGCTCAGGTTCGGGTTCAGGTTCTGGTAGATCTGGGCGCGCAGCCCGGTGGTGACATTCCCGCGGCGGTACCGGAGCGTGCCCTGGCTGCGCAACTGGCTGGTGCTGGCGGAGGTGAAATCGCGGCCGAAATCGCGGAAATAGTCCTCGTCGCTGACCCGGTTCACGTCCAGACTGGCGTTCAGACCCCGCAGCGGGCTTGCCCGGTGCAGCCAGAACGCACCCCAACGGTCCTCTTCCCGCTGATTGTCATCGGGAAGGTAGGCCCCGCGCAGTTCGCCGCTCTGCCGGCGCTGCAGGTAGCGGAATTCCCCGTCCAGCAGGTAACCCCGCTTGCTCATGTAGCGCGGCGAGAGGGTGGCGTCATAGTTCGGCGCGATGTTCCAGTAGTAGGGTACGGTCAGATCGGTGCCGCTGCGGTCGGATTGTGCCAGTGTCGGCGGCAGGAAGCCGGACTTGCGGCGGTCGTCGATGGGAAAGTTCACGTAGGGCGCATAGGCCACAGGGACGCCCTTGATCGCCATGCGGGCATGCCAGGCTTCCCCGACCCCGGTTTCCTGATTCAGGCGCAGCCGGCTGACCCGCAGTTGCCAGAGTTCGTTGCCCGGTTCGCAGGTGGAGTAGGTGGCCCCGTGCAATTCGGCGAGCCCGGCATCCAGCAGGATGATCTTGCCCGCCTCACCCTGGGTAAGGGTTTCCGGCACCAGATAGCGGGCGAGATCCAGCTCGCCCCGGTCCTGATCCAGGAAAAAATAGCCCTGGCTGGCGCCGAGCTGGAGGCCGTCTTCTTCGTACTGGAGGTTGCCGCGGGCGTCGGCCCGTTGCGCGCGGCTGTCGTAACGGATTTCGTCCGCGCGGATGCGCTGGTCGGCGCGTTGCAGCTCCACGTTACCGGTGAAGCTGTATGTGCCGGATTCGCCGCGGTAACGCATGAAGTCGGCGTCGATCCGGGCCGGGGTCTCCGGGTCGCGGCGCGCGGCGGTGTCGGGCCGCAGGGTGGGTCGGTCCGGGTAGTCGATGCAGGCGGCCCAGCGGCCTCCTTCTCCGGACAGCAGCGGCCAGTCGCCCTGTTCCGCGTGGGCCGGGGCGGAATTCAGCCATGCGGCGGCGATGAGCAGCGCCAGCGTCGTAGTCCGTTTCGGGCGGCTCACGGTGAATGCGACTACTCTCCGGGGTCGGGCCGTTACAATCGCACAGAAGCAGGGGGGCATCAAACCGCCGACCTGACAGGCCTGGCGACGGTGGCATACACTGCCGGGGAGCGGCTTTGGGGCTTCGAGCGGCCGGGGATCGGGAACCTTTGCAGCGGACACGCCGTAAATACGTCCCTGTAGGCTTGTCGGCGAGATCCCTCTCGCCGACAGTCCGCTGCAAAGGTTCCCGATCCCCGGCCTTGCGGTGATGGTTGGGTCAGGTGTCGGGCTTCGTCATGGGAAGACGGCGTCGCATCGCAGGCCGTCGCGCGCCACCTCGGCCGTTCTAAGCCACCGGCCTCAGAGGCCTGGTGCGCCGCTGACAGACCACCGGCGTGCAGGTTCGCCGCGGGGTGGCAACTTGTACAAGATGTGGGAACAGCAATTCATGCAGAACGTGTCTGGGGCCGCCGACCAGCGGCTTGCGCAGCTCGAGCAATGGCTGACCGGTCTCGGGGTTTCCCACGGCGGGCTGGAGCCGGCCTCCTCGGATGCCAGTTTCCGCCGCTATTTCCGCCTGCGGACGCCGGAGGGCAGCCGTGTCGCCATGGATGCGCCGCCGCCCCGGGAGGATTGTGGTCCGTTCGTACGCATCGCCGCCATGATGGACGAGGCGGGACTGCACGTGCCCCAGGTGCTGGCGCGGGATCTGGAGCGCGGGTTTCTGCTGCTTTCCGATCTTGGGCGCCACACCTATCTGGACGTCCTGAGCGAGGCCAACGCCGCCGGCCTCTACAGCCTGGCGGTGGACGCGCTGCTGTCCTGGCAGCGGGCGAGCCGGCCCGGCGTGCTGCCGGATTACGACGACGCGCTGTTGCGGCGCGAATTGCAATTGTTCCCGGACTGGTACCTGGCCCGGCATCTGCGCCTGCGGCCCACCGCCCGGGAGCAGGCGGTGTGGGACACGTACGTGGACCGGCTGGTGGAACGTGCGCGGGGGCAGCCGCAGGTGTACGTGCACCGCGACTTCATGCCGCGCAATCTCATGGTGAGCAATCCCATGCCCGGCGTGCTGGATTTCCAGGATGCGGTGTATGGCCCGGTGAGTTACGACCCTGTGTGCCTGTTCATGGATGCCTTCATCAGTTGGCCTGCGGAGCGGGTGACCGGCTGGCTTTGCGATTACTGGCAGCGGGCACAGGCCGCCGGTGTGCCGGTGCCGGACGACCGGGAACGGTTCCTGACGGACTGCCGCTGGATGGGCGTTCAGCGACATCTGAAGGTGGTGGGCATTTTCGCACGTATCCGTTACCGGGATGGGAAGCCCCGTTATCTTGAGGATGCGGAGCGGTTCTTCACGTATCTGGAGGAGGCGGCCGCGGCGGAATCGGAACTGTGCGGACTGGTGGAGCTGATCGCCGCCTGGCGGCGGCGGGGGGACGGGACATGAGAGCCATGGTGCTGGCCGCGGGCCGTGGCAGGCGCATGCGGCCACTGACCGACCAGACGCCGAAACCGCTGTTGTCCGTGGGCGGGCAGCCGCTGATCGTCTGGCACCTGCAGCGGCTGGCCCAGGCCGGCGTGCGGGACGTGGTGGTGAATCTGGCCTGGCTTGGTGCACGAATTCGCCAGTCGCTGGGCGATGGCCGGCGCTGGGGGCTGCGCCTGCGCTACTCGCCGGAGAGGGGACTGGGCCTGGAGACCGGTGGCGGCATTCACCGGGCACTGGCGCTGCTGGGCCCGGAACCGTTCCTGGTGGTCAACGGGGATATCTGGACCGATATGGACTATGCCCCTCTGTTACGGAACCCGGAAGGCCTGGCCCACCTGGTACTGGTGGCCAACCCGGATCACCATCCGGCGGGGGATTTCGGTCTGCGGAATGGTCGGGTGGAGAACGACGGGGCGGAACGTTTCACGTTCTCCGGTATCGGTGTTTACCGACCCGCCTTGTTTGCCGGCTGCAGGCCGGGGGTGTTTCCGTTGGCACCGCTGCTGCGGCAGGCGGCGGATGCCGGTCAGGTGAGCGGGCAAGTGTACCGGGGTGCCTGGTGCGACGTGGGAACGCCGGAGCGGTTGCGGGAACTGGACGCCCGACTGCTGGAGGGTGGGATCAGGCATGGGTGAGAATATCCGTGATCAGCGGTTCACGCGGGAGGACTTCCAGCGCTTTTCGGCGGCCTTGCGGGAGGAAACGGCACTGCTGAAGGAGTGGATCCGTAACGGTAGGCTATCCCACGAGCCGCTGCGGGTGGGTTACGAGGTGGAAGCCTGGCTGGTGGACGAGGCCTGGCGCCCGGCGCCGGTGAACGGCCCCTTTCTGGAGGCCATGGACGATCCCAACGTGGTGCCCGAACTGGCGCAGTTCAACATGGAACTGAACGGGCCGGCGGAATGGCTGCAGGGGCAGCCCTTCAGCGCCATGCAGCGTTCGCTGGATGATCTGTGGGCGCGTTGCCGTGTCGTGGGCGGGCAGCTTGGCGTGAATCCGCTGATGATCGGCATTCTGCCCACCGCTCGGGAGGAAGACTTCTGCATCCAGCACATGTCCCGGTTGCCACGGTATCGTGCGCTGAACGAACAGGTGCTGAAGCTGCGTAACCAGGTTCCGCTTCAGGTGGAGATCCAGGGGCCGGACGATGCCGTTCGGTTGCGGCATACGGATGTCATGCTGGAAGCCGCCGCCACCTCCCTGCAACTCCACCTGCAACTCACCGCGGAGAACGCCCCCCGTTATTTCAATGCGGCGCAACTGCTGTCCGCCGGCACGGTGGCGGTGGCGGCGAATTCGCCGTTCCTGTTCGGTCACGCCCTGTGGCAGGAAACCCGCATCCCGCTGTTCGAACAGGCGGTGGCCGTGGATCCGGTGACCGGCGCCCGGGGGGCGGGCGCATTGAAACGGGTGAGTTTCGGTAGCGGTTACGGGCGGGACGGACTGTATCAACTGTTCGTGGAAAATCGCCAGCATTACCCCGTGCTGTTGCCGGTGCACTGCGAAGGCGGCCCCGAGCGGCTGCGCCACCTGAAGCTGCACAATGGCACCATCTGGCGCTGGAACCGGCCGCTGGTGGATTTCAATGAGGACGGCGTGTGCCATCTGCGTCTTGAGCATCGGGTGATGGCCGCGGGGCCCAGCATTCTGGACACCGTCGCCAATGCGGCCTTTTTCCACGGCGCCGTGCATGCGCTGGCGTCACGGGAGCATCCGCCGGAGGCCGAAATCCCGTTCGCGTCGGCGGAGGCCAATTTCTACCGCGCCGCCAGAGACGGTATCCATGCGGAACTGGACTGGTTGGGTGGCGCCCGCGTTCCGTTACGGGAGCTGTTGCTGGAAAGCCTGATCCCCAAGGCCCGTCAGGGGCTGGAGCAGTTGGGTCTGCCACCGGCCGAGTTCCAGCCCTACCTGGACGTGATCGAGGCCCGGGTGCGCACCGGGCGCACCGGCGCCGCCTGGCAACAGGCCTGGGTTCGGCGACACGGCCCCAACTTCGAAGGGCTGGTGGCGGATTACTGGAAGCAGCAGACGGCCGGAACCCCGGTGCATGAGTGGAGCCTTTGAGATGAGCGGCGTGCCCTGTGAGTTGCAACACTATGATGGCATTCCGGATGGATTCCTGGACGCCGGACCACGGGATCTGGCGGCGGTGCTGGGCGGACCGAGCCTGATCCGCCTGCCGGGTAAGCGGCGTCCGCCCTTGTTCGTCTCGGCCATCCTGCATGGTAATGAACCTGCGGGCCTGGAAGCGGTTCAGCGGCTGCTGCGTGCGCACCGGCGCGGGCCGCTGCCCCGGGAGTTGGTCATCTTCGTCGGCAATGTTCATGCCGCCGCGGCAGGGGTGCGGCGGCTGGACGGACAGCCGGACTACAACCGGATCTGGCCCGGAACGGAGGAAACCGGCACCCCGGAAGCCGACATGGCAGCGGAGGTGGTGCGCCTGGCGGGGCAGGACGGACTGTTCGCCAGCATCGACGTTCATAACAACACCGGTCTGAACCCCCATTACGGCTGCATCAACCGCCTGGAAGCCCGCTTTCTGGGGCTTGCCTCCCTGTTCAGTCGCACGGTGGTGTACTTCACCCGGCCGCTTGGGGTGCAGTCCCTGGCCTTCGCGCCGCTCTGTCCGGCGGTGACCCTGGAATGCGGTCGTGCCGGCGACCGACGGGGCTCGGAACATGCCTTCGAATTCCTGGACGCG
Source organism: Ectothiorhodospiraceae bacterium (assembly GCA_020831885.1). Classification (GTDB taxonomy): domain Bacteria; phylum Pseudomonadota; class Gammaproteobacteria; order Nitrococcales; family Aquisalimonadaceae; genus LSCE01. The sequence continues at coordinate 13,797 of JAFIFU010000026.1, forward strand.
GTTCTGCACCTGCAGACCATCCCCGATCATCCCGCGCAGGACGATCTGGGCCTGTTCCGCACCGTGGCACGGGTCCGCATCCCGGAAACCCAGACCTTCGGATTCGGTGAACAAGCCCAAGGAATCCGTTTCTTCGAGGACCTGGAGCGGATGAATTTTCGGGAACTGCCCGCCGGCACGCCGATTGCCGCCTACACCGGGCCGGGTGTGCCGTTGCTGGTGGAGGACGACCAGGGCGAGGATGTGGCGGAGCGGTACTTCCGGGACGCGGGAGGGGAACTGGTGACCGCCCGGGGGTTCATGCCCAGTATGCTGACCCTGGATGAGCGGGTGATCCGCCAGGACTGCCTGTGCTACCTCATGGAGCGGCTCGCGCTGCCCTGATCCCGGGCGGGATTGGTCCCATGGGATTGTCGGAGATCCGAAACCACCGCCCCTGTCGGAGATCCCTGCTCCGCAGGGCTTCCGACCTACGCCGGCTTCCGGCCGGGCGCGTCGCCGCGGGCATTTCCCGTCGCCACGGGCTTTCCCGTAGGTCGGTAGCCGCGCGTAGCGCGGATCACCGACATCAAGGAGTGCTTCCTTAACCCCCGCCCCGGGCAACCGCCGGGAGGGACGCGCCGTTGTCGGACAGTAGTGCCAGCAGGTGCGGCAGCAGCCGGTCGGCGGCCTCGCGGACCATGCAGGACACCCCCAGGTCGCGAAGCTGGGTCACGGGCATGCCGGCATAACCGCAGGGATTGATCCGGCGGAAAGGTTCAAGATCCATATCCACGTTCAGGCTCAATCCGTGGTAGCTTGCCCCGCGACGGACCCGCAAGCCCAGCGCCGCCAGCTTCGCCCCGTCCACGTAGACGCCGGGCGCATCCGCCCGCGGTGCGGCGGTAATGCCGTGCTCCGCCGCCAGCCCCACCACCGCCTGCTCCAGGATGCGCACCAGACGCCGGATTCCCAGTTTCCGCCGGCGCACATCCAGCAGCACATAGACCACCAGTTGCCCCGGGCCGTGGTAGGTGACCTGGCCGCCCCGGTCCACCGGAATCACCGGAATATCCCCCGGCGCCAGCACATGCTCGGGTTTGCCGTTCAGCCCCAGGGTGAACACCGGAGGATGCTCCAGTATCCAGAGTTCATCCGCCGTTTCGGGCCCGCGCTGTTCCGTAAAGTGCCGCATGGCCCGCCAGGTGTCCGGGTAGTCCACCCGGCCCAGGAAGCGTACGGCAGGCGTTGCATGGTCCGACATTACAGCGTCATCACCACCTGTGCATCGGCGTTCAGTGCCAGGTAGACCCGGTCAAGCTGCTCCTGACTGGTCGCGACGACGGTCACTGTCACCGATACGAAATTGCCACGGCGGCTGGCCGCGGTCTTCACACGCTGCTCGTCCAGGTCCGGCACGTGCTGCCGGACGATCTCAACGACCCGCAGGACGAAGTCGGGATCGGCGCGTCCCATCACCTTGATCGGGAAGTCGCAGGGAAACTCGATGGCGGATTCGCGTTGGTCAGTCATGGCAGAACATCGGGTAGCAAACAAAGCGGCGAATCGGAGGAGCCTGGAGGCCCGGCTCCCAGGCCGCTTCGAAGCCGAAGACGTCCGGCACAGGACCGTGCTCCCCACTACTGGAACAGTAGCATCACCTCGTCCCAGAGCCGACCGAAAAAGCCGCCCTGCTCGGCATCCTCCAGCGCCACCAGCGTGGCCGTGTAAAGGGTTTCCCCCTCCAGGCGGATGTCCACCTCGCCCACGCGATCCCCCCGGGCGACCGGCGCCACGATGGGCGTGTTCAGGCGCATCACCGCATTGAGGTTATCGTGCTGGCGCTGGGGGATGGTCACGTGGACCGGCTGCTCCACCCCCACCCGCAGGGTGTCGCTGGCCCCTTTCCACAAGCGCGCCTCGGTGACCGTATCGTCCACGCCGTACAGCTCGTAACTGCGGAAGAAACGGAAGCCGTAGTTCAACAGCGCCTGGGTCTGGTCGGCCCGGGCCTGGGGGCTGCTGGTGCCCATCACCACGGAAACCAGCCGCATTCCGTCCCGCATGGCCGAGGTGATGAGGTTGTACCCCGCCGTGCTGGTATGGCCGGTCTTCAGACCGTCAACGGAATTATCCCGCCACAGCAGCATGTTGCGGTTGCGCTGGGTGATCTCGTTGTAGGTGAACTCCCGTTCCGAGTAGAACTGATAGTACCCGGGAAAACGATCGATCATCGCCCGTGCCAGGATCGCCATGTCCCGGGCCGTGGTGTACTGGTCCGGATCGGGCCAGCCGGTGGCGTTGGTGAAGTTGGTCCCGGTCATGCCCAACTGCGAGGCATACTGGTTCATCAACTGGGCGAAGGTCTCCTCGTTGCCGGCGACGTGCTCCGCCAGCGCCACGCTGGCGTCGTTGCCGGACTGGATGATCATGCCGCGGAGCAGATCCTCTACCGAGACCGTCCGCCCCACCTCGATGAACATCCGCGACCCTTCCATGCGCCAGGCACGCTCGCTGACCATGACCTGTTCGTCCAGGCTCAGGTGTCCCGCTTCCAGTTCGCTGAACACCACAAAGGCCGTCATCACCTTCACCAGGCTGGCGGGCTCGCGCTGCTCGTCGACGTTGTGCTCCACCAGGGTGTGTCCGCTGCGCCCATCCATCAGGATATAGCTTGGTGCCGCCAGGGAGGGCGGAGAGGGGACGGGAACGGGCATGGTCTGGGCGCCGGCCAGGGATGGCAGCAGCATGGCGATGAGAGGCAGGATCAGGCGTGCAATGCTCGGGCGTTTCATGAGAGTGCGTATCCGTTTCGGTCAGGGGGCAATAACCAGGTGACGATCACCAAGGCCGCGTTCGCGCAATTGTTCGCTCAGCCGTTCCACGGCCGCCCGGCTCTCCAGCGGGCCGAGTCTGACCCGGTAGCGGGCGGCGCTGTCAGCGTCCGTATACAGGCTGACCGGTGCCAGGGCCATGCCGGATAACCGGCGTTTCAGGTTCTCCGCGTTCTGCCGCTGGGAAAAAGCACCGGCCTGCAGATACCAGGTATCCGCGCGGACCTCGCCCGGCATGCGCGCGGGTGCCACCGAGGCGGCGTTGCCGTTGTCGCTGCCGGGCTCGCTGGCCGCTGCTGGCCGCACGGCGTCTTCGCCGCCAGCCAGTCGCGGGGGCGCATCCTCCGGTGGCAGAGTCCGGCTCAGGGTCTGGATGCGGACACGGGCGGTGCCCTGGTCCACCATGCCCAGCCGGTCGGCGGCCGCGTAGGAGAGGTCGATGATGCGCCCGGGGGCAAAGGGGCCGCGGTCATTCACCCGGACAACCACGCTGCGCTGGTTCTCCAGGTTGGTCACGCGGACGTAGATGGGGATCGGCAACTCCTTGTGGGCCGCCGTCATGGCGTACATGTCGTAGGTTTCGCCACTGGAAGTGCGCCGGCCGTGGAACTTCTTTCCGTACCAGGAGGCCAGGCCCTCCTGCTCGAATTCCACCACGTCATCCATCACGTGGTAGGTCCGGCCGAATACCTGATACGACTCCGGGTTTCCATAGCGACTACGGGGTTCGTCCCGGGGTTCCGGCTCCGGGACACGGGAGAGGTCCGGCGGGTCGGCCGGGCCGTAGTCCACGTCAGGGTCCTTTTCCGGCGGCTCCTCCCGGGGCGGCGTGGTGCTGCAGGCCGCCAGCAGGGCAAGCGCTGCCAGCAGCGACAGCAGACGCAGTGACATGCTCATTCTCCGCTCTCCCGCAGTTCACGAATGGCCTCGCTCAACTGATAGACGGCCAGCGCATAGAGGGGGCTGTGATTGTACCGGGTGATCACGTAAAAGTTGTGCAGCCCCACCCAGTACTCCTTGCCGTCCGCGCCGTCCAGCTCCATCAGCGTTGCCGGCATGTCGTCGGGCAGGTGCAGCTCGGGCTGCACACCGGCCGCCCGTAGCTCGCCCACCGTGGTGTAGGGCTGCCGGCCGCGGTTGGCCAGTTCCGAGATGTCGGCGTCATTGGCCAGGGTGGCCGGGCTCACCACCGGCTCGCCGTCGCGCCAGCGGTGCTGGCGGAAATAGTTGGCGACGCTCGCCACGGCGTCGGCGGTGCTGTTCATCAGGTCGCGCCGGCCGTCCCCGTCGCCATCCACCGCGTAGTGGCGGTAGCTGCTGGAAATGAACTGGGGAACCCCCATGGCTCCGGCGTAGGAGCCGCGGATCTCCAGCGGGTCCAGGCCCTCTTCGTCCACCAGCAGCATGAACTGCGCCAATTCCCGGGTGAAGAACTGGGAGCGGGGCGGGTAGTCGAAGGCCAGCGTCGCCAGGGCGTCCAGCACCCGGTGGCGTCCGCGATGCTGGCCGTAACGGGTCTCCACACCGATGATGGCCACCAGGATCGCGGGGGAGACCTCATACTCCTCCGCGATGCGGTGGATGAGTTCCTCGTGCCGGTTCCAGTACTCCGCCCCTTCGGCAATGCGATCCTCCCGCAGGAAGATCGGACGGTAGCGGTGCCAGGGCATGGCTTCGGCGGGCCGGGAGATGGCGTCGATGATGTCCTGCTGATGCCGTGCCTCGGCAAGCAGTGCCTTCACCCGCGTGCGCTCCAGTCCGTGCTCCTGTTCCATGGTGTCAATGAATCGGCGGACTTCCGGTTCGCCGGGGTCAAAGCTTCCGGCGGTGATCTGAACGGACAGGGCAAGCCCTGTCGCCGCCACCAGTACCTTCAGCATTGGGCTGAACGTCATGTTGGATTCTCGCTGCCTGTTGCTGTTTTCGGGCCGGAGCCCTCGCCCCGGACAGAAGCTGCCATCTGTGTTCCGCGACATGTGACCCGTCAGGAGGCCCAGAGTTTCCGGTGGGTGTGAATGGACATGAGAATACCGAAGGCCGCCAGCAGCGTCACCATGGATGTGCCTCCATAGCTGATCAGAGGCAGCGGCAGGCCCACCACCGGCAGTATCCCGGAGACCATGCCGATGTTGACGAACACATACACGAAAAAGGTCAGCGCGACGCTGCCGGCCACCAGGCGGCCGAAGTTGTCCTGGGCATTGGCCGCAATGTAAAGGCCGCGGCCGATGATGAACAGGTACAGGCCCAACAGCAGAGCCACGCCGGTCAGCCCGAACTCCTCGCTGAACACGGCGAAGATGAAATCGGTGTGGCGTTCCGGAAGAAAATCCAGGTGGGACTGGGTGCCGTTGAGCCAGCCTTTCCCATAGATGCCCCCGGAGCCGATGGCGATCGTGGACTGAATGATGTGGTAGCCGGCACCCAGCGGATCCCGCTCCGGGTTGAACAGTGTCAGCACCCGTTGCTTCTGGTACTCATGCATGACGAAAAACCAGAAAACCGGAGCCAGCGCCGCCACACCACCGATCACGGTGAGCATTACACGCCAGCGCAGCCCGGCCAGGAACAGTACGAAGAAGCCCGCGGCGCCCACCAGCAGTGCGGTGCCGAGATCGGGCTGCAGCACGATCAGCCCCGTTGGCAGCGCGATCAGGATGGCGGCGACGATCACGTGGGGCAATCGCGGCGGGAGGTGGCGGTCGCTCAGGTACCAGGCGATCATCAGGGGAATGGCCAGCTTCATCAGCTCCGCTGGCTGGAAGCGGAAGAGGCCCACGTCCAGCCAGCGCTGAGCCCCCTTCCCCGTGGTGCCGAAAAACAGCACCAGTACCAGCATGCCGAGGGAGGCCAGGAACACCCAGGGTGCCCAGCGACGCAGTGTCAACGGCGGCACCTGGGCAACCACCAGCATGACGGCGAAGGCCAGTCCAAGCCGCATGAACTGGCGTTGCATGTCTCCCAGGCTTTGATTGGTGGCGCTGTAAAGGGTGATCAGCCCCACCCCGGAGAGCAGCAGCAGCGCCACCAGCAGCGTGCCGTCCAGATGCAGATGGCGCTGGGTGAAGCTGAGCTTGCTGTTGGGCATCTCAGGCCTCCGCCTTTCCGTACAGATCCATGTAGGCATCCAGGACTTTGCGCGCCATGGGCGCGGCGACGGCGCCGCCGCTGCCCCCGTTCTCCACGACCACTGCCACGGCAACGCGGGGGTTGTCCAGCGGTGCAAAGCCATTGAACAGGGCATGGTCCCGCAGCCGCCGTTCAATCTCGTCCTCGTCGTATTCCTGGTCCGGGGCCAGACTGAACACCTGCGCCGTGCCGGTTTTTCCGGCCATCCGGTAGCCCAGGTTCTCGGCGATCCCGCGGGCGGTGCCGCGTCGGCCGTGCACCGTTTCCTCCAGCGATGCGAAGATGTGGTCCCAGAGGGCCCGGTCCCGAACCGAAACCAATTCCTGGAGTGGTTCCACTCCCAGTTCCCGGGTTTCCAGGGAACCGTTGTCGTGAATCGCGCGAATGAGCCGGGGGGGCACGCCCTTGCCGCGATTGGCCAGTATGGCCGTGGCCTGTGCCAGTTGCAGGGGCGTTGTCAGGAAATAGCCCTGCCCGATACCCGTGATGATGGTCTCGCCGTGGAACCACGCCTCCCCGCGGGCGGCCCGTTTCCAGTCCCGGGATGGCAGGATTCCCGCCAGTTCGCCGGGCATGCCCAGCCCGGGACGGCTGCCGAAGCCGAACCGGGCCAGGAAGGCGTGCAGCCGGTCAATGCCCAGCCGGTAGGCCAGATCGTAGTAGTAAACATCACAGGATTGGGCCATGGCATCGATGAAGTTCATGTGGCCATGGCCCTGACGACGCCAGCAACGCCAGCGGTGACTGATGCCGGGCAGGGAGTAATGTCCCGGGCAGAACACGCGGTCGCGGGGCTCCACCGTTCCATGGTCCAGGCCGGCCAGCCCGATGAACGGCTTGATCGTGGAGCCAGGGGGGTACTGGCCGCGCAGCGCACGGTTGAACAGCGGTTTGTCGGGATCCGTCTGCAGGGAACGGTAGGTTTCCGCGTCCACCCCGTTGACGAACAGATTGGGGTCGTACAGCGGCTTGCTGGCCAGGGCGAGGACGTCGCCGTTGCGGACGTCGATGGCGACGATGGAGCCCGCGAAATCCTCCAGCGCGTCTTCCGCGACCCGTTGCAGCCGGCTGTCGATGGTCAGATAGACATCCTGGCCCGGGTCGGGGCTGACCCGCTCCAGCGGGCGGATGACACGGCCCAGCGCGTTGGTTTCCACCCGCTGCAGGCCGGCATGGCCATGCAGCAGGTCCTCGAACTGCAGTTCGGCGCCGGTTTTTCCGGTATGGCTGGTGCCGGCGTAACGGCTTTGGTCCAGCCGCCGGACATCACGCTCATTGAGGCGGCCGACATAGCCCACCGCGTGGACCGCATGGGGGCCGTGGGGATAATGGCGCGTGAGTCGCGCTTCCACGTCCACGCCGGGGAAGCGGTGCCGGTGCACCGCGAACGCCGCGGTCTCGTCCTCATGCATGCGGACCTTCAGTGGAACCGCCTCGAAACGCCGGGAGCGGCGCAGCAGCGCGTGAAAACGTTCCAGCTCCCTCTCGGAAACCGGAATGATCGACCGTAGCCCGTCCAGCGTGGCGCTCAGGTCCGGCACCTGTTCGGGGGTGACCAGCAACTGGAAGTTCGGCTGGTTCTCGGCCAGGATCAGGCCGTTGCGGTCGTGGATGAGGCCGCGGTTCGGTGGCACCGGCACCAGGCGCATGCGGTTGGCGTGGCTCAAGGTGGAATAGCGCTCATGCCCGGCCACCTGAAGCTGCAGCATGCGCCCGCCCAGCAGTCCCATGAGGCCCGTGACCCCGACCCCGGCCAGCACCGCACGCCGCGTGAACAGCGCCTGTTCGCGGCGGGAATCCTTGAGTCGTTCCCGGTCATCACCGCTGGCCATGGTTTACTGAACCCCGTAGTAACGGCGCACGCTGCGCATGATGACGAACAGCCAGGGCCAGACCAGCGTACCCACCAACGGCGGCAGCCAGTACTCCGGCCCCGGGTGCGGGCGTCCGATCAGGCCATTGATCCAGATCTGAATGAGTTGTGTCATGGCCAGCAGCACAAGGACGATGCCGGCCTGTTGCATCAGCGGATAGACCCGGATCCGCTGGTGGAGTTTCACCACCAGGTAGGTGAGCAGTACATAAGCCAGCGCGTGCTGTCCCAGCAGGGAACCCTGCAGCGCATCCTGCCCCAGCCCCGCCAGGAAGCCGACAACCACGCCAACGCGATGCGGCACCGCCATGCACCAGTAGATCAGGACCAGCGCCACCCATTCCGGGCGCGCCATGCGGGCCCAGTCGGGCAGCGGCAAGATGGTCAGGGCGTAGGCTGCCAGAATGCTCATCAGGATCACGGTTCCGCCGCGGTGTGGAGCCAGGGTCATGGAACCCCGTCCCCGTCCTGGAATCCCGCATCGTCCATCGGCGCATCGCTGATCTCCTCGTAGTCGCCACCGCGTCGCCGGGTGCGGACCAGCAGCATTTCCCGGCTGCGGTCGAGTTTGGCTGTGGGTTCCGCCACCACGCGGGCAAAGGGTTGCCCGGGCTCCCGAACCACTTCCGTGACCCGGGCCACCGGATAGCCCACGGGGAAGCCGCCACCCAGGCCGGAGCTCACCAGCAGATCGCCTTCACGGATGTCGGCATTGTTCGGCAGGTGGGGCAGTTCCAGTGCGCGCAGACTGCCGCTTCCGAATGCGATGGTCCGGAGCCCGTTGCGGTTCACCTGGATCGGGAGGGCGTGGCTGGGGTCGGTGATCAGACGCACCACGGCGCTGGACCGTCCCACCGTGTCCACCTGTCCCATGATGCCGTGGGCATCCAGCACCGGTTGGCCCGGGAACACACCGTGGCGGCTGCCCTTGTCCACCTGAATGATGTGCCGGTAGGGGTCCAGATCCACACGCATCAGTTCCGCAATGAGCACGGCTTCCTCCACCTCGTAGGAGGATTCCAGCAGGCTCTGCAGGCGGATATTCTCCCGCTCGAGCTGATCCAGGCGCTGCAGCCTGGCCTCGTAAAGCATGTGCTGGTTGCGCAGCCGGGCATTCTCTTCCAGAAGCGCACGGCGGCTGCTGAGCCGTTCGACCAGGTACTCCCCCATGTCGAAGGGGAGGTTGACCAGGAAATGCATCGGGTAGGCGGCGGTCTGCACGGCTTCACGGACCGGTGCGGAAAGGTGCTGGCGATGGTCGAGCGTCATCAGTCCCACCGACACCAGGGCCAGCAGGATCAGTCGGGTGGTCAGCGATGGGCCGCGAGCGAATAAGGGCTTGATAGGTCCACCCGTCGTTTGCCAATGTGCCGAAACCTGCCGCAGCTCCGACGGCACTCATCATACCGCGGCTTATTATCATAAACCTTGAACTGGTCGAGCCCGAGAGGCTCTGTTCCGGTGCAGGGCGTGTCTGGAGTCGGGCGTGACGGGCGCCGGCCGTTTCGAGGCCATCATTGCCGGCGCCCCCACGCAGCCGTGCTCAAAGGCTGGTCGGCTTGGCAGTCGATTGCCCTATTCCACCGTGAACAGGTCCAGCCCCTGTTCGTCCATCAATTCCAGCGCCCGGCCGCCACCGCGGGCCACGCAGGTGAGCGGGTCGTCGGCGATAACCACCGGTAAGCCGGTTTCTTCCATGATCAGGCGATCCAGGTTGCGCAGCAGCGCTCCACCGCCGGTGAGGACGATGCCCCGGTCCGCCACGTCCGCACCCAGTTCCGGCGGCGTCTGCTCCAGTGCCGTCTTCACCGCGCCGACGATGCCGGACAGCGGCTCCTGCAAGGCCTCCAGAATCTCGTTGCTGTTCAAGGTGAAGCTACGCGGTACACCCTGGGCCAGATTGCGGCCCTTCACGTCGATTTCCCGCACCTCACTCCCCGGAAACGCGGTGCCGATCTCGTGCTTGATCCGCTCTGCGGTGGCCTCGCCGATGAGAATGCCGTAATTGCGCCGCACGTAATTGGTGATGGCCTCGTCGAAGCGGTCACCACCCATCCGGACCGAAGCGGAGTAGACGATGCCGTTGAGGGACAGGACGGCCACTTCGGAGGTGCCGCCGCCAATGTCCAGCACCATGGAGCCCCGTGCTTCATCCACCGGCATGTTGGCGCCGATGGCCGCCGCCCGGGGTTCCTCGATCAGGTAGACCTCGCGGGCGCCCGCGCCCACCGCGGATTCCTTGATGGCGCGCCGCTCCACCTGAGTGGATCCGCAGGGCACGCAGACCAGAACCCGCGGGCTCGGCTTGAAAAAGCGGGCCTCGTGCACCTTCTTGATGAAATGCTGGAGCATCTTCTCGGTGACCGTGAAATCGGCGATCACGCCATCCTTCAGTGGTCGGATCGCGCGAATGTTCCCAGGGGTGCGCCCGAGCATGCTCTTGGCTTCGGCGCCGACCGCGGCAATGGATTTGGGACCGCCGTCCCGGTCCTGCCGAATCGCCACCACGGAGGGTTCGTTCAGTACGATGCCCTGGCCCCGCAGATAAATCAGCGTATTGGCTGTGCCCAGATCGATTGAAAGATCATTGGAAAAAAGCCCGCGTATGCCTTTGAACATCGTAGTCTACCTGTCCCAGCGAAGGCGCTAATCTAACAACGGGTTAGGGAATGGGCAAGCCGGTCAGGACCAAGGCCGTGATATCCTTCACGGTTTCTTGTTCCGGTCTGGTCGGGATGCCCGGGCTTGTTTGCCATTGTGCACGGGATGCCGGAAAATTGCGCCTTTTCCGTACGCCGGTTTGTCGCTCCGGCCTGCCACCAAACGGCAGAGCGAGGGGAGCGGCAAGCCCCCGCTGATGCCATCGACGGAGCCGTCCATGTCACTGAGCAATGAGCAGGTCGAAAACATCGCCCATCTGGCGCGGTTGGGCGTGAATGAACAGGATCTGGACACCTACGCCGTCAATCTGTCCCGTATTCTGGAGTTCGTCGAAGCGCTGGGAACGGTGGACACCAGCGCGGTGGAGCCCTTGGCGCATCCCATTGACATGGTCCAGCGGCTGCGGCCGGACGAAGTCACTGAGTCCGACCAGCGTGCGCTGTTCCAGTCTGTCGCACCCAGCGTGGAAGGCGGGCTTTATCTGGTGCCGCGGGTCATCGAATGAGTCCGTCGCCCGTGCCCAACCCGCATGATATCTCATTCTATGATTAACCAGCGATTGGACGGATAGCCGTGAGCGTGCATGACAAGACCGTCTCCGAACTGGCTGCCGGGCTGGCGGCCGGCGATTATTCCAGCGAGGAACTGACCCGCGCCTGCCTGCAGCGTATCCGGGAACAGGGCAGCGCACTCAACGCCTTCATCACCGTCACCGAGGAACAGGCCCTGGATGCCGCGCGTGTCGCCGACCAACAGCGGGCCGCCGGCCGGGCCGGCCCGCTCACTGGTGTGCCCGTGGCGCACAAGGATATTTTCTGCACCCGGGGGGTGCGCACCAGTTGCGGCTCCCGCATGCTGGACAACTTTGTCTCCCCGTACGATGCCCATGTGGTGGAGCGGCTGAACGCGGCGGGCATGGTGAGCCTGGGCAAGACCAACATGGATGAGTTCGCCATGGGCTCATCCAACGAAACCAGCTACTACGGACCGGTGAAGAACCCCTGGGATACCCGGGCGGTGCCCGGCGGATCTTCCGGTGGTTCCGCGGCCGCGGTGGCGGCCCGTCTGGTGCCCGCCGCCACCGGCACCGATACCGGCGGCTCCATCCGGCAGCCGGCTGCCCTGTGTGGCATCACCGGGCTCAAGCCCACCTACGGCCGGGTCTCCCGCTATGGCATGATCGCCTTCGCCTCCAGCCTGGACCAGGCCGGTCCCATGGCCCGCACCGCGGAGGACTGTGCCCTGCTGCTGGAGGCCATGGCCGGTTTCGACCGGCGGGATTCCACCTGCGTGGATCAGCCGGTGCCCCGCTATGGCGAGGCACTGAACCGGGATCTGGACGGGCTGACCATCGGTCTGCCCAAGGAGTATTTCGGCGAGGGGCTGGACGCGGACGTGGCCCGGGTGGTGGATGCGGCCATCGAGGAATACCGGAAGCTTGGCGTCGCGTTCCGGGAGATCAGCCTGAAGAACACGGCACTGGCCGTTCCGGCCTACTATGTGATCGCCCCGGCCGAGTGTTCCTCCAACCTGTCCCGCTTCGACGGTGTGCGCTTCGGCTATCGTTGCGAGAACCCGCGGGACCTGGAAGACCTGTACAAGCGCTCCCGGGGCGAGGCTTTCGGTGCCGAGGTGAAACGCCGCATTCTGGTGGGCACCTATGCACTGTCCGCCGGTTACTATGACGCCTACTACCTGAAGGCGCAGAAGGTGCGCCGCTTGATCCGCGACGATTTCCTGGCCGCCTTCAACCAGGTGGACCTGATCCTGGGTCCCACTTCGCCGACGGTGGCCTTCAACCTGGGCGAGCGGGCCGACGACCCGGTGAGCATGTACTTGTCCGATGTCTACACCATCGCCGTCAACCTGGCCGGTCTGCCGGGCATTTCCCATCCCGCCGGTTTCGCCCATGGTCGGCCGGTGGGCGTACAACTGATCGGCGCCCACTTCGATGAGGCGCGCCTGCTGAATGCGGTCCACCGCTATCAGCAGGTGACGGACTGGCACACCCGGGCGCCCGAGGCGTTCGCCTGAGGAGGTGATGACAATGGCATGGGAAGTGGTCATCGGGCTGGAAATCCACGCCCAGCTCGCCACCCGCAGCAAGATCTTCTCCGGCGCCTCAACCGCCTATGGCGCCGAACCCAACACCCAGGCCTGTGCCGTGGATCTGGGGCTGCCCGGGGTGCTGCCGGTGTTGAACGCCGAGGCCGTGAACATGGCCATCAAGTTCGGCCTGGCCACCGGCTGCACCATCGCGCCGCGCTCGGTGTTCGCCCGCAAGAATTACTTCTACCCGGACCTGCCCAAGGGCTACCAGATCAGCCAGTACGAGCTGCCCATCGTCCATAGCGGTGAGGTGCTTATTGCGCTGGAGGATGGCCGCAGCAAGCGCGTGGGGCTGACCCGTGCCCACTTGGAGGAGGACGCCGGGAAGTCTCTGCACGAGGGCTTCGAGGGCGTAACCGGCATCGACCTGAACCGGGCCGGTACCCCATTGCTTGAGATTGTTTCCGAGCCGGACATGCGCTCCGCGAAGGAGGCGGTGGCCTATATGCGCAAAATCCATTCGCTGGTGCGCTACCTGGGCATCTGCGACGGCAACATGCAGGAAGGTTCGTTCCGCTGCGATGCCAACGTGTCCGTCCGGCCGAAGGGACAGGAGGAACTCGGCACCCGCACCGAGTTGAAGAACCTGAACTCGTTCCGTTTCATCGAGCGCGCCATCAACTTCGAGGTGGAGCGGCAGATCGACGTGATCGAATCGGGTGGCCAGGTGGTGCAGGAAACGCGCCTGTACGACGCCGATCGCAATGAGACGCGTTCCATGCGCACCAAGGAAGAGGCCAACGACTACCGTTACTTCCCCGACCCGGACCTGTTGCCGGTGGAGATCGGGGAGGCGGACATCCAGCGCGCCCGGGCGGAGCTTCCGGAGCTGCCGGATGCCAAGCGGCAGCGGTTCATGGAGCAGTACGGGCTTTCCGAATCCGATGCCGGGCAGCTCACCGCCTCCCGGGAGCTGGCGGATTACTACGAGACCGTGGTGGAGGCCTCCGGCGGCGAGGGCAAGCTGTCCGCCAACTGGGTGATCGTGGAGCTGGGCGGGGCGTTGAACCGCGATGATCTGGATATCGCCGACAGCCCGGTTTCCGCCGCCCGACTCGGCGGCATGCTCAGGCGCATCACCGACAACACCATCTCCGGCAAGATCGCCAAGGATGTGTTCGATGCCATGTGGCGGGGCGAGGGCGATGCGGATGCGGTTATCGAGGCGAAGGGCCTCAAGCAGGTCACCGATGCCGGTGCCATCGAGGCCATGGTGGACGAGGCCATCGCCGCCAATCCGAAGCAGGTGGAGCAGTACAAGGCGGGGAAGGAGAAGTTGCTGGGCTTCTTCGTGGGTCAGGTGATGAAGGCTTCCAAGGGCAAGGCCAACCCGGCCCAGGTCAACGAACTGCTGAAGAAGAAGCTCAGCGACTGAAGGAAGCACTGATCGATTCCCGTGGCCGGCGCCCGGCGCCGGGCTTTCCGGTCATGGAGGTCGCCATGTCGGCGCCACCGGATCCGCAGGAGCGGTTTGTGGTCGAATTGGCCAACGTGCGGGGCGAGCTGATCCACCTGGATCAGACCTACCGCGAGGTGCTCAGTCGGCGCGCCTACCCGGAGCCGGTGGCCCGCCTGCTGGGCGAAGCCATGGCGGCGGCCGGGCTGCTGTCGTCGATCCTCAAGTTCCGGGGCTCATTGATCCTGCAGGTGCAGGGGGACGGCCCGATCACCATGCTGGTGGCCAATGCCAGCCACGATCAGGCCATGCGCGCCGTGGCGCGACACGAGGATGAGCCTGTTGGCGAGGGGGGGCTTCCCGAGCTGTGCCGGAACGGGTACCTGGCCATCACCATCGACCCGGAAGGGGATCGGGACCGCTACCAGGGGATCGTCAGCCTGGACCGACCGGGCCTGGCGGAGGCGGTGGACAACTATTTCTCCCAGTCGGAACAGCTTCCGACCCGCGTCTGGCTGGCCTGCGATGGCAAGCGGGCTGCGGGTCTGCTGTTGCAGCGCCTGCCGGGAGAGGATCCGCACGGGGACGCCGACGCCTGGAACCGGGCCGAACAACTGGCGTCCACGATCACCGGCGACGAACTGCTGGATCTGGACAGCCGGGAGATCATCCGCCGCCTGTTCCACGAGGAAACCATCCGGCTATTCGATCCCGTCCCGGTACGATTCCATTGTTCCTGCTCCCGGGCGCGGCTGGCGGCGGCCATCCAGGCCATGGGGCGGGAGGAGGCGGAGAGCATACTGCGGGATGAAGGACTCATTCATGCGGAATGCGATTTCTGCGGACAGGATTACACCTTCGATGCGGTGGACGTGGAACAGGCGTTCAGTGCCGGTGGCAGCGAACTCCCCGGGGATACGCAGCACTGATCCGGGCTACGCGTTTCCCTGGCGCGTGCCGCACACCGGGCAACCCGGATCCTTGGGTACCCGCACGCGCTGCCAGTCCCCGGTCCGGGCGTCCCACAGGGTAAGCCAGGTGGTGGTGTCCGGGCCGAACCCCGTGATCAGCCGCATGGCTTCCACCGCCTGCAGGCTGCCGATCACACCCACCACCGGCGCCAGCACGCCGTTTTCACTGCAGTTCAGGCGCTGATCCTCGGTGGTCCCCGGGGGGAACAGGCAGGCGTAGCAGGGATGGTCCGGCAGGTCCGGCCGGAACACCGCGATCTGCCCCTCCAGACGGATCGCCGCGCCGGAAACCAGCGGCCGGCCGGCGGCCACACAGGCGGCGTTGATGGCAAAGCGGGTGGTGAAGTTGTCCGTGCCGTCCAGAACCAGGTCCACCTGCAGAAGTTGCTGGATCAGGGCATCCTGATCCAGTCGGTGTTGCAGCGTGGTGATCCGGGTGTCCGGGTTCAGCTCCCGCAGGCGCGCTGCGGCGGACTCCACCTTCGGCCGGCCGATGTCGCTGCTGCCGTGGACGATCTGCCGTTGCAGATTGGAGAGTTCCACCAGATCATCATCCGCCAGCACCAGTTGTCCCACGCCACCGGCCGCCAGGTACATGGCGGCCGGGGAGCCCAGACCGCCCATGCCCACGATGAGCACCCGGGCGGCGGCCAGTTTCTGCTGCCCCTCCATATCCACTTCCGGCAGCATGATCTGGCGGCTGTAACGCAGTAACTGCTCATCATTCATCGGCTGTCCCTCCGCCGTAGCGTCCTTCACTGATTCTTGGCAGGCCGGCCAGATCCCGGTGGCAGGCCAGTTCGGTGAAGCCGGCGCCCTGCAGCAATGCCCGCACCGCCTGCGCCTGGTCGTGGCCGTGCTCCAGCACCAGCCAGCCGCCCGCGCGCAGGTGGGCCGGTGCCTGGCGGATGATCAGGCGAAGGGCGGCCAGTCCGTCCGGGCCGGCCACCAGGGCCTGCCGCGGTTCGTGGCGAATGTCGCCCTGTTCCAGATGGGGGTCGTCTTCCGCCACATAGGGCGGGTTGGATGCGATCAGATGGAAGCGCCGACCCGACAGGGGCGCGAACCAGTCACCCTGCAGCCACTCCACCCGCAGGCGGCAGAGTTCACCGTTGGACCGGGCCACGGCAAGTGAGGCCTCGGACCGGTCCACCGCGGTGATGTGGCATTCGGGTCGTTCACTGGCCAGCGCCAGGGCGATGGCGCCGCTGCCGGTGCCCAGGTCGCACAGATCCCGGGGGCTGGCCGGCGGGATGTGCGTCAGGCAGCGTTCCACAAGCAATTCGGTCTCCGGGCGGGGGATGAGCACGTCCGGATTCACCGCCAGATCCAGTGTCCAGAAGCCCCGGCGGCCCAGCAGATAGGCCACCGGTTCGCCGGCCAGCCGGCGGGCCAGCAGGGCGCGGATGGCGGACGCCTCCCGGGTGCTCAGCGGGTACTCGGGGCGGCTGAAACACAGGCTGCGGTCGACCCCCAGCACGTGGCAACCCAGCAGCTCGGCGTCCAGTCGCGGGCTGTCGGAAACCCCGGCCAGCAGCGAGGCGGATTCCCGCAGCAGTTCGCCCAGGGTCATGTCAGTCCAGTGACCGGGCCGTGATGGCCCGTTCTTCCAGCATCACGGGGATTCCGTCGTCCACCGGGTAGATGCGTTCGCCGTTCTCGGTGATCAGCGCTTCCTTCAACGGTTCGCTCACGGCCTCACCGTCCGCCTGGGTCACGCGACCTTCCTCGATGGCGGCGTTAAGTCGCGCCAGTTCGTTGCGATTCATGGGGCGCACCGGGATCCGGGTCACCGGGCAGCACAGTATGTCGAGCAGTTTGCGGTCCAGCGCCATGTCCGGCCTCCTCAGGGAAACACTGGTCGTGTCGGCGTGCGTCGGGAAGTCAATCAGGCGCTTCACCGGCACTGTACGGGCGGGTACGCCGTGTGGTCATTCTACTGCAGTCCCGGGTGGGGCCGCGAGCCGCCGGGCGGCCCGGCGTGGAGTTTGCCGGCGAGTCCCGTTAACATGAGCGGGGTCACGCGGGCACATGAAGCAAGCCCGGGATTGTTGTCCGAAACATGCACGAGGCCCGATGGGGCCGAGGTGAAACGAGTCATGGCTGATCCCGCATCGGTAAACAATGCCGTCGAAAACATCAACGTGATCGCGCAGGAGCTGCTGCCGACACCGGATGCCATCCACCGTGCGCTGCCGCTGACGGAAACGGCGCGCGACACGGTGCTGGTGGGCCGGCGGGTGGTGGAGAGCATCCTGGACCGCCGCGACCACCGTGTGTTCCTGGTGGTGGGGCCGTGTTCCATCCATGACCTGGACGCCGCCCGCGACTACGCCGAACGACTGAAACGGCTGGCGGATGAGGTCAAGGACACGGTGTTCGTCGTCATGCGGGTGTACTTCGAGAAGCCGCGGACCACCGTGGGCTGGAAGGGACTGATCAACGATCCCTACATGGACGATTCCTTCCGCATCGACGAGGGCTTGTACAAGGCCCGTGCGCTGCTGCTGGAGCTGGCGGAAATGGGCCTGCCCGCGGCCACGGAGGCGCTGGACCCCATCTCGCCCCAGTACCTGCAGGATCTGATCACCTGGACGGCCATCGGCGCCCGGACCACGGAGTCCCAGACCCATCGCGAGATGGCCAGTGGCCTGTCCACCCCGGTGGGGTTCAAGAACGGCACCGACGGCAGCCTGGAAGTGGCCATCAACGCGCTGCACTCGGTGGCGCATCCGCACAGCTTCCTGGGCATCAACGGGCAGGGCCAGTGCGCCATCATCCGCACCCGGGGCAACCGCTACGGGCATGTGGTGCTGCGTGGCGGCAACGGTAAGCCCAACTATGATTCCGTGAGTATCGCCCTGTGCGAGCGCGAGCTGGCCGCGGCCGGACTACCGCTGAACCTGGTGGTGGACTGCAGCCACGCCAATTCCAGCAAGGACCCGGCCCTGCAACCCCTGGTGCTGGACAACCTGGTGAACCAGATCCAGGAAGGCAACCGTTCCATTGTCGGCATGATGGTGGAGAGCAACATCAATTGGGGTAACCAGAAGCTCACCGCCGATCCGGCGGATCTGCAGTACGGGGTCTCGGTGACCGACGCCTGCGTCGACTGGGAGACCACCGAGAAATCAGTGCGGGACATGGCGGCGCGTCTGCGGGATGTGCTGCCGAAGCGGATGGTCGCCGGGGGCTGAATGGAACCCCGGCGGGGTTTTGCCATCCAATCCAGGCACTGATATAAAGGGCCTGATTTTCAGGCGGCTGCCGGTGAGAAGCCCTCGCGGGTGGGGAGCGGTTCCCGGCAGACGGGACGGCCGCGCCAGGGGATGGCGGGCTTGACGATCGGGGTGGAAGTCCCCTGGGTGGCCAGGGTCACGGCTACCGGCAACGGGTGGAGGATATTGACATGGAACACAAACATGCCCTTCCGGTGAAGGACTTCGCGCCGTACGAGGAAACGCGCGGCGAGGAGTACATGAGTGATGCGCAACTGGAGCATTTCCGGGACCTGTTGTTGGCCTGGAAGCGGCAGCTCCAGGAGGAGGTGGAGCGTACCGTGCATCACATGCGGGACGACGCCACCAACTATGCCGACCCCGCGGACCGCGCCACCCAGGAGGAGGAGTTCGCGCTGGAACTGCGCACCAGGGATCGGGAGCGCAAACTGATCCGGAAGATCGATCAGACGCTGGAGAAAATCCGCAAGGATGACTACGGCTACTGCGAGCAGTGTGGCGTCGAAATCGGTCTGCGTCGGCTGGAGGCCCGCCCCACGGCCACGTTGTGCATCGACTGCAAAACCCTGGAGGAAATCCGGGAAAAGCAGCGCGTTGCCTGAACCCTGTGCAGCGTTCTCTCCGGGGCTGATCAGCCCAACCGGACCTCCATGGAAAGGCCCGCCTGGTGCGGGCCTTTCTCTATTGGGCGGCGCATGGCGATAGCGCGTGCATCGGTTGATAATGTTATTATGTTTCGAAATCTCCGTCTTTCGGCTGGTTTGCGTGCTTTCCCAGGGAGGGTCAGACTGATGTCACGCTTGCTATCGATGCTGTTGTTGTTCGCTTTTTCCGGCGCTTCCATGGCGGCCTCGCCACCGGTTCCCGTGACCGTGAGCGTTCCCCCTCAGGCCTATTTCGTGGAGGCCATCGGCGGTGATCGCGTTCAGGTCCGGTCCATGGTGGCTCCAGGGCAGTCCACCCACAGCTTCAGTCCGTCTCCGCGCCAGCTTCAGGCACTGGAGGATGCGCGGATTTACGTCAAGGTGGGGCACCCGGAATACGTGTTCGAGTACCAGTTCATTCAGATGCTGGAACGGCGTGGCGCGGGGGTGCGCGTGGTGGACATGGCGGAGGATGTGGACTTCCGGCCCCTGGAGGCCCACGGGCATGACGGTCACCACCACCATCACCATGATGACCATGACGGACACCATGGTCACGGCGACAGCGACCCGCATCTGTGGGTATCCCCGGCTATCGTGCGGGCGGCGGCGCCCCGCATTGCCGAAGCCCTTGAGGCGGCGGATCCGGAAGGGGCACCGGTGTACCGGGAACGGCTCAACGCTTTCCTGCTGGAACTGGATGCGCTGGATGCGGAGATCCGACAGCGTCTGAACGGGCTGGACCGGCGGGTCTTCCTGGTGAATCATCCCGCCTGGGGCTATTTCGCGGATGACTACGGCCTGCAGCAGATGGCCATCGAAGTGGACGGCAAGGATCCGTCGCCCGCGCAGTTGGCCCGGTTCATCGACCGGGCCCGGGCGGAAAGCGTTCGTGTGGTATTCGTTCAGCCCGGATTCTCCCGGCGCAGCGCGGAGGTGATCGCCCGGGAACTGGATATCCGGCTGGTGGAGATGGACCCCATGAGCAAGGACTGGGGTGCGACCTTGCGCGCCCTGAGTCAGGCCCTGGAGGATGCCCTTTCGTGAGCGTGCTCGAACTCGGCCGGGATTGCATGCTGGAAGTCCGCGGCGTGACATTCGGCTATGATGGCGAAGCGGTGCTGCAGAACGTGGATCTGCGCATCGGGCAACGGGATTTTCTTGCCATTATCGGTCCCAACGGCGGGGGCAAGACCACGCTGCTGCGGGTGATCCTGGGGTTGGAACGGCCCTGGTGGGGGCAGGTGCACTGGTATCATCGTCCGTCCCGGGGCCGCATCGGCTACGTACCGCAGTTCTCCACGTTCGACCGTAACTTCCCGCTGAGTCTGGAAGACGCTGTGCTGATGGGGCGGCTGGGTCAACGCGGGCCGCTGCGTCGATATCACCGGGAAGACCGGCTGGCCGTGGCCCGGGTGCTGGAACGGCTGAAGCTCGCGGACCATGCCCGTTCCCCCATCGCCGAACTCTCCGGCGGCCAGATGCAGCGGGCCTTGATTGGCAGGGCGCTGGTGGCGGAGCCTGAGATTCTGTTTCTGGATGAACCCACGGCGTCGGTGGATGCGGAAACCCG
This sequence comes from Ectothiorhodospiraceae bacterium, assembly GCA_020831885.1. Taxonomy (GTDB): domain Bacteria; phylum Pseudomonadota; class Gammaproteobacteria; order Nitrococcales; family Aquisalimonadaceae; genus LSCE01. Next base: position 34,205 of record JAFIFU010000026.1, read on the forward strand.
GACGGTGCTCTCGGCCCTCCTGCAGGAGCTCAACACCCGTATCCCCGTAGTGGTGATCACCCATGACGCCACCAGCATTGCGGCCCAGGTCAAGCAGATTGCCTGCGTGAACCGCCGTCTCTGGTATCACGGCAGCGGCGAACTCACGAATGAGCAACTGGAGGAGGCCTACGGCTGTCCGGTGGAACTGATCGCCCATGGCGTGCCGCACCGGGTGCTGGGTGAGCACAGCCATAGCCACCATGGGCACTGAGTCATGGACGAACTGCGCCTGCTCTTCCGTTACGAGTTCATTCAGAACGCCGTGCTGGCGGGTCTGCTGGCCAGCGTGCTCTCCGGCCTGGTGGGCACCTTCGTCGTCGTCAAGCGTCTGGTGTTCATTGCCGGTGGTATCAGCCATGCCGCCTTTGCCGGGCTGGGCATCTGCTTTTATCTGGGCCTCAATCCGCTGATTGGCGCCGTGGCGGTGGCGGTGGTCGCCGCGGTGGTGCTGGCCTGGTTGGGCGAAGGAGGGGCCGGGCGGTCCCAGGATGCCTACATCGGCATTCTCTGGGCTGCGGGCATGGCCGTGGGCATCGTGTTCATCCACATGACGCCCGGCTATGCACCGGATCTGATGGTCTATCTGTTCGGTGACATCCTCACCGTGACCCGGAACGACGTCTATCTGCTGGCATCGCTGGTGGCCCTGGTGCTGCTGATCATGATGCTCCTGTACAAGGAGTTCGTGGCCGTTGCCTTTGACGAGACCTTTTCCCGGGTGCAGGGGATTCCGGTCCGTTTACTCACCATGTTGCTGCTGGTGCTGGTGGCGTTGTCGGTGATCATGCTCATTCAGGTGGTGGGAATCGTCCTGCTGATCGCGCTGTTCACCCTGCCGCCGGTGGTGGCCCTGATGCTGGCGCTGCGCAGTTTTACATTGGTGCTGCTGGTGGCAGTGCTGCTGGCCATGCTGATGACCAGCGGCGGCCTGGCGGGTTCCTACTGGCTGGATATCCCCTCCGGGCCGGCGATTGTTCTGTTTGGCGTCGTCATCGCCGCCCTGGTCCGGATTGCCGTCTGGCTGCGCAGTCGTCTTCGTTCAGGGGTTCCCGGCATGTAGCCAGCGGTTTGCGGTCAGGGCGTCGTCGGCACGCCCCAAGGCCGGGGAGCGGGGAAGTGTGCTCCGGCCGGGTCGGAGCCTACCTGCGGTGCAGTGCAGGGACGGCCGGCGACGAAGCCCGCACGTTATTTCCAAGCGTATACTCGTTCCGGGGGGCAGAGTCAGGCGTTTTCCCGGGCCATTTCCGCCAGTTGCTCCGCCTGGTGTTCCTGGATCAGCGGATTGATCACCTGCTCCAGACCGCCCTGCATGACCTCTTCGAGCTTGTACAGCGTGAGATTGATGCGGTGGTCCGTGACCCGCCCCTGGGGAAAATTGTAGGTGCGGATGCGCTCGGAGCGGTCACCACTGCCCACCTGAAGCTTGCGCTGGGCACTCTGCTCCGCCACCTGCCGGTTGCGTTCCTCGGCCAGCAGCCGGGCCTGCAGCAGCGCCATGGCCTTCGCCCGGTTCTTGTGCTGCGAGCGTTCGTCCTGGCATTCCACCACGATACCGGACGGCAGATGGGTGATGCGGATGGCCGAATCAGTCTTGTTGACGTGCTGGCCGCCTGCTCCGGAGGCCCGGAAGGTGTCCACCTTCAGATCGGCGGTGTTGATCTCCACGGCATCCACTTCCTGGACTTCCGGCAGCACGGCCACCGTGCATGCGGAGGTGTGGATGCGGCCCTGGGACTCCGTTTCCGGCACTCGCTGCACCCGATGGGTGCCGGATTCGAACTTCAGTCGTGAATACGCGCCGTGGCCGATGATCCGGGCAATGACCTCCTTGTAGCCCCCGTGCTCCCCCTCGCTTTCGCTGATCAGCTCGACGCGCCAGCCCTGGGACTCCGCGTAGCGCGAGTACATGCGGAACAGATCCCCGGCAAACAGTGCCGCCTCGTCCCCCCCGGTGCCGGCGCGGATTTCCAGGAAAATGTTGGCCTGATCGTTGGGGTCCTCCGGGATCAGCAGCAGCTCCAGCGCCCGGCTCAATGCCTCCAGACGCTGTTCGGCCTCCGTGGCTTCCTCCCGGGCCATGTCCCGCAGCTCGGCGTCGCCCTCGTCCAGCATCTCGCGGGCACCGGCCAGGTCCGACTCCGCCTGGCCGTAGCGCTCGAAGGTCTGTACCAGTTCCTCCAGCCGCGCGTATTCCCGCGAAAGATCGCGAAACCGGTTCTGGTTGCCGATGATATCCGGGTCCGACAACAGGGCCGCGATTTCCTCGTAGCGCCCTTGCAGTTGTTCCAGTTTCCCCCGAATCGATGGCTTCAAGCTCAAGGTTTCCTCTTGGCGGTCGGTAACGGGTGCCGCCGTTCATCCACGTCATTGTCGTTCAGGTCCAGCAGGTGGCGGGCGCACGCCAGCGTGGCCTTGTCGTTCTGCTCACCCGCTTCGCGCAAACGTGTGGTGGGGCCGTGCAGCAACCGGTTGGTCAGACTGTAGGCCAGGTAGCGCAGGGTCTCCTCCGGCGTTTCCCCATTGCCCAGGCGTCGCAGCGCCCGGTCCAGCACCACATCCCGATGGGCCTCCGCGCTCTCACGAAACCGGCGGATGTCCGGCACCGTGTTCAACGAGCGCAGCCAGACCATGAAACGGTCCGCCTGCAATTCGATGATTTCCTCGGCTTCCCGGGCTGCGTGGCGACGGGACCGCAGGTTCTCCTGGATGACATCCTGCAGGTCATCCACGGTGTAGAGGTACACGTCGTCCAGTTCGTCCACCTCCGGTTCGATGTCCCTTGGGACAGCGATGTCCACCATGAATATCGGTCGCCGGCGGCGCTTGCGCAGTGCCCGCTCCACGCTGCCCTTGCCCAGCAGGGGCAGCGGGCTGGCCGTGGAGGCGATCACGATGTCCGCTTCCGGCAGCCGATCAGGCAGCTCGGACAGGGGGATGGCATCCCCACCGTGCTCCGCCGCCAGTTCCTGGGCCCGCTCCCGGGTACGGTTCGCGACGATGAACCGCGTCAGCCCTTGCTGGCGCAGGTGGCGGGCGGTGAGTTCGATGGTCTCCCCGGCACCCAGCAGCAGGGCCGTGTAGCCGTCCAGCGGGCCGAAGATCTGCCGGGCAAGGCTGACAGCCGCGAAGGCCACGGAGACCGGGTTGGCGCCGATACCCGTCTCCGTGCGCACCTGCTTCGAGACGGCGAAGCCGTGCTGGAACAGCCGGTCCAGCACTTGCCCCAGCGTGCCGGCGTGGGCGGCTTCCAGGTGCGCCGTACGGGCCTGACCGCCGATCTGCGGTTCCCCGAGGACCAGCGAGTCCAGACCGGGGATCACCCGCAGCAGGTGAAGGACGGCATCCCGTCCCTGATGAACGTAGAGATAGGGGCGCAACCATTCCGGATCCACGGCGTGACTGCCGGCCAGCCAGTGCAGCACGGTATCCGCGTTGCTCACCGGCTCCATCACCGTGTAGACCTCGGTGCGGTTGCAGGTCGATATCACCGCTGCTTCGCGGACGCCAGGCCGTTCGGCCAGGGTCTGCAGAGCCTGTTGCAGGCCGTCCACGGGAAACGCCAGCCGCTCACGCACGTCCAGCGGGGCAGTCCTGTGATTAAGTCCGACAGCGCAGAGAGTCATGGATCGGATCAGCGGCGTGGCCCTGGTGCGGCGTGACACGGAGACCTGTTGCGCCAGGCAAAAGCCCAGTGCGCCCAGTCATGGCTCGGCCGGTAAATTGTCGGCATTTCGGCCGCCGAATACAAGGGAAGCTCTGATCTGTTCCCAAGGGAAACCCTGATTCGCTCCCCATTGTCCCAGGTACCAGGGCGGCCTCGGAGCTGTCGATGCCCGCGCTGAATCCCGTGTGTGGGGGACAGCCGCCGGTTGCAGTGGTTATAGTGTGGAAACTGTCCGCGGCTTGGTCTGCGGAAACGGGTAATGGACGGACCGAGGACTACAGGTATGAGAGCAGGGTGGGGTGTCGGCCTGCTGGCGGTGCTGCTGCTTGGCGGATGTGCCGGAATGGGACCCGCCCAGGATGAATGGGCAGAGGATCCGCTGCGCGTGCTGGAGCGCCCCGCGCCGGCGCCGGAGGAAGAGGATCTGTATTTCCAGTTGCTGCTGGCGGAGTTCGCCGGAGCCCGCGGCCAGCTCGGGGCGGCGCTGGATGCCTACCTCCGGGCCATGAACCTCACCCAGGACCCGGAAGTGGCCGCCCGTGCCACGCGCCTCTCCCTGTATGCCAACCGGGATGCGGACGGAATCCGCGCGGCGCGGCGCTGGGTGGAACTGGACCCGGACGAGATCGCCGCGCGCCAGGCCTTGGGCATGCTGTACGTACGCACCGGGGAGACCGAACGGGCCCGCCGCGAATTGCGCACGGTCCTGATGCAGGCCGGGGATCAGGCGGGAGATGCCATCGCGGAGCTCGGCGCGGGCATCGCCCGGGAAGAGGACCGGGACGCGGTTCTGGAGGTGTTGCAGGCACTGGCCGCGGAGTTTCCGGGGCTGCCGGAGGCGCAGCTTGTGCTGGCCCAGGCGGCGTTGCAGTCGGGGCGGCCGGAGCTGGCGCTGTCCGCTGCCCGGGAGGGTCTGCGGCGTGACCCGGATTCACGGCAGCTACAGGTCATGGAGGGTCAGGCCCTGCTGGAACTGGACCGGCTCGATGACGGGATCGCCGTTTTCGAGGCCCTGGTGGAGCGTCGGCCGGGTGATGACGAACTGCGGCTTTACCTGGCCCGCGTTCTATTGCAGGCCGGCCGGGATCAGGACGCGCTGGTGCACTTCAAGCGCTTGCTGGAGGATCGCCCCAACGACGTGGGGGTGCTGTACGCCACCGGGCTGCTTACCCTGGAGGAAGGGCATCCGGATCTGGCGCGACCGTATTTCCTGCGGTTGATCGAGCTCGGGGAACGGCGCAATGAAGCGGCGTTCTTCCTGGGACGGATCGCCGAGGACCTGGGTGATATCCCTGATGCCATGGACTGGTATCGGCAGGTGCGGGGCGAGTACCGTCCCCAGGCCACGCTGCGTGCCGCGATACTACAGAAGGAGGCGGGTGATCTGGAAGCCGCGCGCACCACCCTGCGGGATTTTCGGCAACGTCATCCGGATGACGCCGTGCGCGGCTATCTGATCGAGGCGGATCTGCTGCGCCAGGCGGAGGCGCACGATGAGGCGAAGGTCCTGTACGACCGGGCTCTGAGTCAGTATCCGGGCGACATGGAGCTGTTGTACGGTCGGGGCATCCTGCATGCAGTGCGTCGGGATGTGGATCGCGCCGAAGCGGACTTCCGCGCGGTTCTGGAGCGCGATCCCGATCATGTGCATGCGCTCAATGCCCTGGGGTACACGCTGGTGGATCTCACCGATCGCGTGGAGGAGGGGTTTGCGCTGATTCGCCGCGCCTATGCCCAGGAGCCGGACAACGGCCCGATTCTGGACAGCATGGGCTGGGCCCACTTCCGCCTTGGCCGGTACGATCAGGCGCTGGACTATCTGCGGCGTGCCTACGATATCATGCCGGACCCGGAAGTGGCCGCTCACCTGGGCGAGGTGCTCTGGACCATGGGGCAACGCGATCAGGCCCGGGATGCCTGGCGGAGAGGCCTGGAGCTGGACGCGGAGCACCCCGTGCTTCGTGACACGCTGGACCGGCTCGCCCCCGAGTTGCTGGACCGCGGGAATGCCGGAACATGACGGAGGCCATTGATCCCCATGCCCCCCGCCGGCAAGGTGCCGCCCGATTGCTGTGGGCGCTCGGACTGGGGTTGTTGCTCGCCGCCTGCGCCACGCCCCGGCCCGAGCCCGCGGTGCCGCCCGAGGCGCTGTTCGAGGACCGCCTGGATGCTCTTGCCGCACTCTCCGGCTGGGCCGTGAGCGGGCGTGCCGGTATCAGTGCCGGCACAGAGGCTGCCACCATGAGCCTGGACTGGCGCCAGATGGCCGGTGACTGGCAGTTGGACCTGCGCGGCCCGTTGGCCAGCGGTTCCGTCCGGCTCCAGCGCACGGCGGCGGGGGTAAGCCTGCGTACCGGCGACGGGCGGAGCGATCAGGCGGATGATGCCCAGGCGCTGCTCCACCGCTACACCGGTTTCGATCTGCCGGTGGAAGTACTGCAGGATTGGCTGATCGGCATCCCGGCGCCGGAATACGACGCACGTCTTGATCTGGACGATGACGGCCTGCCGGTGCGCGTGGAACAACTGGGGTGGGTGATCCAGTATACCGCCTATGACCGTGTCAACGGTGTGCAGATGCCCGTCCGCGTGTTCATGGACGGCCCGGGAGTGGCCGTGCGGGTGTCCGTGTCCCGCTGGGAGCTGTTCCGTGACTGACAGACCCTGGCCGGCGCCAGCCAAGCTCAACCTGTTCCTCCACATCACCGGCCGCCGACCGGATGGCTACCATACCCTGCAGACCCTGTTCCAGTTCCTCTCGGTGCAGGATGAGCTCCACGTCAATCCCCGGGATGATGGTGTCATCCGCCTCCGTGACCCGTTGCCCGGGGTTCCGCCGGAGCAGGACCTGGTGGTGCGGGCGGCTCGTCTGCTTCAGCGTGCCGCGGGAGTGCGACTGGGGGCTGACCTGGCGGTTACCAAGCGGCTACCCATGGGCGGTGGCCTGGGGGGCGGATCCTCGGATGCCGCCACCGTGCTGGTGGCGCTGAACTTCCTGTGGCGCCTGCACTGGCCCTTGCCGCAACTGGCGGCGCTGGGTGCGCAGCTCGGTGCAGACGTGCCGGTTTTTGTTCACGGTCACGCGGCCTGGGCGGAGGGAGTCGGCGAGCAGTTGATCCCGATGGCGCCGGAGACGCCCTGGTACGTGGTGCTGGTGCCAGCATGTCATGTGAGTACCGCAGCCGTGTTCGGGGACCCGGAATTGACAAGGGATAGTCCGCTGACCACAATATCGGCCTTTCGATCCGGCGGGGGTCGGAACGATTGCGAAGCGGTGGTGCGCAGGCGTTATCCTGCGGTCGCCCGGGCACTGGATGTGCTGGCCGAAGTCGGGGACTCCCGGCTCACTGGCACGGGTGCCTGTGTGTTCGCGCCGTTCCCGCGGCAGGAGGAGGCCGCCCGGGCTTTGACGCATTGCCGGGCAGCGGGGGTGTCCGGTTTCGTCGCCCGGGGCATTAACCGCTCGCCGCTGCTGGATCGGTTGCAGTCGGAGCAGCGGGCCGGCTGCAGCGGATAAGCTGTTTAACCACTGGGGTGTCGCCAAGCGGTAAGGCAACGGGTTTTGATCCCGTCATTCCCAGGTTCGAATCCTGGCACCCCAGCCATATTCTCTACCGGCAGCTCTGACAGGCGGAATCGGCGTGACTGAAAACGGACGCATGATGGTCTTTGCGGGTAACGCCAACCCGCGACTTGCCCGGGCAATCACCGATAACCTCAAGAGCCGCCCCGGCTTCTGTGTCGTCAGCAAATTCAGCGACGGTGAGGTGATGGTGGAAATCGACGAGCACGTCCGCGGCAAGGACGTGTTCATTGTCCAACCCACCTGCGCCCCCGCCAATGACAATCTGATGGAGCTGCTGGTTATCGCCGATGCGCTGCGCCGCTCCTCGGCGGCCCGCATCACCGCGGTGGTCCCGTATTACGGCTATGCGCGGCAGGACCGCCGGCCGCGCTCCCAGCGGGTGCCGATTTCCGCGAAACTGGTGGCGGACATGATCCAGGCCGCCGGGATCAACCGCGTGCTCACGGTTGATCTGCATGCGGACCAGATCCAGGGTTTCTTCAACGTTCCGGTGGATAACATCTACGCGTCGCCCATCCTGCTGGGCGACATCTGGCGGCAGGTCTACCCGAACAAGATCGTGGTCTCGCCGGATGTGGGCGGCGTGGTGCGCGCCCGGGCCATTGCCAAACGCCTGGGCGATGCCGAACTGGCCATCATCGACAAGCGCCGGCCCAAGGCCAACGAGGCGCAGGTCATGAACATCATCGGCGATGTGCGCGGCAAGACGTGCATTATCGTGGATGACATCGTGGATACCGCCGGTACGCTGTGTAAGGCGGCCGGCGCGCTGAAGGATCATGGTGCCGAGCGCGTGGTGGCCTACATCACCCATCCCGTGCTGTCCGGTAGTGCGGTGGAGAAGATCAGCGACTCCGGCCTGGATGAACTGGTGGTGACCGACACCATTCCGTTGTCGGAACAGGCCGAGGCCTGCGACCGCATCCGCCAGGTGAGTATCGCCGAGCTCCTGGCCGAGAGCATGCGTCGCATCAGCAGCGACGAATCGGTCAGCGAGCTGTTCGTGGAATAAGCCCGGGGAGCTACAATCCCCGGGATCAGGTTCCGGCCATCCAGGCCGGGACATCACGCCTGAATCGCTCTGGTCGCGGGGTGGTTCGGGCTTCATTTGTTGTGAGGTAGTCACAATGTCCGTTGAACTGAAACTGAACGCCGAATCGCGCGCCGATACGGGGAAAGGTGCGAGCCGCCGCCTGCGTCGCGCGAAGCAGGTGCCCGGCATCGTTTACGGTGCCGGCAAGGAACCGAAGATGATCCAGGTCAGCGCCTTCGAACTGGCGCGCCTGATGGAAACCGAGGCTTTCTACTCCCAGATCATCGATCTGATGGTGGACGGCAAGAAGCAGCAGAGCGTGTTGAAGGACATGCAGCGCCACCCCTTCAAGGATCGCGTCCTGCATGTGGATTTCCAGCGGGTCAAGGCGGGCGAGAAGCTGCACGTGAGCGTGCCCGTGCACTTCCTGAATGAGGACACGTGCAAGGGGCTGAAGGCCGGGGGCGTGCTCCATCGGGACATGAACGAGGTTCCGATCATCTCCCTGCCCAAGGATCTGCCGGAATACCTGGAAGTGGATCTGGCGGATCTGGGCGTTGGCGACGCCATTCACCTGTCCCAGCTCACGCTGCCGGCGGGGGTGGAATTTGAGGCGTTCGCCCACGGCGGCGATGCCCACGATCATGACCTGCCGGTGGTCAGCATCGTGCAGCCGCGCGCGGCCCGCGCCGAGGAGGCCGGGGAAGAAGGTGAGGAAGCCGGAGCCGAGCCGGAAGAAGCCAACAAGGAAGAGGGCGGCGAGTAACTCGCTGCCCCGGGCCTGCCATGACCGACAGGATTCAACTGGTCGTCGGCCTGGGCAACCCGGGTGAGAAGTACCTTCAGACCCGCCACAATGCCGGATTCTGGTTCGCTGACGAACTGGTCCGGCGTTACGGCGGGTCGTTTCGTGAAGAGGCCCGCTACAAGGGTGCCTTGGCCAGGATCCGGGTCGACGGCACGGAGCTTGTGCTGCTGAAACCGCTCACCTTCATGAATCGGAGTGGCGCGTCGGTGGGTGCATACGCCCGGTTCTTCAAAATCCCGGTGGAGAATATCCTGGTCGCCCACGATGAACTGGATCTGCCTCCCGGCACCTGCCGTCTGAAGTGGGGGGGCGGACACGGTGGACACAACGGCCTGCGGGACATCGCCCAGGTCATGGGGTCGCGGGAGTTCCTGCGTCTGCGGGTGGGCATCGGGCATCCGGGCGCCGCACCGCTGGTTACCAACTACGTGCTCGGCAAACCGTCGCCGGAGGACCGCGCCGCCATCCTGCGTTCACTGGACGATGCCGCGGATGTCATGCCCCTGGTGCTGGAGGGGCAGATGGACAAGGCCATGCAGCAGTTGCACACGCGCTAGCCACCCGAGGCATTCGGGTCAACCAAAATTTCGAGGCAGTCATGGGATTCAAGTGCGGCATCGTCGGCCTGCCCAACGTGGGCAAGTCCACCCTGTTCAATGCCCTTACCCGGAACGAGATTCCGGCCGAGAACTACCCCTTCTGCACCATCGACCCCAATGTGGGCATCGTCGCCGTGCCGGATCCCCGCCTGGACGTGCTGGCATCCATAGTCAAGCCGCAACGGGTGGTTCCCACCACCATGGAGTTCGTTGACATTGCCGGGTTGGTGGCCGGGGCGTCCAAAGGGGAGGGGCTGGGGAACCAGTTCCTGGCGAATATCCGGGAGACGGATGCCATTGCCCACGTGGTGCGCTGCTTCCAGGATGACGACGTGCATCACGTGGCCGGGCGGGTGGATCCCCTGGACGATATCGAAACCATCAACACTGAGCTGGTGCTGGCTGACCTGGAGTCGGTTGAGCGGGCACTGCAGCGGGCGGAGAAGCAGTCCAAATCCGGAGACAAGGAGATACTGGCGCGACGCGACCTGCTGCGCAAGCTGGCCGAATGGCTTGGCGCGGGCAACCCGGTGCGCACGTTGGAACTGGATGCGGAGGGGCGGAAACCGTTGCGCGAGCTTCATCTTCTTACCGATAAACCGGTGTTGTACGTGGCGAACGTGGCCGAGGATGGCTTCGACAACAACCCGGAGCTGGACCGGGTGCGGGAACTGGCCGCTTCCGAGGGTGCCGGTGTGGTCGCCCTGTGTGCCGCCATCGAGGCGGAACTCTCGGTGCTGGACGACGACGAGAAGCAGGAATTCCTGGCCGAGTACGGCCTGGAGGAACCGGGACTCAACCGCCTGATCCGCGCCGGCTACACCCTGCTGGGCCTGCGGACCTATTTCACCGCCGGCGAGAAGGAAGTGCGGGCCTGGACCATCCGCGCCGGGGATGCCGCACCCCAGGCCGCCGGCCGCATCCACACGGACTTCGAGCGGGGTTTCATCCGCGCCGCGGTGATCAGCTACGATGACTTCGTCGCCTGCAAGGGGGAGGCCGGCGCCAAGGAAGCCGGCAAATTGCGCCTGGAGGGGAAGGACTACATCGTCCAGGAAGGCGATGTGATCCACTTCCGCTTCAATGTCTAGGGAAGCGCTGATCTATTCCCATGGTGCTCTGGCTTTGCAGCGTGTTCGGGG
>JAFIFU010000027.1 GCA_020831885.1 Ectothiorhodospiraceae bacterium
TCTCGTCCACGATCCGCTGCTCCTCTACAGTGCCCTACGTTATACACGTTTCTCTTGAGTCACTGTCGGTAGGCAGGTTGACACGTAGGGCAGCTTATCGAACGCGCTTCGATCTGCGCCTCGAGAAAGAAAAATTACGACACTTATCCGAATAGTCTTCTTTTCACTTTAACAAACAACCCTTCATCACGCTCTTCTTCCATTTTTTGAAAGTAGCTTTCCGCTGAAGCCCAGTCTAAGCTATGGTTGGGAAAAGACCCTGGACCCAATACTCTCTCCGGCTGAACCTTCTTCTTGTTACGCCTGTGCTCCTGAACATTCCACAAATGATTACTGATGATTGTGGCCCCAACCTCTGGCCCTATATCCACGAATCCCGCGTTTCTGAAAACCATTTGTGGATCATAGCGTTTAATTTTGCACGTTGACCGCACTTTCTCACGAATTGAGTTTACTTCCGGCTCTTCAGCGGCAATGGAGAAGTCCAAATACTTTTCCGCCAGCTTATGCCGCAACTGAAGAACTGTAACTGAAGCTTCGGGGTATTTGCACAGCACTGACAGCCCGCAACTACTGACCTTGTGCGCCCCCGAGCGTACACTTTTCACCCCCAAAGGATAGCGCTTGGACTTGAAGTGCGTCCAATCCCACATATCTTTGCATCCATAAACCCGCATAACTGGAGCTTCTTCCGACATCACGCATTCGTTAGCTGCTTTCTGCAGCATTTCTATATAACTGACCGGAATTGCGTCGTCATCATCCAACTGCGTTGTCAATAGAAAATCAGGCGTCTCGGCCATGTACCTAGCAAGCCAGCCCGCATTGGACCAATCAATCCCATCATCATAATCGTGAATGACTAGCTCGACTTTTCCCTTGCAAATGTCCCTCAGGCGCTTCCTATGACTCTCCTTCAAGTCTTTGTCAACCACAACAATCCAAATGAAATTCTTTAAAGTTTGACCAGCTAGGGATGATGCCGAGAGAATTTCAACAAGGTCCATTTTCCCTTTTACAAACTCTTCTTGTAACGGATCTCGATCAGATAACCAACCGCCGCCTCTAACTTTCCGTAGCGCTACCGGGTCTCTGATACAAAATGGTGTAATCACAAAATGTGCGAACTTCATATAGCTCAACCTCTGCGCTTACTAAGAAACAAGAACGCTTCATTTCCGGGTTCCGGGAGCAACAGACTAACCCAAATTTTTCCAAATTCTTAGATAATCATTTCTGAACCAGAACATCTGAAACAGAACTTAGTGTTAAATCACCAGTTAACACATGACATCCTTCAACGCCGCAGTCCACGACCATGTTTCCCTTTGAATTTAATTCATTTACAAACCTGATCCATTCTTCATAAATTGAAACAACTCTCGCTTCATTTCTATAAATTCTTACCAATTTTCCATGCCTGACCAATCTTTCAATGAGCGTACCTGAAAACCATATGTCTGACCCAAAAAGCGACCTGGCAAATAGTTTAAGTCGCGACCTATGTCGCTCTCGAAGCAAGCCCATTGATGCGACCAAAGTGACAGAATAATAATCGGCATCGTACCGAATTAATTCCTTTAATGATTTGCGTCTCTGCGGGGATAACCAGCCGCCCAAATCAATATGTACAGCCGCTACATCCTGCCGTTCCAAATCGAAATCTGCTATCTTGTTCAAATTGAAAGTCTTTATGTTGCGGGCCGTGTAATGCTGAATAATATTGTTAAGCGCTGGCATTTCTCTAGCCATCAGCCGCCGTAAGAAGTAACTTTTTCCAACGCACGGCACACCTCCAACTAGAATAATGGCTTTCGACTTCATCTTAACTCCACTCAGATTCCTTGGAAACACCCCCTGACAACAGTCACCAAGCGCGAATCATACTTCAGTTATTCTATTGCCAGATAAGCTCCTAAGCACTCGAAGGTCATGCCTGTTTAGAGAGATCTGTGACCATCATCGCTAAGTTATCAATGGTCAATTTTCATTGCACACTGCAATCCAATAGACACACTGAACCACAGAGTTAGCCTCCAATTAGAGCAGACCAATAGCCCTCAAGGCAGAATCGTCCCAATGTTTTAGCCCGTAGGACATATTTAGCTCCGCCATCTCCTTGAAGATCTCATCGTTATGATTAACCACTGATTTATCCCACGGGCTTTCCTGGAACTCGTACTGCAGCCCCGAACATGCCAAGACATCTTTCAGAGCGTCCTCCGCACTCTTCTGCCCACTCGGCCAACGCCGTTGAGATGAGTTCCGGACCATTGTCGAGCCTGAGCCGCTGCGGATAACCACGCCACGCGGCAATGCGCTCAAGCACCCGGATCACCCGTGCCGCCGGCAGATTCAGGTCAACCTCCACCGCCAGCGCCTCGCGGTTGAAGTCGTCAACGACATTGAAGGTTCGAAACCGTCGGCCATCCCACAGAGCGTCCGACCATGGAATCCGCAGACCAGCAGGCGCTCAAGGCACTCGCTGCCCCCAATGGCTGGCGCGGCCGGTGGGGCAGGCGCTTTCTGCCTCGGCGGCGCAGGTTCAGCTTCAACGCGCAGTAAACCCGCCAGACCCGCTTGTGATTCCACACCAGACCACGACGCCGGATCAGCTTGAAAAGCTTGCCGAAGCCCCGCTCTGGAAAGCGTTCTACCAGTTCCTGGAGCACCGCAATCACCTGTTGGTCCCGATCCGGTTGCTTCCGATAGCGCACCACCGACCGGACTATTCCGGCAGCCTCACACGCCCGGCGCTGACTCATGCCATGATCCTTTATCAGCGCATCCACAACACGGCGCTTGTCGTCCGGGCTCAGAGCTTTTTTGTGATGACGTCCTTGAGCGCCGTGTTCTCCAGCGCCAAATCGGCGTACATCCGCTTGAGTCGGGCATTCTCCTCCTCAAGCTCCTTGAGGCGTCGAATATCGGCCGCTTCCATCCCGCCGTACTTCGACTTCCACTGGTAGTACGTCGCCTCGGAAATGCCGAGTTCCCGGCAGGCATCCTTCACCTTCCGGCCGCCTTCGACCTGCTTCAGCGTCTGGACGATCTGGCTCTCTGTAAACCTGCTCTTACGCATCTGGGCCTCCTTGGGCTTAGTTTGCCCGGAGACCTCTAGTTTTCAATGGACCAATTTTCGGGGAAAGGCGACAGAGGCCTGGCGGGCGAGCTGCATGAACGCCAACGCAGCCGAGCAGGACAAGCGCTCGCGCCAGGAACGCAAGGCTGAGCGAAAGCGTGTGAAGAAACTCGAGCGCGGGCTCCGGCGCAAGGACAAGGCACTGGCGGTGACGGCGGCGCTGCTGACGCTGTCAAAAAAAACCGAGGCGATCTGGGGCCGCAACGACGAGGACGACTGGCCAGCCTCCTGGATCGCCAGCACACCGTCGCCTTGGTCGAACAGGCCCAGCGCGACGGTGCCCGGCTGGCCAAAGCCTGCGACGTCGTGGGCATGAGCGTGCGGAGGTATCAACGCTGGAGCACACCGCAGGGCGTGTGCGCCGATGCCCGTCCGGATGCTGAACGCCCGGTCCCGCATAACAAACTCTCCGAACTGGAGCGCGCTGTGATCGTTGATCTGTGCAACCAGCCCCACTACCGCAGCCGACCGCCGGCGTACATCGTCGCCGACCACGCCGACCAAGGGCGCTATGTCGCCTCGGAGTCGACGTTCTACCGCGTACTGCGGGACATTGATCAGAACCACCACCGTGGACGTCACAAGGCGCCCGAAGGCAAACGGCCACCCACGACCCATGTGGCTGATGCGCCGAACCGACTCTGGTCGTGGGATGTCTCCTGGCTCCCGGGACCGGCCTGCGGCACCTGGTGGTATCTGTACCTGATCGTCGACGTGTTCAGCCGCAAGATCGTCGGCCAGGAGGTCTACGCCGCCGAGAACGGCGAGCTTGCCAGTGAGCTCATCGAAAAGGCGCACTGGCGGGAGCACCTGGCTGCGAAGGACAAGCCGCTGATCCTGCACTCCGATAACGGCAGCCCCATGAAGGCAGCGACATTCCTGCAGAAACTCTACGACCTCGGAATCACGCCTTCGCGCAGCCGTCCGCGGGTGAGCAACGACAACGCCTACTCCGAAGCGCTGTTCCGGACGCTGAAGTACCGTCCCGGGTTCCCGTCCAAGGGCTTCGTCACCCTGGAGCAGGCCCGCGAATGGATGCTCAGCTTCGTCCACTGGTACAACGCCGAGCACCGCCACAGCGCGTTCAGCTACGTCACACCAAACCAGCGCCACAGCGGCGAGGCGACCCAAATACTGGCCAACCGCCGGGCCACTTACGAGCGGGCACGCGCGACCCACCCTGAACGCTGGCCCGGAGCCATCCGGGACTTCGGCCTGCCGGCGTTCGTGGCTCTGAACCCGGAGACGGCGGCCAATTGTTAAAGAACACTGAACCCTTTCGAGCGTCATCTACCTTGACAGATAGCGGGGCGCCCGCGACCACCACCCTTGGGGTAATAGGTATCGAGTTCGGCAACAAGTGCCGCCCACGGCACCATGGCCTCCAAGCCGTTCAGGAACCGCTCACGCCGGGTGACCTTCTTCTTCCCGGCGAACTCAAGATCAGAGAAGCTTCGCTGCATCGGTCTCGAACTCGCTGCTGGGCGCCAATGCGAAGTATCTCAACTCGTGCCCGCTCCCGGAACACCAGCGGGCGAATAAATCAGCATTTCCCTAAAGCCTCGACAATAAGTCGGCAACACGCTCTAGCGTTACGCCAATTTTCTTACGGAGTTCGGAGAAACCAAACCCCTCCGAAATTGAGCCAAACTTTCTCGCCAACCTTTTGGCGGATCTTGCACGGCACGCGTACCCCATGCCCGTCTCTTTATCAGAGCCTTCCAATACCGCAGTTTCCGCCCTCTGCATCCCAGCCATTCTCGGTATCTATAGAACACCTCATTTTCTAATAAATTGATCCATTCCTGAGAGATCTTTTCCGTTGTATAATTTTCTGCTCTTAAATACCCATTGTTTATCATTCTAAAATACAAATTGCGATCCTGCTTAAGCATCTTCAGGGCATTCACAACCGTTTCAGGGCAACCAGCCTCCAAGAAATCCAAATTTGATTCCCTGATCTCTCGGTAGCCTGGTTCCGGATTAACGATGGCTGCGCATCCTGCATGCCATGCATTAACCACCTTACTGGCAGGTTTTATCGCCAGATAGAACGGCGCACCGGCTCTGACAGCCAACACAACGTCGGCTTCCCGGTAATCCCACCACTCAGATTCCTGAATGATGAAATTTAGATTCAATCGTCTTAATTGATTTAAGAACTCGGTGGATTGCAATTGCTTATCAAGGTTATCCCGCTTTCCCATATAGACGACATTCTCAACCGTCTCTCCGCGACGGGCATCTCTGGGCACTAGTCCCGGCTGTGGCCAATGAGGGATATAAAAATCATCATCCGACCAGACAGAGTATCTATTCTGAACAATCTCAAGTTGACTAACAAAAGCCGGATCTCTATCCGCCCTGACCGAAACAATAAAGTACCTCCAAAGGTCTGGAAAAATGCGAATATCATCACAGTGAACAACGTTTATCGATCCACTATCCAGCCCGCCAGTCAGTTTGACTTTATAGCCTTTCTTTCTAAGAAGCTGAAACGCTTGCACAATCCAAATTTCTCGCCCCAACTTAATCCTTGGGGCAAGTGCATCCAAAGAGATATCAATCCCATCGTCAGCCGCGACGTCTCTCCAGTTATCGATATCACCGTGAATAAAATTAATGACTGGCATATTATCCATCTTTAAACTGTTCCTGTTTTCACGCCTCTTGCTTCTTGACCAGCACAAAGTCTTCCAGAATCCGTTTAACCACCGTCCGATGGTAAGCACCTTCCTCCAATGCGTACTCCGCCCGACGCCGAGCATTTATCCCCAATTGCAGACGAGCACCATCACATAGAATCAGGTAATCCAGCGCCCTTGCCAGCGACCATGGATCGCCTGCGGGGACCAGTATCCCATTCTCCGGATCACCGACTTGTTCGGGTACGCCTCCGACCGCCGTGGCGACAACCGCCTTCCCGGCCGCCAGTCCTTCGGCAACGGCGGATGGGCAGGCGTCACCCCAAATAGAGGGCACAACAACGATATGAGATTGTGCGACGAGTGACGCCGTTCCCTCTGTTTCCCCGTGGAACGTGAACACGCCATGCAATCGCCATTTTTCTACGAGACTTTCAAAAAATTCAATATCCGGTCCATCACCTGCGTAATCAATAAGAAAATCTTCTTGGGCAAGCTTTTCACGTAAAATATGCGCTGCCTCTATAAGGACTTGAACCCCCTTATACCGCGATGCTCGACATGCGCAAACAATCCTGAGCTTTCGTCCTTTCAATAAACCATCATCAACCGAGTCCGGTATCGGAACACCGTTCAGGATAGTAGTAACAATATGCGATGGAAGTCGGGCTTTCAGTGTCAACCGATCCCTGACAAAATCTGAAACAGCGTATACCGCATCCGCCCTGAGAAAACCAACTCTAGCGATCAGGTATTTGATAATTGATTCTAGAACCCAATCCGGTTTGGCTGGCGCTGGATCCGGGACCGAGACTCTACAATGAACGACGATTTTCTTAACCCCGATCAATCGGTATAACAGGTACCGCCAGTCGACAGAACGCAGATCCGTTACATACAAAAATCGAATCCGATGGCGACGGAGAGCCCCTAAAAAAGAAACGAGGGAGCGGAGACTTCTGGGCTCTGGCTCCAAACAAAGAATGTCTTGAAAAACATCCTGGTCTACGCAATCCACCGGATGTTCGATACTAGAAAAAGACATAAACACATCGCAATTTTCGACACTCAATGATTTCGCGATAGCCTCGTAAAGCCGATGAATATTTCTCCATGCAAAACCGGTCTTATTCGAGTAATTACTTACAAGCAATACTCCGGGCTTCGTGGAACGAACGTCCTTATCGCTCTTAGCCTCAACAGAATCTTCCCTCATTTTCTTAGCAGTTCCCGCGTTCCCGCGATCTCACCAAATATGGCACCTGAAAGCTCATGCAACTCCTTATCAAGCACTAGCTTTCGATAAAAACCATCTTCCTTGAAAGCACGCCAGCGCTCCAGCACTTTCATGCTTTCAGCACGCCCCTCAAACTTTAATCCATCAAACGAATCTGCGGTAACAGTAGGCCCCCACTTAGCAACCTCCTGTTTTCCGATATCCCGATTATCAAACCCCAAAATCGACCCAACCTCATCTCTATAATCTCGATCCAAAAACCATTTATTATAGCTGACGTTGACGCGATTCCTTAGAAAGCTTGTTTCGCCCAAAAATTCTCTTGCATAAACCTTCCACAGTTCCTTACTTTTCTCGACATCTTCAAGCGTCGGCTTAGAAGGACGCTCGACGCCACCACGCGCCCATTTTAGTTTACTGGCGAGGAGATTAAACGGATCACGGAGAATCAACACATCGTGACGCTTCCCGCTTGGCCCGATCCAATCAGTCTCCGATTTTGCCGGCATCAGTTGAGGCACCGAGGCCAAATCAACTTCTTCGTAATTGTAAATCAACACGCCCTTCTTGGTGAACCGCCCAGGTCTTTCCATATCCGGCCTAAAAATTCGACGCTCACCAAAGCCACCGTACACCAAGCTGGAGGACAGAACTGCGGAACGGAAAGGGTTTTCTCCAGGCTTGCAATCATTAAGAAAATAATGTCGGCCAGAATACTGGTAACGGATCCAGTTTATCACCGCGTGATGGCCACTCCGCCGCATCGCAAAAACTCTCAATGCGACATCATTCGGAACCTTGATCCAGCGCCCACCAAGAAACGCTACCCCCCAGTCTACTTCACCAACGATACGAGTTATCAATCGTTGAACAATGGTTTTTTCTTCAGCCATTATGTTAGAAATAACCTGCGTCGTGGAAACGGAGGAGACAGAGCATCAGGTCACAACACCGTCTTCTTGAAGTATTCTATCGTCCGTCTCAAGCCTTCATCGAGACCAATTGTAGGCTCCCAACCCAAAAGCTGCTTCGCCAGGGTGATATCCGGGCATCGTTGTGTCGGATCATCCGCCGGCAATGGACGAAACTCCAACTCCGACGGGCTATCGGTCAACGCGACAATCCGTTCAGCAAGCTGCAGAATCGTAAACTCGGATGGATTTCCCAAGTTTACAGGACCTGTCACACTATCACCCGTATCCATAAGACGTACTAAACCATCAACCAGATCATCCACGAAACAAAATGCCCGTGTCTGGGAACCTTCCCCATAGATGGTTATCGACTCACCCTGAAGTGCCTGTACGATAAAGTTGGATACCACACGACCATCACTGGGGTGCATATTCTCCCCATAGGTATTAAAAATTCTGGCGACTTTGATCTGGAGATTATGCTGTCGCCTGTAATCAAAGAACAGCGTTTCGGCGCAGCGCTTTCCTTCGTCATAGCATGAGCGAATACCGATCGGATTAACGTCACCCCAATAACTCTCTTTTTGTGGGTGGACTTGCGGATCACCGTATACTTCGCTGGTCGATGCCTGGAGAATCTTCGCCTTCACGCGCTTCGCCAAACCAAGCATGTTGATAGCACCATGAACACTGGTTTTTGTCGTCTGGACGGGATCAAACTGATAATGAACCGGGGAGGCCGGGCAGGCCAAGTTGTATATTTCATCCACTTCCACATACAAGGGGAAGGTGACGTCGTGTCGCATGACTTCAAAATGCGGATCAGACATCAACTCAATAATATTATCCTTGGATCCTGTATAAAAATTATCAACACACAGGACGTCACAGCCCTCGCTTAGAAGGCGGGCGCACAGATGGGACCCGATAAAACCCGCTCCGCCGGTAACCAAAACCCGCTTCCTACCATAGTTCTTCATTCTTAAGCATCCTTATTCGATGACTGTTGTACGCAAATAGCACCCAACACTCAACTGACCTTTCCAACCAGACCACGGAAGTCAGCACTGGACTCAAGCAACTCGTCGTATTTTCCAGAAACGATCACTTCACCACTTTCAATAAAGCAGATCAGGTCACACTCCCGTACAGTGCTAAGACGATGTGCGATAAGCACAATCGTCTTCTGGTTACCCAAATTGTGAACTGCCTCCATAACGGCCTGCTCCGTGCGGTTATCAAGCGCACTGGTCGCCTCGTCCAAGATCAGAACATCCGGGTCACGATACAGAGCGCGTGCGATACCGATCCGCTGGCGCTGCCCCCCTGAGAGCCGCACACCGCGCTCGCCCACCATCGTGTTGTAGCCGTCCTTCAACTGGGTGACCACGAAATCATGGAGATTGGCAACCCTGGCCGCCTTTTCCACAGCCTGATGATCGATCTGGTCGGGGGGGATGCCGAAGGCGATATTGCCGCTGATGGTGTCATCCGCAAGGAAAATCTGCTGGGGCACATAGCCAATGCTGCGCTGCCAGGCACGCCGGTTTTCGCCGGTAATGGGCACGCCATCCGCCACCAATCCGCCTGCATGGGGTTCCAGCAGGCCCAGCATCACGTCCACCAAGGTCGTTTTTCCGGAGCCGGTGGGCCCCACCAGGCCCACGGTGGAATACGCCCGGATGGTGAGGCTGACTGACTTCAGCGCCGGCCGATCCGCTTGCGGATAGCTGTAGGTGACGTTGGCGAGTTCCAGTTGTTGCCGCAACCCCATCGCCGTTTCCTTCGTCCCCGTGCCTCCGCTTACCGATCTTGTGGAAGCGTGCGTGGTTTCTTGACACAGCCCTTGATGAATCGCATCCAGCACCGCAAGGTTCACCCGCATCTGGGAGAGATTGCTATAAATGGCCTGAAGGGACGGCATCAGCCGATAGCCGGCCAGAGCAAATAAGGAGAACACCGGCAGCGCCGTCTGGAGGCCGCCCCGATCGCCGAGAAAATACAGCAGCACCACCATCACGCCGCCGAACACCAGCGCCTGCATGGCGAAAGACGGCAGTTCGGACAACACTCTTGCAGCGATCTGGCGTTGGGCATAGATCAAGGCCGGGCGGCGGAACCGTCGCTGGAACGGGGTTTCCAGGCCATAGATCTTCACGTCCTTGATGCCACCGAACATTTCCTGGGTGAGCCGGAACCGCTCCCGGTTGGAGGCCTTCACCTCCGTTCCGATCCGGGCCAGGTAGCGCCGCACCGTCACGTAGAGCGCCCCGTAAGCCCCGCCGAGGATGATGGCCACCGAGATAGCCAGCAGGGGATCGACGCCCACCAGGAGGCCGAACAGGAACACCGCAACCAAACCGTGGGACACCACCTGCAGCGCCGGAAACAGCGCCCCGTTGACAACCTTCTGCACCTCGCTCAGCACGGACGAGGCCAGGGCCCCACTGTGCTGATTCAGGAACCACTCATAGGGTCGGTTCAGGTGCCGTTCCACCAGCCGGCTGGACCAGGCGTAGTTGCGCTTCTGGGAGAACCGCACCTGCACCCAGAAGGCGAAGGCGCGGAACACCAGGGAGCCGACAATCAGCACCAGGAACACGAAACCCAGGAAGACCAGAAAGGCATCGGTGGACTCGAAACCCAGGGTATCGTACGCCAGGGCCAGGTAGCGGTTGGTCTCCACCACCTCCGGATTCGCCAGCACGGCCATGAACGGCATGATGGAGGCCACGCCGACGGCCTCCACAAAGGCAACCACGATGAACAGCAGCAGGACGATGACCGTGAGCTTGCGCTCGCGGGCATCCAGGATTTCGTAAAGCTTTCGGTAGACTTCGAACATATCGCGTCCCTGGAGGCGCACGCACACCAGCGCCCGGCCCGGGGCGGCTGACGCGGCGCTGGATGTTCCGTACCGGGCCCGCGCCGGCCCAATGGATCCGCTACACTGCCGCAAGGGGCGCCGCCCATGCAATACCGGTAGGGTCCCGCCGTCGCGGCCTGGCGGCACATCAATGCATAACGTACCATCGATCGCGTGGGCGCTATACCAAAATCTGGTCCCGGCGCTGCGTCCGGACCGCGCCGTGGACAGTCAGGGTGGATACGATGACGCAACAGGGATACCCGCTGACCAGCATTCAGGAAGGTATGGTGTTTCATCACGCCGCCGGTGGGCACCGGGGCGTGGACATCGAACAGATCCTCATCGATTTCCCCATCTCCCCGGACACCGCGCTGTTCCTGCAGGCGTGGGAGCGGGTGCTCGCCGCCCACCCGTCGCTGGCATCACGCCTGCACGAGGAAGGCGGCGCCACACGGCTGGCCCCCGAGCCCGGGTTTCGTCTTCCGGTCACGGAGGCGGTTCAGGCGGACAACCCGGCGGATTGGGAACACTGGCTGGAGCAGGACCGGGAACGGGGTTTCGATCTTTTCAAGGATGTGCCCATGCGTCTGGCCCACGGCCCGCTGGACGGCGGCCGCCGGTTCGTCTGGACGTTCCATCATCTGCTGTTGGACGGCCGCAGCTTTCCCGACGTGCTGGTGGACGTGCTGGACGCCTACCAGGCACTTGTGGAAGGGCGATCAGCGGACGTCCCGGGCCGCCCGGACCGCACTCCCTATCTGAACTGGTTGCAGGCGCTGGACCACAGCCGCTCCATGAACTTCTGGGGCGATCACCTGAACGGGCTGGAATCCTCCGGCTCACTGGTGGATGCGCCGGACCCGGCGGCTTCATGGGCCTTGCAGACGCTGCACCTGCCGGAGGAGGAAACCCGGGCACTCCGGGCGGGGGCCGAAGCCCTGGAGGCCGGCATGGGCACGCTGGTGCAGGCGGCCTGGGCCGTGCTGCTGGGCCGGTATACGGATCAGCAGGATGTCTGTTTCGGTGTCACCCGGGCCGGCCGCCAGGGCAGCCCGGTGCCGGATACGGACCGGATGCTGGGTGTCTTCATCAACACCGTGCCGGCACGGGTGCGGCTGGAGCATCTCACCGGCCGGCAATTGCTGGCCACGCTGCAGCAGTTCGGCCGGGACGTGCGCCCCCATGAACGCACACCCCTCACCCTGATCCAGCGGGCAGCGGAGGGGCTGCCCTCGCCGCTGTTCGACTCGTTGGTGATGTTCGATCACGCCTCGCTGCAGGCCGCCATCCACCAGTTGCGGCCGCAGCTCAAGGATCTGCGCTTCACCCTGCGGGAGCGGCCGCCCTACCCGGTCACGCTCTATGCCTACGCGGATCCGGAGCTCCAGCTCCGGATCAATCACCGGCGCGATGCGGCCACCAATGACCAGGCGTGGCGCATGCTGGCCCATGTGCGGCAGTTGCTCACGCAACTGGTGCAACGGCCGGACACCCCACTCAGTGAACTGACCATGCTCACGCCGGAGGATTACAGCGCCTTACGGCGGTTCAATCAGACGGCGGCGGAGGTACCGTTCCAGGATATCCACACCGGCTTCCGCCGGGCGGTGGACCGGCACCCGGATCGAACTGCGCTGCTGGCCGGCGGCCGCTCCCTGAGTTACCAGGGGCTGGATGCCCTGGTGTCCCGCATGGCCGCGGGCCTCCGGCAGGCAGGTGTGGAACCCGGGAGCGTGGTGGGCATCGGCCTGCCCCGGTCCTTCGAACTGGTGGCCGCCGTGCTGGCCACCCTGCGCGTGGGGGCCGCCTATCTGCCGCTGGATCCGGACTACCCGGTGGACCGCCTGCAGCACTACGTGCGGGATTCCGGTGCGGGCTTCATTGTCAGCGCCCCCGCGCAGCGTTCGCTTTTCGCCGACGCCGGGGCCCGGCTACTGGACGCCGGGGCGCTGGCCTCGGGCAGTGCCGATGCCCAGGCGCCCCACGGTCCGGGCCCGGAGGACCTTGCCTACATCATCTACACCTCCGGCTCCACCGGCGTGCCCAACGGCGTGATGCTCCGCCAGCGCAACGTGGTCAACTTTTTCGCCGGCATGGACCGGGTGATCACCCCGGATCCCCCCGGGCGCTGGCTGGCGGTGACCAGCCTTTCCTTCGATATCTCGGTGCTGGAGCTGCTGTGGACCCTGACCCGGGGCTATGAAGTGGCGATTCACGGCGCGCAGTCGCTGGAACACGCCGGGAAACGGGCCGGTTTCAGCATGTTCCACTTCGCCCAGGGGGCGGACGAAACCGACGAGAACCCGTACCGGCTGATCCTGGAAGCGGCCCGCTTCGCCGATGAGGCGGGATTCGAGGCGGTGTGGTCTCCGGAGCGGCATTTCCATGATTTCGGCGCCCCCTATCCCAACCCCTCGGTGATCGGCGCGGCCATCGCCGCCACCACGCAACGCATCGGCATCCGCGCCGGCAGCGTGGTACTGCCCCTGCACGACCCGCTGCGGGTGGCGGAGGAATGGGCGCTGGTGGATCAGCTCTCGGATGGCCGCATCGGCCTGGCCATGGCCTCCGGCTGGCAACCCAATGATTTCGCCCTGGCCCCCGACAGCTACGAAAACCGCAAGGAGGTCATGTACGCCGCCATCGAGCAGTTGCGGGCCCTGTGGCGGGGGGAGGCCGTGGAACGGGTGAACGGCGTGGGCGATGCTGTTGCCCTGAAGACCTATCCCCGTCCCCGGCAGAAGGAACTGCCCATCTGGATCACCGCCGCCGGCAATCCGAACACCTTTGCCCAGGCCGGCGCCATCGGCGCCAATGTGCTTACTCATATGCTGGGTCAGTCGGTGGAGCAGGTGCGGGCCAACCTGGCGGCCTCCCGGGAAGCTCGGCATGCCAACGGCTTCGACGACGGCCACGTGACCCTGATGCTGCATACCTTCATCGGCGAGGATGAGGCCCGGGTGAAGGAACTGGTGCGGGAACCCATGAAACGCTACCTGGCCAGTTCCGCCAGCCTGGTGGGGCAGTATGCGGACACCTGGAGCGCGTACCGCCGGGGCAGCGCCGCCCAGGTGAGCGCCGGCGACATCGCCGAGCTGGATGAGGATACCCGGGACGAGCTGTTCGAGTTCGCCTTCGAGCGGTTTTTCGAAACCAGCAGCCTGCTGGGATCCCGGGACAAATGCGCCCGGCTGGTGGAGGCCCTGCTGGATGCGGGCGTGAACGAGATCGCCTGCCTGATCGATTTCGGTGTGCCCACGGATCAGGTGATCGCCCACCTGCCGTACATCGCCGAACTGGAGAAACAGATCAACGGAGACACCGGCCCCGGCGAGGAGCCCGCGGACCTGGCGGAGGATATCCGACGCTTTGCGCCCACCCATCTGCAGTGCACGCCGTCCCAGGCGCGGATGCTGCTCCTGGGCACGGACGAGAACGCGGATTTCACCTCCCTGCGCCATGTCATGCTGGGCGGCGAGGCCGTGCCCCCGGATCTGTGTCAGGAACTCTACGGGAGGCTTTCCCGGGCGGCACGCATCACCAATATGTACGGCCCCACGGAGACCACCATCTGGTCCACCACGGCGGATGTGCCCCGGGATGCCGGGACCGTTGCCATCGGCCATCCCATCGTGAACACGGGCTGCCATGTGCTGGATTCCGAAGGCCACCCGGTGCCCGAAGGGCGCACCGGCGAGCTGTTCATTTCCGGGGACGGCCTGGCCCTGGGCTACCATGACCGCCCCGAGCTGAACGCGCGGCGCTTCGTGCTGCGCCGGCCGGACCCGGAGTCGGATCCCGTGCGCATGTACGCCACCGGCGATCTGGTGCGGTTGACGGACCAGGGGCTGGTTTACGTGGGCCGGCGGGATTTCCAGCTCAAGGTCCGGGGTTACCGCATCGAGCTGGGGGAGATCGAGTCCGCGCTGCGCCAGCGGCAGGATGTACAGGACGCGGTGGTGATGGCGCGGCCCGATGCCGCCGGTTCACTGCAGTTGGCCGCCTACCTGGTACCGAAGCCCGGCATCCGGCTGGACCGGACCGAACTGCAGACCGCCCTGCGCCAGCAGCTGCCGGATTACATGGTACCCGGCATCTACGTGCAGCTACCGCGCCTGCCGCTGACCCCCAACGGCAAGATCGACCGCAAGGCCTTGCCGGATCCGGGGCAGGGTTCGTTGGAGGCGCCAGCCGCGGAGGCGGCACCCACCCCCGCCCCGGCTTCCCCGGCGGAACCCGCCGGCGGGAAGGTCGAGCCCGCCGGCAAACACGAGGATATGCTGCAGGAACTGTGGCAGCGGCTGCTGGGGCAGCCCGAGATCGGGCGGGAGGATAATTTCTTCGACCTGGGCGGGCACTCGATTCTGGCGGTGAAGCTGCAGGGGGAGCTGCGCAAGGCGCTGGGCTTCCGGGTGCCGGTGACCGAGATCTTCCGTAACCCCACGATAGCCGGGCTGGCCGGACGACTGCAGGCCCTGGAGGCCGCCAAGGGCCGATGATTCCCCGCTTGCTGGATCCGGTGTTCATCGGCCTGGTGGCGCTGCTGGTTGGCCTGGCGGCGGTGACGCTGTCCACCCCGGGGCGGCGGTGGCGTGCGCCCTTGCTGCTGGCCTGGCTGGGCTTCGCCTGGCTCTGGCTGGCGGCATCCCCCTGGTTTTCCAACCCCCTGATCCGGATGATGCAGCCGCCGCCCACGGATGTGGCCGCGGCGGTGGCGGCAACGCCGCCGGAACGGCGCGCCATGGTGATTCTGGCCCAGACCTACAAGGCGGAACAGCCCTTCGTGCCTCCCATGGAGCGGCTGGACGGCACCACCCGCGCCCGGCTGCTGGGCGGCGCGCGGATTTTCCGGGAGGCGGAGGGCTTCGGCCTGGTCATCGTGACCGGGCCCGGCGAGACCTTCGTTGAAGCCATGGCGGATTACCTGGAGCTGCTGGGGCTTCCCCGGGAGCGGATCGCGCTGGAACCGGATGCGGTGAACACCCGGACCAATGCCATCGAGTCCGCGGCGATCATCCGCCAGCATGGGATGGATCAGGTGGTTCTGGTCACCAGTGCGTTGCATATTCCCCGGGCGGTGGCGGCATTCAGTGCGGCGGATTTGGCGGTGGTGCCGGCACCGGTGGATTACCTGGACGACCGGAGCTGGCGGTTGTTGCCGTCATCCCGGCAGCTTTACCGGAGTTTCAAGTTGAGCCACGAAGTGTTCGGGCGGGTAGCCGCAAGATTGTAGTCGTAGGTCGGAAGCCCCGCGGAGCAGGGATCTCCGACGATGCGGCGATGGGGTTGGTTGACGTCGGTGATCCGCGCTGTGCGCGGCTACCGACCTACGCGGGGCGGGGCTGTGTTCTGTAGGTCGGAAGCCCTGCGAAGCAGGGATCTCCGACGATGCGGCGGTGGGGTTGGTTGACGTCGGTGATCCGCGCTGTGCGCGGCTACCGACCTACGGGGGCGGGCTTTCGTAGGTCGGAAGCCCTGCGAAGCAGGGATCTCCGACGATGCGGCGATGGGTTTGGTTGACGTCGGTGATCCGCGCTGCGCGCGGCTACCGACCTACGCGGGAGGAGGGTTGTTGGTTGTTGACGCCGGGGAGCCATTGGAGGACGGTCTGGTAGAGCCATTGGCGGTCGGTGCGATCGCTCAGGATGTGGTTGGCCTGGGGGCGCCATTCCACCTGCAGCACCGGGGATCGGGGCGACAGCTTCAGGCTGTCCGCGACCTGCCCCGGGTAATTGCAATACCGGTGCGCGCCGCCGGTGAGCACGTACAACAAGCGGACGCCGTCCGCCTCCAACTGCTTCGCCTTTTCCTGCATGGCCTCCGGCGGGTCGGTGAGCAGGCCGTAATGATCCGGCGGCAGCACGTCGTCTTCACTCCCCAGGCGGTCCTTCAGCCTTAACGCAATCGACCGGCCCGACACCACGTTCAACCACGAACGCGCACTGGTTAGCCGCTGCTTCATCTTCTCCCGTCGGAATCCGGGGGTCTCGTGCACCATGGGGTCGATCAGCACCAGACCACGGACCCGCGGATCGGTCGGGGCCACGTGGAACGCATTGTCGGCGCCGGAACACAGGCCGATGAGCACGACGCCGCCGGGGCAACGCCCGTCCTCCAGAGCCAGGGTGATGGCATCATCGATATCCTGTTTCACGATCTCCGTGAGCGGCGCTTCCCGGCGGGGCAAGGCGCTGTCGCCGATCCCCGAGAGATCGAAACGGAAGCTGCGGTAGCCTGCCTCCGCCAGGGTCCGCGCCAGTTGCACGGTGAAACGGCTCGCTCCCACCCGGTGGATGATGCCGGCATTGAGCAACACCACCGCCACGGGCATCTCCGGCCCCTGGCGCGGCTCCGAGAAAAGCCCCAGCAGATTGCCTTCGCGCCCGAAGACCCGGCCCTGTTCCCTTATGTCACCCACGCTGCAATCCCCTTGGACAATTCATAGGGCACGGCACCGGCACCGAAATCCCGCTCCTCTTCCCAGCAACGGGGCGCCTCCACGGCAACCGTTTCCACCTGCCGCGCCTGAAGCCCCAGCGCCTCCGGTTCCGGCACCGCCCCGGAACCGGCCAGCAGTACCCGGGCCCGCGTTCCGGGCAGACCCGCCAGGTGGGCATCGGCCAGTTCCCCCAGGAAGGCGGCGGACAGCTCGAACCCCTGGCGTTGCAGGGGCTCCCCGGAAGCCTCTTCATCGGCGATCCCCAATTCGGCCAGGTAATCCGGGCCGGAGGGCACGGAATCCCACAGCACCAACTGGTTCACCTGCCGCGGCCGGCGGCCCGCCAGCCGCGCGGCCACGAGGCCGCCGAAGCGCAGGCCGATGACACTGGCCTTGTTCACGGACGCCAACCGCAAAACCTCGTCCAGCGCCCACTCCGCATCCTCGACGCAACCGCTCAACGTGACCTCCGTGGCCTCGCCGAAGGAGTCGCCGGTACCGTAATAGTCGAAGCGGAACACGTCCATGCCGGCCCGGGCCAGCAGATCCCCCAGGTGCTTGAGCGAGCGATGGGCCCGCAGGGCTTCGAAACCCCAGGGATTGAGCAGCAGGACCGCCCGACGCTTCCTGGGCTCGGCCGCCGGCGTGTAGACGCCGAACAGCAGCCGCTCCCGGGTTCCGAAATGCACGGGCATCATGCCTGTTCACCCTCCGGCAGGCGGCAGCCGTTGGCCTCCGCCTGGGCGGCCAGTTGCGCCACCGACAGATAGTAGAATTCCCGGGGCTGGAGCCCGGCGCCGGGCAGGCGTTTGTCCAGCGCCGCCAGCACGCGCATGGCCATCAGGGAATGCCCCCCCAGTTCGAAAAAGTTGTCGTGCCGACCCACCCGGCCCACGTCCAGATACCCCTGCCAGACATCCGCCAGGACGCGCTCCGCCGGGGACTCCGGCGCCTCATACTCCGGTTGTCCGGCCGCGCTGGCCAGGGGATCCGGCAGGGCCTTGCGATCCACCTTGCCGTTGGGGGTCAGCGGCATGGATTCCATGGGCACCAGCAGCCCGGGCACCATGTAGTGGGGCAGGGTCTCCATCAGGTGCCGGCGCATCTCGCCGGCCAGCAATTCCTGCCCGGGCTCGAACACCACGTAGGCCACCAGGCGTTTGTCCTCCGCCTCTCCCCGGGCCACCACCACCGCCTGGCGGATCTCCGGCAGCGCCTCCAGACCGGCCTCGATCTCCCCGGCCTCGATCCGGTAACCGTGCACCTTGAGCTGGAAATCCACCCGTCCCAGGTGCTCCAGCCGGCCGTCCGGCGTCCACCGGCCCAGATCGCCGGTCCCGTACATGCGTTCGCCCTCCACGAACGGATCCGGCCGGAAACGCTCCTCCGTCAGGTCGGGGCGGCCATGGTAGCCGCGGGCCACACCGCTGCCGGCGATCCAGATTTCCCCATGAACGCCATCCGGCACCAGTTGCCCGGCCTCGTCCAGCACGTACACCCGGGTGTTCGCCAGCGGCCGCCCCACCCGCACCGGGCCCACGCTGGCAAGCCGTTCCGCGGTGGACCAGATCGTGGTCTCGGTGGGGCCGTAGAGGTTCCAGACCGCCTCACCCCGCTCCAGCAGGCCGGGAACCAGCCCTTCCGGCAGTGCCTCCCCACCGCACAGCAGCAGCCGCAACCCACCGCCCCAGCCGGCATCCAGCAGCATGCGCCAACTGGCCGGCGTTGCCTGCATGACCGTGGCGCCGCTCGCGTCCAGCAGCTCCGCCAGGGCGCCGCCGTCGCTGGCGGTATCGGTATCGGCGATCAGCACCCCGGCGCCGACGCACAGGGGCAGAAACAGCTCCAGGCCGGCGATATCGAAGGACAGCGTGGTCACCGCCAGCAGCCGGTCCTCCGGATCCAGCCCCAGGTCATCCCGCATGGAGCCGAGAAAGTTGCGCAGCGCCCCGTGGGGGATCTCCACGCCCTTGGGCCGCCCGGTGGAGCCGGACGTGTAGATCACATAGGCCAGATCATCCGCTCCGGGCATGTGTTCCGGAACCGCATCCGCCGCCGCTTCCAGCAAGGCCTCCGGCGGAACCAGCGCCGCCTCGCCGAATGCCGCACCGGGGTCGTCGGTGATCACCAGACGTGCGCCGCTATCCTCCACCATGTAGCGCAGCCGCTCCGGGGGGAAGTCCGGGTCCAGCGGCACGTAGGCGGCGCCGGCGCGGAGAATCCCCAGTACCACCGCCAGCATGGGTGCGCCCCGTTCCAGGTTCACCCCCACCAGCCCGCCGGAGCCCAGCCCCCGCCCGGCGAGCCCCGCCGCCACACGTTCGGCAAGCGCCCACAACTGCGCGTAAGTCCAGCACTCGCCGGCTTCATCCTCCACCGCCAGCGCGTCACTCCGCCGGGCGGCCTGCTCCCGGACCCATTCCAGAAAGCTGCCGGTAGCCAGCTCCGGGACAACCCGCCCGGCGCGTTCCCGCACCAGGGCCTGCTGCTCCGCCTCGTTCAGCAACGGCAGGGAGAGCACCGGGGCATCCGGGTCCTGCACCACGGCCCGGGCCAGACGTTCGAAGCGCTGCGCCATTCCCTCCACGAAATCCCGGTGGAACAGATCGATGTCGTACTCGAAGTCGCAGATCAGGGCATCTTCGCGCTCCACCGCGTACAGCGCGATATCGCTGATCGCGCCGCGACGCTCCAGCCGCACCTCCTCCACCACCAGATCATGGAAGGCCGGTGGCGCATCCAGACGCTCGTAGGTGAGCATGGCCTGCACCAGCGGCGCCCGGCTGGAATCCCGCCGGATATCCAGGGCCCCCACCACACGGTCGAACGGGATGGCGGCAAACTCCAGGCTTTCCAGCACGGCGCTCAGTGCCTGTTCCACCAGGGTGGCAAAGGTGCTGGTCCGGTCCAGCCGGGCGCGCATGGCCATGACGTTGAGGAGGAAGCCGACCATCCCTTCGGTGGCGGAATCGGAGCGCCCCGCCTCGGCCACCCCCACCACCAGGTCCTGCTGCCGGCTGTACCGGGCCAACAGCAACTGGAACAGGGCCAGCACCATCATGAACGGGGTGGCCCCCAGCTCCCGCCCCAGGCTGGTCAACTGCCGGCGCAGGGCCGGTTCCAGCACCACCGTGACCACGTCGCCCCGGTGCCGTTGCTCGCTGCCGCGCGGGTAAGACGTGGGCAGCTCCAGCGGCGGTGCGTGGGACAATGTCTCCTGCCAGTACTGGAGGCCGTCGGACAGCAGTTCCCCGTCCTCTTCCAGCATCCGCCGCTGTTGTTCCGCCAGGGCGAAGAAATCCTCCCCCCGGGGCGGCAGCCCGGCTTGGGTGCCGGCCACCTGTTCCCCGTAGAGCGCCGCCAGTTCCCGCTGCACCTGAATCCAGGACTGGCTGTCCGCGGCCATTTCATGCACGGCCAGCACCAGCAGGTGATCCGTGTCCCCAAGCCGGTAAAGCAGCGGGCGGAACAGCGGCCCCTGCTCCAGATCGTAGGGCGCCGCCACGGCGTCGGAGGCCCGTGCCACGGCGGCGTCCAGCGGCGTGGCTTCACCGGAGAGATCCTCCACCGGCAGGGATACAGGCCCGGGGGGCGGAACATCCACCACGGGCAGACCGTCCGCGGCCGGGTAGCGGGCCCGTAGAACCGCATGCCGGGCGATCAGTCGGGCCAGAGCCCGCTCCAGCGCCTCCACCGCCAGGGGACCCTGCAAGCGCAACGCGGCGGCGCGATTGTAGGCCGCGCCCACGTGCTCCAGCTTATCCAGCACCCAGAGCCGCTCCTGGGCATGGGACGGGCGAACCGGTTGTTGCCCGGCCGGGTGGGAAACGTCGACACTGTCCATCCCGGACCCACCTCCGTCGGTCATTATTGGTTGGAGAACCATGCTAGCACTCCGCGCCGATGCCGTTCATCTGGTTCAGCAGCGGCTGGACGCCCCCTGGGCGGCGCCGCTGCCCGCGGAGGCGTACCTGACGGGAGCCGAGCGCCGGCGCGTGGACCGGCTGCGCTTCCCCCATCTACGCCGGCGGGCGGCCCGTTCCCGGGCCCTGCTGCGGCTGCTGCTGGGGGCGGTCCGCGGCGAGTCGCCACACGCCGTGCCCATTGCCCTTGGCGAACAGGGGAAACCCAGGTGCCCGGGCGGGCCCGCCTTCAATCTCAGTCACGCGGACGAGGACTGGCTGCTGGCCCTGACCCCGGACGGGCGGCTGGGGGTGGACCTGGAACGGGTGCGGCCGCTGGATGATCTGGACGCCGTGGCGGGAATGAACTTCTCCCAACGGGAGCTGGAGGCACTGACCCGGGTACCGGAGGCATCCAGGCTGCGGGCCTTCTACCGCTGCTGGACGCGGAAGGAGGCCCTGGTCAAGGCCATGGGCGGCGGCCTGAGCCTGCCCCTGCAGCAGTTCTCCGTGGCCGTGACCGGGGGGGAGCGCAATTGCCTCACGGAGCTGTCGCTCCCGGGGGAATCCCTGACCGCCTGGCGGGTCCTGCCGGCACTGGACACCGACGACCGGGTGGCGGCCGTGGCCCTGGACGACAGCCGGCCGCGGCAGCTCATTCATCACTCCGCGGAGGACTTCCTGTCCAGGCGCCGGTGAACCCGCAATAGCTGATGCTCCAGCCGGTTCTTCAGGGTCTTGCGCCGCAGGGCCACCCAGCACAGCTCGTTGGCGTCCTTGGCCAGCCGCCGCTTGTATTGGGCATCGCCGGCCAGGAAATCGTAACTGGTCATACCGAGGTCCAGGTTCCACTCCACTGCCAGACTGTTGCACACCAGCCCCACCTGGTAATCCTCGAACTCCGCATAGTTGAAGCCGCTCTGGAGCATGGCCACATGACCGCGATGCACCAGGGTGTAGATATAACCCAGCGGCTTCTCCCCCGCGGAGAAGCGCAGGAGCTGAACGCGGCCGTCACCCAGCCCCGCGGTGATCACGTCCCGGTGAAACGCCTCCCAGCGCGGATTGGCGAATGAACCGGAACGCCCGCGGCTTTGCCAGTAGCGCTGGTGAAACTCCTTCAGCCCGTCGAAGTGGGCATGGGCCTCCTCCACGGTGCGGGCCTGGTCCGTCCGCACCTCCCCCAGCTCGGCAAGCCGGCGCAGTTGCCGGCGGATCTGGTAGCGGGAGTTTTTGCCCAGGCTCTGCAACAGCGTGCGCCGCTGGGCACGCAGTCCCGTGAGATCCACATACCAGCAGGGTGAACGGTTGAGCTCGTCCACCAGGACCATCCCGCGACGGGTCGCTGCGGCCAGCAGGGGATCCTCCGCCCGCACGGCGCTCAACACCAGTTCCGACCAGGCGGCTTCCGCCAGAAACCAGTCCAGCATGGACTCGGCCACCGCCTGTTCATAACCGCGCCGGATCACAAGTCCGTTGTATTCGATGACGAAATTGCTCCGTCCCCAGCCGGATTCATGCAGAAACAGCGTCCGGTTCGGGAAGCGGTGGAGGGCATAGCGGTCGCGGCCGCAGATCACGGCCAGCCCCACGTCCCGATCACCGTCCGTCCAGCGCAGCACCCGGGGGCGCGCCTGATCGCCGATATGGTCGAGCCAGGCACCGATCCAGAGCCAGGACTGGAAAAAGGAGATATCCGCCTCATGCTCCAGTGCAGTCCAGCGGTTGGCCAGGGCCGCCCGGTCCGACACCGGCTCCACGTGCACGGTGAGCTCTCCCATCAGGCACCCCTCCCGGCGAGCCGGCCCAGCCGGCGCCCCAGGCCGGCGAGCACCTGGGCCAGCGGGCCCTGGACACCCGGCAGTGCCCGGAAGCTCCGCTCCACGGCGCGCAGCAGGGCGCGGTCCGGCACCGCATCCAGGGCCCGGATGGCGCTGTCCACCCGGGCCTCGGACCGCGCCCCGGGAATGGGGACAAGGTTGTCCGACAAGCCCATCAACCAGGCCAGCACCAGTTCCTCCGCACTATAGCCCGCCTCCGCCGCCAGTTCCGCCAACGGTGCGCACGCGCGGACCGCCGCAACGCGATCAGGGCCGCCCAGGGGCGAATGCGCCAGGAACAGAATGCCCTGGCGGCGGCAGTACCCGATCACCGGAGAGGGGCGGATGGACACGCCCCAGGGATTCATCTGGTTCTGCACCGAGGCGATGGGCACGATACGCCGGGCCTCGCGGATCTGCGGCACCGTCACATTGCACAGCCCCACGGCGGCGATCTTGCCCTCCTCCCGCAGCCGGGCCAGGGCGCCCACGCTCTCGGACCAGGGAACCCGGGGGTCCGGCACGTGCAACTGGTAGAGGGGGATGCAATCCGTCTCCAGCGCGCGCAGACTGGCCTCGCAGGCACGGCGCAGGTGCTCCGGCCGGCCGTCCCGCCCCCAGCGCTCGCCCCGCCGGGTCATGCCGCCCTTGGTGGCAATGATCACATCCCCACGAACGCTCCCCGGCAGCGCCTGGGCCACCAGCCGTTCTCCATAGCCCAGTTCCCCGTCATCCAGGCAGTAGACGTCGGCGGTATCGATCAGCCGCAGGCCCCGCTCCACCGCATGGCGGATCACCGCCAGGCTCCGCTCCCGTGGGGGACGGCCGCGCAGCCCCAGCGGCATGCACCCCAGACCCGGGCGGGCGGGAACGCGGCCGGCGATGGAGGCATGACTGGTAGTCAGGTGAACTGTCGCCATAGAATGACATAATGCTCCTGCTCAATCCCCGGGGCCCGGGGGTCCGGGGCCATCGCCGCCCCGATCGATGGGCAACGGCCCGCCATACACGCGACAGGTACGGCATGCTCGGCAACTGGTTAAAAACCGTCAAGGGTCAGTCGCCATTCATCGTGGCCCAGGACCTGCTGAACAAACTGCCCAGCCGGTTTTTCCGGATGGGCCGGTTCCACGTGCTGGACATCCAGGACCTGGGCAGCCTCCGGGTGCGGGGCGTGGGCAGCATCCGGGACGGCACCGCCGGGGACATCCCCGCCCTGTGCCAGCTCCAACGCCGGAAGCGCGCCTTCACCCAGCGCTTCGCCGCCGGGGACCGGTGCCTGGTTGCGGAGCACCAGGGGGAGATCGTCGGCTACCTCTGGTACACCGAAGGGGATCGCCACGAGGACAGCCGGTTCAACTACGCCTTTTCCGTCCCCAGCCATTCCATCTTCGGTTACGACTGCTACATCGCCCCGCGCTACCGCCTGCGGGGCACCTGGCTTTTGCTGCAACAGCGCCTGTTGGAGAAGGCCTACGCCCTGGGCCGCAGTCATGTGACCTGCCATATCGACTACGGCAATACCGCCTCGCTGAAGGCGCATCTCCGACTGGGGTATACGCTCATCGGCGACGTGATCGTGGTGCGGGTGGGATCCCGGTGCTTCTCCCATGTCAGGCGCGGGCCACCGGTACCGGCATCAGCGGCGGCAGGGACAGGTAGCGCGTAGTCTTCCGCTTGGCCTCGATATCCCGGTACACCCAGGCGGCCCGCTGCTCGTCACACCCGAGTCTGACGGCCAGCTCCGCCGCCGGCAGCCCCTGCTCGTAGGCCCACAGGGCCAGATCCATCTGCTGGTACGGCAGGGCGAAATAGAACTCGTCCTGCCCCTGGGGCAGGCTGTAAGTGTCGGTGGTGGGCCTGGCCGCACAGATCTCCGCCGGGATCCCCAGATAGTCCGCCAGGGCGTAGACCTGGGTCTTGTACAGGTGCGCGATGGGCTTGATGTCCGCCGAGCCGTCCCCGTTCTTGACGAAAAAGCCCTGGTCATACTCCAGGCGATTGGGCGTGCCCACCACGGCGTAGTTCAGACGATCCGCATGGCAGTACTCCAGCGTCTTGCGGATGCGCTGCTTGAAATTGGTGGCGGCCACGATCTGCAGATAGTTCGGCAGGCTGAGCCGGGCCTCCTGACGCTGCCCGTCGGGGCGCTCCACCACCAGGGCGAAATGATTGATCTGGCCCTGCTGGCCGCCGCGGATCACCAGTTTGTTCTTCCAGTTCCCGTCATAGTCCGGAAACACCTGCCGGATGGCCTCGTCCCGCCAGCGGTAGCAGCCGATGGCCTCCAGCGCTGGCGCGATATCCTCCAGCCGGTGGTCGATGCCCAGTTGATCCACGAGCTGCCGGCCCAGGCGCACGCTGTCCGGGGAGGAGTCCTGCTCCGGCATGAGCAGGGCGAAGACCCGGGAGGCACCGATGGCACGGACACAGAGGGCGGCACACACGGCACTGTCCACGCCGCCGGAGACGCCCACCACCAGGCCGCGCCGGTTGAGATCGCCACGGAGCATGTCGCGCATGGCGCCGGTGATGCGCACCACTTCGGCTTCCGGATCGATACGCAGGGGATCGGTGTCATGGGACGGCTGCATGGTCTCCTCCAGTCGGCATCAGGGGCCGGAACGTTTGCGGACGCCCAGGGCGCGCACATCGCCGTTATCATCGGGGTGGTTCACCACCTGGTCGAAGGCCGGGTTGCGGGCCAGGCGCCGGGCCAGGAGCTCCCCCTGCCCCAGGCCCACTTCGAACAGCAACCAGCCCCCGGGGCGCAGCAGGCGGGGTGCCTCGGTGATCAGCCGCTGCACGATACCCACGCCGAAGGGCCCGCCGTCGAAGGCCAGCCGCGGTTCGTGGGCGGCGATTTCCGGGTGCAGGGTGTTCACCTTTCCGGTGGAAATATAGGGCGGGTTGCAGAGCAACAGATCCACCTGCCCGTGGAATTCCGGCTGGTCGAAGGGCCCGGCAAGATCCCCTACCAGAAACCTTACCTGTTCGCAGCCAAGCTCCCGGGCGTTTTTCGTGGCCAGGGCCACGGCCTCCGGCGACAGATCGCTGCCGTACACCCGCGCGCCGGGCACCCGGTGGGCGACGGTCAGCGCCAGATTGCCGCAGCCGGTGCAGAGATCCACCACCAGCGGGGCCTCCACCGGATCCGCCGCCAGCCGCTCCAGGGCGGCCCGGGCCAGAATCTCGGTTTCCCGGCGGGGCACCAGCGCGGACCGGGAAACCCGGAAGGGCAGGCCCATGAACAACTGGCGCCCCACCAGGTGGGCCAGGGGCACGCCCTCCACGCGCTGGGCGATCAGCCGCTGCAGGCGCTCCCGGGCGGGGGCGTCCAGCTCGGGCAGTGCGCCGCTCACGGGTTCCCCCACCGCCACCGGCACCCCCGCGGCGGTCAGCCACAGGTAGCGCAATGTGCTCTCCGGCGTTTCATCCGGCTTGTCCGGCAGCAGGGTCAACCGCTGCTCCAGCAGCGCCAGCCGGTCCGCGTAGTCTCCGTCGTTCACGGTTCCACCGCCTGCAATTCCTTCCTGCTGATCTTGCCGTTCTCGGATTTCGGCAGGGCGTCCACGAACAGGATGTCCCGCGGCACCATGAAGTTCTCCAGGCGGTTCACCAGCTCCCGACGCACACTGCGCTCCTCCAGCCGGGTGCCGGCCACGGGCACCACGAAGGCACGGATGGCCTGGCCCAGCATCGGATCCGGCACGCCGATCACCGCGGCTTCCTGAACCCCGGGGATGGCGTACAGGGCGTTCTCCACCTCCACCGGGCTGACCTTCTCCCCCCGGGTCTTGATGATGTCGTCGCTGCGCCCGTCGAAATACAGAAACCCCTCGGCGTCCATGCGGAACCAGTCCCCGGTCCGCAGGACCCGCTCACCGGGATAGCGCCCCGGGCGCAGCATCTCGGCGGTTTTCTCCGGCAGGTTCCAGTAACCCAGCATCACGTGGGGCCCGCGCACATGCAGGATGCCCGGCTGCCCCGGCGGCACCGGCGCATCGTCCGGCCCCAGCAGGTAGACCTCGGTACCGGGAATGGCCTTGCCCACGGACCGGGACTTGCTGTCCACCAGTTCCGGCTCCAGGTAGCTGACGCGCTTGCACTCGGTCAGGCCGTACATCCTGAAGATCAGGGCGTTGGGAAACACTTCCCGCAGACGGGGGACATAGTCGGTGGGCAGGTCAGCGGCGGTGTTGGTGATGCGCTGGACCGACGGAAAGCACAAGGGCTTGCGCCCATGGGCCGCCAGCAGCATGGCGTAAATGGTGGGCACCCCGGGAAAGGCGGTGACGCCATGGGCCTCCATGCGCTTGAACACCTCGGCGGGATAGGTGAAGGAGCGCTCCAGCACCAGGGTGGCCCCCAACTGCACGGCCATGAGCAACTGGTAAAGGCCGTAGTCGAAGGCCATGGGCAGGACGTTGAGGATGACCTCGTCCTGCCCCATGCGCAGGTACTGGATCAGGCTCTGGGCGGCGAACAGCATGGACTGGTGGGTGTGCATCACACCCTTGGGGTTGCCGGTGGTGCCCGAGGTGTAGATCAGCGTGGCCAGGTCCAGGGCGATGGTGCCCGGCGGCGCCATGGCCGCCGGGGTGGCGTCCAGCACCTGTTCGAACACCTCGCCGGCCGGGGTGAGGGTTGCACAGCACGCCTCGGCACGCTCGCCCCCGGACACCAGCACACCGGCCAGACCGGGCACCCGCGGCACCACGTCGGCGAAGACGAAGGCCAGGTGGCTGTCGGTGAGCAGGAAACGAACGCCGCAATCGTTCAGCACGTAGTGCAGCTTGTCGTGCTTGGTCTGTGGATTGATGACGATGAAGGCGGCGCCGGCGCGGAGTATCCCGTAGATGCTCACCACGCAGGGCCAGGTGTTGTCCATGTACACCGCGACCCGGTCGCCGCGCTGAAGGCCGCGCCGCTGCAGGGCCGTGGCCAGCCGTGCGCTCTGATCATCCAGTTCCCGGTAGGTGTGGGGCTGCCCGGCCACCACCACGGCGGGCTTGTCCGGCGTCCGGTGGGCGTGCTGGGGAATCTGTTCATGCAGCAGGCGCTGGGGAGGGGGTGGCCGGATCATGGGCGGATCCCTCAGGCGGCGGCGCGCTTGCGCTGGACGAAGGCGACCAGGTTGCGGACCGAATCCAGGTTCTCCGGCACCATCTCCTCGTCCTCCACGGAGACCCCGAACTCCTCCTCCAGGAACATGATCACCTCCAGGATGCCGGTGGAGTCCACGATGCCCCGGTCCAGCAGGGAGTCATCGCTGGCCAGAGCGGACGGGTCGTCGGTAAACAGGTAGTTCTCCAGAATGTATCCCTTGATTTTCTGCTCCAGTTCCATGCCGTGCCCTCGATTGACGTCACGGGCGCCCGACGGCGCCCTCGGTAACCCCGTGGAAGTTCCGGTGATGGTTTTCCACGAAATGGTAATGCCAGAGCTGGGTGGACAGAATGCCCACCAGCGCCATGTTGTCCTTGTTTCCGATGGCCCGGCCCCGGCGGATTTTCTCCACCAGCCGCTGCACCCGCGCCGGATGAAAATAGCCGTAGCGGTGCAGCACCTCGGGGCTGAGCAGTTCTTCCACGTAATCCGCACCGGCTCCGTCACTGAAGAAGGCCGGAATATCCGGCGCCCGGTAGGGCTGCTTGTGCCGGGACAGGACCGGTTCGGGAACCAGGCCGCGCATGGCCCGCTTGAGCAGGAATTTCTCGTTCAACGCCCGCATCTTCATGCGCGGATGCAGCCGGTTGGCGAAGGCGATGACCCGGTGATCCAGGAACGGGAAACGCCCCTCCACCGAGTTGGCCATGAGCATGCGGTCGCCCTGGGAGCAGAGCAGGTAGGCGGCCATCAGGGTTCTCGCCTCCACATACTGCGCCTTGTGAAAGGGGTGCCAACCATCCAGCTCCGGGGGCAGGCTCTGCCGGAGTCGGGCGATGGGGTCACTGCCGCCGTCCCGCAAGGTGGCCTGCAGACCATCCGAGAAGAACAGTTTGCACTGGGCGGTGCTCTGCCAACGGGTCAGGTGACTGAAAAACGGGGAACGGGGGTCGTCCAGCCCGGTGCCGAAAAAGCGCTTCAGGTATTCCAGCCCCTGACCCCGGGTGATGTTCAGATACGGGTACAGCCGTTTCAGCAGCAGCGGTCGCCAGGCCGATCCCGCCTGAGCGGCCCAGAACTGCCGGATCTTGCCTTCCTTGAACAGATCGTAGCCGCCCAGTACCTCGTCGGCGCCCTCGCCGGTGAGCACCACCTTGAAACCCTGCCGGCGGACCAGACCGGAGAGCAGCCGCATGGGTACCGGGGCGGTGCGCAGGACCGGGGACTCGGCATGGAACACGGTTTCCGGGAAGGCGGCGCCCACATCCTGTGCACGGCACTGAACCCGGCTGTGGTCCGCCCCCACGTGCCGGATCACCTGTTGCTGGAAGCCGGTTTCATCCAGGTCCTGATCCTGGAAGCCGATGGAAAAGGTGCGCAGGGCCGTGATGCCTCCGGCCTGGATCATGCCCACCAGCGCGGAGGAATCCAGCCCGCCGGACAGATACGCGCCCACCGGCACATCGGCCCGGAGGCGGATACGGGTGGCATCCTCCAGCAGCTCCCGCAGTTGCCCGGCCAGGGCGTCATCGCTGCCGTTCAGATAGTCCCCGCCCTCCGGCGGGTACAACCAGTCCCAGTAACGGCGGGTGTGGAGCCCGCCATGCTCCGCGATCAGCATCTCCCCGGGGCGCAACTGCCGCACGCCCCGGAACGGCGTCCGGGGGGCCTGGGCGGCCCAGAACGTCATGATCTCG
This sequence comes from Ectothiorhodospiraceae bacterium, assembly GCA_020831885.1. Lineage (GTDB taxonomy): Bacteria > Pseudomonadota > Gammaproteobacteria > Nitrococcales > Aquisalimonadaceae > LSCE01. The sequence goes on from JAFIFU010000027.1 coordinate 29,775, forward strand.
TCCAGGGCTTCCGGATCCAGCGCCGGCGCCGCATCGAACGCCGGCAGCAGGGCCTTGACCTCGGAGGCGAACAGCAGCCGGCCCCGCTGCTCCGTGTAAAACAACGGCAGGATGCCCACCCGGTCCCGCACCAGCAGCAGGCGCCGGCGCCGGGCATCCCACAAGGCAATGGCGAACTGCCCGTTCAGATGGTGGACGAAATCATCCCCGTGGGCCTGGTACAGGTGCAGGATCACCTCGGTGTCGGAGCGGGTACGGAACCGGTGGCCGCGGGCGATAAGATCCGCCCGCAGCTCCAGGTAGTTGAAGATCTCGCCGTTGAAGGCGATCCAACAGTCGCCCGCCGGGCCGGCCATGGGCTGGCCGCCGCCGGCCGGGTCGATGATGCTGAGCCGGGCATGACCCAGGCCCAGGCCGCCATCGCAGTGAAATCCGTGGGCGTCGGGGCCACGGTGGTGAAGCCGGCCCACCATCGGCTCCAGTTCCTCCCGGGTCACGGGATAATCCGCACGCAGGTTCAGGATGCCGGCGATGCCGCACATACCCGCTCAGGCCTCCCGTGGCTGGCGGGATTCCCGCAATTCCAGGCGCTGGGCCGTGAGCATGCAGACGCAGAGGGTGAGATGGATCCACAGATAGGGATAGTAGGCCACAGTGACAAACTGCCCCGCCACCACGTAACCCAGCAGCGCCAGGTTCATGCCCCGGGCCATCTGGGCGAAAAACACATCCCCCCGGGCCTCGGCCAGCTTCCGTAGCCGCCGCATGGAGGTGAAGCCCATGAGGATCAGCAGGCCGAACACGGTCAGGCCGATGAGGCCGGCATCCGTGCCCACCTGTATAATGATGTTATGGGGCAGTTCGGCGCTACCACGCACCTGCAACCAGCGAATGATGATGTCCTCAGGATAGAAGGTGTTGAAGTAAGGCACGAAGTTGAAATACCCCACCCCAAGCACCGGGTGGTCGCGGATCATGTCCATGCCCCGCTCCCAGTAGAGAAACCGCTGTTGCGAGGTCTCATCCTCCCCCATGGTCTGGAAGCGCTCCATCTGTTCCGGCGGCAACAGGGCGTACAGGCCGTAGCCCAGCACGGCGATCAGCAGCAGCGCCTTGATGCGGTGCTTGCTCACCAGGACCATGGCCAGGAGCTGCGCGACCACGGCCAACTGCCCGCCCCGGGTATTGGTGCCCATGACCGTCATCACCGCGGTCAGGGGCATGAGCAGCAGGGCGTAGAACAGCCAGGGCTTGAGGTACTGCCGGATACCCAGGGCGAAGTACAAGGCCATGGGGGCGAATACCACCATCTGTATGGCCAACTCCCCGGGGTTCTGAAAAAACCCCTCCGGGCCGCGCAAGCCCCAACTGGAAAACCCGAATCCCCGTTGCGCCCAGGTGATCGCGCCGTGCTGGGACAGCTTGAAGCTGGCCAGCAGGAAGATGATCAGCAGGATGTAGAACCGGTGCCGGGTGGTGACCGTCTGGGTGAGCACGAAGAAAATCACCACCCAGTTGAAGAACGCCATGAAGTATTCGCGGGAGACCTCCGGCCAGTAGGCATTCCAGGAGGCGACGATGATCACGCCGAGAAACACCATGATGCCGGTGGAGATGCGCGTCCAGACAAAGCGGCGGTTGGCATCGAAAAACCAGCCGATCAGCGCCAGCAGGACAAAGGTCCGGGCCCAGTAGGGATAGACATCCAGCGGCGTGAAGATAGCCTGGGGCCGCACGTACTCGAAGAACAGGTACAGGCAGCTCATCCAGAAGGCGAAGCCGCCGGCGGTGAAGGCCCGGGCCAGGGCCGTTGGGCTCAGGGCATAGAGCTGCTCCATGGGCGGCAATGGCGGCCGGCCCCGGCGCTGCACCCCGACGCCGGTGATCTGGTCCCCGGGAGCGGCCATCAGTGCACCACGCCGGCCGGGGCCGGCTGAACCGGTTGGAGCCGAGCCGCCAGATCATCCAGCGCCCGGTCGATGACGGCGTAACAGTGCTGGAAGGTGGGGGCGGAATCGGAATACGGGTCCGGCAGCCAGGGCATGGCCAGCCCGCCCCAGAGGCCCAGCAGACTGCATTGCGCGCCGGAGCGGCGGCACAGGCGGGCGACGCCCCGCAACTGCCAGGGTTCCATGGCCAGCAGCAGATCGCCGCTGTCGATCGCCAGGCCGTTCTGCACCCTGGCCCGGGCGGCGGACAGATCCACATCCCGGCCCAGGGCCGTTTCCAGCGCCAGCGGGTGCGGAGGGCGGCCGTCCCGGGCATCCAGGCCGAAGGACACGGCGTTCAGGCCCAGGGCGCGGGCGCGGAATTCCGCGTAGGGGCTGCGGCAGATATTGCCCTTGCAGACGAACACCAGGCGCTGCACGCGGTGCCAGGCCACCTGCCGACAGGCGCGGTACCCCCCCAGATACAACCAGATACGTGCCAGCGCCGCCCGGGCCAGCGTACTGCGCGTGCGGCACAGCGGGGCAAGATCCTTTACCACGTGCATGCAACCTCCTGACCGCGCCGCACACCCGCCGGGGGTACCCGCATCGCTTCGCGAACGACGGCGCTATGCGTATGATCACGTGATGCCGACAGGGAATGCAACAGGAAGTATCATGCGTGTGCTGGTTCTTGACGGAAACCAGCGCAGCGGGCTGGCCGCCACCCGGGCGCTGGGCCGCAGCGGGGCCGAGGTGATCACCGCCGACAGCCGGCGGCCCACACTGGCGGGGGCCTCACGCCACGCCAGTGCCTCCCTGATCTATCCCTGCCCCTACACCCGGCCGGCCGCCTTCCGGGACGCGCTTCCGGCCCTGGCCCACGGCGCCGGCGCGGACGTGGTGCTGCCCATGACCGAGGTCACCACCTACCTGGTGGCCCGTCACCGGGACGACTATGCGGGCATCCACCTGCCGCTGCCGGCATTCGACGCCTTCGAGCGCCTGTCCGACAAGGGCCGGTTGTTCCAGGAAGCGGCGGCGCTGGGGGTGCCCATTCCGGAAACCCGGATGGTGACCGATCCGGCCAGGGCGCCGGACCTGGCGGACGCCCTGGGCTACCCGGTGGTGCTGAAACCCTACCGCTCCCGCATTCTGGAGGGCGGCCAGTGGCTGGCGGCCAGTGTGCGTATCGCCCGTGACCGGCAGGCGGTGGAAGCCGCGATACGGGATGAACCCGCCCTGTCCCGGCACCCGTTCCTGCTCCAGGCCTACGTGAGCGGCACGGGACAGGGGGTCTTCGCGCTTTACGGGGACGGGGAGCCACTGGCGTTTTTCGCCCACCGCCGACTGCGGGAGCGCCCGCCCTGGGGCGGCGTGAGTGTGCTGTCGGAAAGCATACCGGTGAACCCGGACATGGAGACCATCAGCCGGCGCCTGTTGGGCACCGTACACTGGAACGGGGTGGCCATGGTGGAATTCAAGGTGGCCCGGGACGGGACCCCTTACCTCATGGAGATCAACCCCCGGTTCTGGGGCTCGCTGCAACTGGCCATCGACGCCGGGGTGGACTTCCCCACCATGGCCTGCCGTCAGGCCATGGGCGCCCCAGTGGCACCGGTGACCGGCTACCGCGAGGGGGTTCGCCTGCGCTGGCTGCTGGGGGACCTGGATCACCTCTACCTGCTGTGCCGCTATGGTGACCGCCCCTGGCGGGACAAGGCGGCGGCCTGCCTGCGCTTTTTGAACCCGGCCCTGGGCTCGGTGCACTACGAGGTCAACCGCTGGGGGGACATGCGCCCCTTCTGGCAGGAACTGCGGAACTATCTGCGGGGCGACTGAGCCGCCCCCGCATCGGCCACCGGATCACCCGCGTGGTCGTAGAGCTGCCGGTAGCGGGCCAGCATGGCCTGCAGCGTGAACCGCCGGGCGGCACTGGCGGCCGCGGCGCCGGCCAGCCGCTTCCGCAGGTCCGGCCGGGCGGCCAGGTCCGACATGGCCTTGCCCAGGGCGGCGGAATCCCGCGGCGGCACCAGCCAGCCGTCCTCGTCGTGGGTGATGATATCCTCCGGCCCGCCGCAGCGCGTGGCCACCACGGGCAGCCCCGCCACCATGGCCTCCACCACCACAATGGAAAACCCTTCCGCCGACGAACTCAGTACCAGGCCATCCAGTCCGGACAGGAAACCGGGCACATCGTCCTGGAAGCCCAGAAAGTGCAGACGGTCCTCCAGCCCCAGATCGGCACGCAGGCGCTCGGCCTCCGGGTAGTAGCGGTCGTCCTCCTGACCGATCACCGCGCAGGTGACCGGTGCCCCCAGGTCCCGGGCATGGGCCAGCGCGCGGACCAGATTGGCGTAGTCCTTGGAGCCGCGGAAATTCCCCACGGCGCCCAGCAGTACATGCCCCGCCGGGACGCCCAGCCGCTCCCGCAGTGCCCGGCTGGCATCCCGCCGGAACCGGGACGGGTCCACCCCGTTATGCACGGTCATCACCTGCCGGGACGGAAACCCGCGACGGGTCAGCAGACCGGCCAGGCTGTCCGAGACGGTGACGATACGCTCCGCGGCCAGGCGCAGCAGCCCGAAACGCAGCCAGGCCAGGCGGCGGCCCTGATCGATCTCGGTATGGCCATGCATGGTGACGATGAGCCGGCGGCGGGTCAGCAGCGCCACCAGGGCCGCGTAGACGCCGGTACTGAACAAGTGGGCGTGGATCACATCGATGCGCCGCTGCCGGACCAGCCGCGCAAGCTGCAGGACGAAGCGCCAGTCCAGCCGGTTGCCCATGGGGACGAACACCGGCTCCACCCCGCGCTTGCGCAGGGTATCCGCCACCCAGCCGGGGCCGGTGAGCACCGCCACGGTGGGATAGACCTCGGCGGGAAACCCGGTGGACAGCTCCACGTAGACGGTTTCAGCCCCCCCCGGCCCACAGGTGTCAATGACTTGGAGTATGTTGGGCATGCTCTGTCCGATCCGGCATTTCTGCTACATTGTTGGGCCGTGGCTGCTCGCCGTCACCGCTGAGCATGCCCACCGCCCGCCGGCGGTGCAACCGAGAACCGGGGATCGATCCATCCATGGGCGCGAAACAGTTCATCAAGGCCTCGCTGCAGGCCGGCGCCGCGCTGGCCGGCAGACACCGCTGGCCGGGCAGCGGCAGACACCTGGTGGTGCTGATGTATCACCGTATTCTGCCGGCGGATGACCCCCGCTACGCCCTGGAACAGCCGGGCATGGTGGTCACGCCGGAGACCTTCGCCCGGCACCTGGAATGGATCCGGCGTCATTTCAATCCCGTGCACCTGGCCGACTGGGTCAGTGGCCGGTTCACCCCGGGAAAGCGCCCGGCCTGCGCCATCAGCTTCGATGACGGCTGGCGGGACAACTACGAGCACGCCTATCCCCTGCTGCAGCGGGCGGACCTGCCGGCCACGATCTTCCTGGTGGCGGACTTCATCGGCACCAACCGCGATTTCTGGCCCGGCCGGGTGCAGCGCCTGCTGGCCCATGGGCTGGACGCCGCCTCCGGTTCGGAGGACGCGGCGTGGCTGACCGGCCTGATGCCCGGGAACGGGGAAGGCGCGGACGTGCGGGAGCGCGCCGACCGGGCGATTGAAGCCCTCAAGACCCTGCCGGACGGGGAGATCGAGGCCCGGCTGAGTCGTCTGGAGGCCGCGGCGGGGCTGGACACCGCGGACCAGTCCCCGGTGATGCTGGACTGGGAACAGGTGGGTGCGATGGCCGGCGACGGCCTGGTGCAGATGGGCTCCCATACCCGCAACCACCGCCGCCTGGACACCGACCTGCCGCCGGAGGAGCTGGAGAGCGAGATCGTCGGTTCCGCCCGGGTGATTCAGGAACGCACGGGAACGGCCCCTACCCTGTTCTGCTACCCCAATGGGGACCGGAACGCGGAAGCGGAACGGCTGGTGCGGAGCACGTACCGGGGGGCCTGCCTGGTCAGTCGCGGCTGGAACCGGCCGGGAACCGACCCCTTCGCGCTGAACCGTATCGGCATGCACGAGGACGTCTCCCGCAGCCGGATCGCCTTTCTGTCCCGGGCCAACGGCGCCCTGTGACGGCCGCGACTCAGGGCAGGGATTTGACGATCCGCGGCCCCACCAGATTGGCAACCGCCACCGGCAGCCGCTGCCAGGCGGCGATGGCCAGGCGGAATTTCGGATTATCCGGCGAGAGCCCGGGCATGCCGGCGCCGTCCCGCAACCAGTAGTGCCAGTTGAGCTGAACCGGTTCCGCACCCCATTGACGCTTGAACCGATAGGTGCCGCTGTCCCGGGTGGAGCGGCCGAAATCGAACACGCGGTAGCCGTCGCCGATGGCGTACCGGAGCACGTCCCAGTAGAGCAGCATGTTGACGCCCAGCCGGTTGTGCTCCCGCAACGACGAGGCCCAGGGGATCTCCAGCATCCCGCGCCAGCCCAGCAGAAAAGCCGCGGCCACCGGCTGGCCCTGCAGGTCCACCACCAGAATGCGTGACTGCGGATAACGACGCAGGATCTCCCGGAACAGGCGTCGCGGATAGACCGGGGTGCCCAGATCCCGCATATTGCGGGAGAACACCCCATAGAAATCCGGCAGCAGCTCCTCGCCGCCGGAGCGGGTGGTGGCGCCTTCCCGTTCCGGCCGCCGCACCTGGGCGCGGACCTTGGAGCCCAGTTGCTTCCACAGCGCGTCTTCCGTTTCCGGCAGGGCCAGGTGCATGGCCACCTTGTCCTGGCGCAGCCCCCAGGTGCCGGAGCGCCCGGAGACATCCCGGTATTCCACGTGCCCGGCCCCCAGGGACGCGGCCAACTGGCCCGCATGCGCCATGAGCTGCTGCTCGATGGCCGGGGAATCGCCGATGGCACCGCCGTAGTTGAAATACGGCATGGACACCAGGAAATGCCCGAACAGGCGGCTGCGCAGCTCCACCAGGGGCAGGCAGCCCACCAGCCGGCCGTCGCCCGGCTCCACCGCCACCAGGTAATGTCCCGGATGGCCGAACACGGAGCGGATCACCTCACGCCAGACGAGCTGATGGTAGGCGGAAGCCCGGGGGTGGTGGGCCACGTACGCGTCCCAGGCCGATTCCTGAGCGGGTTCCAGACGCTTGATGAGGACGGTGGAAAGATCGGTCATCGGGCTGATCCTGGCGATTCATGCTCCATGGTCCGGGCCACATGCCGGAACACGGCACTGCCCATCCCCCTGTCCACGAGCAGTTGCCGGGCGTCCGCACAGTCCGCCTGGTGACAGTCGGCCATCACCGCCACCAGGGCACCGTCGCGCCGGCCACGAAAGGCGGCGGGGAGCATGGCGGCCTTGGTGTCCAGGCTGCCCTGGGCCCAGCGCCCCGGGAGGCGGTAACGGTACCAGACCAGCACCCGGTCGCCCCCGTAACGGCGCTCCAGGGTCAGCAGTACGCCACCCTCCCCGGCCCCGGACCGGTTGGCCACCCGCCACTCCTGCTGATCCACCAGGCTGTTATTATACTGGATCAGCTCGCTGCCCTGCCGCTGCTCCGGGTAGTACCAGAGCAGTGCGTGCACCCGGGGCCAGGGGTGCTCCTGATCCGGTAACCGGTAAGCCCGGTGCTGATCCTGGTAGGCGCCGTGCATGCGGGCGCGCCATGGCGGGGCCGCCGGGTCGCCGATGCTGACGGCCTCCCCGATCTGGTCGGGCAGACCGGGGGCCGGCGGCGTGCCGGCGCCACCGGCCAGCAAACCCAGTGCCAGTCCGGGCGCCACCACCAGAACCAGGCTCAGGCCGGCGGTGGCCAGCCCTCTGCCGGCGCCGACCCGAGGCGTCGGCGATGGAGCGGTCTTCCGGATTGTCGCGCCGGCATCACCCCGGTGCTCCAGCCGCACGGCCACGTAGAAGAACGGTAGCAGGGCGATGGCGAACACGACCCAGCCGAAGAGCTCGTGCTCATCGATGAGGGCGCTCTGCATTTCGGTCTCGTAGCCCACGAGAATGATGACGAAGATCCGGATCCAGTTCACCAGCAGAGCCAGCAGCACGGCCACCCCGTGGAGAACCAGCCAGTCCCGTACCCGGACGTAGTTCAGGGCGCTGTACAGTGTGGCCAGGGTGAGGGCCACCACCAGGTAGCGGAGCCCGGAACAGCCGTCGGCGATCTCGAAGATGCCCACATCCAGCAGATGAATGTAAACCCCTTCGACGCGGAAATGGATGCCCCGGAAACCCAGCAGCAGATCATTGACAACCACCGCCAGCGCCACCAGTGCGCCGGTGAGATAGTCCCAGAACGGGATGGCGTAGTAGACGAAGCCGATGGGGATGAACAGGCGCCATCCGGCCCGCCAGCCCAGCAGCCCCAGGCACAAGGCCCACCACAGGACCACCAGTCCCATCCACTGGAGGATCAGGATGTTGACCACGCCGGCCAGGGCCACGGCCAGGGCGGTGACGCCGGCCAGCAGCGCACCGGACAGACTCGGCCGGACCGGGAGGCGTTCTGCCCGCAGCAGGCGGTACAGCAGGAACAGGCTGGCACCGAAGACGAACAACCCGTGGGAGTAGGCCTGGTCGAACTGGGTCCAGCGGTTCAGCAGGTAGCTGAGGGGGTGAAGATGCAGCGCCACCACCACACCCAGCGCGGCCGGGACTGCGACCGCATCCCAGCGCCAGGTTTCTTCGCGGGTGTCCACCGGCTCCGTCATGGCTCAGAACAGCCGGGTGATCTGGGCGCTGACCGCGTGTTCCACGTATTCGTCCTCCGCCGCCTGGGAGCTACGGGATTGCCGGCGCACGGAAATGCCGCCCTGCATGTTGGGGCTGATCAGGTGCGCCAGGCTCAGCCGGTAGCCGCGGATGATGTCCTTGCGGCCGTCGCGGAACTCCACCTGCTCCCAGTTGGCCCGGGGGATGATCGCCGTGCGGGGGAGCCATTGCCAGCGCCAGGAGGCCTCGGCGCCCAGCCGTTGCTCGTCATCACCCAGCACCTGGAACTCCCGGTCCTCCCGGAACACGGAGAGGCGCAACAGGGAACGGCCGGTGACGTAGTTGCTGCTGGCCGTGGCGCGCTTGCTGATGAAAACCTCGTTTTCCGCGACGATAATGGAGGGGATTTCCAGCGGCTCGCCGGTATCCGGGTCCGGGACCACCGGCGGCAGGCCCAGATCCTCCGGCGCCAGCACCACGAACCGGTCGGAGATCTGCTGGGTTTCGGTATAGCTCAGGGATGCCGTGTGGCGGGCGGTACGGCGGCTGATTCTGGCCAGCCAGGTGTCGCCGTAGAAGCGTTCGCCGTAGCGGGCCTCCACGGCGGTGCGCTCGTCCGCCCAGCGGAAGCCCACGTCCCAGAAGTCACTCCCGAACCGATCGTAACGGCCGTCCGCCAGGGGTTCCGTTTCCACGCCGCCGCGCCCCAGCAGCTCAAACCGTCCCCAGACCCGGTAGGACAGTTCCAGGGATGCCTCGTCGAAGTAGGAATTGCGGTCCTCGCCCCTGCGGCTCACCTGTTCCGAACGGACGCTGGCCCGCCAGCCCAGCCGCTCCAGATCCCCGGGGCTGGTGACCAGCAGGCTGCCGCTGTGGCGTGTGGTATCGGCGACATCGCGCTCGTCGTAATCCACATGGTTGAACGTGTATCGCAGCACGCTACTGCCCACCGGGCCGAGATCCTGCAGCAGGTAGGGGCTGGCACGCAACCGCAGGGCATCGGTGCGGTTATCGGTATCGATGATGTTGTCGTCGGCGAAAGCGCCGCGGGTGGTGATGGGTTCCTGCGCGTAGGTGGCGCCCAGATCCAGGAACAGCCGCTCGCGCATGATCACCGCGCGGTTGGTGGCGTTCAGCCGGTGGAACACGTCGTTGCGATCGGAATCCCCCGCGTAGGCGGTCAGTTGCGCCTCGTAGTCGAGCTGGGACACCAGCCGCGCGCTGGAGCGACAGAGGCTGATGGCGGGGATGAGCTGGGTGACCCAGTCGGACTCCTTCTCCCGCGCATCCTCCGTCCCATCCTCCGGCGCCAGGGTGATGTTGTCGGAATAGCTCTGGCGCAGCGTCAGGGACGGCGCCAACAGGTATGGCCGCCCGCGCCGGCCGTCCAGATAGAGCCCGGACAGGCCGCTGTCCAGGTCGCCGCCACCGGGTAACGGCAGACTGCAGCCGGCCAGCGTATCCGGAAGCGTTTGACCGGTGTCGGGGCCCCTGGGCTCCAGTTGCTGGGCCGCCGCCGGAACCAGTATCGCCATGGCGACGATCCCGACCGCCAACGGCCCGGCCAGTGCCCGGGTTCCGCTGTACTGGGCCATTCCTCTGGTCCGCCACCCGCGCATGCTGTCTCCCCCCGCAAGATTGCCGGGCACGGTCAGTGTCCCGAATCAGACGTTCGTTGCCTACGCGGCCCCTGCGCTGTCGCTGTAGGTCTGGTAATAGTCCCCGTACTCCTCCCCGCCGATGCCGCCCAACGTCTGGTTCAGCACCATGTTGATCGCCTTGCTCTGATCCAGCAGGTCCACCGCCTCCACCACCTGGTGGCGCAGCGTGGAACCCGCCTTGACCACCACCACGACCTGCCCGACCGCGGATGACAGGCTCAGTGCGGCCGGGCTGGACAGTAGCGGCGGTGAATCGAACAGCATGATGTGATGCCGGTTACGATCAGCCAGCGCGGAGATCACCCGCTCCATTCGGGAACTGGACAGCAGTTCCTCGTTCCTGGGATGGGGACGCCCCGCCGGCAACACGTTCAGCGACTCCACTGTGGTGGGACGCACCAGTTCCCCGGGCGCGATGGATTCGTCCGCCAGCAGATCCAGCAACCCCAGCGTATCACGTACACCGAGCAGCCGGCTGACATGCGCCCGGACCACGTCCCCATCCACCAGCGTGACGGAGAAATCCGGGTCCTGGGCGATACTGAGCGCCAGATTCAGCGAGGTGAACGTCTTCCCTTCGCCGGGCAGTGCGCTGGTGACCATGATGAGGTTGCCGCGGTCCACGGACAGACCCTTGCGACCAATGGCGTTGGCCAGCAGCGGCCGCTTGATGCGCCGGTACTGATCGCGCACGCCCGGTTTCATCGCGTCCGGCGGGAAAATGCCGTAGCGCCGTAGCTGCCGGAAGTCCACCATGAGCTTCTCCCCCGAGGGCCTGGCCACATCGGCCCGGCCGGGGGAAGCGGGCATTCCAGTCCGGGCATCCGGCGTATCGGCAAGCGGAGAATTCACCTGTTGTTGACCGCCAGCCGCCTTTTTCAGACGGCCCATGGCCTTTTCGATGGTACTCACAGTGGGAGCCTCCGCACGATGTCCTGCAGATGTTCCGCACCCAGCTCCGCAAACAGCACGCTTGCCATCACGGCCCCGACCAGGCAGAGCACGGCCAGCCCGAAAACAGCCACGGCCCCGAACTTCAGCCGCCGCTGCATGGGGGACATCACCAGACTGACGGAACCCAGCACCGGCCGGCCGGTGAGCTCACTCAGGGACCGGCGGCTCTGGAATACCGGCCGCAACTGATGCAGCAGGTAGGCGATACCGCCCCCGAAACCCAGGCCCAGTGGCAGCAGTGCCGCCAGGTACAGCTTGCGCGGCGGGCCGGACGGATTATTCGGGGCCAGCGGTGGATCCAGCACACGGAACCGCACCTGACCGCCGCTGGTTCCGGCCTCAGTGGACAACTGCGCGGTACTCAAGCGGCCAAGCAGCATCTGGTAGCGGTCACGGGTGACTTCGTAGTCGCGACTGAGGTCCGCCAATTGGGTCTCCACCCGGGTGATGTCGTCCACCTGGCTCAGCAGATTCTCGATTCGGCGCCGCTGGTCGCTGATGCGGGTTTCCAGGGCCGCGATTTCGGAGTTCTGCTCGTTCATCCGGATCTGCAGCTCCTGATAGACCGGATTGCTGCTGAGCCGGTCCGGCTCGATGGTGGTTTCCCGCTGGTTCAGGGCGACTTCCCTTTCCTGTTGCAGCCGTTCGATCTGCGCTTCCGCGGCGATGACATCCGGATGCTGATCGGTATACCGGAGTCGCAGGTCTTCCAGGCGCTCGCGGCTGGCCTGGATCTGCTCGTCCAAGGCCGCCACACGGGGATTGATCACCTCCCGGGACTGCTGACCGGATTCCATCAGCTCGATCTCACGGCGGAGCGCGTTGCGGCGGTTCTGCGCCGTGCGCAATTCCGCCTCCAGCTCTTCCAGGTTGTCCTCGGCGGCCCGCAGGCGCTGGTAGTAATCCCGCCCGCCCTGATCCGGTAGCAGGCCGACATTCTCGCGTTTGAAGTTGGCCAGGCGTTCCTCGGCCGAGCGGAGCCGATCCTCATACTCCCGCACCTGGCGTTCCAGGAAATCCGTGGCGGTGTCGGAATCGGTGCGGGTGACCCCGAGCGTCTGATCCATCAGGATATCCAGCACCGATTGCACCACCTTCCGCGAGACTTCCGGATCGCCGGACTCGTAAGCGATGGTGTATACATTGTTGCGCCCGCCGGAACTCAGACTGATATTACTGCGCAATCCGTTGAGCACGCGCTGCTCTTCCACCGCATCGTTGGCCGTGATCAGCAGATCACTCTCCCGGGCGATCCGTTCCAGGTTATCCCGGTTGAGCAGGGTGTTGGCCATCATCGCGACACGGTCGCTGAGGTTCGGCGAAACCGCCAGACCGTCCAGCAGCGGCCGGAGCACGGATTCCGTGTCCACCTGCACCCGGGCATCAACCCGATATTGGTCCGGCATTTTCAGGACCACGATCACGCCGGCAATGACCACTACCCAGGCCACAAGCAGGGCGTACCAGCGGAACCGCCAGGCGCCCCTAAGCTCGCCCAGGATGAATGCGTACAACTCGTGCATCGAAGGTCGCTCTGCTAAAAGAAGGCTTCCGGGATCACGATGACGTCCCCGGGCCGCAGGCGATGGTTCTGCCGCATGTCTCCGTCATTGAGCAGGTCGTTCAGGCGCAGCCTGTAACTGCTGGCATTATCGCCCGAGCCGCGCACCAATCGGGCGCGATTACCGGCGGCAAACTGGGTCAACCCCCCCACCTGGATGATGGCGTCCAACACCGTCATGCCGTCCCGGTAAGCAATGGCCTGCGGCTGCACCGCCTGCCCGATGATGCGCACCTGGTCGTCATACGAACCGACGAAGCTCATTACCATCACCGTGACGTTTGGATCACGGATATAGCGGGAGAGTTCCCGTTCCAGCTCGCCGGCCAGCTCGCTGGGGGATTTTCCGGAGGCCGGCACGTCCTGAACCATGGGTACGGAAATCCTGCCATCCGGGCGCACGGGCAGGGACACGGACAGATCCGGGTGATTCCTGACATAGATCTGCAACTCGTCGCCGGCGCCGATGATGTAGTCACCGGCGCCCGATGATGCGCCCTCGCCCAGATCCCGGGGGGACTGGGACGAGGAACAGGCGGCAAGCAGCAGCGTGGAGACCAGCACCAGGATGCCCGTCAGCAGTCGATTCCGTTTCATCCTTGTCTTCCTCACTTACCTCTGTGGGACCGGCGGCTACGCGGACGCGCTCTGAAGCTATGGCCCATTACCGGTCAGTCTGTATCAAGTCATCCTGGAATACCACCTTCCGGGACCAGGTCCAAGTCGTCGGGATCCTTTACAAATCCTTTTCACCGACAGCGGACCAAAATCTACAAACTAGTGAAAAATAAAGAAAAATCAAACATGGCATGTTGGTTGCAACACTGATTCCGCAGAGCCTTTATTCGGTACAGGCCGCGCGGATGAAAGCCCCAGGGTAAACCCCACACGGGCTTTCGCTTGGCCCTTCGGGGCTGCTGATCGCTCTGGACGCCGATCAACGGATCCATCACGCGATTCTCGCTGGAGATGAAGGATATGAACAACCGTTTCCTCGCTGTGGCTGCGGCCGGTCTCGCCGGCCTCCTGTTCGCCGGTCAGAGTCTGGCCGGACCGATCGACTGCGACCTGACCCCCGGCGCGGAGGCCGAGGGCCAGCCGCCGGAGGCATGCGCGGCCTTTAACCTGACGAACTCAGGCATCGATACTGAAACTGGCGCCATCAACAATGATTCGGGCTTTGGTGGCGGCTTTCTTTACATCGGAAAGTACGATTCCGCTTCAGACGCGTTCGATGGCACCGGCGGAATTCCGGGCCTGACCCTGTCGGTCTGGGAAATCGATGACGACGACTGGGGCTACCAGTACCAGCTCACGGCGGCGGAGGGCTCGGATTACTTCGGGCAGACCATCGACTTCGTGCTGATGACGAAGCAGGGTAGCGGCAGCGGACAGCTCTGGGACGAGTACGCCGAGTACGCCTACCTGTTCACTGGCTTCACCCTGGATATCGACGGCCTGGTGAACAGCTTCAACTGGCGCGGCAGGGATGCGTATTCCCATGTGACGGCGTTCGTCCGCCCGTCTGTGGCCGTGCCGGAGCCCACCACGCTGGGGCTGCTGGGCCTGGGGCTGCTGGGCCTGGGCATGGCTGCCCGCCGTCGGCGCCAGCAGTAAACGACAGCCGCCCGTCATCGCGGGCAGGTCGGGAAAAGCCGGTGGAGCAATCCACCGGCTTTTTTGTTGTCGGGGAAGCTGACAGTCGGTTGCCGCGGGCATGGGTTGGTTTTTGGTGTCGGTGGGGTTGGTTGACGTCGGTGATCCGCCCTTCGGGCGGCTACCGACCTACGGGCGGGCGGCTTCGTAGGTCGGAAGCCCTGCGCAGCAGGGATCTCCGACGATCCGGTGGTGGGTTTGGTTGACGTCGGTGATCCGCCCTTCGGGCGGCTACCGACCTACGGGTGGGCGGGCTTTGTAGGTCGGAAGCCCTGCGCAGCAGGGATCTCCGACGATCCGGTGATGGGGTTGGTTGACGTCGGTGATCCGCCC
>JAFIFU010000097.1 GCA_020831885.1 Ectothiorhodospiraceae bacterium
CCCCCGAACACGCTGCAAAGCCAGAGCACCATGGGAATAGTTCAGTGTTTCCCTATAGCTCGGGCGTTTGCATTGGACCAGTGGAGGCGCTTGGTCCAGATTCCTGCCCGCTTGTGGTTGTATCCAGTTCCAACACAGCATTCTCCAGCGCTTCCATCCTAGAGTGCCAGATGGGCTTTAGCACGGGATGTCTTGGGGGTGACTTTTTTGCTCTGTTGATAAAGTCCAGAGCCAGATCGTCTCTGCCGCCACTGACCAGGATCTGCGTTGCAGAGGCCAACGCCTGAAAATCTGATACCTCGGCCAGTCCTTCCTCAAGCCGCGCCGTCGTCGCATAGAAATTCCCTTGCTGTATGGCGATGAAAACCTGCAGGTTGATGAGGTTCGCCCTGCGTCGCGCATTGTGCGTGTAGCCGGGGTTTTGTCTCAGCCTCTCAATCAGGTTATGCATTTCCGGCATCGAAATCCCGGAGCATCGACCCTCGGCGATGCCGTGTAGCATGATCTGAATCGCGTCGGGAACCATTGACGAGTACATGCCGGTGGAGGATTGCCGCTTTACCCGCTGAAAGTAAGTGGCAGCAGTCTCTTCGTCTTGCATATGGCAGGCGATATTGGCGATCTGCATCGCAAGGCCGGGATCTTGCGGGTTGTGCTCCATCGCCCGTTCCAGTATGCGTCGGGCCCCCACCGGATTATCGTCATGGAGGTGCAACGTGGAAGCGTAGCCTGCAGCGCGGGTGGAATCGGGGTTGTGTCGCAGCCACATATCGGCGGCCAGCAGAGGTTGTCCCCACAGGCTGGTCACCTGGAGCAAGGAAATCGCGAGAACGGCGCCATAGGCGCTTAGCCCCAACGAAGCGTACATCCTGTAACGTTCCGGTGTGCGCGTCAGCAGAAGTACCAGCGCCGTGATGACGCCGACCGCAGCAACATAGTTGCGGTGTTCGAAATACAACTCGAGGGCAAGCCAGCTTGATTCAATGAGGTGTGCGCCCAGATACCAAAGAAGAGCAAACGACAGCAAAGGGTAACGCGGTCCATGGCGGATTGCCCAGGCGGCCGCCATGATCCAGAACCCGGTGGCAGCAAAGGCCAGGCCTCGCGGCAGCCCACCATAGATGGGGTAATTGTCATGGAACGGACCCAGGGCGGCCACGTTCGGCAGGAGCATCTGTTTCAGATACGCGAAGAGGATTACTCCCTGCGTCAGCACCCGTTCCACGATCGTGAACTCCCTTGCCGCGAAGCTGCCCTCCACCATGAGTCCGGTGACCAGTCTCCACAGCATGTATCCCGTTACCAGCATGGCTGGAGTGACGACCATCAGTGCGCGCCATATCCGGTAATGCGGGGGTTTGGGTAGCCGGTTAAGCAGGGTGCGGTCCAGCATCAGGAGCAGGATCGGGAAAACAGCGGCGCTTTCCTTGGTCAGTACGCCAAGACCAAGCCCGACACCTAGCCCGCTGGTCATCAGAACAAGGGCGCGCCCGGGACGCCGGTTTACCATGTCCCTGCCGAGTAGATGCAGACAGAACCCCATCAGCATGAAGGTGGCGCTGAGCGTTGCCATACGCTGGATCAGCAACAATGAACTGGAGGCCAGCAGAGGCAACAGGCCCCAGATCATGGAAGCAGCCACGCCCGCCAACAGGGCCTGTCTTGCGGTGGATGTCATGCCGCTGCGCGCCGAGAGCAGGGAGGCAAAGATCGCGACCAGGGTTATGTTGATCCCGTGGATCAGAATGTTGATCAGTCGGATCTGGTGGACCTGCTCCGGCCAGGCCGAAGCCTGCGGTACGAAGGATGCCAGCGCGATGGGGCGGCCCAAAGGCCCTGTATGCCCGGAGAAAATGAACCAGAGCGTTGAGGGCAGATCGCGAATAACTGCCAATCCGGAGAGGCTGGCGGCGTCATCGAAGTGGAGTCCCGCGCTCAGGGCTGGGAGGTAGATGGCGCAAACGGCCGTGGTTAACAGCAGCAGGGCTGCGATGGCGACGACAATGGACGGTGGATTGCGTGGCATCTTCGCGAACAACGTCCCTGGTTCCGGTGACAGGACTTCCGCTTGTGTCCCGCTAAGGAAGATCCTTAAAGAAAAAACAGGGGTGGAAGGCTCCGACCCCTGTTTCATTTCAGACTGCTTCTGCTGACGAGGTTAGCAACCGGTGGGCGCGAACTTGGCGTCGCCGCTGAAGGTGCAACTCCAGGTTCCGTCTGCCGCCCGTTGCAGCGTAATGGTTTGACCGTTGATCGCCGGAGACACGTTCTGGTTCAGCGTGGCGACAATGTTCGGCGTTGCGGTGTCGGGGTTCACCGCGATGGTGGAGAACTGGGTCGTCGCGGACAGGCCGAGGTAGTCAAGATCCAGGCTGCCGCCGCGGCCGCGCTGTACGGCCTCTTCAGCCGCCGAGCGGGCACCGGAGATTTCAGACAGTGCGCTGCTGACCTGTGAGCGGGCGACGTAGTTCTGATACTGGGGAATCGCGATCGCGGCCAGAATGCCGATGATCGCCACCACGATCATCAGTTCGATGAGAGTGAAACCCTTTTGAGCCTTCATCGGTGTTTCTCCTTGCTGGTTTGTGGTCGTCCCTGTCTATTCACGTGAACAGGTCGGGAGCCGTTTGCTGGAACATGACAGGCCGTTCCGGTGCCTGCGTTCGCCAGTGCTGTTGCACAGGGCGTGCCAACTTGATCGCTAACGGTAAATCAATGGGTTGCAGAAGATTTGGGTGATGGAGATCACGGTTTCAGGTGACGTAATGCGTCAGATGTCAAGTCATCATAAATGAAGGTGACAAATTTTGTCACTCCTGGCCGCTGGTCCCGGTGCATGCCGGCCGTTCCGGGTCTGGGTGCCCGTCGGCACCTTACTCCATCTCCAGCTTTTTGAGCTTGTAACGCAGGGCGCGAAAGCTGATGCCCAGCAGTTGGGCGGCGGCGGTCTTGTTGTTGTTGGTTTTCTCCAGGGCCTTGCTCAGCACGTTGCGTTCGATGTCCTCCAGGTATTCCTCCAGCATGAAGTCCTCGGAGGGCTCCGGGAGGGGCGCGCCGGTGCTGTGCATGGGGACGGGCTCGTGGTCCGGCAGGTGCAGGTCCTGGGCGGTGATCACCTCGCTCTCGCTCAGGGTGATGGCCCGTTCCAGGATGTTTTCCAGCTCCCGCACATTGCCGGGAAAGGGGTAGGCCATCAGGGCCAGCATGGCGTCCTGGCTGAGCTGGATGCCGTGGGCGCTGCCGTTGAGCCGGCGCAGCATGTGATCCACCAGCAGCGGGATGTCTTCCTGCCGCTCGCGCAGACTGGGTACCGGAAGCTGGATGACATTGATGCGGTAGAACAGGTCTTGGCGGAATTCGCCCTTGTCCACCAGCTCCGCCAGATCCTTGTGGGTGGCGGAGAGAATGCGCACGTCCACCGGGATCTCCCGCTGGCTGCCCACGGGCCGGACCGCCCGTTCCTGGATGGCCCGCAGCAGCTTCACCTGCATGTGCATGGGCAGTTCGGCGATCTCGTCCAGGAAAAGGGTGCCCCCGTCGGCGGCCTGGAACAGGCCCTGCTTGTCGGCGGTGGCGCCGGTAAAGCTGCCCTTCAGGTGGCCGAAGAACTCGCTTTCCATCAGCTCCGCCGGGATGGCGCCGCAGTTCACCGGCACGAAGGCCTTGTTGGCGCGGTTACTCTTGTCATGAATGGTGCGGGCCACCAGCTCCTTGCCGCTGCCGGATTCGCCACTGATGTAGACCGGCGCCTGGCTCCGGGCCAGCTTGACGATGGTGCCCCGGATGCGCTGCATGGCGGCGGAATCCCCCAGCAGGGTGTGGCGGGAGCGCCGGTCCGGCTGCCTGCCGGTCGTGAGCTTCATGGCGCTGTCCACCAGCTTGCGCAGCATGGTGAGGTCCACCGGCTTGGGCACGAAATCGAAGGCGCCGGACTTCAGCGCCTGCACGGCGGCGTCCATGCTGCCGTAGGCGGTGATCACCGCCACCGGCAGTTCCGGATGATGGCGCTGGATATAGGCCACCAGCTCCAGTCCGTTGCGGCCCGGCAACTGCATGTCGGTGAGACACAGATTGTAGGCGTTCTCCCGCAGCAGGCCCTCCGCATCCTCCGCGGAGCCGGCCTGGTCCGCCGCGATGCCCATGCGTTCCAGGGTCAGCGCGATGAGCTCGCTGATATCCGGCTCATCGTCCACCACCAGTGCCCGTGCTCTTTCCATTCCCTGCTAGGCCTCTTGCTGTGATGCGCTGTGAGCCGTTCCGCCGGGCATGCCCTCAGGCGGCATGACCGGTGATGCGGAAGCAGGCGCCGGCGCCATCCCCGTGGTGCAGTGCCAGCCGCGCCTGGTTGCTTTCACACAGTTCCCGGCACAGGTACAGGCCCAGGCCCGTGCCCTGGCGGGAAGTGGTGAAAAACGGCTCGAACAGTTGGTCCGTCACATGCTCGGGGATGCCGGGGCCGTTGTCCCGCACCTGCAGCCAGGCCCGGCCCCCGTCATCCCGTCCGGCGGAGAATCGTAGCACAGGCTCGCCCTCGGAAGGTTTGCCGTGGTTCGCAGAATTCTGCACCAGGTTACTCATCACCTGGTGCAGATGGCCCGGGTCGAACACCAGTTGCAGGTCGTCCGGCACGTCCTCCAGCTCCAGTTTCAGGTGCCGCAGCTCGGAATGCAGGTCCAGCTCCCGCATGAAGATCTCCAGCCAGCGGCGCAATGGTACCGGCCGGCGCTGCGGCTGCCGCCGGCGGGAGTGCCCCAGCACGTTCTCGATGATGTTGTTCAGGCGTTTGCCCTGCTGCTGGATGATCTGCAGCAGGCGCTGATCTTCCGGTTCCAGGGGCGACTCCGCCATGAGTTGGGCGGCATGGGTCATGGCGGACAGGGGGTTGCGGATCTCATGGGCGATGCTGCCGGCCAGTCGGCCCAGGGAAGCCAGCTTGGCCTGCTGCACCCGTGAACGCAGTTTGGCCAGGTCCTCCAGGAAAATCAGCACCCCGCCGCGGCGGTCCGGGCCCAGGGAAAGCAGCCGCGGCTGTACCTCGACGGCGCCGGGAACCAGCGCCACCGGCTCCGGTTCGAAGTTGTCCTCCTGCCGCCACCGGCGTACCTGGCGGGCCAGGGTGGCGCTCAGTTCCCGGATGGCCGGCTCACGGTTGCCCAGTGTCTGCAGCCCCAGTTGCTCCAGGGCCGCCTGGTTGGCCAGCCGGACCTGATTGTAGTCATTGACCACCAGCACGCCGTCGCCCAGCCGCTGGACGATATAGCCGTTCAGGGCCTCCAGATTGGCCAGATCCACGCCGCGCCGTTCCGCCAGCGCCTGGCTTTCCGCGGCCCGGCGCGCCAGCAGATTGCCCCCCAGGCTGATAATGAACAAGGCCGCACCCAGCAAGCCCACCTGGGTGTAGCTGATGACGGTGATCTCCGGCCGCAGGCTCTGCATCCAGTGCTGGAACAGCAGCGCCAGCGTGCCCACCGCGGCCAGGAACAGGGCCAGCCGGGTGGGAAGCAGCGTGGAGCCGCCCGCCACCGCCACTACCAGCAGCACACCCAGCGCGGTGTTCTCCAGGCCGGCGGCGTACACCAGCAGGGTCAGCAGCAGCACGTCCAGCAGGGTGTGGACGCCCGCCTGCACCAGCGGGTGGCGTTCCAGCTCCAGGGCCACCACCAGCATGACCAGGGCCGCGAGGAAATACGCCAGCGCCACCTGCAGAAACAGCGCGGGGCGGGTGGCCTCGATCAATACGCCCTCCAGGCCGGCGCCGATGCTGCCCAGAACGGCCACGGCCACCAGCAGCCGGTAGACGGCCAGCAGCCGGAGCCGGCGCCAGAAATCCCGGCCGGTGGGCAGCGTATCCAGTGTGTCGGGGGTGTGGGCCATCCGCGTTTGCTGATCAGCAACTGCCTGAAAGTCGAGAAGTCTCGCCGCTTTGTCCGGCGCGCGCAACCGCCGGGGACTCCATGGTTTTGATTTGAACGGGGCTTTGCGGGACAATCACCGCTCCATTTTCTCGGGAGGTCGGGCGCAGATGAATCTTCACGAATACCAATCCAAGCAACTGTTCTCCGAATACCAGATCCCCATCCCCGAGGGCGAGGTGGCGGCTTCGGCGGACGGCGCCGTGGCGGCCGCGAAGCGGCTTGGCGGCTCGGTCTGGGTGGTGAAGGCGCAAGTGCATGCCGGCGGCCGCGGAAAGGCCGGTGGCGTGAAGGTGTGCAAGACCCTGGATGAAGTCCATGGCTACACCGACTCCATACTCGGCACCCGGCTGGTGACCCATCAGACCGACGAACGCGGCATGCCGGTTAACAGCGTCATGGTGGAACAGGGCCTGGACATCAAGTCCGAGCTGTACCTGGGCGCCGTGGTTGATCGTGCCACCAAGCGCATCGTGTTCATGGCCTCGTCCGCGGGCGGCATGGACATCGAGGAAGTGGCCGCCGAGACCCCGGAGAAGATTGTCAACGTGGCGGTGAACCCGGTGGCAGGCCTGCAACCTTACCAGTGCCGCCAGGTGGCCTTTGCCCTGGGGCTGGAAGGCAAACAGGTGGGTCAGCTCACCAAGATCATGACCGGCCTGTACCGGCTGTTTCTGGACGCCGACCTGAGCCTGATCGAGATCAACCCGTTGATCGTCACCGGCGACGGTCGGTTGCTGGCGCTGGATGCCAAGCTGAACGTGGATGACAACGCCATCGAAGTGGGCCGACAGAAGCGCATCGAGGACATGCGCGACACCTCGCAGGAAGATCCCACCGAGGTGGAAGCGGCCATGCACAACCTCAACTACATCACCCTGGACGGCAACATCGGCTGCATGGTGAACGGTGCCGGCCTGGCCATGGCCACCATGGACGTGGTCAAGGTCAACGGCGGCAAGCCGGCCAACTTCCTGGACGTGGGCGGCGGCACCAACGCCGAACGGGTGGCCGCGGCTTTCAAGCTGATTCTCTCCAGCCCCTCCGTGAAAGGCATTCTGGTGAACATCTTCGGCGGCATTGTCCGCTGCGACATGATCGCCGAGGGCATTATTTCCGCCGTGAAGGAAGTGGGTGTGGAGGTGCCGGTGGTGGTCCGCCTGGAGGGCACCAATGTGGACGAGGGCAAGGCCATGCTGGAACAGAGCGGTCTGGACCTCATCGCGGCGGACGATCTCTCCGACGCCGCGCGGAAGGTGGTTGCCGCCGTCGCCTGAGCGCAACCCTGAACGCGACCATCACCGAATTCGACTGCGAGGTTTCAGTACATGAGTATTCTGGTCAACAAGGACACCAAGGTCATCGTCCAGGGCTTCACCGGTAAGCAGGGCACCTTCCACGCCGAACAGGCCATTGCCTACGGCACCAACCTGGTGGGCGGGGTGACGCCGGGCCGCGGCGGTGAGAAGCACCTGGACCGTCCCGTGTTCAACACCTGCCGCGAGGCGGTGGATGCGACCGGTGCCGACGCTTCCATGATCTACGTCCCCGGCGCCTTTGCCGCCGACGCCATCCTGGAAGCGGCGGATGCCGGCATCAAGGTCATCGCCTGCATCACCGAAGGCATTCCCGTGCTGGACATGCTGAAGGTCAAGGCAGCCCTGGACTACTACCCCGGCGTGCGGCTGATCGGCCCCAACTGCCCCGGCATCATCACCCCGGGTGAGTGCAAGATCGGCATTATGCCGGGCCACATCCATCAGCCGGGGAAAGTGGGCATTGTGTCCCGTTCCGGCACGCTGACGTATGAAGCGGTCAAGCAGACCTCCGATGCCGGTCTGGGGCAGAGCACCTGCGTGGGCATCGGCGGCGACCCCATCCAGGGTATGTCCTTCGTGGACGTGCTCACGCTGTTCAAGGACGACCCGCAGACCGCGGGCATCGTCATGGTGGGTGAGATCGGCGGCACCGCCGAGGAAGAGGCCGCCGAGTACATCAAGGCCAACATCACCAAGCCGGTGGTGGCCTATATCGCGGGTGTGACCGCGCCTCCCGGCAAGCGCATGGGGCATGCCGGTGCGATCATCAGCGGTGGCAAGGGCACGGCGGATGACAAGTTCGCCGCGCTGGAAGGCGCGGGTGTCACCACCGTGCGTTCCCCCGCCGAGATCGGCGATGTGATGAAGAAACTCCTGGGCTGACGCCCGGCCTGAGTCCGGGGGGGGGGCGGGGGGGGGGGGGGGGGGGGG
>JAFIFU010000028.1 GCA_020831885.1 Ectothiorhodospiraceae bacterium
CCCCGGCTGACCCGTTGCCCGGCCCTACCGGCGTTTGGGGACGTAAAGATCCGTGACCGTACCCTCCGCCACCTCCGCTGCGAAACCCACGGTCTCGCTCAGTGTGGGGTGGGGGTGTACGGTGAGACCGATGTCCGCCGCCTCGGCGCCCATCTCAATGGCCAGGGCCATTTCGCCCATGAGCTCACCGGCGTTGGGGCCGACGGCGGCACCGCCCAGCAGGCGGCCGCTGTCGGCGTCGAACAACAGCTTGGTCATCCCTTCGTCGCGGCCCATGGCCAGCGCACGGCCGCTGGCAGCCCAGGGAAACACGCCTTTTTCGACCTTGATACCCTGTTCTTTTGCCTGTTCCTCGGTGAGGCCCACCCAGGCCACTTCCGGGTCGGTATAGGCCACCGATGGAATGCAGCGGGCATCGAAGGCCACTTTCCGGCCGGCGGCATGCTCGGCGGCCACCTTGCCCTCGTGGCTGGCCTTGTGGGCCAGCATCGGCTGGCCGACCACGTCGCCGATGGCGTAGATGTGCGGAACCCGGGTCTGCATGTGCTGGTTCACGGGAATAAAGCCCTTGTCCAACTGCAGGCCGGCGGCGTCGGCATTGATCAGGTCGCCATTGGGGCGCCGGCCCACCGCCACCAGCACGCGGTCGAAGGTGTCGGTTTCCGGTGCGTCCTTCCCCTGGAAGCTCACCTTGATGCCTTTTTTCAGCGCCTCCATGCCGGTGACCTTCGTGTTCAGGTAGATGTGCTCATAGCGCTGCCGGATTCGCTTCTCGTAGGGGCGCACCAGATCCTTGTCGGCGCCCATCATGATGCGGTCCATCAATTCCACTACGGTGACTCTGGAGCCCAGGGCCTCGTACACCGTGGCCATCTCCAGGCCGATGATGCCGCCGCCGATGACCAGTAGCCGTTTCGGAATGTCGTCCAGTTCCAGCGCACTGGTGGAATCCATGACCCGTGGATCGTCCAGGTCCATGCCCGGCGGCGCCACCGGCCGTGAGCCGGCGGCGATGACGGCCTTGCGGAAACGAATGGTGCGCTTGCCGTCCTGACCGTCCACGGTGAGTGCGTGGGGAGCGCTGAAACCGGCCAAGCCGGTCACGGTTTCCACCTTGCGCTGTTTGGCCATGCCGGCCAGACCGCCGGTGAGCTTCTTCACTACGCCGTCCTTCCAGTCACGCAGCTTGTTCAGCTCGATCGTAGGCTCGCCGAAGCGCACGCCGTGTTCGGCGAACTGCTCGGCGGTGTCGATGATATGGCTGACATGCAGCAGCGCCTTGGACGGGATGCAGCCCACGTTCAGACAGACGCCGCCCAGGGTGGGGTAGCGTTCCACCAGGATCACTTTCAACCCCAGATCGGCGGCCCGGAACGCCGCGGTATAGCCGCCGGGGCCGGCGCCGATCACCACCAGGTCGCAGTCAGCGTCGTCCGGTTCCCGGACAGCGGGGGTTGGCGTGGCCCCCGTACGGGGGGCTGGCTCCTCCTCTTCCGGGGGTGCCTGCTGTTCACTGCGCGTATCTGCGGCCTGCTCGGCGGTCTCCTGGGCAGCAGTCACCTCCAGTTCCAGGATGGCCGTGCCCTCAGCCACCTTATCCCCTTCCTTCACCAGCACCTTGACCACCTTGCCCGCCTTTGGTGCCGGCACTTCCATGGTGGCCTTGTCGGATTCCAGGGTGATCAGACTCTGTTCGGCGTCAACGGTATCCCCCTCCGCCACCAGCACCTCGATAACGTCCACCGAGTCGAAGTCGCCGATGTCCGGGACCTTGATCTGTTCAGTTGCCATGGTCGGTTCCTTATACGGTATGCCGAGACTTCAGAGGATCAGTCGGCGCAGATCGCCCAGCAACCCCGCCAGATGCGTCGTGAATCGCGCCGCGGCGGCGCCGTCGATGACCCGGTGGTCATAGGACAGGGACAGCGGCAGCATCAGCCGCGGCACGAATTCCGTGCCGTTCCACTTGGGCTTTATCTCGGAGCGGGACACGCCCAGGATGGCCACTTCCGGCGCATTGACGATGGGCGTGAAGGCGGTACCGCCGATACCCCCCAGGCTGGAGATGCTGAAGGTGCCGCCCTGCATGTCGCCGGGGGCCAGCTTGCCATCCCGGGCCTTGGCGCTGAGTTCCGCCAGGTCGGCGGCAATCTGGTAGATGCCCTTCGTGTCGGCCTCCTTGATCACCGGCACAACCAGGCCCTGGGGCGTGTCCACGGCAACGCCGATATTGATGTACTTCTTGAGGATGATGGCGTCACCGGTGGGCTTCAGACTGCTGTTGAACTCCGGCATCGCCCGGAGCGCACCGGCGCAGGCCTTGACCAGGAAGGCCAGCGGCGTGAGTTTCACACCGTGCCGTTCCGCGGCCTGTTTCTCCGCCTTGCGGAAGGCCTCCAGCTCGGTGATGTCCGCCTCGTCGAACTGGGTGACATGGGGCACATTGAGCCAGCTCCGCTGCAGATGCGGCCCGGAGATTCTCTTGATCCGGGACAGAGGCTGTTCCTCTATCTCACCGAACCTGGAGAAATCCACGGCCGGGATGGGCGGGATGCCCGCGCCGCCGTCGGCGGCCGGCGCGGCAGCGGTGCCGCCGGTTTGCATCACGCCCTTCACGAATTGCTGAACGTCATTCTTGAGGATGCGCCCCTTGCGACCGGAGCCCTGCACCTTGGACAGGTCCACCCCCAGTTCCCGGGCGAAGCGCCGCACCGCCGGCGAGGCATGGGCCTTGCGGAAAAGGCTGCTGTCGATATCGCTGTGGGGCACCGGGGAGCGGTCGGCCTCCACCTGATGGGCCGGATGGTCGGTGGCCGGGGTTTCCGCGGGCTGTGCCGGTGCTTGTCGGGCAGCCTCATCGTCCTTCGCTCTCCCGGGCGGATCGGGCTCGGTCTCGGCCTCGGCCGGTGGGGTCTCCGGCTGATCGTCGGCGACCGCCGCGTCGCCGCCTTCGACGGGTTCCAGCTCCATGATCACGGAGCCCTGCTTGACCTTGTCGCCGACCTTGATCTTGACGCTTGTCACCCGGCCCGCCTCGGGGGCGGGCACCTCCATCGTCGCCTTGTCGGATTCCAGTGTGATCAGGGACTGCTCCGCTTCCACGATGTCCCCTTCCGCCACCAGGACCTCGATGACGTCCACCTCATCGAAGTCACCGATGTCGGGCACGGTAATGGTTTTGGTCGCCATGGCCTGCTTCCTGTGTTCGTTGCGCTGTGGCTGTGGGGTTCCGCCGGCCGCTCAGACCGTGGTGGGCATGGGCTTGTCCGGATCCAGGTCGTATTTCCTGATGGCCTCGGTCACGGTTTTCGCCTGGATCTGGCCGTCATCGGCCAGGGCCTTCAGCGCTGCCACGGTGATGTAGTAGCGGTCCACCTCGAAGAAGCGGCGCAATTGCTCCCGTGTATCGGAGCGGCCGAAGCCGTCGGTGCCCAGCACCACGTAGCGGCGGCCATCCATGTAGGGGCGGATCTGGTCGGCAAAGGCACGCATGTAGTCGGTGGCGGCCACCGCCGGACCCTTCCGCTTGCCCAGTTGTTCCTGAACCCAGCAGCTCCGGGGTTTCTTGTCCGGGTGCAGCATGTTCCAGCGCTCCACCGCCATGCCGTCGCGCCGCAGCTCGGTGAACGAGGGACAACTCCACAGGTCGGCGTCCACTTTCCAGTCCTTCTTCAGCAATTCAGCGGCGGCGATGGCCTCGCGAAAGATGGTGCCGGAGCCCAGCAACTGCACCCGGAGCTTGCCGCGACCGCCTTCCCTGAACAGGTACATACCCTTGCGGATGCCCTCCTCGGCGCCCTCGGGCATGGCCGGCTGCGGGTAGTTCTCGTTCATCATGGTGATGTAGTAGAAGACGTTCTCCTGCTCCTGGTACATGCGGCGCAGGCCGTCCTGGATGATCACCGCCATTTCGTAGGGAAAGGTGGGATCGTAGGAGATGCAGTTGGGAATGGTGGCGGACAGCAGGTGGCTGTGACCATCCTGGTGCTGCAGCCCTTCGCCGTTCAGCGTGGTGCGCCCGGCGGTACCGCCCAGGAGAAAACCCCGGGCACGCATGTCGCCGGCCGCCCAGGCCAGATCCCCCACCCGCTGGAAGCCGAACATGGAGTAGTAGGCGTAGAACGGGATCATGTTCACGCCGTGGTTGGAATAGGCGGTGGCGGCGGCGATCCAGGAACACATGGCGCCGGCCTCGTTGATGCCCTCCTGCAGGATCTGTCCGTTCTTGCTCTCCTTGTAGACCATGAGCTGGTCGGCATCCTCGGGCTCGTAGAGCTGTCCCACCGAGGAGTAGATGCCCAACTGGCGGAACAGGCCCTCCATGCCAAAAGTGCGCGCCTCGTCCGGCACGATGGGCACGATGTGTTTGGCCAGTTGCTTGTCCCGGGTGAGGATGGCCAGAATGCGCACAAAGGCCATGGTGGTGGACATCTCCCGGTCACCGGACTCCTTGAGCAGCAGCTCGAAGGCGGAGAGTTCCGGTACTTTCAGCGGCTCGGCGTCGGTGCGGCGCTGGGGCAGATAGCCGCCCAGGGCCTTGCGGCGCTCCCGCAGGTACTGCATTTCGGGGCTGTCGTCCGCGGGCTTGTAGAACGGGGCCTCCTCCAGCTTGTCGTCGGGTACCGGGATGTCGAAGCGGTCGCGGAATTCCTTCAGCGACTCCATCGCCATCTTCTTCTGCTGGTGGGTGATGTTCTGCCCCTCCCCGGATTTACCCATGCCGTAGCCCTTGACCGTCTTGGCCAGGATCACGGTGGGCTGGCCGCGGTGATTCACCGCCGCGTGGTAGGCTGCATACACCTTGTGCGGGTCGTGGCCGCCCCGGGACAGCCGGGCGATTTCCTCGTCCGACATACTGGCCACCATGTCCTTGAGTTCCGGGTACTTACCGAAGAAATGCTCGCGGGTGTAGGCACCGCCCTTGGCCTTGAAGTTCTGGTACTCGCCGTCCACCGCCTCTTCCATGCGCCGGCGGAGCAACCCCTTATCGTCCATGGCCAGCAGTTTGTCCCACTGGGAGCCCCAGATCACCTTGATCACATTCCAGCCGGTGCCGCGGAACTCGCCTTCCAGTTCCTGGATGATCTTGCCGTTTCCGCGCACCGGGCCGTCCAGGCGCTGCAGGTTGCAGTTGACCACGAACACCAGGTTGTCCAGGCCCTCGCGGGCGGCCACGTCGATGGCGCCCAGGGATTCGGGTTCGTCCATCTCGCCGTCACCCATGAACGCCCAGATCTTGCGGTTGCCCATGTCGATGACGCCGCGGTCGTGCAGGTATTTCATGAACCGGGCCTGGTAGATGGCCATGATCGGCCCCAGACCCATGGATACGGTGGGGAACTGCCAGTAGTCCGGCATCAGCCACGGATGAGGGTAGGAGGTGACGCCGGTGCCGCCCACGTCCTGCCGGAAACCCCGCAATTGCTCCTCGGTGAGCCGTCCCTCCAGGAAAGACCGGGCGTAGATGCCAGGGGAGGAGTGGCCCTGGATGAAGATCATGTCGCCCCCATGGTCATCGCTGGGCGCGTGCCAGAAGTGGTTGAAGCCCACATCGTAGAGCGTCGCGCTGGAAGCGAAACTGGCGATATGGCCGCCGATGCCCTCCCGGGCCCTGTTCGCCTGTAGCACCATGGCCATGGCGTTCCAGCGGATGATGGAACGGATGCGCCATTCCAGGTTGTGATCGCCTGGCGAACGGGTCTCCATGTGTGGGGGGATGGTATTGAGGTAGGCGGTGGTGGCCTTGAAGGGAATATGGCCGCCCCGGCGGCGCGCCTTGTCGACCAGGGACTCCAGCAGAAAGTGGGCGCGCTCGGGGCCTTCCTCCTCGATGACCGCCTCCAGTGCGTCCAGCCACTCCCGCGTTTCCTGTGGATCCACGTCTTGCGGTCGCTCAGCCATTGTTTGACCTCTCGGCTTGTTGTGGACGGCGGGTTTGTGCCGTCGCTGTTCGTTCCGGGCGAAACCGCGTGCCGCGGTTCGGCCCCCTCGCCTTTTGGGCGTTTTCTCCTCCGCATCGTCGGCCATCGACGACAATGCCCAGGACAGGATGTGTCGAGCAGCGCCCCGGTTCAAGTCCGCGGCGGGCGAGCACGCACACGAAGCGCTCTCCGGTTGGAGAGCGCTTGTCAGTGACAGACTACCAGCACCGTGATGAAACGGGGTTTCAATTTCGCGTGGTGGACATGCCGGCGGTCACCGCGAAACGCATGGCCTGATCGATGGGCATATCGATGGGCTGTACCCGGTCCCGGGGCAGAAATACCGTGTAACCACCGATCTGGTAGCTCATGGGCATGTACACGGCGATCTCGTCCTTGCCGCCCAATCCCTGCGGCAACCCGTCGAAGTCCTCCCGGGTGACGAACCCCAGCAGCCGGCCCTCCGTTTCGCCCAGGGAGATCGTGACCATAACCACCTGACTGCCCTGTTCGCCCTGGGCCTTGCGGATGAAATCCAGCAGGTCCTGCACGGCGCCGTGAATGACCTTGATGCCGGGCAGGCGCGTGATCAGCCGCTCGCTCCAGTTGAACAGGGCGCGGAAGAGGTAGGCCTGCATCAGTACCCCGAACAGGAAGACCAGACCCAGGGCGACCATGAGACCCAGACCGGGAAAGTAGAAGGGCAGCAGCACCCGGACAATGGGCCCGATCAGGTTCTCGAACAGGTTGGCCAGCCAGTAGATCAGGTACAGGGTGACCACGATCGGCAGGATGGCGCCGAGGCCTTTGAGGAATGTCTTGGAAATGTAGCTGGTCATGGCGGTCGTTCCTTTGTACCGGATTATCAATACTGCCACGAGTCCGGGAGGCGTGAGGCAATGTCGTGGTTACCCGACATAGGTAGGGCATGGCTGTCGGGGGGCGGAGATTGCCGCACCGTCGTGGCAGCTTCCGAGCCGGCTCATTGAGCCCATGGGGCGAAATCTTGCCTAATCCCGCCCGAAAATCTCCCGCAGCAAATCCGTGGTCCGCGACATCGGGTCCTCACGAATGCGTCTCTCCTCCTCCGCCAGTACAGTGAACAGGCCGTCCAGGGCCTGCTCCGTGACGTACCGGTCCAGGTCCACCGTTAGTGGCTCAACCAGCGGCAGGCGGTTCCAGGCCCGCGCCAGTTGCTGGTAGTGGGCGTAACCGTTCACCGACTCCAGGCGGCTGGCGACGATGGGTTCGTAGCGCGCCCGCAGGGAGTCCTCCGATTGGTTGCGCAGGTAGCGGGTGGCGGCATCCGGACCGCCGGTGAAGACGGCCTGTACGTCCCCGGGCCGCATGCTGGCGATGGCGTCCACGAAGATGGCCCGGGCCTCCTCGGCCGCCTGCTCGGCCGCCCGGTTCATGGCCAGTTCCAGCGCGTCCACCTGCGCCCCCAGGCCCAGCTGGCGCAAGCGGCTGCTGGCCGATTGCAGCTCTTCCGGCAAGGCGATACGGATGGCTTCATTGGCCAGGTAGCCATCCACGCGGTGCGTGCGTTCCACGGTGCGTTCCGTGCCCAGGCGGAGCGCTTCCCGCAGCGCTTCGGCAACACGGTGATCGCCGCTACGGTCCGGGTCGCCGGCCGCCTCCTGCTGGCTGGGCAGAGTGACACAGCCGGACAGCAACACCAGCAGTATGGGAAGGATTCGGGTGATCCGGTGCATGGCGTTCCTCCGTCAGTCGTCCGACCCGGATTGTTCACCAAGCCAGTCGCGGGGTTGCAGGAAGCGGGTGTACAGGCGCTCCTCGGCACTGCCGGGCTCGGGGGTCCAGCCGTATTCCCACCGGGCCAGCGGCGGCAGCGACATGAGGATGGATTCGGTGCGACCGCCGGACTGGATGCCGAACTTGGTGCCCCGGTCGAACAGCAGGTTGAACTCCACGTAGCGGCCACGGCGGTAGAGCTGAAACCGG
This sequence comes from Ectothiorhodospiraceae bacterium, assembly GCA_020831885.1. Taxonomy (GTDB): domain Bacteria; phylum Pseudomonadota; class Gammaproteobacteria; order Nitrococcales; family Aquisalimonadaceae; genus LSCE01. Next base: position 7,887 of record JAFIFU010000028.1, read on the forward strand.
CGCTCCCGTTCACCGTAAGGCATGTCCTTCCGGCGCTCCACGATGGGCAGGTAGGCCGGCAGGAAATGATCGCCCACGGAACGCATGAAGGCGAAGCAGCGTTCGAAGCCCCAGGCGTTGAGGTCATCGAAGAACAGCCCGCCAATACCGCGGTGTTCATCCCGGTGGGGGAGATGGAAATAACTGTCACACCATTGCTTGTAACGGGGGTAGACATCGGCCCCGAAGGGACGACAGGCCTCCTCCGCGGTCCGGTGCCAGTGGATGGCGTCGGCATCGAAGCCGTAGAACGGGGTGAGATCGAAACCGCCTCCGAACCACCACACGGGCTCGTCGCCTGGTCTTTCCGCCACGAAGAAGCGCACGTTGGCATGGGACGTCGGCACGTAGGGGTTGCGCGGATGGATGACCAGGGACACGCCCATGGCCTGCCAGTTGCGCCCCACCAGCTCCGGTCGTTGCTCGGTCGCCGCGGCGGGCAGTTCATCGCCCATCACGTGGGAGAAACCGACACCCGCCTGCTCCAGAACCGGACCGTCACGCAGGATGCGGGAGCGGCCTCCGCCACCTTGTGGGCGATCCCAGAGGTCGAGGCCGAAGCGCCCCGTGCCGTCCGCCTCCTGGAGCTTGCGGCACAGGCGGTCCTGGAGCTGCAACAGATAGTTGCGAACCTGAGTGCTGTCCACGGTGTTCATCTAAGGATCCCTCAGCCTTGTCGCAGCACGCGCCCGCTGCGCCCATCGCGGATTTCGCTGGGGCGGTTCAGCCCGCCGGTGGGGCCGGGCACCACCAGGTCCACGCGCCTGCCGAGACGGCATCGGGCCTGCAAGGCCGTGCGTGCCGGCGGGTGTCCGCTGCGGTTCGCGCTGGTGGACACCAGGGGCCCGCCGTAGGCGCGGCACAACGCTGCGGCTCCGGAATGGGCCGTCACCCGTACCGCCAGGGTGTCCCGGCTGCCGGTCAACCAGCGGGGAACCCAGGGTTGCACTGGAAGCACCCAGGTGACCGGTCCCGGCCAGGAGGCCGCCAACCGGTCTTCCAGCGCCGGAGGGACGGGTTGCAGCCACGGGTTCAGTGATGCGCGGTCATGGCTGATCAGAATCAGGCCCTTGTCCGCGCTGCGCCCCTTGATGGCCAGTAGACGCGCTACGGCCTCCGCGTTCAACGGATCACAGCCAAGGCCGAACACGGCTTCGGTGGGGTAAGCGATGACGCCCCCGGTCTGCAGGCAGCGCAGCGCGGGAACCAGGCGGTGATTGGCCATCATTCAGCTCTTCGCGGTGCGCTTCTTCGGAGCCGCCTTGCGGCGTGCCTTGCGCTCCGGTGCCTTGGCAAGCAGCTCGCGGCAGGTTTCCAGATCCAGCGATTCCGGCGCCTGATCCTTGGGTATGCGGGCGTTCTTCTTGCCGTTGGTGATGTAAGGTCCGTAGCGTCCGCGCAGTATCTGGATGCCATCCTCGCCGAAATCCCGGATCACACGGTTGGCGTCCAGTTCCTTTTTCTCCGCGATCAGTGTCTTGGCACGCTCCAGCGTGATGGTGTACGGGTCGTCGTCGCGGATTGACACGTATTTGCTGCCGTATTTCACGTACGGCCCGAACCGGCCGATATTCACCTGGATCTTCTCACCCTCGTCCGTCTCCCCCAGCTCACGGGGAAGATCGAACAGCGCCAGCGCCTCCTCCAGAGTGATGGTGTCCATCTTCTGGCCAGGACGCAGGCCGGCGAAACGCGGTTTTTCCGCGTCATCCTTGGTGCCGATCTGGACGAAGGGCCCGTACCGCCCGACGCGAACCTGGACCGGCTTGCCCGACTTCGGGTCGGTGCCCAGCTCGCGGGCCTGCACCACCTTCTCGCGGGAGATGTCCTTTTTCTCTTCCACCGTTTTCCGGAACGGTTCCCAGAACTCCCGGAGCAGTGGCACCCACTCCTTCTCGCCCAGCGAGACCTGGTCCAGCTCGTCCTCAAGCCTGGCGGTGAAGTCGTAGTCCACATACTGGGTGAAGTGATCGGTCAGGAATTTGTTCACCACCCGACCCACCGAGGTGGGTTTGAAGCGGCGGTTGTCCAGGATCACGTACTCCCGGTTGAGTAGCGTGGAGATGATATTGGCATAGGTGGACGGGCGGCCGATGCCGTAATCCTCCAGTGCCCGCACCAGGCTGGCTTCACTGTAGCGCGGAGGCGGTTCGGTGAAGTGCTGCTCCGGGCGCACCCGGCGCAGATCCACCACGTCGCCTTCCTCCATGGGCGGAAGGATACGGTCGTTGTTGTCCGCCTTGGCGTCGTCCACGCCTTCCTGGTAGACCGCCATGAAGCCGGGGTCGGCCACGGTGGAGCCGGTGGCCCGGAATACATTGCCTTCCCCGCAGGCCATGTCCACGGCCACGGTGTTGATGGTGGCGTGGATCATCTGGCAGGCCACGGCACGCTTCCACACGAGATCGTAGAGGCGGTACTGCTCGTCGCTCAGGTAGGCTTTCATCTCGTCCGGATGGCGCGTGGCCGCGGTGGGCCGGATCGCCTCGTGGGCTTCCTGGGCGTTCTTCGCCTTGGTCTTGTAGGTTTGCGGCGATTTCGGCAACTTGTCCTCGCCGAAACGCTGGGCGATCATCGCGCGGAGTTCCTGCACCGCCTCCCCGGCCAGGTTCACGGAGTCGGTCCGCATGTAGGTGATCAGGCCCACCGTGCCGCCGCCGATGTCGATACCCTCGTAGAGCTGCTGGGCGACCCGCATGGTGCGCTGGGCGCCGAAGCCGAGCTTCCGCGATGCCTCCTGTTGCAGTGTGGACGTGGTGAACGGCGGCGCCGGGTTGCGACGGCGCTGCTTGCGCTCCACCTTGCTGACAACCAGTGCGCCGGCCGCGTCTGCCGGCGTCTCATGGCCGGCCTGCGCGGCGGCCTGACGCAGCAGTACCTGTTCCACCTCGGTGGCGCGGGTCTCGTTGTCGATGGTGAACTGCTCGAGTTTCTCGCCCTGGAAGTGGGAGAGCTTGGCCTGAAAGGCCTGCCCTGCTTTCTCCAGGTCGGATTCGATGGTCCAGTATTCGCGGGGCGTGAAGGCTTCGATCTCCTCCTCGCGCTCCACGATCATCCGCAGGGCCGGCGACTGCACGCGCCCGGCGGACAGCCCGGAATGGACCTTGCGCCAGAGCAGGGGCGAGAGATTGAAACCCACCAGGTAGTCCAGGGCCCGGCGCGCCTGCTGGGCATTGACCAGGTCCATGGACAGGTCGCGGGCGTTCTCGATGGCCTCCTGGATCGCCCGTTTGGTGATCTCATGGAACACCACGCGTCTGACCGGCTTGTCACGGAGCAGGCCCCGCTCCTTCAGCAGTTCATACAGGTGCCAGGAAATGGCCTCGCCTTCCCGGTCCGGGTCGGTGGCCAGGTAGAGAGCGTCGGCATCCTTGAGTTCCCGCGCGATGGCATCCACGTGCTTCTTGTTCCGTTCGATCACCGTGTACTTCATGGCGAAGTCGGTATCGGGGTCGACGGCACCTTCCTTGGGGACCAGGTCCCGCACATGCCCGTAGGAGGCCATGACCTTGAAGTCCTTGCCCAGGTACTTGTTGATGGTCTTGGCCTTCGCGGGCGATTCAACGATGACGAGTGACTTGCTCATAAAATGACAGGCCCGCGAATGGCGCGGGCGCTTCCGGTTAGACGTTTGTGCAAGACGGGAGGCCGGGTGGGCGGTCAGTGCACCAGGTGCACCGGGTTGTCGAACAGCAGGTTCTCCATCCAGGCATATGCCTCCTCCTGGCCGGGCTGATTGTAGAGCACCATCAGCGTCACCCACTTGACCAGGTCCAGGTCCGCCTCTTCCTCATCCAATGCCATCAGCCGGTCGATGATCAGCTCCCGGCTTGCCGGCGCAATCACACCCGCCTGCTCCAGGAACAGCAGGAAGCCCCGGCACTCCGTATCCAGCTTGGCCGATTCCTGTTCGCTGAACACGCGGATCGCATGGCTATTGGCCATGAGGCCTTCCGGAAGTTCCCGGGACTTGGCGAGTGCGTCGAGCCAGTCGAAGGCCTTGCGGATCTCGATTTGCTGGAAGCCGGCCTCGAACAGCTCTGATTCCAGGGACTCGCGATCGGGCTGCGGTTCGTCGTCATAGATATAGTTTTCGAACAGGTACATCAGGACGTCGAACACGTTCTCTTTCATTTCCGGTCCTCTGGCCAGCTCCGCGCGTAGCGTCCGCCGGGCGCGGCGGTCACATGGCCCTGCAATTCAAGTATGAGCAGGATGGAGGAAACCGCTTCGGGCGTCAATCCGGTGCGCTGCAACACGGTGTCCAGCGTCACCGGATCGTGGCCCAGGGCCTCCAGAACCGCGGTATGGTCTGGATCCGGCATTGCGGAATCAACCCGGCTGCGCCCGGTGGTCTCGGTCTCGGGCAGACTCAACTGGGCGGGAATCTCCTCCAGAATATCGGCGGCCTGCTCCACCAGTTTGGCCTGACCCAGCCGGATCAGGCGGTGACAGCCCTTGGCAAGCGGGTTGTGGATGGAGCCGGGGATCGCGAAGACCTCCCGCCCCTGGTCAAGCGCGTAGCGGGCGGTTATCAGCGAGCCGCTGCGCAGCCCGGCCTCCACCACCAGCACACCCAGGCCGAGCCCGCTGATGATCCGGTTCCGGCGTGGGAAGTGGTCCGGCCGTGCCGTGACCCCGGTGGGAAACTCGGTGACGATGGCGCCATTACCACGGATGCGGCGCGCCAGATCCCGGTTCCGTGCCGGATAGAGGCGATCCGGTCCGGTGGCCGTGACGGCGATGGTATAGCCGCCGCCGTCCAGGGCGCCGTCGTGGGCGGCGCTGTCCACGCCCAGCGCCAGGCCGCTGGTGATGCCGAGTCCGGCTGTTGCGAGGTGGGCGGCGAAGTCATGGGCGGTCTGTCGGCCGCCCGCTGTGGGCTTGCGGCTTCCCACGATGCCCAGTTGGGGGTAGGCGAGCAGCTCCCGGTCGCCCACCACGAACAGAACCGGGGGTGCCGCCGGGATCTCCGCCAGCCGCGACGGATAGTCCGGGTGCTCCGGAAACAGGATGGCATGGTCCTCTGCGGACCGCTCCCAGGCCAGGTCCCGGTCGGCACCGGCCCAGTCCGGTGCGGCGAGCGCCTGTCGGAGCCGGTCGTCCAGGCCCATGGATTGCCACCCGAGAGGGCCGGCAGCAAGTGCTGCCCGCGCGCTGCCGAATCGCTCCATGAGCGCCTGGTAGAGTTGGGGGCCAATACCGGGTACGCGCCATAGCGCCAGTCGGGCGCGGGTGTCCGACATGGAGGCGGGCTCCTGCCGCCGGGTGGGCGGCGGCACCGATGATGATTACGGGTTGCGCACGATGTCCGCGATGGCCATGTGGCGGTTGGCACGCATGACCAGCCCGAAGCTCACCTTGTCGAAGGTGCGGAAGATGATCAGTTCCCCGGCGCGTTCCTCCGGCAGGGTGACCCGGTCTCCGGTGACCTGGTCCCGGACACGCCGGCCGGCCTTGTAAACCGCGAGCACGTCGCCCACCTCGGCACCCTGTTCCTCGCCCAGGTTCAGGACGACCACATCGAACTGGCCGATCTGTGTCACCCCGTCCAGTACATGGATGACCTGGCCTTCCAGGTCGCCGTCCGGGGCTTTGGGGAAAAAGTTCGCGGACGCGGGTTCCCGAGGTATCCGCATCAGGCGGTCGCCGCTGAGCACCTCCCGATTACTGGACAGCACCTGGGCTGTGGCCGGATCCCCGCCGCGCATCAGATCCAGTTCGCCGACGTGGGTGGCCTCGATACCCAGGATCTCGCCGGTTTGCAGGTCCCGGAACGGGCTCCCCTCGCGCACCACCGAATAGCCGCCCTGTTCTTCGCCATCGGCAAGCCGGCGCACGTAGACGCGGTCGCCCTGGCTGGCCATCACGCGCTCGTCCTCGCCGGCGACGATGTACGGTGCCCGATTGAAGAAATCCCGGTCCACCACATGGCTGCGGTTCAGGAACGGGCGGATGGCGTCCATGGGGATGGCGTCGATGGCGGCAGGCAATTGCTCCTCACGGATACCGGGAGACAACCGGACCTCGCGGACGCCGCGCTCCACGGTCAGCCGTGGCTCACCATCCACGTAGATCAGCGTGATCACGTCTCCGGGATAGATCAGGTGCGGGTTTTCGATCTCCGGGTTGACGTGCCAGATCTCCGGCCAGTACCAGGGGCTGTTCAGAAACCGGGTGGAGATATCCCAGAGCGTGTCCCCCCTGACCACCGTGTATCGATCCGGGTGATCTCCCCGGAACATCTCGCTGGCCGCCAGCACGGGGAGGCAGATAACCAGGCCGATGAAGAGTCCAAGCAGCTTCCTGATGCGCATGTTGTTGTTCCCTCGATGGCGGGCCGGAGTTCCGCGACGACGGCAGGCCGTGATTCCGTTATACTTTCGCCGAGTATTCTGTTAATGAGCCAAAGGCTACCCCGATCCACCCCGATCCGCAACGAACTGAACATGGCAAAACTCGAGATCCTGCATTACCCCGATCCGCGCCTGCGTACCGTCGCCAGGCCGGTGGAACGCGTCGACGACCGCATCCGCCGGCTGGTGGATGACATGTTCGAGACCATGTACGACGCGCCGGGCATCGGCCTGGCGGCCACCCAGGTCAATGTGCACGAGCGCGTGATCGTGATCGATGTCTCCGAGGAGCGTTCCGAGCCCAGGGTGTTCATCAATCCGGAGATCCTGGAGATGGACGGGGTGGAGCAGATGCAGGAGGGCTGCCTGTCGGTTCCCGGCTACTACGATTATGTGGCGCGGGCCGACCGGATCCGTGTGCGGGCACTGGACCGGGACGGGAATGCCTTCGAGCTGGAGGCCGACGGTCTGTTGTCCATCTGCATTCAGCACGAAATGGATCACCTGGCCGGCAAGCTGTTCGTGGATTACCTTTCCGAACTCAAGCGCAAGCGCCTGCGCAAGAAACTGGAGAAGCAGGCGCGGCAACAGCAGGTGCCGGCCGGCACTCCTGAAACCGTTGGTTGAGGGCGGGCACATGGCGCCCCGACCGCGGCTGGTTTTCGCCGGCACGCCGGAGTTCGCCGTGCCTGCCCTGCAGGTGCTGCTGGATCGGGGGCGTGCGCCGGTGGCCGTGTACACGCAACCGGATCGTCCCGCCGGCCGGGGGCGGCGTCTGCGTCCCTCGCCGGTGAAACAGTTGGCCCTGGCACACGGCTTGCCGGTCCGACAACCGCAGAGCCTGCGCGAGGCCGGGGAGCAGGCGGCGTTGGCCGCGCTCCGGCCGGATCTGATGATCGTGGTGGCGTACGGGCTGCTGCTGCCACCGGCGGTGCTGGATATCCCGCGGCGCGGTTGCGTCAATGTTCACGCTTCTCTGCTTCCGCGTTGGCGGGGCGCTGCCCCCATCCAGCGCGCGGTACTGGCCGGCGATCGGGAAACCGGCGTGTGCCTGATGCAGATGGAAGCCGGGCTGGATACCGGCCCTGTCCTGGCACGGGCGGTGACCCCGATCCATCCGGAGGACACCGGTGCCACCCTGCACGACCGGCTGGCCGCCATGGGTGCCGGCCTGCTTGCCGAGAACCTGGATGCCCTGATCAACGGCGAACTGGTGGCCGAACCCCAGGATGGAGCGGAGGCCACCTACGCCACCAAGCTGGACAAGGCCGAGGCGCGCATCGACTGGAGCCTTCCGGCCGCGGAGCTGCAGCGCCGGGTGGCTGCCTTCAATCCCTGGCCGGTGGCGGAGACCCGCTGGCACGACCAGGTGTTGCGGATCTGGCGTGCGGAGGCGGTTGGCGGTACGGATGACGCCGCAGCGGGCACTGTGCTGGCGGCCGGTGACCAGGGGATCGATGTCGCAACCGGGCATGGCGTTCTGCGCCTGCTGGAGTTGCAGCCACCCGGAAAGCGCCCCATGGGTGCTGCCGAGTTCCTGCGCGGACGCCGTCTCACCCCGGGTGAACGACTTGGCTAGGCGGGGCCGGGGCGGGCCGCCTCGGCGGCCTGAGGCCCGGGGCCAGGCCGCGCGCGCGGTGCTGGAGGTTGTACGCAACCGCCGTTCCCTGTCGGATTGCCTTCCCCCGCTGTTGGCCGAGTTCCGGCAGCCGGAGGAGCGCGCGCTCGCCCAGGAACTGGCTTACGGCACGCTGCGCTGGCACCCGCGGCTGGATTTCTGGCGCCGGCGCCTGCTGGATCGACCGCTCAGGTCCCGGGATGGGATCGTGGAAGCGTTGCTGCTGGTGGGCTTGTATCAATGCAGCGAATCCCGCATGCCGGAGCACGCCGCCGTGTCCACGGTGGTGGACGCTGCCCGGGCGCTGGCGCCCCCCTGGGCGCCCGGTCTGGTCAATGGTGTGCTGCGCCGGTTCCTGCGGGAGCGGGAATCCCTGGTGGCCGCCGCCGGTGCGGACCGGGAGGCGACCTGGGCACATCCCGCCTGGCTGCTTGACGCGTTTCAGGCCGATTGGCCGGAACACTGGCAGACCATCACCGCCGCGAACAACGCCCGCCCGCCCATGGTGCTTCGGGTCAACCGGCGCCAGGGTGATCGCCAGGCTTACCGCGCCCGGCTGGCACAGGCGGGCATCGCCGTTGAATGCCACCCCCATGCACCGGATGCGCTGGTGTTGCAACAGCCGCTACCCGTCCATCAGCTTCCCGGATTCGCCGACGGCCTGGTGTCCGTCCAGGACGCTGCCGGGCAACTGGTGGTTGATCAACTGCAACTGGCGCCGGGGCAGCGTGTGCTGGATCTGTGCGCCGCGCCCGGCAGCAAGACCTGCCATATGCTGGAGCGTGAACCCGCTCTGGCCGAGGTGGTGGCGGTGGATGTGGAGGCGGGGAGGCTGGAGCGCTTGCGGGACAACCTCCACCGGTTGCAGTTGGCGGCGACGGTGACGCAGGGTGACGGTCTTCATCCCCGGGACTGGTGGGACGGGCGGCCTTTCTCGCGTATCCTCCTGGATGCGCCCTGCTCCAGTACCGGCGTGATCCGTCGCCATCCCGACATCAAGTTGCTGCGCCGGGCCGGCGACATTCCATCGCTTGCCATGTTGCAGGGCCGCCTGCTGGAGGCGGTCTGGCCCCTGCTGGAGCCCGGGGGTATGCTGGTGTACGCAACGTGCTCCATGCTCCGGGCAGAAAACCGGTCTGTGGTGGATACCTTCCTACGGAGCCGGCCGGACGCGGAGCCGGTTCCGGTGACGGGGTCCTGGGGCATACCCGAGACGGTGGGCCGCCAGATCGCCGCCGGCGCTGATGGCATGGATGGTTTCTATTACGCGGTTCTGCGCAAACAGTGACGGGCACGACGGGGCGTTATGCAGCGGGGGCAGGTTCCAGGCTGGCAGCGGTGCTGCTGGGCGTCGTCGTCATGCTGGCTGCTCCGGTGTCATCGGTGGTGGCCGCCTCACCGGGCATTCAACTGGTCACGCACGACCTCCGCGAGCTTCAACGGGAGCTGGTGCTGGATGCACGGTTCCACGTACGGCTCACCGACGACGCCAGCGAGGCGCTGGCCAGCGGCGTGCCGCTGATCCTGGAGGTGCAGGTACGGGTGACGCGTCCGCGCTGGTGGTGGTTCTGGGATGCCGAGCTGGTGGATGCCACCGCCCATTACGAGCTGCGATACCATGCGCTGAGTCGCCGCTATGTGGTGCATGACCGCCAGACGGGCGATCGCCGGACTTTCTTCCGCCGTGAGGTGGCCCTGGATGCCTGGGGAACGGTGGATCGGCTCGCGCTCCTGCCTGTTCGCCGGCTGAGCGCCGGGGAACAGTACCACGTGGAGCTCCGGGCGAGACTGGATCTGGATCAATTGCCTCACCCGCTGCGCACCGTGGCTTTCGTGTCGCCGGAATGGCGCCTGGTGAGTGACTGGTACCGATGGCCGGTGGAACGCTGAAGCGGATTCCGCGAGAGACCCTGCTGCGGGTGCTGCTGTGCGCGCTGCTTCTCGGTTCCCTGTACCTGCTCAGCGTGGCCACGCAGAATTCGGAGCGTTTCAGTCAGCTCCATCCCTGGTTGCTGGTGATCAACACCGTCTCGCTGGTGGGCCTGGTGGGGCTTATCATCTGGAACCTGGCGCGACTGATCAATCAGCGGCGGCGTGGCCTGCCGGGCAGCCGGCTCACCGTGCGCCTGGTGACCATGTTCGTCGTGCTGGCGGTGGTGCCGGTGACGGTGGTGTTCGTGTTCTCCATCCAGTTCCTGGGTCGTGGCATCGAGACCTGGTTCGATGCCCGGGTGGAGCAGCGGGCCCTGGAAGACGCGCTGAATCTGTCCCAGGCGTCCTTCGACATGCGCATGCGCGAAGTGCTCCGGCGTATGGAACTGGTGGCTCCGGAGTTCCTGGACGTCCCGGACGCGGTGGCCCAGATCCCCCTGGGGCAGCAGCGGGAGTACGTCGGGGCCACGGAGCTGACGCTCATGAATCTGAGCGGCAGTATCATCGCCACCAGCGCGCGGGATCCGTCGGCCGCCCTGCCGCATCGACCGGAACAGGATATTCTGGTGCAACTGCGGCAGGGTCGGAACTACGTGGGGCTTGATCCCATTGGTGATGCGGGTCTGCACATTCGGGTGCTGGTGCTCGTCCCCGGTGAGGACGGAACGCCCAATCAGCGACTGCTGCAAGGGGTGTTCCCGGTATCGCCGCGGATGGACACCCTGGCGGAGAGCGTGCAGGAGGCCTACGCGCGTTATCAGGAGCAGGGGTACCTGCGACGCCCTCTGCAGGACACGTTCATACTCACCCTTTCCCTGGTGTTGTTGATCAGCGTGCTGTTCGCCGTCTGGTCGGCCTTCTACGCCGCGCGCCGCCTGGTGGCCCCGATTCGGTACCTGGCCGAGGGAACGGAGGCCGTGGCCGCCGGCGAATACGGCAAACAGGTGCCGCCGGCCGGGAGCGACGAACTCGGCTTCCTGGTCCGTTCCTTCAACGACATGAGCCGTCGCGTTGCCCAGGCCAGGGATCAGGCCAAGACCAGCCAGGCACAGGTGGAGGCGCAGCGCGCCTACCTGGAAACCGTGCTGGGCCGGCTCTCCTCCGGGGTGCTGGTGCTGGAGCGGGACGGCACCATCCGGACCCACAATGCGGCTGCGGAACATATCCTGGGCATCCAGCTCAAGAGCGGCAGTGGGCGGACGCTGGCGGCGCTGGCTGCGGGGCGTCCGGGTCTGGAGCCGCTGGCGGCCCTGTTGGAGCGCCGGCTGGCGGGGGATGCCGCCGAGTGGCGCGAGGAGGTGGTGCTGCAGCGGACCTCGGGGCGTCAGGTCATCATGTGCAGCGGAGCCAGTCTGCCCGTGGCCGGCGTGGGGGGGTATGTGATCGTTTTCGACGATGTGACCACCCTGGTCCAGGCTCAGCGGGATGCCGCCTGGGCCGAGGTGGCGCGGCGTCTCGCCCACGAGATCAAGAATCCGCTGACTCCCATCCAGCTTGCGGCGGAGCGGGTCAGCCGCAAGTGCCTGCCTGTGCTCTCCGGGCGCGAGGCCCAGGTCCTGGAGCGGGCCACCCATACGATCATTCAGCAGGTGGATGCCATGAAAACCATGGTGAATGCGTTCGGCGAGTACGCCCATCCGCCACAGCTTCAGATGGTGCCCGTGGATCTGAACGGACTTATCCGGGAGGTCATGGAGCTCTACCGCAGCGCGCCCGAGCGCCTGGACCTGTCGCTGGATCTGGAAGCGGGGCTTCCAGGTCTCCTCGCCGACCCGGGGCGCCTGCGGCAGCTACTGCACAACCTGGTGAAGAACGCCCTGGAATCCACGCCTGCCGGGCACCCATGCCGGCTTGAGCTTCGTACCCGCAAACTGGAAGATGAGCGGTTTTACGGTGTGGAATTGCGGGTGCGCGACCACGGGCCGGGGTTCCCCGACGAGGTGCTGGGGCACCTGTTCGAGCCTTATGTGACCACCAAGGCCAAGGGGACCGGGTTGGGGATGCCCATCGTCAAGAAAATCGTCGAAGAGCATAACGGCCAGATCATGGCTGAGAATCTGGTCACCGGAGCGCAGGTCACGGTGCGCCTTCCGGGCCCCGGTCCGATGGTCGTCCATGAGCAGCAAGCCGAGGCCCGTGGGAGGCGGGATCAATGAGTGCACGCATTCTGGTGGTGGACGACGAGCCGGATATCCGCTCCCTTGTCCAGGAAATCCTGGAGGATGAAGGTTACCGGGTGCAGGCCGCGGAACATGCGGAGGCTACCCGCCAGGCCCTGCGCCAGGGTCGGCCGGACCTGATCCTGCTGGATATCTGGATGCCGGATACCGACGGTATCAGCCTGCTGAAGGAGTGGTCGGAAGGTGAAGGCCTGCCCTGTCCCGTGGTGATGATGTCCGGCCACGGGACGGTGGAGACCGCCGTGGAGGCCACGCGCCTCGGCGCCTATGACTTCATCGAGAAGCCCCTGTCCCTGGCCAAGCTGCTGCTGGTGGTGGAGCGTGCCCTGCAGGCCGACCGCCTGGCCCGGGAGAACCGCGGCCTGCGGGAGCGGGTTGACGCGGTGGTGGACCCGGTGGGAAACAGTCGCCGCATGGTGGCCCTGCGGGAACAGGCACGGCGCATTGCCGGCCACGATACCTGGGTGTTGATCACCGGCGAGGCCGGTAGCGGCAAGCGCACCTTCGCCCATTATCTCCACCGCCACAGCGCCCGCCGGGAAGGGCCGTTCGTGGAGGTGGCAGCCGGCTCCATTGCCGGAGCGAGTTCGGCACGGGAGCTGTTCGGCTCCGAGGAAGGTGGGCGCGTGGTCTATGGCCGACTGGAGCAGGCCAACGCCGGCACGCTGTTCATCGATGAAGTGGCGGATCTGGATATGCCGGCCCAGGTGCGGCTGCTCAGTGCGCTTACCAGCCAACAGTTCCACCGTGTGGGCGGGGCGGAGCCGGTGGAGGTGGATGTTCGCGTCCTGGCGGCCACCCGGGTGGATCTGGCGGCCGAGGTGCGGGCCGGGCGCTTCCGGGAGGACCTTTACTATCACCTCAACGTGGTTCCGCTGGCGGTTCCACCGTTGCGGGAGCATGCCGAGGATGTCCCCGATCTTCTGGCCTTTTATCTGGACCGCCTCCAGGAACGGGAGGGGCTTCCGGTGCGCCGCTTCTCCCCCGGGGCGGAAGAGGCACTGCGTCGCTATCAGTGGCCGGGGAACGTGCGGGAGTTCAAGAACCTGGTGCAGCGGCTGCTGATTCTGGGGGAGAACGGCGAGATCAGTGTCACGGAAGTGGAAGCCGCCCTGGGGCTGCGAGCCGCCCCGCAACCGACCCCCGAGCAGGGGGCGCAGGCCGGAACGCCTGCGCCCCTGCCCTTCGACCGGCCGCTGCGGGAGGCCCGGGAAGCCTTTGAGAAGCTCTATCTGCAGCATCAGCTGCGGGAGGCCGGGGGCAGCGTTGGGGAGCTGGCAAAACTCACCGGAATGGAAAGGACGCACCTCTATCGCAAACTCAAGGCACTGGGCATTGATCCCAGCGACTACTGAAGCGGGCCAAGGCGCGGGCGGAAACCGGCTTGTCCGGATTCCCCGGGATCAGGAAAACAGGCATGAAAATCATCATACTCGGAGCCGGGCAGGTGGGCAGCTCCCTGGCCGAGAATCTGGCCAGAGAAGCCAACGACGTTACCGTGGTGGATACCAACGCGCGGTTACTGCAGGAGTTGCAGGATCGCCTGGACCTGCGCACCGTGGTGGGCAATGCCACTCACCCCCCTGTACTGGAGCGGGCGGGCGCCCAGGATGCGGTCATGCTGATCGCCGTGACCAACAGCGACGAGGCCAACATGATCGCCTGCCAGGTGGCCTATACCCTGTACCATACCCCCACCAAGATTGCCCGTGTGCGCGCGGTGGAATACCTGAACCACCCACAGCTTTTCTCTCCGGATGCCCTGCCCGTGGACGTGTTGATCAGTCCCGAACAGTTGGTCACCAAATACGTGAAGCGGCTGATCGAGCACCCCGGTGCGTTGCAGGTGCTGGACTTTGCCGGCGGCAAAGTCCGGCTGGTGGCCGTGCGGGCCTATTACGGCGGTCCGTTGGTGGGCCAGGAACTGCGGACGCTGAGGGAGCACATCTCCGGCGACCATGCCCGAGTAGCCGCCATTTTCCGTCGTGGCAAGGCGCTGATCCCGGAGGGCAGCACGGTGATCGAGGCCGGGGACGAGGTGTTCTTCGTGGCCGCCCGAAAGAATATCCGGGCCGTCATGGGGGAGTTGCGACGGCTGGACAAGCCGGTGAAACGCATCATCCTGGCCGGCGGGGGGAACATCGGCAAGCGGCTCGCCCAGGCACTGGAGAGCCGCTACCAGGTGAAGATTGTCGAACGCTCCCCCCAGCGGGCCCGCGCCATCTCGCAGGATCTGCGGCGGACCATCGTGCTGCAGGGCGACGCCGCGGACGAGGAATTGCTGCTGGAGGAGAATATCGAGAACACGGATGTGTTCTGTGCACTGACCAATGATGACGAGGCCAACATCCTGTCCGGAATGCTGGCCAAGCGGCTCGGGGCACGCATGGTGATGTCCCTGATCAACCGCGCCGCATACGTGGATCTGGTGCAGGAGAGTCAGGATATCGACATCGCCATTTCGCCGCAGCAGGCCACCATCGGCACCTTGTTGGCCCACGTGCGCCGGGGTGACGTGGTGATGGTGCACTCCTTGCGCCGGGGGGCGGCGGAGGCCATCGAGGCGGTGGCCCACGGCAGTTCCGGTACCTCCAAGGTGGTCGGTCGGCCCATCGAGGATATCAAGCTGCCCAAAGGGGCCACCATCGGCTGTATCGTGCGCGGCGATCAGGTGCTGATGGCACATCACGATCTGGTCATCGAGCCCGAGGATCACGTGATCCTGTTCCTGGTGGACAAGCGTCGTATCAACGAGGTGGAGCGCCTGTTCCAGGTGGGCGTCACCTTCATCTGAATCCGGACGGGGAACGATCCGCATGCATTGGCTTGCCGTGCAACGTGTCCTGGGGCTCCTGCTCATGGTGTTCAGCACCACCATGCTGCCGCCCATCCTGGTGTCCATGGTTTACGGCGATAATGCCCTGCAGGCGTTTCTCACCTCGTTCGTCGCCCTGCTGCTGGTGGGGTTCGTTCTCTGGGGTGTGGCCCGCCGGGATCGGCACGATCTCCGGACCCGTGACGGCTTCCTGATCGTGGTGATGTTCTGGTCAGTGCTCGGACTGGCGGGCGGCGTGCCCCTGTATCTTGCCGAGGAGCCGTCGGTCTCGCTCACCGATGCCGCCTTCGAGAGCCTGTCGGGGCTGACCACCACCGGCGCTACGGCACTGACCGGAATCGATCACCTGCCGGAATCCATCCGCTTCTACCGCCAGCAACTGCAATGGCTGGGCGGTATGGGCATCATCGTGCTGGCGGTGGCGATCATGCCCATGCTGGGGGTCGGCGGCATGCAGCTTTACCGTGCCGAGACGCCCGGGCCGGTGAAGGATAACAAGTTCACGCCGCGCATCGCCGAAACCGCCAAAGCCCTGTGGTACATCTACCTCTCCCTGACCATCGCCTGCGCGCTGGCGTACTGGCTGGCCGGCATGAGCGCTTTCGATGCCATCGGCCACAGTTTCTCCACCGTGGCCATCGGCGGATTCTCCACCTATGACGCCAGTATCGGCCATTTCGACAGCCCGCTGATCGAGATGATCGCCGTGGTGTTCATGCTCTTTGCCGGACTGAATTTCGCACTGCATTTCTTCGCCTGGCGCCGACGCTCCCTGCGCCACTACCTGCAGGACACGGAGGCCCGCTGGTTCTTCGGCATCATGGTGACTTCCGGGCTGATCGTCACGGCGACCCTGATGGTGACGGGGCATTTCGGCGGTTGGGGCGATACGTTGCACCACGCCATTTTCCAGGCCGTGTCCATTGGCACCACCGCCGGATTCACCACCTCGGATTTCGCCAACTGGCCGCTGTATCTGCCGGTGCTACTGGTAATGACCGCCTTTATCGGCGGCTGTGCCGCCTCCACCGGAGGGGGCATCAAGGTGATCCGCTTCCTGCTGCTTCTGAAACAGGGGTATCGCGAGGTGTTCCGGCTGATCCACCCCCGTGCAGAGGTGCTGATCAAGGTGGGCGCACGCCCGGTGGATGAGCGCATCATCAATGCGGTATGGGGGTTCTTTGCGGCCTACATCGCCCTGTTCGCCATCATGATGCTGGTGTTGATGGCCACCGGGCTGGACCAGGTCACGGCCTTTTCCGCGGTGGCCGCGACGATCACCAATCTGGGACCGGGGCTGGGCGAGGTGGCGGACCACTACGGTGGCATCAGCAACGTGGCGAAATGGGTGCTGATGCTGGCCATGCTTCTGGGGCGCCTTGAGGTGTTCACCCTGCTGGTTCTGTTCACGCCGGCGTTCTGGCGGCGCTGAGCCGGGTGGCCTCAGGCAGCCGAGGCCCTGCGATACGGATTCGGCTGGCCTTCCGGTCGTCGGCGGAACCGGCGGTAGGTCCACTGGTACTGGGCCGGCACCTGGCGGACGCAGGCCTCAATGCCCGCATTCATGGCGGTGGCGGCCACTACGGGGTCCTCATCCGCAATGCGCGGATCCGCCCGGCGGACGTGCAGGCGGAACCCACGCCCCCGGGGCAGCCGTTCACAGAAAACGAAGGCCACCGGGGCGCCCGACTTGCGCGCCATCTGGCAAAGCAGGGTCATGGTCAGCGCGGGGCGGCCGAAGAAGGGAGCGAACACCCCGCTGCGGCCCGGGGTCTGGTCCGGCAGAATCCCCACCATCTCGCCCTTGCGCAGCGCCTTGTACAGGTTGCGGATACCGCTTGCGGTGGCCGGGAAGGAGTGCGCGCCGGTCCGTTCACGGAAGGCAACGAGCAGGGGCTCCAGTGCCGGGTCCCGCGGAGGCCGGTACAGGCTGTTGATGGGAAAGCGCTGGTTCAGTGCGAGACCGCCAAGCTCCCAGTTGCCCAGGTGGGGGGATGCTATCAGCAACCCCCGATCCCGGTCCCACATGGCGTCCAGTGTGTCCATGGCCTCCGGGTTGCAGATCATGCGTTCCAGGCGTTCCGGGTCGCCATACCAGACGATGCCGGCCTCCAGTAGCTGCTTGCCGAATTCGCGGAAGCTGCGCCGCTCCAGCTCCCGCCGTTGCCGGTGGTCCAGTTCCGGAAAGCACAGCGCCAGATTGGTCCGCACGGTATCCCGGGTTTTACCGGCCAGTGCACCGATCAGGGCGCCGAGGCCGGCACCCAGGGTATGGGCGGCCCGCAGCGGCAGCAGACTGGTGGCCCGCAGCAGGCAGCGAATGATCAGTACGCGAGACACGGGGCAAGGCTCCACTCATCGCTTGTGGGGCCGAGATTGGCAGAAGGTGCCGGCCCGGGTCCAGGAAAAGATTGCGCCACCGGGGCAGGTTTCGGTGCTGCCGTGGTTTCACCGGATAAACCCGGCCCCGCTGTCGTCGGGGCCGGGTTTGCGGCTACACTGATTACGAGCGTTCGGTACGGTCGTGCCGCATCGATCGGCTGCAATCAGCACTGGCTCCGGGAGGGTGTGCGATGAACTGGCAAAAGGACATGGAACGGATGGTCGCCGGCTGGACGGAAACCCAGCAGCGGATGTGGGACAGCTGGATGGATTCCGTCAGGCAGTTCACCCAGCGCGGTCTCCCGCGGGACGACTGGCGGCAGACCTACGAACAGAATCTGGAAGCCTGGGAACGTTCGGTGCAGCAGGCCCTGGAGGCGCAGAAGACCTGGGCCCACAAATGGTCGGAGGCCATGGGCGGCGCGCCGGATGCCCCCGAGGCCGCCCGCGCCTACAGTGAACAGGTGCAGACCATGATGCAGGGCTGGACGGAATCCCAGCGGCAGCTTTGGTCAGCCTGGTTCGAGAGCATGCGCGACATGGATCCCCAGCGGCCCAGCACGGCCTGGGAGGAGGAAAGCCGCCAGGTCATGGAGGCATGGCAGCAAGCCGCTGAGCGTGCCCGGGAGACGCTGGACAACTGGGCGCGGTCCATGCCGCTGGCCGGGCTGGATGCCGGCTCGGAGGCGCCCACCGGGCGCGCTGCCGGACACGACCGGAGCAGGCAATCCGCCGGCTCCGGGGACTCCCCCCGCCAGGCCGCATCCAAGCCAAAGGCCGCCGGTGCGCGAGGTAAACGCAGCACCGGATCCGCCAGCGCTGCAGGGCAGGCTTCGGGTAAATCGGGCAAAGCGCCGGGAAAGGGGGCTAAGGGCAGCAAAAAGCCGTGAGCCGCGGGTGTGGCCAACTGGGAAAGGTGATGGGAAAAAAGTGACCGGCACATCCGCTGTGCCGGTGTGGAGTGTTCACTTAGCTGAAGGTGATCTGCGCGTTGGCCTTTCCCAGGCCTTCCCTTCCAGATTCCCTGACCCGCGCATGCAGTCCCTGCATTTTCCCTGTGGGTCGTCCCTGGCTGGTTCTGCGCTCGTCCCTGTTGTTTTCGGCGCTTCCTGCGACCGTCCCTGGTGATGGTGCTTCCTGCAATCCGATCACGGTTTCCATCATGCCATGTCTGTTCGTCCCGGGAAGTCGGTAAATGGCGACAGTGTTTGTAAGAATATTCCTACACGGAATCCGCAAAGGGGGGAGAAATGATCGCGTTGCTGCAGCGGGTCAGCCGCGCTTCAGTGACGGAGGCGGGGTGCGTGATCGGCGCCATCGGCCCCGGTTTGTTAGTGCTGCTGGGTGTTCAGCGCGGCGATGAAGAAAGGACGGCGCGCCGACTGCTGCAGCGGGTGCTGGGCTACCGGGTCTTTGCGGACGCCCAGGGGAAAATGAATCTGTCGCTCACGGATGTGGGTGGCGGCCTGCTGCTGGTGCCGCAGTTCACCCTGTCGGCGGACACCCGCAAGGGCATGCGGCCGAGTTTCACGCCGGCGGCGGAGCCGGCGCAGGGGGAACGGCTGTTCGGATATGTTCTGCAGCAGGCCAGGTCGGTGCATTCACCGGTTTCGGCCGGGCGCTTCGGCGCCGACATGCAGGTGGAACTGGTCAACGACGGTCCGGTGACGTTCTGGCTGGAGGTGTCGCCGGGCCGTGCTTGAGACACTGCGCAAGCGGGGTGTCCGGGGCGGCCCACGAAGCGCGGTGTTCCGGTGGTGGACGGATACCGGAGCGTTGGTTGTTCCCGCGCGGGGTTCCGGGCAAACGCCGCCGTGATTCGCGTGCTGCCTATGCTATGATGCGAGCCCTGTTTCAATGGCATTCCGAGAGCCGAGCAGTCATGGCCGAACGTACGGCGACCGTCGAGCGAAACACCCTGGAAACGCAGATCAGTCTGAGCATCAATCTGGACGGCACCGGCAGGTCCGATATCCATATCGGTGTGCCGTTCCTGGAGCATATGCTGGATCAGATCGCCCGCCACGGGCTGATCGATCTCACCATTCGCGCCACCGGGGATACACATATCGATGACCATCATACGGTGGAGGACGTGGGGATTACCCTGGGGCAGGCCCTGAAGCAGGCGCTGGGGGACAAGAAGGGCATTCGCCGCTTCGGTCATGCCTACTGCCCGCTGGATGAAGCCTTGTCCCGTGTCGTGGTGGACTTCTCCGGCCGGCCGGGGCTGCAGTTTCACGTGGACTATCCGCGGGCCCGGGTCGGAGGCTTTGACGTGGACTTGTTCCAGGAATTCTTCCAGGGCCTGGTCAACCATGCCTTTATGACCATTCATGTGGACAACATCCGGGGTGTGAACACCCACCACATCATCGAGACCGTATTCAAGGCCACGGGGCGTGCGCTTCGCATGGCGGCGGAGCAGGATCCGCGGATGGCGGACGTGACCCCCTCCACCAAGGGCTCGCTGTAGGCGCCGGCGCATGGGTACGATTGCGGTTATCGATTACGGCATGGGCAACCTGCGCTCGGTGGCGAAGGCCCTGGAGCATGTGGACGATCGTCTCCGCGTGGAAATCACCCATGAGCCAGAGCGCATACTGGGCGCCGATCGCGTGGTGTTCCCGGGGCAGGGCGCTATTGGTGTCTGCATGAGCGAGTTGCAGCGCCTGGAGTTGCGCGATGTGGTCCTGGAAGTGGCCCGCAGCAAGCCGTTCCTTGGCATCTGTCTGGGTCTCCAGGCGCTGTTGGAGTTCAGCGACGAGAACAGTGGGGTGGCCGGACTGGGTCTGCTCCCCGGGCGCGTACGGCATTTCAGCGAGGGGTTCCGGGCAGCCGGCGTCGCGCCACCGGGGAAGGTGCCCCTGATGGGCTGGGTCCCGGTGCGCCAGGTTGCGGAGCACCCGCTCTGGGCAGGAATTCCTGACGGCCAGTGGTTCTATTTCGTCCACAGTTACTATGTGGAGCTGCTGGAAGGCGTTACCGTGGGCACAAGCCGTTACGGGTTGGAGTTTACTGCCGCGGCGGCGCGGGAGAATATATTCGCGACCCAGTTCCACCCGGAGAAAAGCCAGCGGGCCGGGTTGGAATTACTGGCCAATTTCACCCGCTGGGACGGCACGCGCTGAAGCTTCTGCCTCCGGATACCGGGCGGGGGCCTACGGTCGCAATCCTGAAAACATCGCATTCATACGAGACCCGATATGCTTCTGATCCCTGCCATCGACCTCAAGGACGGGAAGTGCGTCCGCCTGCGCCAGGGCAACATGGACGACGAAACCGTGTTCTCAGACGATCCCGTGGCCATGGCGGCACGCTGGGTGGAAGCCGGCAGCCGGCGGATTCATATCGTGGACCTGGACGGTGCCGTCCAGGGCTTTCCCGTGAACGCGGACATCATCGGCCGTATCGCGGAAGCCTTTCCGGGTGTGGAGATCCAGATCGGTGGCGGGATCCGGGAGTTCGATACCATTCAGACCTATCTGGATGTGGGCGTGGACTATGTCATCATCGGAACCCAGGCGGTGCGGGCGCCCCGCTTTGTCGATGATGCCTGCCTGGAGTTTCCGGGCCACATCATCGTCGGCCTGGATGCACGCGACGGCAAGGTGGCGGTGGAGGGGTGGTCCAAGCTCTCCCGCCACGATGCGGCGGACATGGCCCGCCGCTTCGAGGAGGCGGGCGTTGAGGCCATCGTATTCACGGATATCGGCCGGGACGGGATGATGCGCGGCGTGAACACCGGGGCCACCCGGGAACTGGCACGGCAGGTGGATATCCCCATCATCGCCTCCGGCGGGGTCAGTAGCCTGGAGGACGTGCGGGCGCTGTGCGAAGCGGAGGTGGATGGTGTTTCCGGCGCAATCATCGGGCGTGCTCTGTACGAGGGCAAACTGGACCTGGCGGAGGCACAGAAGCTGGCCAATGGCTATGCCGGCGGCTGACACGCGGGATTCATCTGGACGTGGCATAGTTCTCTTACCGGAGTCCGCGGCGGTGGGCGGTGGACGAACCCGAGCCGGAGCGACATGACGACGAGCACCGACAGCAGCCTTACCAAACGCATCATACCCTGTCTGGATGTGGACGGCGGACGCGTCGTGAAAGGCGTGAAATTCGTGGATATCAGGGATGCCGGTGATCCGGTGGAGATCGCGCGCCGCTACGATGCCGCCGGTGCGGACGAGATCACGTTTCTGGACATCACGGCCAGTGCCCATGAACGGGAGACCATGGTGCAGGTGGTGGAGCAGGTGGCCGGCGAGGTCTTCATGCCGCTGACCGTTGGCGGCGGTATCCGCTCCACCGCCGACGTGCGCCGCATGCTTAACGCCGGTGCGGATAAGGTGGGTATCAATACCGCGGCCATCCTGGAACCGGACCTGGTCAAGCGCGCCGCCGATCGTTTCGGCGCCCAGTGCATCGTGGTTGCCGTGGATGCCAAGCGGGTCAGCGGCGCGGATGATCCACCGCGCTGGGAAGTATTCACCCACGGCGGGCGGCGCCCCACCGGGCTGGATGCCGTTGAATGGGCGGCGAGGATGAGCGCCTATGGTGCCGGCGAAATCCTGTTGACCAGCATGGATCGTGACGGAACACGGGAAGGCTTCGACCTGGCGCTGACCCGGGCAGTGGCGGATGCGGTGCCGGTGCCCGTGATCGCTTCCGGCGGGGTCGGCAATCTTCAGCATCTGGTGGACGGGGTGCTCCAGGGGCATGCGGATGCCGTTCTGGCGGCCAGTATCTTCCACTTCGGCGAGCACACCGTTGCCGAAGCCAAGGATTACATGGCGGTTCGGGGCGTGCCGGTGCGGCGTCCGTGGGAGGCGACATGAGTGATGATTGGCTGAACGCCCTGGCCTGGAATGCGGACGGCCTGGTGCCGGCAATCGCCCAGGATGCGGACACCGGCGAGATCCTGATGGTGGCCTGGATGAACCGGGCGGCGCTGGCGGCCACCGTAGAGCGGGGTGAGGCCGTGTACTGGTCCCGCTCCCGCGGCCGGCTGTGGCACAAGGGCGAGTCCTCGGGCCACACGCAGACCGTGCGCGAGGTGCGCGTGGACTGCGATCAGGACGTGGTGCTGCTGAAAGTGGAGCAGAAAGGGGGGATCGCCTGTCATACCGGTAGGCGCAGCTGCTTCTTCCGGCGCCTGGAGCATGGGGCCTGGGTCGAGGTGGCGCCGGTGCTGAAGAATCCGGAGGATATCTATGGCTGAGCAGGGCGATGCCGCCGGGGCCGACGTGCTCCGCGCCCTGGCCCGGGTGCTGGAGGAACGCAAGGTGGCCGACCCCGGCCGTTCCTATGTTGCGGGACTGTATGACAAGGGTCTGGATGCGATCCTGAAGAAGGTGGGAGAGGAAGCCACCGAGACGGTGATCGCCGCCAAGGGCGGCGACCGGGAGCAGATCGTTTATGAGACCGCGGATCTGTGGTTCCATACGCTGGTCATGCTTGCCGCCTGCAATCTGGGGCCGGATGATGTGCTCGATGAGCTGGCGCGCCGGTTCGGCTTGTCCGGACTGGACGAAAAGGCAGCCCGCAAGGGCTGACGACGACGCGGAATGACCGCGGGAGATGAGTCATGGGTATTGGTGGTATCAGTGTAGGTTCTCTGCTTCTGATTCTGGTCATCGTGCTTCTGGTGTTCGGCACAAAGAAGCTGCGCAACGTGGGCAGCGATCTGGGCGGCGCGATCAAGGGCTTCCGCTCGGCGATGAAGGAAGGGGAGGAAGGCAAGGGTGAGTCGAAGGAGGGTGCCGAGGATGACCCGTCCCGGCTGAACCGGGATGAGACCACGGCCCAGTCCACCCAGGCTGAGCAGCAGGAGCGCAGCCAGGACCGCTCCTCCTGATCCGGTCCGGAGGCCTGACGAGCCATGTTTGACGTCAGCTTCCAGGAAGTCTTCCTGATTCTCCTGGTTGCTCTTCTTGTTATCGGGCCGGAGCGGCTGCCGAAGGTGGCGCGCACCCTGGGCCTGTGGGTCGGCCGTGCCCGGGCCATGTTCAACACCATGCGCAATGAAGTGGAGCGCGAGATTCAGCTTGATGAGCTCCGCAAGACCGAGCAACAGCTCAAGCGTGATCTGGATCTGAAAAAGGAAATGAAGGACCTGGATCGTGACCTGAACGAGGAGTTCAAGGAAGACGTGAAGCTGGCCCGCGATCTGGAGCGGGATCTGACTGGGCCGCTGGAGCAGCCCGCTCAGCGGAAGGCGGGAGGTGGCCGGCAGGCAGAAGAGGGTGGCGGTCAGGACGCGCGGACCGACGCAACCTCCGCCGATAAGCAGCGTCCGGCGCGTGCGGAGGGTGAGGATGAGCGAAAGGCCTGACCTGGATGAGGACAAGCCCTTCCTCAGTCACCTGTTGGAGCTGCGCAGCCGGCTGATGTGGTCCGTGCTGGTGCTGCTGGGCGTTTTCCTGCTGATCTTTCCTTTCTACAACCACCTGTTCACCCTGTTCTCGGAGCCGCTGCGCGCCGTGCTGCCGGAAGGGGAGCTGCAGGCCATCCAGGTGGCCGGCCCGTTTCTGATACCGATGAAGCTGTCGCTGGTGGCGGCGGTGTTCATCTCCATCCCGTTCCTGCTTTACCAGTTGTGGTCGTTCGTGGCCCCCGGTCTGTACCGCCATGAGCGGCAGTTGGTCTGGCCGCTGCTCATCTCCAGTTCCCTGCTGTTCTATCTGGGAGCGGCCTTCGCCTATTTCATCGTACTGCCCCTGGTCTACGCGTTTTTCGCCGGGGTGACACCCCTGGGCGTGGTATATCAGCCCGATATCGGCGAGTACCTGAACTTCGTTCTCAAGATGCTGATCGTCTTCGGGATCGCCTTCGAAGTGCCCATCGCCACCATGCTGCTGGTGCGGTCGGGTGCCACCACGCGGGCTGCCCTGGCCTCCAAGCGGCCGTATATCATCGTCGCGGCCTTTTCGGTGGGCATGCTGCTGACACCGCCGGATATGGTGTCGCAGATCCTGCTGGCGATTCCGGTCTGGCTGCTGTTCGAGCTCGGTCTGTTCTTCTCCCGCTGGTACGGGCGACCGCTCCAGCGGGACCAGGACGAGACGGCAGGTTCCTGAATCGCCTTGAGGGGCGGGTCGTCAGTGTGCCTGTTTCGGGCGGAACCGGAAGCGGGCGAACTGCCGGGTGGTTTCCAGGCGCTCCGTGAGCTCCACAGTGAGCACCAGGTCCTGGAGGTTTAACCTGAGCACCGATCCCAGGTCGAACACTCCGGCCGGCGTGATCAGGGTGGCCGGTTCGATCAGGGGATTGACCCGGGGGAGTACCAGGCCGCGCAGGTATTCCGCGCCGAGTCCCGGGCCGCTGATGGCTTTGCAGCCGGCTGCGTATCCGGTCTCCGCCAGTTTCTGGATGCCGAGTTCGATCCCGCCCCGGGGGCGGGTGCGCAACCAGCGGATCACGCCCAGCCGCCAGGCCGTTCCGGGCGGCTGGGGCAACGGACTCTCCGTCCATGCCACCACTTCCCCGACCCGGGTCCGGGTCCGGCAGCCGCTGGGACAGAACAGGGCCAGGCCGCCGTCGCTCTGGTTCTTGCGGCTCCAGACCTCCGCCCGGTGGATGGCTACGCCGGGTAGCTCGGGCGCGGGTTCCGCCTGTAGCCGGATGGCCCGGTTCCAGACGTCGTCCACATCCGGGTCATGGGCGCGGAAACGGGATCTCCGGCCCTGGTTCTCGCTCAGCCCGTTGCTGTGATCGCTGCCGGCGTGCAACTCCAGACCGCCCTGGTTCCGGTCGTGCATGGAGACCCGGTCCTGCCACCGCTGCTCATCCTGCTCAGGCGCGAAATCGCGGCCGTCATTCAACATGAAGTGGCAGCCGCTCAGTCCGTCCACCATGCGCAGTTTTGCCAGGTTTGGCGTCCGTTCACTGTGCCGTTCCTGGCGGCCTCCCAGCGCATGCGCGAAGCGCTCGTACATGTCGCGCTGCATGCGTTCAGAGAATGTGTGACCACTGTTCTGGCGTGAAATGGTCTCGTTGAGGCGATCAACCTGTTCGTTGAGTACCCGGACCAGGTCGTCCAGTTCCAGCACGCGCGGATTGCGTGCCGGCAACTGGCGCTGTTGCCGCGGGGCATAGCGGGGAGGGAGCTCGGAGTCCAGATCCACCAGGAATCGACCCAGTTGATGCCGCGGTGACTCCGGAATGGAAATGCGCACGAAATGCACCCAGCGCCCGATGCGCCGGTAGAGTTCCTCCGCCTCCCCCAGAGCCAGATGGTATGGGTTGGACAGGGACAGGATCACCGCACGCAGGTAGGCCTGTTTGATGGAGAGGGAGGTTTCCTCGGTATCCGGCATCGCCTCCACCGGCAAGGCCTGCAGGCGCAGTGCCTCGGCATTGCGGTAGAGCTGGTGCAGGTCGGGCCAGAGCCGGGGCGACTCCGGGGCGTAGACCCGGTAGGACTCCAGCAGTTCACGGCCGAGTGCCAGCAGTGAACGCTGGCTGGCCAGCAGAAGATCCTTGCGCTCCCCGGAACCGATGCGCCGCCGCTGCGCCGTCTGGTTGAGCGCCAGTTTGTACGCATTCGCCAGTTCCTCATAGAGCTGGCGCACCAGTTGAGACAGAGCGTCCTCATCTTCGGACAGGGGCAGGGGTTTGCGGGCGTACTTCAGTGCCAGCGCCTCGCAGGTTTCGTAGACCGTGCGGCGCAGCGCTTCCGCGAACGCCAGGCGCGGCATCCGGTTCAGAGGCGCCCGGTTGGTGGCCTGTAACACCTCCAGCAACTCCCGGCCGCTGGCCCCGGGGTTCGCGCTGGGCAGTGCGGACAACCAGATGCGCACGCGGGAAGGTTCGGCGTCGCTGAACAGCGCCTTTCCGGCCGCGATGGCGGGGACCTGAAGTGGACTGATTGTGGTTGTTTTGTCCATGATCGAATGGTGCCTGCCCGGCGGTTCGTTCTTCCGTTTCGGCCGAAAACGACAGTAACACAGGACCCGGCGGAACGCTCTCGTGGGATGTGTTCAGTCCCGGTCCGGCTTGCCCTGAAACCGGCTGCCGCGGTACATTAAGGTCCCTCGACCGGCCGGGGTCGGATGGTTTCGCCGTGTCTTGCGAATCGCGCACATCCGGTGAAGCCGAGCCGGTCTTTCCAGGTTCGCGTGTCGGGAACAAGCAATGCTGCGCAAGCGGTCGGAGGCGCATAGTTCGTCACATGCCTGACGCTTCCAGAAGTGGGCTGCCCCTGCCGGAGGCGCCCGCCCCACTCCGGTCCGGCGGTCGTGACGGCCGCCCCGATGGGGTGGTTCCGCCGCCCGTGGAGTTCGGTGCATGAGTCTGGGTGCCACCTGGTCTTTCTCTGCTTCCCGCCGCCGCCACGCCCCCGTCCGGGCCGTTTTCCCGTATCGTTGTCTTCTCCCGCAGGCACTTCCTGCCACCGGTTTCCCTGGCCTGTGCCGGGGACCGAATGATCGGACGCCTACCCTCTGCAAGGTGACGCATCCATGAAAGCTTCATTCGAGAAACTGCAGCGCAGTTCCTACCTCAGCGGCGTCAACGCGACGTTCATCGAGGATCTGTACGAGATCTATCTCCGGGATCCGGCTCAGGTCTCCCATGAGTGGCGTGCCTACTTCCAGGGCCTGGAACATGGTGACCCACGGCCGGTGCGGGAGATCCCCCACAGCCAGGTGCGTGAGGAATTCCTGCGCCTGGCGCGCTCCAACGGTGGCGCCGCAGCGCGCGCTCCCGGCGTCGCCGGGGGACTGTCGCCCCAGGATGCGGAGAAGCAGGCGGCGGTCCTGCGCCTGATCAATGCCTGGCGGGTTCGCGGTCACCAGGCCGCCGATATCGACCCGCTGGATCTGCGCGAGCCACCGGACGTGCCTGATCTGGATCCGGGTTTCCACCATCTCAACGAGGCGGACATGGACCGGGAGTTCAATACCGGTTCGCTGTTCACCGCGGATCAGATGCGGCTGCGGGACATCATCGCCTTCCTCAGGTCCACCTATGGCGGGACCATCGGTTCCGAGTACATGCATATCACCGATACGGTGCAAAAGCGCTGGATTCAGGAACGTCTGGAGCGCCCGCAGGCCCGCCCGAACCTGGATGCGGAGACCAGGCGGCGCCTGCTCCGGCGACTGACCGCGGCGGAAGGGATCGAGAAATACCTTCATTCCAAGTACGTGGGGCAGAAACGCTTTTCCCTGGAAGGCGGCGAGAGCCTGATCCCCCTGCTGGACGAGCTGCTCCAGCGGGGTGGCGCCCAGGGCGTGAAGGAAGTTGTCATGGGCATGGCGCACCGTGGTCGCCTGAATGTCCTGATCAATATTCTGGGCAAGTCTCCCGGCGATCTGTTCCAGGAATTCGAGGGCAATTTCAACGTGGAGAATGCCGGTTCCGGGGACGTGAAGTACCACTTGGGGTATTCCACGGATATCCAGACCGAGAGCGGCGCCCTGCACCTGGCCCTGGCCTTCAACCCCTCGCACCTGGAGATCGTCGACCCGGTGGTGGTGGGCTCGGCCCGGGCGCGCATGCAGCGGCGGAAAGACAAGAAAGGCGAGGAGGTGCTGCCCATTGTGATTCACGGCGATGCGGCCTTCGCCGGACAGGGCGTGGTGATGGAAACCTTCCAACTGTCCCAGGCCCGGGGCTTCTATACCGGAGGCACGGTGCATGTCATCGTGAACAACCAGATCGGGTTCACCACCTCCAATCCGCTGGACACCCGGTCCACCCTGTACTGCACCGAAGTGGCGAAAATGGTGCAGGCCCCGATCTTCCACGTGAACGGGGATGATCCGGAAGCGGTGTTGTTCGTCTCCCAACTGGCTCTGGATTACCGTCAGCGCTTTCGTAAGGACGTGGTCATCGACCTGGTCTGCTACCGCCGGCACGGACACAACGAGGCCGATGAGCCGGCGGCAACCCAGCCCGTGATGTACAGCAAGATCAAACAGCGCCCCACCACCCGCCAGCTCTATGCGGAGCGCCTGGAGCAGGAAGGTGTGCTGGAAGAGGGGCAGGCCCAGACGTTTGCAACGGCCTACCGTGATGCGCTGGATAATGCGGAGGTGGTGGCGCCCCATATCCTCACCGGCGTGCGCAACGACTATGCGGTGGACTGGAAGCCGTATTTCCAGGGGGACTGGAGTGACGCCGTGGATACCGCTATTCCCATGGCGGTGATCAAGGAGCTGGCCGAGAACCTGCAGCAGTTGCCGGAGCGGTTCGAGCTCAATCCGCGGGTGGCGGCGATCATGGAAAGCCGGCGGAAGATGGGGGCCGGTGCCCTGGCACTGGATTGGGGGTTCGCGGAGACGCTGGCCTACGCTGGCTTGATGCGGGACGGTTTCAAAGTGCGCCTGACCGGGCAGGACAGCGGGCGGGGCACGTTTTCCCACCGGCACGCGGTGCTGCATAACGCCCAGGACGGCAGCACCTACGTGCCGCTCAAGAGCGTAACCACCGATCCGGATGATTTCGTGGTCATCGACTCGCTGCTGTCCGAGGAGGCCGTGCTGGGTTTCGAGTACGGTTATGCCACTAATGATCCGCACACCATGGTGATCTGGGAAGCCCAGTTCGGCGATTTCGCCAACGGCGCCCAGGTGGTTATCGACCAGTTCATTACCTCCGGTGAAACCAAGTGGGGCCGGCTGGCGGGGCTGACCATGTACCTGCCCCACGGCTACGAGGGCCAGGGGCCGGAACACTCCTCGGCCCGCCTGGAGCGTTTCCTCCAGCTCTGTGCGGATCACAACATCCAGGTCTGCGTGCCCAGCACCCCGGCGCAGTTCTTCCACATGATCCGTCGGCAGATGCTCCGGAATTACCGCAAACCACTGGTGGTGATGACGCCCAAGAGCCTGTTGCGGCACAAGTTGTCCACATCCTCGCTGGATGATCTCACCGAGGGCCGCTGGCACAACGTCATTGATGAGGTGGACGACATCAAGGCGCGGGAGGTGGAACGGGTGATCCTGTGCAGCGGCAAGGTCTATTTCGATCTACTCGCCGAGCGCCGCAAGCGGGAACTGGGCAATGTGGCGATCATCCGAATCGAGCAGCTCTACCCGTTCCCGGAGGAGGAGCTGAGCGCGCTGTTGCGGCGTCGGTACACCAAAGCCTCGACCGTGGTCTGGTGTCAGGAGGAACCGAAGAATCAGGGGGCCTGGTATTCCAGCCAGCACCACTTCCGCAACTGCATGAAGGACGGCCAGGAGCTCTGTTATGCGGGCCGGGAAGCCTCGGCCTCCCCCGCCGTGGGTTATCCACGGTTGCACCACGAACAGCAGCGTCAGCTGGTTGAGGAGGCCCTGGGCGCGGGTTAGCCGGGGTGGCGTCCACGCGCCATGCCGCTACCCTTAACGACCAGTGTGAACGATCCACCGCGGGCGCCTCGCGGCGCCTGTTGTCGACAGTCGAAGAGTGAGGGTTGGATGAGCATCGAAATCAAAGTTCCGCCGTTGCCGGAATCCGTCTCTGAGGCCACCGTGGTGACCTGGCACAAGCAGCCGGGCGATGCGGTCACGCGGGATGAGAACCTGGTGGATATCGAGACCGACAAGGTGGTGCTGGAAGTGCCGGCTCCGGCTGATGGTGTGCTCGGGGAGATCAAGGCGGGGGAGGGTGATACCGTTACTGCCGACCAGGTGCTGGGCACCATCGAGGAAAAGGCGGCCGGTGCCAAGGCAGACAAGGCTGCTTCATCCGGGGGGGCCGCGGAGTCGGCGTCGAAGTCCGCTGCGGCCGGCGAACCCGAACTCAGTCCGGCGGTGCGCCGGCTGGTGGCGGAGAACGAGCTCGATGCATCCAGGATCGAGGGCACGGGACCTTCCGGACGCATCACCAAGGAGGACGTGCTGCGCCACATGGCGTCGCAGAAAGCCGCGCCCGCCGGTAAGGCTCCGGAGCCGGCGAAGCAGGAGGCTTCCACTCCCGCCCCTCAGGTGCCGGCAGCGACGCCCCCCGGGGAGCGCCCGGAACGTCGTGTGCCGATGACCCGCCTGCGTCAGCGGATCGCCGAGCGGTTGGTGGAAGCCCAGCAGACAGCGGCCATGCTCACCACCTTCAACGAAGTGAACATGCAGCCGGTGATGGATCTGCGCAAGCGCTATCGCGATGCGTTCGAAAAAGCCCACGACGTCCGTCTCGGTTTCATGAGCTTTTTCGTCAAGGCCTCGGTGGAAGCACTCAAACGCTTCCCCGCCGTGAATGCTTCCGTGGACGGTACCGACATCATCTACCACGGTTACTACGATATCGGGATCGCGGTCAGCACCGAACGGGGTCTCGTGGTGCCGGTGCTGCGCGACGCCGATCAACAAGGCTTTGCCGGCATCGAAAGCAGCATCATGGACTTCGGCAAGCGCGCCCAGGCGGGCAAACTTTCCATGGATGAACTCACCGGCGGCACCTTCTCCATCACCAACGGCGGCATTTTCGGATCCCTCATGTCCACGCCGATCCTGAATCCACCCCAGAGCGCCATTCTGGGCATGCACAAGATCCAGGAACGCCCCATGGTGGAGAACGGGGAAATCGTCGTGCGCCCGATGATGTACCTGGCCCTTTCCTACGATCATCGCATCGTGGACGGACGCGAGGCGGTCAGCTTCCTGGTGACCATCAAGGACATGATCGAGGATCCGGCGCGGTTGCTGCTGGAAGTCTGATCCGATAGGGGCCGGGTCCGACCCGGCCCCACCGCCATTCCGGAGAACCCCTGACAGGGAGCAAGCATGGCTAAAGCATTCGACGTGATTGTCATCGGTGGCGGCCCGGCCGGCTATGTCGCTGCCATCCGCTGCGCCCAACTGGGCATGAGTACCGCCGTGGTGGACGAGTTCGTGTACAAGGACGGAGAGCCCGCCCTGGGCGGAACCTGCCTGAATGTGGGCTGCATCCCGTCCAAGGCGCTGCTGGATTCCTCCGAGCAGTATTACAAGATCGGTCATGAGCTGGAAGCTCACGGCATCAAGGCCGGCAACGTGGAGCTGGATGTGAAGGCGATGATCGCCCGCAAGGACCGTGTGGTGAAGGACCTCACCGGCGGTATTGCCCAGCTCTTCAAGGCCAACAAGATCGAGTGGCTCAAGGGCCATGGCAAGCTGCTCAGCGGCAAGCAGGTGGAAGTAAGCCCGACGGACGGCAAGGGTAAGGCCCGGACCTACCAGGCCGAGAACGTGATCATTGCCACCGGCTCGAAACCCATCGAAATCGACGCCGCGCCACTGGACGGGGACAAGATCGTCAACTCCGACGATGCCCTGGAGTTCACCGAGGTGCCGAAGCGGCTGGGCATCATCGGTGCAGGCGTCATCGGCCTGGAGATGGGCAGCGTCTGGCGGCGGCTGGGTTCGAAGGTCATCCTCCTGGAGGCCCAGGACACCTTTCTCCCGCCGGTGGATCAACGTCTGGCGAAGCTGGCCCAGAAGGATTTCGAGCGCCAGGGGCTGGATATCCGCTTCGGCGCGCGGGTGACCAATGCCAAGGCCGGCAAGACCGTCTCCGTCCATTACGAGGACAAGGACGGCAAGCAGAACATCCAGGTGGACAAGCTGATCGTCTGCGTCGGGCGCCGGCCCAACACCGGTAACCTGTTCGCCGAGGATGTGGAGCTGCTGTTGGACGAGCGCGGATTGATCAACGTGGACGAACACTGCCGCACCAATCTGCCCGGGGTGTATGCCATCGGTGACGTGGTGCGCGGACCCATGCTCGCGCACAAGGGTTCGGAGGAGGGCGTGATGGTTGCCGAGCTGATCGCCGGGAAGCCAGGGCACGTCAACTATGACACCATTCCCTGGGTCATCTACACCCATCCGGAGATTGCCTGGGTGGGCAAGACCGAGCAGCAGTTGAAGGCCGCGGGTGTTCCATTCAACAGCGGTACCTTCAACTTCGCCGCCACGGGTCGTGCACGGGCCATGGAGGAGACGGCCGGCATGGTCAAGGTTATCGCCCACAAGGAGACCGACCGGATTCTGGGGGTGCATATCGTCGGGCCGCAGGCCTCCGAACTGATTGCCGAAGCAGTGGTGGCCATGGAGTTCCATGGCAGCAGCGAAGACCTGGCGCGCATCATTCACGCGCATCCGACGCTGTCGGAGGCCGTTCACGAGGCGGCGCTGTCCGTTTCCAGGCGGGCAATTCACAAGGCGAACTGAGGGATGACGGGGCCACAGCCGGCCGGCCCCGTCGTTGTATGTCTGATCACTGGTGCCCCTGAATTATTAACAATAATTATAGATGTGGCCGGCTAGGCTTCTCCTTTTTCAATCTTTCGGTCTCGCGATTTCATTTCTATATATTTGATTTTAAAAACATTTGGGAACGGCATTCCGGTTGCGCTAGACTAGCGTCGGCCGGACAAGCGGCAGAGGGGGTAGCATGAGTTCCTTCAAGGCTTTGCGGGTGTATCAGAGCGAGTCGGGTCTGGAGCCACGGGTGGAATCCATGACGGTGGACCAGCTCTCCGATGGCGCGGTGGTGATCCGTTCGGCGTGGTCCGGCATCAATTTCAAGGATGCCCTTGCGGTTACCGGCAAGGGCAAGATCATCCGGCAGTTTCCGCTCAATGCCGGTATCGATGTCTCGGGCACTGTGGAAACCTCCGAAGACCCGCGCTTCCGCCCTGGTGACCCCGTGGTGGTGACCGGGTGCGGCATGGGCGAGAACCACGACGGCGGCTTCGCGCAGATGGTGCGTGTGCCCGGCGACTGGGTGGTGCCATTGCAGGATCCGCTGGATCTGCGAACCGCCATGGCCGTGGGGACGGCGGGATTCACCGCGGCCATGGCCCTGGTGCGGATGGAGGCGAACGGTCAGCGACCGGAACAGGGCCCGATCCTGGTCAACGGGGCTACCGGGGGGGTGGGCAGCTATGCGATCCGGCTGTTCAGCCATGCGGGATACCGGGTCACCGCCCTCACCGGCAAGCCGGAGGCCGCCGATTATCTGAAGTCCCTCGGCGCCGAGGAGGTGCTGGATGCCGGCGAGCTGGAATTCGGAACGCGGCCCATGGAGAAGGGGCTCTGGGGCGGCGCGGTGGACAGTCTGGGCGATGAGAGTCTGGCCTGGCTCACTCGCACCGTGAAACCCTGGGGGAATATCGCGGCCGTCGGACTGGCCCAGGGCATCAAGCTGAACACCACCGTGATGCCCTTCATCATCCGCGGCGTCAGCCTGCTGGGGATCGATTCCGTGCTGTGCCACCGGGATATACGACTGGCCACCTGGAAACGCGTGGCCGAGCTGCTGAAACCGGAGGATGTGGATGCAATCGTGACCCGCGAAGTGGGTCTGGACGGGGTGGTGAAGGCTGCCGAAGCGCTGATGGAGCGCCGGCAGCAGGGCCGCACCCTGGTGAACCTGGCCTGAGGCCACCGCCTCCGGGTGATTCGGGGGCGACAAGCATGAGGAGTGAAGAGATGTCCGTGTCTTCCGCCGGTCGCCGTTTTCGCGATGCCCTGGCAGCGGAGAAACCGTTGCAGATCGCTGGTACCATCAATGCCTATTCCGCCCTGCTGGCGGAACGGGCGGGTTTCCGCGCCATCTATCTGTCCGGGGCCGGCGTTGCCAATGCCTCCTACGGCTTGCCGGATCTGGGTATCACTCAATTGGCCGACGTGGTGGAAGATGCGCGCCGCATCACCGCCGCCACCCAGGTGCCGCTGCTGGTGGACGTGGATACCGGTTGGGGGAGTGCCTTCAATATCGCACGCACGGTACGTGAAATGGAGCGCGCCGGCGTGGCCGCCATCCACCTGGAGGATCAGGTCCAGGCCAAGCGCTGCGGTCACCGGCCCAACAAGGCGCTGGTCAGCAAAGAAGAAATGGTGGATCGCGTGAAGGCTGGTGTGGATGCACGGCAGGACGAGAACTTCGTGTTCATGGCCCGCACCGACGCCCACGCCTCCGAGGGGATGCAGGCGGCGGTGGATCGCGCCAACGCCTATGTGGAAGCCGGTGCCGACGCCATTTTCGCGGAGGCGCTGCACACCCTGGAGGAGTTCGAGGCCTTCACCCGGGTTGTTCCGGTGCCGGTGCTTGCCAACATCACGGAGTTCGGCAAGACGCCTCTGTTCACCGTGGATGAACTGCGGGACGCCGGCGCCGGCATGGTGCTTTATCCGTTGTCCGCCTTCCGTGCCATGAGCCGCGCCGCGGAGGCAGTGTACGGCGCGATCCGCAAGGAGGGGACGCAGCAGTCCGTGGTGGACCGCATGCAGACCCGGACCGAACTCTACGAGGTGCTGGACTACCATTCCTACGAAGACAAGCTGGACCAGCTGTTCCAGGGCGAGCAGTGATCCCTGCCGTCGTATCCGCGGCGGAACGACTTCGAGACAACGACTGGCTGTGAGGAGCTTATGAGCGACAAGAAACAGGGTGGCGCCGGCCTGCGGGGAACTTCGGCGGGCGAGACGGCGCTCTGCACCGTGGGCAAGGAAGGTACCGGACTGACCTATCGCGGCTACGATGTGCGGGATCTGGCCGAAAAGGTCAGCTTTGAGGAAGTGGCCTACCTGCTGCTGTACGGTGAACTGCCGACCCGGAAGCAGTTGGACGATTATCGTCGGCGCCTGCAGGGCCTGCGCGACCTTCCCCAGCCCCTGAAGGAGGTGCTGGAGCGTATTCCCGCCAGCGCCCATCCCATGGACGTGATGCGCACCGGCTGTTCCATGCTGGGCAACCTGGAGACGGAAACGGATTTCTCGCAGCAGCACGATGTGGTGGATCGGTTGCTGGCGGCGTTCCCGTCCATCATCACCTACTGGTACCGCTACAGCCACGACGGTGTGCGCATCAACCCGGTGACCGACGACGAATCCATTGGCGGGCACTTCCTGCATCTGCTGCGGGGCGAGCCGGCGAATGCATTGCATGCCAACGTGATGAACGTCTCCCTGATTCTCTACGCGGAACACGAGTTCAACGCCTCCACGTTCACCGCCCGGGTCTGCGCCTCCACGCTGTCCGACATGCACTCGTGCATTACCGGCGCCATCGGTTCCCTCCGCGGTCCGCTGCACGGCGGAGCCAACGAGGCGGCCATGGAGATGCTGGAGCAGTGGTCCGACCCGGATGAGGCGGAGCGTGAACTCATGGGCATGCTGGAGCGCAAGGAGAAGGTCATGGGCTTTGGCCATGCCATCTACCGGGAGTCCGATCCGCGCAATGCCGTCATCAAGGAATGGTCACGCAAGCTGGCACAGGAAGTCGGGGACAAAACGCTGTTCCCGGTGTCCGAGCGTGTGGACCAGGTGATGTGGCGGGAGAAAAAGCTGTTCCCCAACGCCGATTTCTATCATGCGTCCGCCTATCACTTCATGGGCATTCCCACCAAGCTGTTCACGCCCATCTTCGTGATGTCGCGCCTGACCGGCTGGGCGGCCCATGTGATGGAACAGCGGGCGAACAACCGCATCATCCGACCCAGTGCGGACTACACCGGGCCGGAACTGCGCAAGGTCGTGCCCATCGCCGAGCGCGGCTGAGTCACCGGCAGCGCCCCCCCCCCCCCCCCCGCGGGGGGGGGTGGGGGGGGGGGCCCCCCCCGCCCCCGCCCGCGCCCCCCGCCCCCCCCCCCCCGGCCCCGGCCCCCCCCCCCCCCCCCCCCCGGG
>JAFIFU010000029.1 GCA_020831885.1 Ectothiorhodospiraceae bacterium
CAGCTCACCCAACGCGCCGTTTTCACGTTCACCGGCTCGAAAATCGCATCCACTCCGTATTCCGCCTTCAGCCGGTAGGCCACCACGTCGAACTGCAGCACGCCCACCGCGCCCACGATCAGATCGTTGGTATTCAGGGGCTTGAAAAGCTGCGAGGCGCCCTCCTCGCAAAGCTGCTCGATGCCCTTCTGCAACTGTTTCAACCGCAGCGGATCCCGCAGCACGATGCGGCGGAACAGTTCCGGAGCGAAGTTCGGAATACCGGTAAACTTCAGCGCCTCGCCCTGAGTGAACGTGTCCCCGATCTGGATGGTGCCGTGATTATGCAAGCCGATAATGTCGCCCGGATAGGCATCTTCCGCGGTATCCCGGTCCGAAGCCATGAAGGTGATCGCGTTGGCGATCTTCACATCCTTGCCGGTGCGCACCTGCCGCAGCTTCATGCCGCGTTCGAATCGACCGGAGCAGACCCGCATGAAGGCGACCCGGTCCCGGTGATTCGGGTCCATGTTCGCCTGGATCTTGAACACGAAGCCGGTGAGTTGCTCTTCAGTGGGCTCCACCATACGGGAGGCGGTCTCCCGCGGCTGTGGGGGCGGCGCGTAGGTGACGAAATCGTCCAGCAGCTCCTGGATGCCGAAGTTATTGATCGCCGAGCCGAAGAACACCGGGGTGAGCTCACCGCGCAGGTAAGCCGCCTTGTCGAACCGGTGGCTGGCCCCCCGGATCAGCTCCACTTCCTCCCGCAACTCCTCGGCTTCACTGGCCCCAAACAAGGCATCCAGTCGGGGGTTGTCCAGACCCTGGATCACCTCCCCTTCCTGAACCCGTCCGCCATGGGTGGGGCTGAACAGATGGACGTATTCGTTGTACAGATGGTAGACGCCCCTGAAACGCTTGCCCATGCCGATGGGCCAGGTGATGGGGGCACATTGGATACCCAGCACATCCTCCACTTCGTCCAGCAGTTCCAGCGGCTCACAGCCTTCCCGGTCCAGCTTGTTGATGAAGGTCATGATCGGCGTGTCCCGCAACCGGCAGACCTCCATCAGCTTGATGGTGCGTTCCTCCACGCCCTTGGCAACGTCAATCACCATCAGCGCGGAATCCACGGCGGTGAGCACACGGTAGGTGTCCTCGGAGAAATCGGCGTGGCCTGGGGTGTCCAGCAGGTTGATGATGCAGTCCCGATAAGGGAACTGCATCACCGAGGACGTCACCGAGATGCCGCGTTCCTTCTCCATGGCCATCCAGTCCGAGGTGGCGTGGGCGGCGGCCTTGCGGCCCTTGACCGTCCCCGCCACCTGGATCGCGCCCCCGTAGAGCAGCAGCTTCTCGGTAACGGTGGTTTTACCCGCGTCCGGGTGGGAGATGATTGCAAAGGTGCGACGGCGCGCCACCTGTTGGAGGAAGCTGCTCATAGCGTATCCGCATTCGGGGTGATCGGCATCAGACGATGCGCTGGTGGAAATTCACAGAGGCGCGATTATACAGGGACCTGCCCGGTTTTCCGAGACGCGCCGAAAGCCACCGGGCGCCGGATATCCCGTACCGGAAATCGGTGCATGGGCCCGGGCGAGGGCACGCCCCTTTCGCCGACCGGCCTTCAGGCCTATCATCCCTTGCATCCACTCACACCGGAACCACCCATGAGCGACGATCACCCTTTCTGGGAGACCAAACCGCTGGAAGCCATGAACCGCCGGGAATGGGAATCCCTCTGCGATGGCTGCGGGCGCTGCTGCGTTCACAAGCTGGAAGACGAGGACAGCGGTGAGATCGCCTTCACCGATGTGGTCTGTTTCCTGTTCGACGCGGAAACCTGCCGCTGCACGGATTACCCCAGTCGCAGTCTTCGGGTTCCGGACTGCGTGCAGCTCACGCCGGAGCGGGTTCATACACTGCCCTGGCTGCCTGCAAGCTGCGCCTACCGTCGATTGGCCGAGGGACGCGGCCTGGCCTGGTGGCATCCGCTGGTCTCCGGCAATCCGGAGACGGTGCACGAAGCGGGGATCTCGGTGCGCGGCCGTGTCACCCACGAGCAGCACGTGCATCCGGACCAGATCCAGGAACGCATCGTACTCTGGCCCAACCAGGACGACGACTGAATACCATGACGAAGATGCTGTTCAGCGACGCCAGCCTGCGCAACCGCGGCCCGATACTGACCGTCCTGGAGCCTCGCCTCACCCGGCCCATGACCGTGCTGGAGATCGGCGGAGGCTGCGGCGGACACGCGGTGCATTTTGCACACCATCTGCCCCATGTCCGCTGGCAGACCAGCGAACAGCCGGCCCAGTTGGCGCTCCTGTCAACCAACGTGGCGGAGGCCCGACTCCCGAACCTGCCGCCACCTCTGGCGCTGGATGTCAGCGCAGCGTCCTGGCCGGTGGCGGCGGCTGACGCCGTGTTCTCCGCCAACACGGCGCACATCATGGCCTGGTCAGCGGTGGAAGCCATGTTCCACGGCGTCAGCCGGCTGCTCCCGGCCGGTGCCCGCTTTTTCCTCTACGGCCCCTTCATCCGCAGCGGCCGGTACAGCGGAGACAACGACGCCCGCTTCGATACCGCCCTGCGGGCACGCGGCACGGGCAGCGGCCTGCGAGACCTGGATGACCTGGAAGCGCTGGCCCATGCGCTTGGCCTGGAGCGGGAGGAGGCGGTACCCATGCCTGCGAACAACCTGACGCTGATCTGGCGGAAGGGAACCGCCCCGGCGGCCTGACCGAAGCGACCACCTCAGGCGGCACCCTCCTCTTCCAGCCGGCGGTACAGCGTGCGGCGGCTCACGTCCAGCAGGGCGGCAGCCCGTCGCTTGTTACCACCCACCTGTTCCAGCACGTAGCGGATGTAACGCTGCTCCAGTTCAGCCAGTGTCGGAAGAACCGGGCCATGGGTCATGTCCTTCAGCAGACCGTCCACACTGGCCGTGGCAATCGGTCGCCGATCATTACCGCGAATGCGGGTGGGCAGGTGCACCAGCTCCACGGTATCGGACTGGCAGAAGGTGACCGCCCGTTCCACCGCGTTCTGCAGCTCCCGGACATTGCCCGGGAAGCTGTACAGCTTCAGCGCCGCCAGTGCCTCACTGGAAAAGCCCTCCACCTGGCGCCCCATCTGCATGCTGAAGCGGGTCAGGAAGCGGGCGGCAAGCAACTCCAGATCCTCCTCTCGCTCCCGCAACGGGGGCACGCGCAGGGTGAACGTCTCCAGCCGGTAGAACAGATCCTCGCGGAAATCCCCCGAACCGATGAGCTCCTCGAGTCCACGGTTGGTGGCGGCCACGATCCGGACATCCACGGGATGCTCCCGGTTTCCGCCAACCGGGCGGATCATGCCATCCTGCAGGACCCGTAAGAGCTTGGCCTGCAGGGCCAGGGGCATCTCGCCGAGTTCATCGAGGAACAGCGTGCCCCCATGGGCCTGGTCGAACAGCCCGGGCTTGGCCTTGACCGCGCCGGTAAACGCTCCGGCCTCATGGCCGAAGAACTCGGATTCCAGCAGCTCGGCCGGCACACCGGCACAGTTCACCGCCTGAAAGGGTCCGTGGGCACGAGGCGATTCGTCGTGAATCGCCCGCGCCACCAGTTCCTTGCCCGTTCCGCTCTCACCGGCGATCAACACCGGACCCGAGGCCTGCGCCAGTTGACGGATCTGTTGGAACAGGGTCTGCATGGCCCGGCTCTGGCCGATCAGGCCATGAAAATGATCTTCCTGCAGCAGGCTACGATAACGCTGCACCTCCCCGCGCAGCCGGCGGGTTTCCAACTGGCGATGCACCGACAGCAGGAAATGTTCCAGATCCAGCGGCTTGGTCAGGAAATCGTCGGCCCCGGCCTTCAACGCCTCCACCGCCTGCGGGATGGTGCCGAACCCGGTGATGATGAGAAATGCCGGCGGTTGAGGCAGTTCCCTGACATGGCGCAACAGCTCCATGCCATCCATTCCCGGAAGCCGCAGATCGCTGGCGATCAGGTCCGGCCGCACGTCCTTCAATGCCTGCAGGGCCGCTTCGGCACTGTCCACGGCGGTAACCGGGATGGTCGCGTCCTCAAGCTCCTCGGTCAGTAGCTCGCGCAACCCGCGGTCATCCTCCACCAGCAGGACGCGTTCACGCTGTCGCTTGCCCTCATTCTTCGCCATCAGTGATCTCCTCGGCGCTGCCTTCCCGTCGTCGCGCATTCGTGGGCAGGCGAACGGTGAACCGCGCGCCGCCCAGGGGGCCATCCTGAACCCGAATCTCACCGCCGTGCTCGGTGACGATACCGTGCACCACGGCCAGCCCCAGACCGGTGCCCTCGCCCACGGCCTTCGTGGTGAAGAACGGCTCGAACAGGCGCTGGCGAATACCCTGGGGAACCCCCGGGCCATCGTCATCCACCGCCAGTTCCAGCCATTCCCCACTGTCCCTCCGCCAACCGATCCGAATCCGCCGCGCACCCGCCTGGACCGCGTTGCGCATCAGGTTGACCAGCACCTGCTCCAGCCGGATGGGATCCACGTAGAGAACCGGATCCGGCTCGCAGGGTTCCACATCCAGGTCAACGCCGTTGTCCCGGAGCGGCTGTTCCATCGCGGATTCCGCCGCCGACACCAGATCGCCCATCCGCGTCCTTCGGGTCTGGCGGTTCTGACCGCGGCCGAACTCCAGCAACTGGCGGACGATGTGCTCCATGCGGGCCACCTCCTGACGGATCTGTTGCAAGGCCCGTGCCTCCGGCCCGTCAGGCTCCACCCGCCGGAGCGCACGCTGGGCCTTGCCATCCAGCACGCTGAGCGGGGTGCCCAGCTCATGCGCCACCCCGGAAGCCAGGCGACCGATGGCTGCCTGCTTTTCCGCCTCCCGCAACTGCTCCTCCAGGGCCAGTTGCGCATCCCGCCGCCGGGCGATCTCCTGCTCGGCCCGTGCCATGGAATCCAGCATCCGGTTCAACGCCTGGCTCAGAGAACGGATTTCTCCGGGGCCATCCTGGGGTGCCCGGTGCATTGACTCCCCGGCTTCGATTCGGGCCATGCTGGCGATCAGCCGGTCCAGGTGACGACCGATGGCGCGCCGGTGTCCCCAGAGCACCATCAGGGTGATGAGCCCCCCGGCGAAAGCCATCACCGCCACCGCCTGCAGGCGCAATTCCACCGCCAGATCCTGGAAATCGCTCCCCCGTCGGGTCACCTGCAGCAGCCCGGCGATCCGGCCGCCGCGATCCGATAACGGCAGGAAATAGGAGTAGACGTCCTGGCCCTGGATCTGCTCGTAGGCGCCCTGTTGCTCCCCTTCGGCGGCCAACTCGGCCACCTCCCGCTTGCGCACCGACGGGTTGACCGCACCAACGGCGGCGACCAGCTCGCCCTCCACATCGTAGACATAGGCGCCGTACACGCGACCGATGCGAAACACGGACTCCAGCGCCTGACGGACGTCCTGCTCCCGCCCCTGCTCGAGACTGTCACTGATAGGCAGTCTCACCGCCCGGGCCACCAGCTCCAGCTCATCCTTCATCCGTGTCTCGGCGGAGCGTTCCAGCGTCGCCAGCCCGATGGTGGTGAACACCGCCATGGCCGCCAGCAACGGCACCAGCACCTGCAGGATCAGAGCCCAGCGCAAACTGTTTATGGGGCGCATGTGCACGCTCCTGGATTCCGGCTGCCGCTTGCGAACAGGTACGACAATCGGCGTGTATTTACGGCACATGTGTCAGCATGACACATCTGCAATCGGGTTCGGCAACACCGTTTCCGGGCTGCCGTTAAACGGCACCGGGTGGGGAAACCGCTGTCGGGCGGCAAGTTCCCTACCGGTTATCGGCCCGGACGCAACGTGGTGCAGCAAATGGCATACCTGATGCAACGCATGGAACCGACCACGTAGATCTGTCAACTGAAGAGGTGAAACATGCGTGCATACAAGGCATCCGTTTATCTGGTCCCGCTGCTGTCCGGCCTGCTGTTCAGCTCCATCGCCCTGGGGCAGGCCGCACAGGATCAGCAGGGGCAACAACAGCCCGGGGCCATGACCGAGCAGCAGGCCCCTGATTTCGACCGGCAGGAACTGGAGCAGTTCGCCGATGCCTATGTGAAGGTTGGCGAAATCCACACCGAATACTCCCAGCGCCTGCAGGAAGTGGACTCCACCGAAGATGCCCAGACCCTGCAGCAGGAAGCCAATGACGAGATGGTCCAGGCCATCCGGGATACCGGGCTGGAAGTGCAGGACTACTCCGCGATCGCCGCGGCGCTGGAGCGCGATCCGGAGATGCGGCAAGAAGTGGTCGGAATGATCGAACAGCCCCTGTGACCCGCTCACCCCTCCCCCCCCGGCGGGCGCCAGGACCCCCCCCCCCCCCAAGGTAACCGGGGCAGTGCCCTCTGGGCACTGCCCCGTTTCGCGTGTCCGGGACATGAGACCGTTTTGGCTCGATCCGGAGTCGTTGATCCCGTACACTTAGCACGCGAATCGCCACCGGCCCATGGACCGGCAGCCCCGTGAGGAGACGATGTCAACCACACCGCGTTACGACAAGAATCAGAGCAGCTTTTCGTACGATGAACTGATTGCCTGCGCCGAGGGCCGGCTGTTCGGTCCCGGAAACCCGCAACTGCCCAAACCGAACATGCTGATGCTGGACCGCATCGTGCATATTGACGATACGGGGGGGGCTCACGGCAAGGGGCGAATCCACGCAGAGCTGGATATCCGGCCGGATCTCTGGTTTTTCGACTGCCATTTCGAGAACGACCCGGTCATGCCCGGATGTCTGGGGCTGGATGCCATGTGGCAACTGGTCGGCTTTTTCCTGGGCTGGAAGGGCGGCCAGGGCCGCGGTCGCGCACTGGGTGCCGGGGAGGTGAAGTTCACCGGCCAGGTCTTGCCATCGGCCAAGCTTGTGAGCTACCACATTGACATGAAGCGGGTGATCATGCGCCGGCTCACCATGGGAATCGCCGATGCGGAGCTCCAGGTCGATGGCAAGACCATCTACGTGGCGCGGGATCTCCGCGTCGGACTGTTCCATTCCCCGGAGAACATGGAAAACTGATGATCCGTGTTGTATTGCCCCGGCCTGGTCGCCGGGCCGGCAAGACAAGCGAACTGCGGGATAACAAGGTTGCGTCCGTCACCATGTTGACGACGAGGAGAGGGTCATGAAACGGGTGGTTGTAACGGGTCTGGGCATTGTCTCCTGCCTGGGCAATGACCAGCAGACAGTGGTCCAGAGTCTTCGCCAGGGACAGTCCGGCATTCGATTCAAAGAGCAGTACAGGGAGTTCGGCCTGCGGAGTCAGATCGCGGGGCAGGTGGAAATCGACCTGGAAGCGCGCATCGACCGCAAGCCCCGTCGGTTCATGGGCGATGCCGCCGCATACGCGTACATTGCCATGGAGGACGCCATCGCCGACGCGGGACTCGAGGAAGGGGACGTCTCCAACCCGCGCACCGGTCTGATCGTGGGATCCGGTGGCGGTTCCACCGAGAACCTGGTCAATGCCGCGGACACACTGCGGGAGCGCGGCGTCCGCCGGGTGGGTCCGTACCAGGTTCCCCGCGTCATGAGCAGTACGGTTTCCGCCTGTCTGGCCACACCCTTCCGGATCAAGGGTGTGAACTATTCCATCAGCTCCGCCTGCGCCACCAGCGCCCACTGCATCGGCAACGCCATGGAGCAGATCCAACTGGGCAAACAGGATCTGGTCTTTGCCGGCGGCGGCGAAGAGGAGCACTGGACCCTGACCATGCTGTTCGATGCCATGGGCGCTCTGTCTTCCAAATACAATGACACACCCGAGCGGGCGTCGCGCACGTACGATGTGGACCGGGACGGATTCGTCATCGCGGGCGGCGGCGGCATCCTCGTACTGGAGGAGCTGGAACACGCCCGGGCGCGGGGCGCAAAGATCTATGCGGAGCTCACGGGCTACGGCGCCACCTCCGACGGGTATGACATGGTGGCGCCCTCCGGCGAGGGTGCGGTGCGCTGCATGCGACAGGCCCTGGATATGGCCGGTGGAAAACCGGTGGACTACATCAATGCCCATGGAACCAGCACACCGGTGGGCGACATCACCGAACTGCGCGCCATCCGGGAGGTGTTCGGCGAAGGCATGCCCAGGGTCAGTTCCACCAAATCACTCACCGGCCACTCGCTGGGCGCCGCCGGCGTGCAGGAGGCCATCTACAGCCTGCTGATGTTGCAGCATGACTTCATCAGCGCCTCGGCCAACGTGGAGAACCTGGATCCCGACGCAGAGGGCATGCCAATCGTCACCGAGCGGCAGGACAACGCCGGCCTGCAGGCCGTCATGTCCAACAGCTTCGGATTCGGCGGAACCAATGCGACCCTGATTTTTCACCGCTGGAACGATTGAGAATCCCTGCCATGATCCCATTCACCCGGACCCTGCTGCTGGCGGCCCTGTCGGCCCTGGCATTGTCAGCGTGCACCACCCTGGATCCCTACACCGGAGAGGAGCGGACCGCCCGGGCCACCACCGGGGCGGCTGTTGGCGCCGTGGCCGGCGCGGTGATCGGCGCGGCCACTGGATCGGACAGCCGCGACCGGCGCAAACGCGCCCTGATCGGTGCCGGTATCGGCGGTCTGTCCGGTGCGGCCGTCGGCGCCTACATGGATCGTCAGGAGGCGAAACTGCGGGAGCGGTTGCAGGGCTCCGGCGTCAGCGTGACGCGGCACGGCGACGACATCATTCTCAACATGCCGGGTAACGTGACCTTCGGCTTTGACAGCGCGGATCTACGGCCGGAATTCTTTGAGATACTGGATTCAGTGGCACTGGTGGTGAACGAGTTCGACCAGACCCTGATCGAGGTTGCCGGCCATACCGACAGCACCGGCTCGGCTGCCTACAACCAGCGCCTGTCGGAGCGTCGTGCCGACACCGTGGGGCGGTATTTGCAAGCCCGGGATGTGGACAGCCGCCGCATCGCCACTGCGGGTTTCGGCGAGGATTACCCCATCGCCAGCAATCAGACCGAAGCGGGCCGCCAGGCCAACCGGCGGGTGGAGCTGACCCTGGTTCCGATTACGCGGTA
The DNA here is from genome assembly GCA_020831885.1 of Ectothiorhodospiraceae bacterium. GTDB lineage: Bacteria > Pseudomonadota > Gammaproteobacteria > Nitrococcales > Aquisalimonadaceae > LSCE01. The sequence continues at coordinate 9,044 of JAFIFU010000029.1, forward strand.
GTTCAGCCCGGCACCAACGCCCCGAACAGGGGCAGGTAGTGATCCACCAGCAGCAGTGCGAACAGCGCCATCAGATAGGTGATGGAATAGCCGAACGCGCGCATGGGCAGCCGCTCGTCGTCACTGACCCACATCTTGAAGGCGTAATACAGAAAACCGCCGTTGAGCACCAGCACCCCAAGCAGGTAAAGCAGGCCGCTCATGCGCAGCGCATAGGGAAGCAGGGTGACGGCCACCAGCAGCAGAGTGTAAAGCACGATCTGAAGCTGGGTGAAGCGCACCCCGTGCGTGACTGGCAGCATGGGTATATCCACCAGCGCGTATTCTTCCCGTCGATGAATTGCCAGCGCCCAGAAATGCGGCGGTGTCCACACGAAGATGATCAGGAACAGCAGCAGCGCGTGCAGATCCAGCGAGCCGGTGACGGCGGTCCAACCCAGCACCGGGGGTGCGGCGCCGGCCGCTCCACCGATGACGATGTTCTGCGGCGTCGCCCGCTTCAGCAACAGGGTATAGACGAACGCGTATCCGATCAGTGACAGGAATGTCAGTACAGCCGTGAGAGGATTCACCAACCAGTACAACATGGCGAGCCCGGCCAGGCCGATGGCGGCGGTGAACGCGGTTGCCGCGGTGGTATCCAGGTTCCCCATGGGCAGTGGCCTCCCCTGCGTCCGCGCCATCCGGGCGTCCACCCGCCGATCCACCATCTGGTTGATGGCCGCCGCCGCAGCCGAGGCCAACGCAATACCGAGGCTTCCGAAAATCAAGGCGTTCCACGGCACCTCGGCCGGGGGCGCCGCCAGGACCATCCCCACAATGGCTGTAAACACCAGCAAGGCAACCACCTTGGGCTTGGTCAGCTCGTAATAGTCGCGCCAGTTGGCCGTTAACTGCATGATCCTCACGCCTTTCGGTGCTGCGCCTGCCTGAGATCCCGGGTCACCGGCCCGCGCCCGCGGGCAGGGGACGCAGGCTATGATAGAGCGCGATCACACTCAAGAGCAGAAGCGCCGCGCCGCCATTGTGTGCCACAGCAATGGACAGCGGCAGACTCATCAGCACATTGGCGATGCCCAGGCCCCACTGCAGAACCAGCAGCGCCACCATCACCAGGGCGATGGTCCCTGCGATGCTGCCTGCGGCCCGGCGCCATGCCGCCACGGCCAGCGCGATCACCGCCGCGGCCACCACCACCGCGCCTATCCGGTGGGCGAAGTGGATGGCCACACGGGCCGGATGATCCAGAACACCAAACTCGTAATCCACGCCGAGCCCATGCCAGAGCACGAAGGCTTCAGAGTAATCCGCCTGGGGAATCCACTGGCCACCACAGCGCGGGAAATCGGTGCAGGCAAGCGCCGCGTAATTGGTACTGACCCATCCGCCCAGAGCGATCTGGAGCACCACAAGCGCCAGCACCACCAATGCCCAGGGTCGCAGCATTTCCAGCGCCGCGGTGGGTTGCGGCAGGAGGGTGCGGCCCTGACGCAGCGTCAGCCACCACAACAGCGCAAGCGTGGTCATCCCCCCCAGTAAGTGCAGCGTCACCACCAGGGGCTTGAGCAGCCAGGTCACCGTCCACATCCCCAGTACCGACTGGGCAATGATCAGCAGCGCAAGGAACAGGGGCAGTTTCACTGGCTGGCCGGGCGAATGGCGTCGGCGAACGGCCATGACGGCCAGGGCGAACACCAGCAGGCCGAGAACGCCGGCCGCGTAGCGATGGATCATCTCTTTCCAGGCTTTGCCCACGTGAACCGGGCGCTCGGGATAGGCCTCATTGGCGGCCTGAATCGCCTCCTCGGTCTGCGGAACCCCCAGCAGCATGCCGTAGCACCCGGGCCAGTCCGGACATCCCAGTCCGGCATCCTCCAGGCGCACCCAGGCCCCCAGAAGAATCACCACCAGGGTCAGGCCGGTAGCCATGATGGACAAGCGGAAAAAAGCTCTGGGTGTCATTCTACGGCATCCTCCGAAAGGCCATGCAGACGTTCCAGATCGATATTGGAAAGACGAATCAGGTGTTTCAGATCGGAGAGCAGGCCGCCAGCATCCAGCGGCTCGGCGTACCGCATCATGCGGTAACCCCGGCTATCCAGTAGGGAGACGGCACCCGCGGCCGGCGCTCCCTCCGGCAGGACCGGCCCGGTGGCCCAGTACACCTGCAGGTCCCGGTGCGCATCCATCCCGGCGGGTGGGGCCTCGCCCTCCGGTAAAATCAGCACCCGCTGCGTTCGGTCGGCGTTCTGGGCCAGGGCAAGGCGAACCTGCCGGGTATCCACCAGGCGCGACTGGCAATCGGCGCCGCAGGGGCCGGACTGCAGCAGCAGCATCGTCCATTTACCCCGCAGCCGGCTTGCGGTGACCGGCTGTCCGTCCGCATCCACGATCACCGGCTGCAACTGATGCGGTTCCAGCAGTTCACCGTGGTTTCCGGTGGAATCCGGCACCCAGCCGGTGAAGAACAGTGTCCAGGCGATGCCCGCGGGCACGAAAAAGATAGCCAGGACCAGAATCAGTGGCCAGCGCCCGCTGCGGCGGGACGATCTCTCAGTCATTGCGTTCATTCCGGACCCGTTTCAGGTTGACCCCGACAAAGATGATCAGCAAGGCCGTTGCCAGTGCGAACCATTGAACGGCGTACCCCCGGTTTCGCTCGGGACCGAATCCGGTGGGATGCTGGGGACGCCACTCCCGCACGTATCCCCCGGGCAGCCCGGGATCCAACCGCAGGACCACCGGCAACAATGGATAACCCAGGCGCTGGCTGAGCTCCGCATAGTCCACGTACTGGATCCGCAGCGGCCAACCCGACTCGCCATCGGCGATCCCGCCCAGACGCAGCCCGGTGGGCGGTCCCTGGTCCAGGTGCCCGTGGATCGTTTCCAGTCCGGTGTCCAGCCGGATGTCCGGCAGCCGGGCCCGGCTGTCCCCCATGGGCACCCAACCCCGGTCCACCAGGACGGCCATCTCACCATCAGCCAGGCGATAGGGCGTCAGCACGTGGTAACCCACCGTGCGCCGGTGGGTCTGGTTATCCAGCAGAAACTGGTGCTCGCCATCAAAACGCCCTTGGGCGACAGCACGCCGGTACCAAGAGCCCTCGGCGTCGATCCGGTCGCGATTGAGGTCCAGGGCGGGCCGGTCCGCCATGCGGTCATGGGCTTCCAGGATGGCTTCCTTCTGTGCAGCCCGGTCAAGCTGCCAGAATCCCAGAGACAGCAACACGGGGAACAGCACCGCGGTCGCCAGGGTGGGCACGAGGCCAGGGCGGAAACGAAACGGGCCAATCTGCATGCTGGAACCGGTGGATGCTCCGCTGGATGGTTTCGGGATGATTGACTCGGGCCTTGCTATACTGCCTGCCCAGCCGGTCACCGAGGACAGCGCTCCATGACCCTTGCCATCAAAGCCATCATCGTTCTGGTCCTGCTGGCCATTCTCGCCAGCCTCGCTTCCGGCGCAGTCTATCTGATTCGTGACGAGAGCAGCTCACGCCGGGTCGTGCGCGCGCTGACGGTACGCATCACCTTGTCCGTGCTGCTGTTTCTGGGCCTCGTCGCGCTGGTGCTGACCGGCGTCATCGAGCCCAACGACCCCTTCCGGCACTAACCGCTGCCCAGCCGGCATCTGATAGACAGAACAAGGCCGGAGCGGTTCAGGGTCTCCTCCATCCCCGTCCGGCCTTTCCTGTACTCTGGCGGGCCATATACCACAATCGGGCCCGCCAGGGCGCTCAGATCAGGTAAACGAATACGTACAGGCCCAGCCAGACCACGTCCACGAAGTGCCAGTACCAGGCCGCCGCCTCGAATCCGAAATGGTCATCGGCGGTGAAGTGCCCCTTGATCACGCGGATCAGGATCACGAACAGGGCAATGGCCCCGATGGTCACGTGCACACCATGAAACCCTGTCAGCATGAAAAACGTGGACCCATAGATCCCGGTATCCATGCGCAGATTGAGATCCTGATAGGCGTGGACGTATTCGTAGGACTGCACGGACATGAAGATGGCGCCAAGCAGCACCGTGGCCGCCAGACCCCAGATCACCTTGCTTCGATGATTCTCCTTCATGGCGTGGTGGGCGATGGTCAGGGTCACGCCGGAAGTCAGCAGGATCAGGGTGTTGATGGTGGGCAGGGCCCAGGCCCCCATGGGCTGGAACTCCAGATCCAGGAAGCCGGGGCCTGCCGTCGGCCAGGACAGCACCACCGAATCCCACAGAAACCGGCTGGTGGCGGGATCCTCACCGCCCAGCCAGGGGATGGAGAACACCCGGGCGTAGAAGAGCGCACCAAAAAAGGCGCCGAAGAACATCACCTCGGAGAAGATGAACCAGGCCATGCCCTGGCGGAACGACCTGTCCACCTGGGCGTTATACTTGTGTGCCAGGCTTTCATTGACCACATCCCGAAACCACATGACGGTCATCAGCAGCGTGATCACGGCGCCGATCACCATCATCGGCATGCCCCAGGACCCGCCGTTCAGATAGATCGAGAACCCCCCGGCCAGCAGGACCATGCCCGGTATGCCGTACACCGGCCACCGGCTCTCATGAGGAACGTAATAGACGTCGTTAGCTTGGCTCATCGTTTCGTTTCCTTGTTTCAGCCTGTCAGCGTGCCCCGACATGCAGGCTGGTCGCGTCTTCGTCGAACTCCGGTGCGTCCCCCGCCGTCAGATCAAACAGCGTGTAGGACAAGGTGACCGTACTGGTGCGATCCGACAGAGCGGGATCGATATAAAACGTCACCGGCATCCGCTGCATCTCGCCAGCGGCAAACGTCTGTTCAGTGAAGCAGAAACATTCGGTCTTCTGGAAATGCCGTCCAGCCGTTCCCGGTGCAACACTGGGGATGATCTGCGTGACCGACTGTTCGCCCCGAAGGTTCTCGATCTCGAAATACGCCGTGTAGAGCCGTCCCGGCTGAACCTCCATGCGGCGTTCCTGCGCCTGGAAACGCCAGGGGTGGCTCTGATTCACGGTGGAGACGAACTCCACGGTCACACGCCGATCGGTGTCGATTTCCTCCAATGGCGCCGTTGCCGCCTCGGTGGAGACAAAGCCATTGAAGCCGGTGACCTCGCAGAACACCTGGTACATGGGAACCAGCGCGAAGCCGAAACCGAACATCCCGACCACCACCAGGAGCAGCTTGACGGCGGTACGGGAACTCCCGTTGTTGGCACCTTGTTGGCTCATAGCACCTGCATCAGGATAAACGTTGCGTACAGACCGAAGGCGATCAGGGCCAGCACGACGGCAGTAATGATCACCCGCCGCCGCCGTGCCCGCAGCCCCCGTTCACGTTCCCGCCTCACCACTGACACCTATTTCACCACCGGCGGTCTCTCAAAAGTGTGATAAGGCGCCGGCGACGGCAAGGTCCATTCCAGACCCTTGGCACCTTCCCAGACCTGGTCACTGGCCTTCTCGCCGCCACGGACACACTTGATGATGACCCACAGGAAGATGAGCTGCGAGAGCCCGAACACGAAACCGCCGATAGAGGAGATCATGTTGAACTCCGCGAACTGCAGGGCGTAATCCGGTATACGACGGGGCATACCCGCCAGCCCCAGGAAGTGCTGCGGGAAAAACAGCACGTTAACCGAGATGGTGGACAGCCAGAAGTGCCATTTGCCCAGGCGCTCGTCATACATATTGCCGGTCCACTTGGGCAGCCAGAAGTACACCGCGGCAAACACGGAGAAGATCGCGCCCGAAACCAGCACATAGTGGAAATGGGCCACCACGAAATACGTGTCATGGTACTGCAAATCCACCGGCGCCAGGGCCAGCATCACGCCGGACAAACCGCCGATGGTGAACAGGATGACGAAGGCGATGGCAAACAGCATGGGCGTCTCGAAGGTCATTGAGCCCTGCCACATGGTGGCCATCCAATTGAAGATCTTCACCCCCGTGGGCACGGCCACCAGCATGGTGGCGTACATAAAGAACAACTGGCCGGCCAACGGCATACCCACCGAGAACATGTGGTGCCCCCAGACGATGAAGCTGAGGAACGCGATGGAGGCCGTGGCATACACCATCGAGCTGTAGCCGAACAGCGGCTTGCGGGCGAAGGTCGGGATAATGGCCGAGACGATGCCGAACGCCGGCAGGATCAGTATGTACACCTCGGGGTGCCCGAAGAACCAGAAGATGTGCTGGAACATCACCGGATCACCACCGCCGGCGGCATTGAAGAAGCTGGTACCGAAGTACTGATCGGTCAGCAGCATGGTGACGGCCCCGGCAAGCACCGGCATCACCGCCACGATCAGGAACGCCGTGATCAGCCAGGCCCAGACAAACAGGGGCATCTTCATCAGGGTCATGCCCGGCGCCCGCATGTTCAGAATGGTGGCGGCGATATTGATCGAGCCCATGATCGAGCTGATGCCCAGGATGTGCACGGCGAAAATCAGGAACGGGAAGGCGTCACCCAACTGCAGGATCAGGGGCGGATACATGGTCCAGCCACCGGCCGGCGCGCCACCCGGTAGAAACAGCGTCAGCAACAGCAACGTGAACCCGGCAGGCAGCAGCCAGAAGGCCCAGTTGTTGATACGCGGCAAGGCCATGTCAGGAGCACCGATCTGGACCGGTATCAGCCAGTTGGCGAGACCGGTGAACGCCGGCATCAGGGCGCCGAAGATCATGACCAGCGCATGCATGGTGGTCATCTGGTTGAAGAAATGGGGATCAACCAGGGTAAGACCGGGCTGGAACAGTTCGACGCGGATGATCATGGCCATCGCACCGCCGACAAAGAACATGATCAGGGCAAACACCATGTACAGGATGCCGAGATCCTTGTGATTGGTGGTAAACAGCCAGCGCGTGATGCCCTTGGGCGGTGCATGGTGATCGTGGTGCGCGTCGTGCGTCGTGGAGCTCATTGCCTTCTACCCCTCGATAGATATTCTTGCTATCCGTTAGCGCGCAGCCTGGATATCGGCCGGCTGGAAAACTTCGCCGGAATCGTTGTCCCAGGCGTTGGTGATATAGGTGAGCAGCCCGGCGAGGTCCTCGTCGCTGAGGCGGGCGTAAGCCTGCATGGCAGTACCCGGAACGCCGTTCATGACCACGTCCTTGACCCAATCCCGGTCCTCGATCACCCGCTCATTACCGGCCAGTGCAGGAAAGGCCGCCCCGAGACCCTGACCGGTCGCCTGGTGGCAGGCGATACACTGGGAATCATAGACCTGCCGACCCACCGCCATCAGGTCGTCCGTACTCATGTCCTCACCGTTCCCGGCCGCATCCTCGGCAACATCCGTATCCGCGTCATCAGCAGCCGTATCGGGCGCCCCCTCTACCATGGCTTCCCGCTGCTCCGGCGTACCCGCTTCGGCGGCGGGCTGGGCACCCACCGGCTCGCCCAACTCGCCGGTACCGTTGTCGCCACGCTGCTCGGCCACCCATGCCTCGTAGTCTTCCTGCTCCAGGGCAACCACCACGATGGGCATGAAGGCATGGTCACGTCCGCACAGCTCGGCGCATTGACCCCGGTAGACCCCCGGTTCCCGGATCTCGGCCCAGGCTTCGTTGATGAACCCCGGGATGGCGTCCTTCTTCCAGCCCAACTCGGGTACCCACCAGGCGTGGATCACGTCATTGGCGGTCAGCAGGAAACGAATCCGGGTGTTCACCGGCACCACCAGCGGGTTATCCACGTTGAGCAGGTAATGCTCCACATCCTGCGGCCGGATCTCCGGGTTCCGCCGCCGGGCACGATCACTGTCGCGATCAAGCCGACTGAAGAACTGGATGTCTTCGTCCAGGTATTCGTACTCCCACATCCACTGGTAGCCGGTGACCTTGACCGTCATGTCGTACTCGGACGTATCGTCGATCTTGATCATGGTCTGGGTGGCGGGAATGGCGATGAACAGCAGAATCAGGAAGGGGATCACCGTCCAGATGATTTCCACCGTGGTGCTGTGATGCCACTGGGCCGGCACCGCACCGGCGGATTTGCGGAACTTCACCACCGAATAGAGCACGCCAACCGTCACGAATAGGCCAATGGCCAGCGAGATGTAGAACACCAGCATGTGCAGGTTGTAGACCTGCTCGCTCAGCGAAGTCACTCCCTGGGGCAGATTAAGCCCCCACGGTCGCCGCCAGTCGGATTCCGGCACGGCCAATGCCGATGCCGAGAACAGCAACAGGCCCGGTCCCCCCACCGCGGCCAGGACTCTTGTCAGCTTCTTCAGGTTCATTCCACGCGCTCTCCAAACTGAGATTGGCGGCTATTGCTTGTATTCACTGATCGGGCCCCCCTCTACCGACTGCGTCCCCACGGGACCGATACAACGCCGCAGCTCCCGCCCAAGACGAATCCGCTCCGGCTCGGTCAGAAATGCGCCCAGTTCAACAGCGCCCGCTCCGCAGCGGATGACCAGCCGGCTGGGATGCCAGCGATGCGCCGGCGGCTCCAGCACCACTTCCGACCAGACGCGATCGAATGCCCAGGACTGCTCCGGCCCCCGATACCCTTTTTCTATTTCAATCCGGCGCTCATCAATACGGACCACCTCCCGGTACCGCCCGCGCCGCGCCGTCACATACAGCGCAACCCCCAGGGCGACCAACTCCACGCCCGCGAAAGGCAGGATGGGCCAGAAACCCGCCAGGGTGAAGCTCAAGGCCACGGTCAACGTCACAATGACGGTGATCACATAGACGCGCACCGTCGTTCGCCAATAAAGCCCCACGTTGGGGCGGAGAACGAAACAGCGTGCGTCATCTTGCCGGGTCATTGCCATGGCTCACCTCGCCTTGCCCACCGGCACCGTACGGCGGTCAGGCGGGGCGCAGGACCGGGGGTCATTCTAGAGGAGATCCCGTGTACAGAAAAGCCCGCACGCGGCCATCGGGCTTAGCGTCCGCGGCGGAGACCGCGCCGGAAGTCCTCCAGCGCCACGCTCACGGCGCCGCTGTCATCCCGTTCCTGGACCAAGCGATCGGTAGCCCATGCATGCCCGTACACCACCTCCCACGTGGCAGGAAGACGACCATCCTCCTGCCGGTAGGCTTCGTAGGCCGCCTCCAGCCGACGCCGGCCATCACGGCCAAGAAGCCCGGTACGCCGACGGCCAAGGACGTGACTGCCCCCCATGGCGCGGAGATCCCGGACCAGACCCCCGACGCTGTCGTAGGTCAATGTCAGGTGCTCCATATCCATGACCGGATCGGCAAACGCCGCTCGCACCAGCGCATCGCCGATGTCGTGCATGTCAATGAAGTGATTCACATGATCCCGGTCATCCACTGCGCGCCAGCTTTCGCGCAGTTCGCGCAGCGTGTCCGGCCCCCAGGTGGAGAACATCAGCAGGCCGCCCGGGCGCAGCACCCGCTGTGCTTCCGCGAGCACAGCCTCAGTTTCCCCGCACCAGTGCAGCATGGCACTGGAGTACACAAGATCCACGCTGCCGTCGGCCAGCGGCAAGGCGGCGGCATCGGCGCAGACTGACGGCAACGGCCGGTGCCAGCGGCCCCGCCGCCGGGCATGGCGCAACATGGCCACTGACAGGTCCAGTGCAATCACGCGCGCCTTGCGATACCGTTTGAGCAGGAGCAGGCTGCCATCCCCCGTCGCCGCCCCCAGATCGAGAATGCGTTCCGGCTGGAGCCGTATCAGCTCCAGGCGCTCCAGCAGCCGGCGGTTGATTTCCTGCTGCAGGACGGCGGCTTGGTCGTAGCCGTCGGCTGCCGCATCGAACACGCGCTGCAGGGCGCGACGGCCACGCGGACCGGTCTGGTTCATCGGGTTCACTCCGTGGCTGTGAATCCTGGGGATGCGTCGCAAGCTTACCAGTGTACCGGTTTGCCACGTTGCCGCGGCAGTCGCGGCCGTTTCAGGGACGAGACCATCATCATGGGCGCATGGACCGCCACCTGGCTGTTTCCCGCCATCTGCCGCCCTTGCGGCGACCCCGGCATGCGGGACATGGATCTGTGCCCGGCCTGCTACCGGGAGCTGCCGCGCAACGCCTGCGCCTGTCTGCGCTGCGCCGAACCCCTGCCGGCACGTGGATTGCTGTGCGGTCGCTGTCTGCGCGACCCGCCGGCCTTTGACAGCGTGTGCGCGCCGTGGCTGTATGCGCCACCCCTGGACTGGCTGATCCAGGAACTGAAGTTTGGCGGCCGTATCGCCAGCGGGCGCTTGCTGGGGCAACTGCTGGCTCGGCGTCTGCAGCGCCGGACACCGGCAGTGGATCTGGTGGTGCCCATGCCCTTGCATGACGCCCGCCTGCGGGAGCGCGGCTTCAATCAGGCCACCGAGCTGGCCCGCCCCGTGGCCACTTCCCTGGGCCTGCCACTGGACTGCACCAGCCTGATCCGGGTCCGGCCCACGGCACGGCAAGCGGGACTCCCCCTGGCCCGGCGCGCCGGCAACGTCCGCCGGGCCTTCGCCGTCCGGCGCCCGTTGGACGGGCTGCGACTGGCGGTGGTGGACGATGTGCTCACCACCGCCAGCACCGCGCGCTCGGTGGCAACAGCCCTGAAGGAGGCCGGCGCAGCGCGGGTGGAGATCTGGGCCGTGGCCCGGGCCGGACGAGACGGGGGTCCCCGGGCACCGGGCCACCATACGCATGCGCATGCAGCGGACGGGGGAAGCGGGTAGCATAGGCGGCGGTAGTCAGGCGCTTGTCCCGCCGGGCATACTTTCCAGTCTCGGCGAACGTGGCCGCCGGACCCGGATTTCGATCAACGGAAACACTCCGAGGAGGAGCCAATGCGTGGACTCATGATGGACCGGCCCCTGATGATTTCCCAGATCATCGAGTTTGCGGCCATGAACTTTCCCGATCAGGAGATCGTGTCGCGCACCACGGAAGGTCCGATACACCGCTACACCTATCCGGAGCTGGCGAAGCGCTCACGGCAGCTTGCCAACGCGCTGGAAAAACTGGGCGCACAGCCGGAAGACCGCATCGGCACCATCGCCTGGAACACATACCGGCACCTGGAGATTTACTACGCCACATCGGGCATGGGCGCCATTTGCCACACGATGAATCCGCGCCTCCCGGCCGACCAGCTTATCTACATCGTCAACCATGCGAAGGATCGCTTCATCTTCGTCGACCTCACCTTCCTGCCGCTGCTGGAGAAGCTGCACGAGCACTTCCCCGACGTGGAGGGCTTCGTGGTGATGACCGACGAGGCCAACATGCCGAAGACGGACCTGCCCCGGGTGCACTGCTACGAGACGCTGATCAAGGATCAGCCGGGCACGTACGCCTGGCCTGAGTTCGACGAGCATACCGCCTCGTCCATGTGCTACACGTCCGGCACCACCGGCAATCCGAAGGGCGTGCTGTACAGCCACCGTTCCACGGTGTTGCATGCGCTCTACGTGCTGAGCCTCTCCGGAGTGCCGATCAACGAGGATTCCTCCATCCTGCCGGTGGTTCCCATGTTCCACGTGAACGCCTGGGGCTCGCCCTACTTCGGCCTGATTGCCGGCGCCAAGCTGGTTTTCCCCGGACCGAAGCTGGACGGCCCCAGCCTGGCGGAGCTGATCGAAGAGGAACAGGTAACGGACGCCTGGGGGGTGCCCACGGTATGGCTGGGGCTGCTGGGCCATATGCGCCAGCAGGGCAAGACCTTCAGCTCCTTGAAGCGCACACTGATCGGCGGCTCGGCCTTGCCGCGGGCGATGATCACGGAATTCCGGGAAAAGCATGGCGTTGAAGCCATCCAGGGTTGGGGCATGACGGAGATGAGCCCGCTGGGCACGGTCGCCGTTCCGCGGCCATCCATGCGCGGCGACTGGGACAGGGAGCTGGATATCCGCGGCAAACAGGGCCGCCTGATGTTCGGCGTGGAAATGAAAATCGTGGATGCTGACGGCAACGCGCTGCCCCACGACGGCAAGAGCCAGGGGGAACTGCTGGTGCGCGGAAACGCGGTGATCAACGGTTACTATGAGAACGAAGAGGCCACTGCCAAGGCGTTCAGTGAGGACGGCTGGTTCCGCACCGGCGATGTGTCCACCATCGACCCGGACGGTTACATGGAGATCGTGGACCGGGTCAAGGACGTGATCAAATCCGGCGGCGAATGGATCAGTTCCATTGACCTGGAGAACGAGGCGGTGGCCCACCCGGAGGTGGCAGAAGCGGCGGTGATCGGCGTGAGGCACGCCAAATGGCAGGAACGCCCGCTGCTGATTGTGGTCCGCGAGCAGGGCTCCTCGGTCGGGAAGGACCAGTTGCTGCAGTTCCTGGAGGAGCGGGTGGCCAAGTGGTGGCTGCCGGACGACGTGGTGTTCGTCGATGAACTGCCCCATGGTGCCACCGGTAAGTTGCAGAAGGCCAAGCTGCGCGAGCAGTTCAAGGACTACAAGCTGCCCACCGAGTGAATCGGTGGCGAGCTACGGCCGCCCTTCCGGCCGTAGCTCGTCACGCTGGACGGGCCCTTCGAGCACGCTGAGCGGCCTTGGCGTTCTTGACAAGAACCACGGCCGTTGCCTGCGAACGCCGCCTTGTCAGCCCGCTCGAAGGGCTCCGCAGAGCACGTGGGAATAGACCAGCGCTTCCTTAAGGTTCGCAGCGTCGCCGAATCCGGCATCACACCTCCTAGGCACGGTCCGGCATCGCCGATTCCTTCCCGGGGGAACACGCAATGGATCGTTTTTTCGGCCTGACGGCCCTGGGTACGAACTGGCGCCACGAGGCGATGGCAGGGCTCACCACCTTCCTGGCCATGGCATACATCCTGTTCGTCAACGCCTCGATCCTGGCGGACGCCGGCATGGACCCGGACGCGGTGTTCGTGGCCACGGCCCTGGCATCGGCGGTGGCCTGCCTGATCATGGGTCTCTGGGCCAATTATCCCATTGCGCTGGCTCCCGGCATGGGTCTGAACGCCTTTTTCGCCTACACCGTGGTTCTGGGCATGGGGATACCATGGGAGACGGCGCTGGCCGGCGTGCTGGTGTCCGGCATCCTGTTCCTGATCCTTACCCTGAGCCGCATCCGGGAACGGGTCATCAACGCGATTCCGTTTCAGTTGAAAATGGCGGCCGGCGCCGGCATCGGCCTGTTCATCGCCTTCATCGGGTTGAAGAACGCGGGCATCGTGGTGGGTTACGAGCCGACCCTGGTCACCCTGGGGGATCTGGCTTCGGCGGCGCCCCTGCTGGCCATTTTCGGAGTGGTGCTGACCGGCTTCTTCCTGGTACGGGGTTACAGCGGTGCCGTGTTCTACGGCATGGTAGGAACCACCGTCGGCGGCATGCTGGTGGGGATTGTGGCGGTGCCCGATGCCCTGGTATCGGCAATCCCCAGCCTGGCGCCCACCTTCGGCAAGGCCATCATCCATCTGCCGGAGATAGTGACCTCCCCGGCCCTGTGGGTGGTGGTTTTCACCTTCCTGTTTGTGGACATGTTCGATACCGCCGGCACACTGATGGCAGTGGCCCACCAGGGCGGTTTCCTCAAGGACAACAAACTCCCGCGGGCGGGCCGCGCCCTGGGCGCGGATTCTTCAGCCACCGTGATCGGGGCCGTCCTGGGCACCTCGACCACCACCGCGTACATCGAATCGGCCTCCGGTGTGGCGGCAGGTGGCCGCACCGGCCTGACCTCGGTCTTCGTGGCGCTGCTGTTTCTGGTGAGCCTGTTCTTCTCGCCGCTGCTGACCATTTTCCTCCGGCACCCGGAGCTCACCGCGCCGGCCCTGATCATGGTCGGAGTGCTGATGGCCTCGGCCATGGGCAACATCGAATGGCAGAGGGCCGAATACGCCATACCCGCCTTCGTGACCATCATCGCCATGCCCCTGACCTTCAGCATTGCCCACGGCATCGCCCTGGGCTTCGTTCTCTACCCGTTGACCAAGCTGTTCAAAGGGCAGTGGCGGGACGTGCACCCGCTGATGTACGCACTGGCCCTGGTGTTCATCGTCTATTTTGTCTGGGGGCATTGAGCACGGCTTACCGCGACGCTGCCGAGCACTGCGCCTCCAGTGCCGCCGCCAGTTCCCGGACAGCGGGTCCTGCACTGTCGTGATCGGCGTGGATCATGTAGAGCTGGACGCTCCGGCGCCCGCCCTCCGCCAACGGCAGAGGCACCAGCTCACCCCCGGCCAACTCCCGGGCGATCTGCGCCTCCGGCAACCAGGCGAAACCCATGCCGCGCCGAACCGCCTCAATGGACGTCTTCAAGTGGGTCACGGTCCAGCGCTGTTCCGCGCCCAGCCAGCCTGCATCCTGCTTCCGGGCCAGGCCGGAGTCACGCACCACCAGTTGGCGCGCCGCCTTCAGGTCTTCCGTGGTTACCGGCCGGCCCAGAGCATGCAGCGGATGATCCCGGTGCGCTACCGCGAGGATGTCCACCCGCAGCAGCGGACGCCCCAGAAAGCCCGGCGGTACGCGCCCGCTGATCACCAGATCCACTTCGCCGCTGAACAGCGCTTCGTCGGTGCCGGACAACACCGACTCGATGAGCTGTAACCGTACCTCGCGGGCCTGAGCACCGCAGCCTTCGGCGAACTGCTCCAGCGCGGAGAAGAGGATGTGAGTGGGGAAGATGACCTCCACCGCAAGGCGGATCTCCGCCTCCCAGCCTTGCGCAAGGCTGGCCGCAAGCCGCTCCAGCTTGAGGGCTTCATCCAGCAGGGCCCGGGAACGCCGCAACAACACTTCGCCGGCCTCGGTCAGGCTGGCGCGTCGGCCCGACTGCTCCAGCACCGGTACCGGCAGTTGTTCCTGCAGACGGGCAACCATGTAGCTGACCGAGGACTGGCTGCGGTTCAGCGCCTCGGCGGCGCGCGCGAACCCCCCATGGTCCACGACCGCCTGGAGCACGTGCCATTGTTCCAGCGAGACGCGGGGTATCTTGTTGGGCATTGTTCAGAAATCTCGATTCAAACAAGCGAAATTCTAGACTCATTGATCTCCATTTACGATGTAATCTCGTAGAAAGTTCAAAATCGGACCAAAAAGGAGGTCAACACATGAGTCAACTTCTCCAGATCAACAGCAGCGTGTTCGGCGACCAGGGCGTGTCCAGCCAACTGGCCAATGCGTTCGTGCAGGAATGGAAAAGAAAGGATCCGGGAGCACACGTCACCCACAGGGATCTGGTGGTGGATGCGATTCCGCACCTGGACGGGGAGCGCCTGACAGCGCTCATGACCTCGGAAGCGGAACGCACCCCGGAACAGCAGCAGGTGGTGGAACAGTCCGACGCACTCATCCGGGAACTCCAGGAAGCGGACTTGGTTGTGATTGGCGCCCCGATGTACAACTTCGGCATTCCGTCCCAGCTCAAGAGCTGGCTGGATATGGTGGCCCGATCCGGCATCACCTTCCGTTACACCGAGCAGGGGCCTGAAGGCTTGCTGACCGGCAAGAAGGTCTACGTGTTTGCCAGCAGTGGCGGTATACACCGTGGCGGGCACAGCGATGGTGTCACCCCCTACCTGGAAACCATGCTCGGCTTCCTCGGCATGACGGATGTGGAGTTCATCTATGCTGAAGGCCTGGCCATGGGCGAGGAACCCCGGGCACGGGGCATCGCTCAGGCGAACGCGCGCATCGATGCGCTGCTGGCTGCCTGAGCACGATGACAATGGCCGGGCCACCGCTCCGGCCAAAGGGAGGCGGATATGAGCGAACGACAGGTACGCGGACTGATACAGGGCCAGCCGGCATCGGACGGTGCCGGCGTGCGCCTCAACCGGGTGATCAGTTTCCAGCGGGAGCTGGACCCGTTCCTGATGCTGGACGAGTTCAATACCGAGAACGCGGACGACTATATCGCGGGTTTTCCGTCGCACCCGCACCGGGGCTTCGAAACGGTGACCTATATGATCGACGGCCGCATGCGGCACGAAGACCATCTTGGTAACAAGGGCCTGCTGGTCAGCGGCGGCGTACAATGGATGACCGCAGGTCGAGGCATCATCCACTCGGAGATGCCGGAGCAGGAAGCGGGTCGGATGCGCGGCTTCCAGCTCTGGATCAACCTGCCCCGGGCGGAAAAGATGAAACCGGCCGGCTACCGGGACATCGCACCGGAGGAGATTCCCGAGGTGGGCGACGCCGAAAGCCGTGTGCGCGTG
Source organism: Ectothiorhodospiraceae bacterium (assembly GCA_020831885.1). GTDB lineage: Bacteria > Pseudomonadota > Gammaproteobacteria > Nitrococcales > Aquisalimonadaceae > LSCE01. Next base: position 25,147 of record JAFIFU010000029.1, read on the forward strand.
GTCGCGGGCGATTTCCGGCATGACGGAGGGAACACCGAGGGGGCGGTCACCGGCGTCACCACCCGGCCGCTGTTCCTGGATGTGGCAATACAGCCGGGGGGGGATCTGCGTGTCCCGGTGGATCAGGGGCACACGGCACTGGTGTACGTGTTCGACGGCGGTCTGCGCATCGCCGGCCAGGCGGTGGATCGCGGCCGGCTGGCGGTGCTGGGCGACGGCGAGTACATCCGGCTGGCAGCGGATGATCAGGCGGGCCGCGCCCTGGTGCTGGCGGCGCGACCGCTGAAGGAACCCGTGGCTCACTACGGCCCCTTCGTCATGAACACACCGGAAGAGATCCGGCAGGCGATCCATGACTACCAGACCGGGAAACTGACGGCGGCGTAGGGAGGCGCTTCCGTCGGCTTCACGAGGCGGGGAGCCGGCCCGGTTCAGGGTGTCATGGCGTCCTGGGGCCGGTCTCCACGCGCACCACGCGCCCGCCTTCGATGGTGACAATGCGCCCGAGCTGACCGGGGCCGAACTCGTACATCCACTCTTCACGGAACGGACGCAGGGCATGAACCCCGGGATAACGAGGGTCCACGTGGCGGCGTGGTGCCAGCGTCTGGCTGGCGTCCGGCGGCCCGCAACGCGCCAGAAGCTCCATCCGGCTCATGCCGCGCTGGATCAGCCGCGCCGGGCAACCACTTCCCGGGAACTCCCTGTAGCCGTAGCCGTCCACGTCGAAACCCCGTACCCGCCCGTCCCGGAACTCCACCACCCGCACCAGATAACGTGGCCCGCGATTGTAGTACCAGCGCTCCGTCTCCGTAACCATGCTTCCGTCGGCGACCAGCACCACATCCAATGGTTCACGCAGGTCCGGCTCCCCGCACATCCGCTCCACCTGCCAGGTGCGGTCCCCCACCGACACCAGGCCGCCGTCGCAGCGCAGACTGGAGGCCTGGGCCGACGACCAGGCAAGGCAGAGGGCCAGAAGCGGCAGAAAGGAAAGCAATCTGAGCGGCATGGGCTGCACCTGTCAGGGCTTGCTGCTGTGACCCGCAAACGGGTACCGGGGTTCAGCCGAAAGTGCCCCAACCCGGAGCAGTTCCCCGCAGACCGGGGCCCACGGGCGTGTTCACCGGACGCGGTACACGGACAGGATGGATCGGATAGAGCCACCCAAGGCCGGGTAGAGGGCGGGGTTGCCCCGGCTTGTCGGCCGCAGGGCCGCGGCCGACAAGCCTACATGAATGTATTCACGGCGTGTCCGGGGCAACCCCGTCCTCTCCCTGACCGGTTTGAAGCCGCTCCAGCGCCTGCCGGATACCAGCAGGGATCTGCACCGGAGCGTTCTTCGACCGATCCACGAACACATGAACGAACTGCCCGAAGGCACAGACCTCGTCATCGCCCTCCAGGAAGATGCCCACGCCGTATTGCACCGAGCTGTTACCCAATCTGTCCACTTTAAGGCCCGCCTCGATACGATCGGGAAAGGCGATACCCCGACGGTAGGTGCAACTGGAATTGACCACGAAACCCACTATGGATCCTGCATGGATATCCAGACCGCCGTGCTCAATGAGATAGGCGTTCACCACCGTGTCGAAGTAACTGTAATAGGTGACGTTGTTCACGTGACCGTAAAGGTCGTTGTCCATCCAGCGGGTGGTGATGGACTGAAAGTGCCGGTACTCACCGCGGGATGGAATCTCCAGCTCACTCATGCATCCGGTCCTTGCTCAAGTCGGTGCCACAGCATATCAGCCGTAACCAGGCGGCGCTCTGAATCCCCCCAGCAGCCGCTCCAGCTCCCGGGCAAAGGCCAGCGTGGTCCGATCCTCCAGGTACGGCCCGATGATCTGCACGCCGATGGGCAGGCCATCCCGGTTCAGGTCCAGCGGCACCACCGTCACCGGCAGATAGACCACGCCGGCGAGCCCGGCCCAGACCAGGACATCCATGTACGGGCACTGGTGGCCATTCACCGTAAGACTGCGGTGATACTGGGGGTTACTGTGATCATGAGGAAACGGCGGAACGTTGACGACCGGGGCCAGCACGACGTCGTGCTCCCGGAACAGCTCCGCCCAGGCGGCGGCCATGCGCAGGCGCCGTTCGTGGGTACGCAGCCAGTCCGCATGGCTCTGGGTGACGCCGCGGGCGAAGCGGGCCTCGTAGCTGTCGGCATCGCCCGGGTCCGCGGCCCGCTCCAGCATCCTGCGATAGACCTTGTCCGGCAACCCCCCGCCCATGGTGGCGGTGAGCAGGCTGTAATAGATGGCATGGGACTCCGCCAGCGTCACCCCCGGCGGCCGCGCCTCCGGCTCCACAGCAACCCCTTCATCACGCAACCGGTCCACCAGGCCCTGCAGCAGCGCCACGGTTTCCGCGTCCACCGGACAGGCCGGATCATCCAGCCAGGCCGCGACCCGGAACTCCGTCAGCTTCCGGTGGCGCGCCGGCGGAAGTTGCAACCTCCACGCCTTGCTCTCCTCCGGCGCCGGCCCCACCAGCACATCCAGCGCGAGCTCCAGGTCGTCCACCGTGCGGGCCATGGGGCCGGCCACGGAGATGTCGCTGTCCGTCAGGCAACCGGGCGGACCCGGCACATGCCCGCGTTTCGGGATGATGCCGTAGCTGCTCTTGTGACCGAACACACCGCAGAATGACGCCGGGGTGCGAATCGAGCCGCCAATGTCACTGCCCAGCTCCAGCGGCGTCATGCCCGTGGCCAGCGCCACCGCCGCTCCTCCGGAGGAGCCACCGCAGGTACGCTCCGGATTCCATGGATTGTTGGTCTGACCGTAGATGCTGTTGTACGACTGCAGATCACCGGCGAACAGCGGCACATTGGTCTTGCCCCAGATCACGGCGCCGGCATCCAGCAGGCGCTGAACGGCCGTCGCGTTCCTGGGGGACACATGGTCCTGGTAGGCCGGTGCCCCCGCGGTGGTGGGCAGCCCGGCGTACTCCCAGGTCTCCTTGATGGTCATGGGCACGCCATGCAGCGGCCCCCAGGATTCGCCACGGGCGGTGGCTGCATCCGCCTGCCGGGCACGTTCCCGCGCCCGCTCCAGATCAGTGACGACGATGGCATTGAGCGGACCGTCGTGACGGTCTCTGCGCTGCACGCAATGCTCCAGCAGATCGCTGGCACTGAGCTCCCTTGAGCGAACCCGGCGCGCCAGTTCGGTGGCCGGTAGATAATGCAGCTCCATGGCTCCTCCCGTTCAGCTTCACCCCAGCCGGCAATCCAGCCAGTCACGCACCGCCGGCCCGGTGCCGCGGGGCCAGGTGCGCACCTTGTCATGGTCGAACAGCCGGTAGTCGGCCAGTTCCTCGTTCAGACGCACCGTTCCCCAGGCCTCCACGTGGTACACGCAGATGATCTGATTCAGTTCCGGGAACGGATAATGACCCACGAACTCCACGATGCGGGAGTCCAGGTCCAGTTCTTCCTTCACTTCCCGGAGCACGCCGATTTCCGGCGTCTCGTCCCGCTCCAGGAAACCCGTGATCAACGCGTACCACTTCTCCGGCCAGTTGGCATTGCGTGCCAGCAGCACTTTCCCCTCGTACTCCACGATCGCGGCCACCACCGGAGTCGGATTACCCCAATGTATGAAGCCGCACTGGTCCGCGCAGCGCAGGCGCCGGTAGCCGCCCAGTTCCACTTCCTCGAGTTCAGCCCGACACTCAGGACAGAATTTCATCCACGCCTCCTCCGGACCATGCAGGCCCGCATGCAGAACGAAACGTCGTTTCGCATACTGGCCTGTCAGTGCTAATGTGGCAACTCGTTTTACATGTCAACACTTCGGAGGGGATACGCATGCTGAAGCTGTACGGCTTCCCGGTCAGCAATTACTACAATGTGATCAAGGCCGCCCTGCTGGAAAAGGGCCTGGAGTTCGAGGAAGTCACGGTCTACCCCTCCTCCGAGGAAAGCCTGCTGAGCCGCAGCCCCATGGGCAAGGTACCCTGCATGGAGACCCCGGAGGGCAGTTTCAGCGAATCCCAGGTGATCCTGGATTATCTGGAGGAGGCGCATCCGGACTCGCCGTTGATGCCTGCGTCCCCGTTCCAGCGCGCCAAGGCCCGGGAGATCAACCGCGTGCTGGAACTGTACCTGGAACTGCAGGCACGCCGGCTGTACCCGGAGGCCTTCTTCGGCGGCAAGGTCAGCGACGAAACCAAGGCCGAGGTGAAGGTGGCCCTGGAGAAGGCGGCTGGCGCACTGTCCCGGCTGACCACGTTTGACCCCTGGATCGTCGGTAACAGTTTCACCTCGTCGGACCTCGTCGCCGCCATTCATCTGCCGTTGGCCCGGGATGCCGGCCGCAAGCTGCTGGACATGGACCTGTTCGAGCGCCTTCCGGGAGTGAAGGCGTATCTGGCACGGGTGCGGGAGCGGCCGTCCATGCAGAAGGTCATGGCGGATTACAAGACGGGCGTGGAAACCTTTCTGAAATCCAAGCAGGGCTGAGTATCACCATGGCAACGAACGAACAGCTCAGTGCCGATGACGTGCGCGCCCAGTGGGAAGCCGAAGCCGAGGCAATCCGCCGGGCACGCGTGAACAAGGCCGGAACCAACCCCATTGACGCTATCGCCTCACGGTCCGGTCTGGAGTTCCTCCAGGCTGTGTTCTCCGGTGAATTACCCCACCCGCCCATCGGCGAGACGCTGAACTTCTTGCCCATCCGTGCGGAGTACGGACGGGTGGTGTTCCAGGGAACGCCGATGGCAGCGCATTACAATCCCATCGGCTCTGTCCACGGCGGCTGGGCGGCCACGCTGCTGGATTCCTGTGTGGGCTGCGCGGTGCAGTCGGTGCTGCCGAAAGGCAAGGGTTACACGACGCTGGAACTCAAGGTGAACTTTGTCCGCGGGCTGTCACCGGAGACCGGGCCGGTACGGGCCGAGGGTACGGTGGTGCACGCCGGATCCCGCACGGCAACGGCAGAGGGGCGGCTGGTGGACGCGGCTGGCAAGCTGTATGCGCACGCGACCACCACCTGCCTGATCATGGAGCTTCCCCGGGGCTAGTGCCCTGTCCCGTAAATGGCTTACCCTTCAGCGCGGCTGTGCGGCGTCATCCCGGCCTCACCGTTCGGCGGCGGGCTCGAACTCCGCCCGGCAGTTGGGGGTTTCCCAGACGGTGACGCGGACCAGCCGTGCGCGCCCGTGACTGCGGTCGCGCACCCCCGGCGCCAGGCGGGCAAACCAGTGCTCAGCCAGCACCTCCGCCGTGGGTGGCTCCGGCAGCAGATACAAACGCGTGCCCAAGGCGTTGTCGCAGGTCTCGCAGTAGCCCTGTTCCGCCACCACATCGCGCAGCGACTGCTGCCATTGCTCCCCGGCCCGTTCCGGTGCAAGTCGATCCAGAACCTGGTGGTCCTCCACCCAGAGCATCATGCCGTGATCACAGGGGCGGTCGATCTCGGCGATCATGAGTTCCTTCAGGAATGAGAAATCCAGCACCATGCCGCGCTGCACGCCGGCGTCCACCAGGGTGACGGATTCCGCCAGCGCTTCCACCACATAGCGGTGTCCGTGCAGGTGCCGGCAGCGGGAGCCGTGCTCCGGAATCCGGTGGGCGGCGTCGATTTCGATGCGGCGCGAGATACGGTGCGTCATTCAATTCCCAGGTATTTGTGAGTCTGCAGGCTGAGCCGCCATTTCGGGTGACTCAGACAGTACGCCAGTGCGGCATCCGTGTTGGCGGCCTGATCGGGGCCGTCCATGGGCTGGAGCAGAAAATGGTCGAAGGCCAGGGCTTCCAAAGCCTCCGGATCCAGCCCGGGTTGTGGAAAAACCAGTTTCAGTTCGTTGCCGCTCCTGGCCCGCAGCGGGTTGCCGGCCTTGGGGCTGACGCAAACCCAGTCGATGCCTTCGGGAACGGGCAGTGTACCGTTGGTTTCCACCGCCACTTCGAAGCCCCGTTGGTGCAGCGCCTGCAACAGGGCTCGATCCAGTTGCAGCAGAGGCTCACCCCCGGTGCAGACGACATAGGGCTTGCCGCCGCCGGGCCAACGAGCGGCAATGGCATCCGCCAGGGCGGCCGCATTGGGGTAGCGTCCACCCCCCGGTCCGTCGGTACCCACGAAATCGGTATCGCAGAAGCTGCACTGGGCGTCGGCCCGGTCGCGCTCCAGGCCGGACCAAAGATTGCAGCCGGCAAACCGGCAGAATACCGCCGGCCGACCCGCCTGCATGCCTTCCCCCTGCAGGGTATAGAACACGTGCTTGACCGCGTAACTCATTGATCTGACCGATAGCGACGCCACCCATCCGCCCGCAGCACGCAGGCGGGGCAGTGCCCGCAGCCGTAACCCCAGTCGTGGCGCTGACCCCGCTCCCCCAGATAGCAGGTGTGGCTGTGTTCCACGATGAGCTGAATCATCGCATCTCCGCCGAGCCTGTCCGCCAGGGCCCAGGTCTCCGCCTTGTCCAGCCACATGAGCGGCGTATGCAGCACGAAGCGCTCATCCATACCCAGATTCAGGGCCACCTGCATGGCCTTGACTGTGTCGTCCCGGCAGTCCGGATAGCCGGAGTAGTCCGTCTCGCAAACGCCCGCAATGAGGTGCCGTATGCCCCGCCGCCAGCCCAACGCGGCCGCGTAGGTGAAAAACAGCAGATTGCGACCGGGCACGAAGGTGTTGGGGAGCCCCTTGTCCCCCAGGTGGATGGCCACATCGCGGGTCATCGCGGTCTCGCTCAGGCAACCGAGACCGCTCAGATCGATCACGTGGTCATCGCCCAACCGCGCCGACCAGCCGGGGAACCCCGCTATGAGTTCCTCCCGGAGATGCTGTCGGCACTGCATCTCCACGGCGTGGCGCTGGCCGTACTGGAAGCCCACGGTCTCCACCCGGCGGTAGCGTTCCAGCGCCCAGGCCAGGCAGGTGGCCGAATCCTGCCCGCCGGAGAACAGCACCAGCGCCGCCTTGCCGTCCTGCATCCGATCACCTGCAACATGGTCCAGGGAATCGTGTATTGTCCTCACCCCTGCCCCGGCGAACAAGCACTCTGTCTGTCCAGTGTACCGTGTCGCGCTTGGGGACGCGCTGATCGATTCCCCGGGTGTTCCGCGGAGCCATTCGAGTGCGCTGACAAGTCGGCGTTCCCGGGCAATGGCCAGGATCGTTGTCAAGAACGCCAACACAGCTCAGCGTGCTCGAATGGCCTGCCCTCCCGGACGGTCAGGCTGTCGTCTGGCGGCAACAGATTCCATTACTCGGGAACATTCCTATAACGTGGACGTACACCACGCACAGGAGTAGCGACCATGGCAATGTTCGATATCGGGAAACGGGGTAGCCAGCCGCGTGAAGTGCCAGAGGAGCCAATGGACGGGCTGGACAAGGTCTTCGACGATAAAAGTGGGGGCGCGACGGAACGCCCGGCTTCGGAGCAGTCATCGGTCCGTCGGCGCGAGGCGGCCATCGTCGGCCCCTCCATCCACATTGAAGGCACCCTTCGGGGCGAAGAGGACCTGGTCATCGAAGGCCATGTCACCGGGGCCGTTCATCTGCAGGGAAACAGTCTCACAATCGGTGGCCAGGGCCGCGTGGAAGCGGATCTGCATGCCCGCACCATCCACGTGGACGGCATCGTGAACGGCGATCTGTACGGCTCGGAACTGGTGGCCATCCGCAAGACCGCTCAGGTACAGGGCAACATCACCGCCCCCCGGGTCAGTCTGGAGGATGGCGCGCACTTCCGGGGCGCCATCGACATGGATAGCCGCAAGGAGCCCGCGAGCCGGCCGTCCACGGAGCCGGCCAAGGCGCCACCGAGGCCCGCCGCCGGGGATGCTGACAAGGGGAAACCGGCATCCGGTGATGGCGGATCCGGTAAAACCGGCGCATAGCCCATGACCGGCCGCCCGGATGCTGCCCTGTCCGGCAACGGCACCCAGGGGGTCGGTCCGGTTACCGACACGTTCCGCGGCCCCCTGCTGGAGGCCGTTCTCGGGCGGCTCAGACCCAAGGACCGCTGGCTGGTACTGGACCTGGGTCAGGCCAGTGCCGGCACCCTGGCCTTTTTCAGTCAGGCCCGCTGCTGGCTCGGCGTCGCCGACCTGGGCATGGAGCTTGATGCACTGCCCACGGCTCCGGCCGCGTTGCAGTCCCGTTTCGAGGCACTCCTGCCACGTCCCCGCACCGGTGAGCCGGTGGACCTGGTGCTGGGATGGGAGTTGTGCAATTACCTGCCGGCAACCGCCATGACCGCACTGGTTGACACCCTTCGGCCCTACGTACGTCCCGGCGCATTGTTCCACCAACTGCTGGGCTATGCGGCCGGCAGCGTGCCACGCGTGCCGTCACGATTCGTCCTTCAGAGCAACGCCAGCCTGAAACGTGTCAGCGCCCCGGAGAAGCGGCCGGGAAGTCCGCCCACCCTGCAGGAACTGGAATCGCGGATGGGGGAGTGCAGACTGCGTCATTCCGTGCTGCTGCGCAACGGCCTGCAGGAATGCCTTTCCCAGTGGCCCGGCGGGGACACCGCCACCGCCGGCAAGCCATTGCCTCCGTAGGGAAGCGCTGAAGCGTTCACGTCGCCGCGTAAGGTCGGATTGTTCGTCGCGCGACGCCAGGGGTGGCGCGGAGCGCTGGTCAGGCCGCCATGGCAGTGCGCAGTTTTTTCAGTGCATTCTTCTCCAACTGGCGCACCCGCTCCGCTGACACACTGTACTGTTCGGCCAGCTCCTGTAGCGTGGTCTTGTCCTCCGCCAGCCAACGCCGGCAAACGATGTCCCGGCTACGCTCGTCCAGTTGTGCCAGGGCATACTGCAGCGAACGGCTCTGATGCTCCTCCCAGTCCGCTTCCTCCACTTCGGACGCCGGATCCAGCCGCCCCGCCTCCAGGTAGGCCGACGGGGACCGGACGACGCTGTCGTCCGGATCGGCATCCGGCTGTGGATCGAAGGCCACGTCGTGTCCGCTCAGACGGGATTCCATTTCCAGGACCTGCTCCGGCTTCACGCCCAGGTCCCTGGCCACCGTGTCCACCTCATCCCGGGATAGCCAGCCCAGGCGCCGCTTGGAGCTGCGCAGATTGAAAAACAACTTGCGCTGGGCCTTGGTGGTGGCCACCTTGACGATGCGCCAATTGCGCAGGATGTATTCGTGGATTTCGGCGCGAATCCAGTGGACAGCGAACGAAACCAGACGCACCTTCACGTCCGGATCGAAGCGCTTCACCGCCTTCATCAAGCCGACGTTGCCCTCCTGGATCAGATCCGCAAGCGGCAGACCGTACCCGGAGTAGCCACGGGCCACGTGCACGACGAAACGCAGATGGGACAATACCATCCGTCGTGCCGCCTCCAGATCCTGGTGATCCCGGTAGGCCAGGGCCAGTTCGCGCTCTTCCTCGGCACTGAGCATGGGAATCTGGTTGACGGCCTGGATATAGGCCTCTTCGCTCCCGACCTTCAGTGGAAGCCGATTCATGTCCACCCGTGCCAAAGCGGTACTCATCTGTCAGTCCCCCCTTGAGGATTACTGGTTTCAATATTAGCACTCTGGGCGTTAGAGTGCTAAATCCGGCACCGGTTCCCGGCGGGTTGCGTACCCTTTCGAGGCCACAGGCCCCCGGGCGCGGGAAAAGCCCGAACGTCAACCCGGCTAGCGCGGCTCCACCGCCGAAAGATGCCGCCCCACTGCAAGCCATGAACCCAGCAGGCCCAGCAGCATGCCGCACAGCAACACCCACCCAATGCCACCGGCGCCGAGCCCCTGAAGCAGCGGACCGGCATCGTACAGCCTGGACAACTCTCTGGCTGGCCCCACCAGCGCAGCCCGCCCCGCCTCCACCAGCACCACCGCCAGCACACCCCCACCCAGTCCGTACCATATCCCCTCGTAGAGAAACGGCCGCCGGATGAACGCATTCGTTGCCCCGATCAGCTTGGCGATGACGATCTCCTCGCGGCGGTTCTCGATGGCAAGCCGGGTGGTGTTGCCGACCACCAACACCACGGTCAGTGCCAGCAAGACCGCCACCAGCCAGATGCCGCGCCGGACCAGTTCCATGATGGCCTGCAGCCGCTGGACCCATTCAAGATCCAGTCGCGCCTGCTCCACCCCCTCGTACCCGCGCAATTCGTCCAGCAGGTGTTCCAGGTCCGCAGCCGGCAGCTCCGCCTGTGGCGTCACCACGATCAGGGGCGGTAGCGGATTGTCATCCAGCAGTTCCAGTGTCGCCTCCATGCGCCCCAGGGTCCGGAACTCTTCCAGTGCCTCCTCCGGTGTGATGACCCGGGTGTGACGGATTCGGGCATGGCCGGCCAGTTCATCCGCCATGGCCCGGTAGGCGGGCTCATCCAACCCGACGCCCAGGAACAGTGAGATACGGGTGCCGCGATCCCAGTCCCCCGCCGCGTTTTCGATGTTCTGCAGCAGCAGCATGAACACGGTGGGCAAGGCCAGCGCGATACCAAGCACGGCCGCCGTCATGCCACTGGCCAGACGGGTACGGCTCAGGCGCCCGAGGGCTCCAAGACCGGCGCGCACGTGATCCGCGGCCCAGGCGCGCAGTCGGTTCATGCGGCCACCCCGGCAACGCGATCCTCCACCAGCCGCCCGTCCCGCAAGACCAGATTGCGCTGCCGCATGCGTTCGATCAGGGCCAGGTCATGGGTGGCGATCACCGTGGTCATCCCCACCCGGTTGAACTGCTCGAACAACCGCATGATCTCCTCTGAGAGGGCGGGATCCAGATTACCGGTCGGTTCGTCCGCCAGCAGGATGGGCGGCCGCGTGACCACCGCTCGCGCGATACCGACACGCTGCTGCTCGCCACCGGAGAGCATCACCGGATAGACGCGCTCCTTGCCGAGCAGGCCCACCTTGTCCAGTGCCGCCCGCACACGGCGCCCCACCTCACGATGGGACAGGCCGACGATCACCAGTGGCAAGGCCACGTTGTCGAAAACAGTGCGATCCATCAGCAGGCGGTGATCCTGGAAGATCATCCCGATCCGGCGGCGCAGATAGGGTATGCGTCGCGCGCCCAGGTGCGCCAGATCAACACCGGCCACCAGAACCTGGCCGCTACTGGGTCTCTCCAGCAGGGGGATGAGCTTCAGCAGGGTGCTCTTGCCGGCGCCGGAATGGCCGGTCAGGAACACCATCTCCCCGCGGCCGATGGAGAAGCTCAGGCCCGACAGCGCCTCATGACCGCCCGGGTAGCGCTTGCTGACCTGCTCGAATCGGATGATCGGTGTACCGCCCACGGCGTTCTCAGGCTGCCTCGTCCGGGTTCAGGGCATCGCCCAGCAACGCATCGACGAATTCCTCGGCGTGGAACGGACGTAAATCCTCCAGACTCTCCCCGACGCCGATGAACCGGATCGGCACACCCAGCTTCTCGGCGATGGCAAAGATCACGCCTCCCTTGGCCGTTCCGTCCAGCTTGGTGAGCACGATTCCGGTCACTCCCACGGCCTCATGAAAATGTCTAGCCTGGGACAACGCGTTCTGGCCGGTGCCGGCATCGAGCACCAGCAAGGTCTCATGGGGTGCCGATTCATCCAGCTTCGCCATGACCCGCTTGACCTTCTTCAACTCTTCCATCAGGTTGCTCTGGGTGTGCAGACGGCCGGCCGTATCCGCCAGCAGCACGTCCATTCCCCGGGCCCGGGCACCCTGGAGCGCATCGAAGATCACCGAGGCGGAATCGGCACCGGTATGCTGTGCCACCACGGGAATGCCGCTACGCTCCCCCCAGCGTTGCAACTGCTCCACCGCCGCGGCTCGGAACGTATCCCCGGCAGCCAGCATCACCTCCTGCCCCTGACCCTTCCACAGACTCGCCAGCTTACCAATGGTGGTGGTCTTGCCCACGCCGTTCACGCCCACGGTCAGGACCACGAACGGCCGGCGGGACGGATCCGGCAGCAGGGGCCGCTCGCAAGGCGCCAGAATCGCGATCATGTCCTCCCGCAGCGCCTGCATCAGCGCGTGCATGTCACCCAGCTCGCGACGGTGCACACGGCGGGTGAGGTTGTCGATGATGCGCGTGGTCGCCTCCACACCCACATCCGCCATCAGCAGACGCGTTTCCAGCTCATCCAGCAATTCCTCGTCGATGGCCTTCTTGCCGAGAAAAGCGCCGCTCAGCCCTTCGGTCAACCCGCTTCCTGTCTTGCCAAGGCGCTCCCGGAGGCGGGCGAAAAACCCCTTGCCCGATGCTTCCTCCGACGGCTTCTGCCCGTCTTCGCCGCTTTTGCCGCGTTTCCTGAAACCTAACATGAGGACTGTGGTCACTAGTGGCTGTAGGGTTTGCGTATCCTACCACTGTACCGGCAAGCGGCTAAGATGCGATCCGCGAGCCCCCGTTCAACCACAACGGCACTGTACGGAGCCTATGAAAACCCAGATCACCAGAATCGCCGTACTGGCGCTGTCACTCCTTGCGACGCCCCTCATGGCGGAACCACGCATCCAGCAATTTTCCCTGGACAACGGCATGGAGCTGATTGTCCGCGTGGACCAGCGGGCGCCGGTTGTTGTCTCCCAGCTCTGGTTCCCTGTGGGCTCCAGCCACGAACCCACAGGGCTCACCGGCATCTCCCACGTGCTGGAACACATGATGTTCAAGGGCACCGAAAACCGCCCCACCGGCGAGTTCTCGCGCATTATCGCCCGCGAGGGCGGGCGCCAGAACGCGTTTACCGGCCGGGATTTCACCGCCTACTTCGAGCAGCTTGGCGCCGACCGGCTGGAGATCGCCTTCGAGCTGGGCGCGGATCGGCTGGCGAACATCCGTTTCGACGAGGACGAGTTCCGGCGGGAGATGGAAGTGGTCCACGAGGAGCGCCGCCTGCGGGTGGACGACAACCCCATGGGCGTGGCGCGGGAGCGCTTCAACGCACTGGCGTGGACCTCCAGCCCGTATCGCCACCCCATTATCGGCTGGCGGAGCGATCTGGATCAGCTCGATCTGGACGATGTCCGGGAATGGTACGAACGCTGGTACGGCGTGAACAATGCCGTGCTGGTGGTGGTGGGGGATGTGGATCCGGACGCGGTCCATGAACTGGCGCAACGGTACTACGGACCGTTGCAGCCACGCCCGACACCAACGGAACGCGCCCAGCCGGAAGTGACACCCCTCGGCGAGAAACGCGGGACGGTGCATGTGGCACGGGCGCAGCCCTACCTGATGATGGGTTACAAGGTGCCTTCGCTGGAAACGGCGGCGGACGCCACGGACGCCTATGCGCTGAGCCTGCTCAGCAGCATTCTGGATGGCGGCGCCAGCACCCGTCTGCCGGACCGTCTGGTTCGTGGTGAGGAGTTGGCGGCCGGCGTATCCGCCGGCTACTCCCCCATCACCCGACTGGACACCCAGTTCATGCTGGAAGGTCGCCCCAGTGACGGCACGGAGCTGGACGCGCTGGAGCAGGCGTTCCGGGACCAGGTCCGGGACATCATCGACAACGGCGTCACCCGGGAGGAACTGGAACGCGCCCGGATCCAGGCGCGGGCCGACCACGTCTACCGACTGGATTCCCTGTTCTACCAGGCCATGGAGATCGGCATGCTGGAGACCGTGGGCATCGGCTGGGAGGCCATGCTGGCCTTCGAGGAAGCCCTGGAGACAGTCACGGCGGAACAGATCCAGGAGGCCGCCGCGCGCTATCTGCGTGATGATCGCCTGACCGTGCTCCATCTGCTGCCGGCGAAGGAACAGGAGACGCCGCCGGCGATTCCGTCACCGGTTCCGGAAGCCGACCGAACCGAATGATCCCGACCACCATGCGCGAGACTGCGATGCTGCGACATATCATTATTCTCACCTGTCTGTTCTGCGCGGCACCGCTGGCTGCGGCCGGCGGCCCCGTCATTCAGCAGTGGACCACTGACCGGGGGCTCGATGTGCATTTCGTGCGCACCGACAGCCTGCCTTTGGTGGACATACAGCTCACCTTCGACGCGGGCAGCGCCCGTGACGGCGACACCCCCGGACTGGCCCGGCTGACCAGCCGCATGCTCACCCAGGGTGCCGCCGGCAAGGATGCCGCCGAGCTGGCCCGGGCGTTCGAGGACCAGGGAGCGCGCTATGCCACGGAAAGCGGCCGTGATACGGCAAGCATCAGCCTGCGCAGCCTGAACGCTCCACGCACGCTGAGCCGTTCCGTGGACACCCTGGCACGCATGGCGGGACAGCCGGATTTTCCCGAGGCAGCCCTGGAACGGGAACGCCGGCGGATGCTGGTCTCCCTGCAAACCGGCCGCCAGAACCCTGGTTCGGTGGCCCAGGAGGCGTTCTGGGCGGCCCTGTATCCCGACCACCCGTACGGCAGTCCGCCCGGCGGCACCGAGGAGAGCCTGCAGGCCATCACGCGGGATGATCTCAAGGCCTTCCATCAGCGTTACTACGGCATTGCCAACGCCGGTCTGGCCATCGTCGGCGACATCAGCCGCGCCGAGGCGGAACAGATCGCCCTGCACCTGGAACAGGCCCTGCCACAGGGGCAGCGCGCCGAACCGCTTCCTGCCGCTCCGCGACCGGAGGGCGGCCGGGAAGTGCGCATCAGTTTTCCGTCCAGCCAGACCCATATCCTGATCGGGCAACCCGCCTACGCCCGGGGTGACGAGCGCCACTTCCCCCTGTTCGTGGGCAACCACATCCTCGGCGGCAGCGGCCTGGTCTCACGGCTGGCCATCGCCTTCCGGGAGGAGCGGGGGCTCTCCTACAGCGTCTCCAGCGGGTTCAGCCCCATGGTGGCGGCCGGCCCGTTCCGCATCAGCACCCAAGTGCGCAGCGACCGCACGGACGAGGCGCGGGACACCATACGGGACCTGCTGGAGGATCTTCGGGACAACGGCCCCACCGAGGACGAACTGGATGATGCGATCAGGCATATCACCGGCAGCTTCCCGCTGAATCTGGACAGCAACAGCAAGATCGCCAGCCTGGTGGCCACCATCGGTTTCCACGGACTGCCGACGGACTATCTGGACACCTTCCCGGAACGCATCAGATCAGTGAACGCCACAGAGGTGCGTGACAGCCTGCGGCAGACCGTGGACCCGGAGCAACTGATCACGGTCATCGTCGGCCCGGACGCGGACGACTGAGAACCCGGGCACTCCTGTTGCCGGGCCGATGCGGGATCCGGTAGGCTTCCGCCACCGGAACGGGGGGCGAGGACATGGCCCGGCACGGCGGCAATCGGTTGCGCATCATCGCCGGGAAATGGCGAGGTCGGCGGCTGCGTTTCGCCGCCACCCCCGGCCTCCGCCCCACCGGTGATCGCAACCGGGAGACGCTGTTCAACTGGCTGCAAACCCGCATTCCGGACAGCCGCTGTCTGGATCTGTTTGCCGGAAGCGGAGCGCTGGGCTTCGAGGCCGCGTCCCGGGGGGCGGCGCGGGTGCTGCTGGTGGAACGCGCCGACGCCGCAGCCCGTCAACTTCAGGAAAACATTCGTGAGCTCCGGGCCGGAGAACAGCTCGCGCTTCACCGGGGCGATGCCCTGCGCTTCCTGCGGGGCGAAGCGGACGAAACCTTTGACCTGGTGTTTCTGGATCCGCCCTTCGACAGCGAATTGCTGGGCCGGGCCTGTGAGCTGCTGGAGCAGCGCGGCTGGCTTGCCGACGACGCGCTGATCTATCTGGAAACCCCCGCAGCGCGCGGACTCCCCCCCCTGCCACCCAACTGGCAGCCCCATCGGGAACGGCGGTCCGGCCAGGTCCTGTACGCCCTGCTCCGGCGTACGCCGGCACAGCCCTCTTTGAAACCGCCGGCGGTTAATGCTTTCATGTGAGCACTTTCACTCGAGGGAATCTGCCGGAATGAGCATTATCGCGGTTTACCCGGGCACGTTCGACCCGATCACGAACGGCCATATCGACCTGATCGAGCGCGGCTCGAAGCTGTTTTCCAAGCTGATCGTCTCTGTGGCGGCCTTCCCAAGCCCGTCCAAGAAGCCCGCCTTCAGTGTCGAAGAGCGGCTGGAGATGGCAGAAGCCGCCCTGGGGCATCTCCCCAATGTGGAAGTCACCGGTTTTGACACCCTGCTGGCCACCTTCGTACAGTCACGGAACGCCACGGTGATCCTGCGAGGCCTGCGCGCGGTCTCTGATTTCGAGTACGAGTTCCAGCTTGCCAGCATGAACCGGCAGCTCGTTCCCGATGTGGAAACCGTCTTTCTCACGCCGGCGGAACAATACGCCTATATCTCCTCCAGCCTGGTCAAGGAAGTGGCGGCGCTGGGTGGCAACGTGACGAAGTTCGTGACACCGGCCATCGCCCGGGCGCTGGATCAGCGGCTTCGCAAGTAATACCCGGTTCGTACACGCCCGTGTAGAGGGGGGTCACATGCTCACACGATGGCTGGCTGCGGCACTGGTTCTGATCGCGCTGACCGGCCCGGCCGGGGCCGGTGATCCCCGCCCGCTTCCACCGGAGCCCGCGGTGGCCACGGCGCACCCCCTGGCCACCCAGGCGGCCCTGGACATTCTCGAGGCGGGCGGTAACGCGTTCGACGCCGCCGTTGCCGCCACCGCTGCCCTGGCTGTGGTGGAACCCTACGGCTCAGGCATCGGCGGCGGCGGCTTCTGGCTCCTGCATCGCGAGGCGGATGATTTCCAGGTGATGGTGGACGGGCGGGAAACCGCTCCTGGCGCAGCCCATCGCGACATGTACCTGGATGACGATGGCGAGGTCCGCAGCCGCCTGTCCCTGGACGGCCCTCTTGCCGCAGCAATCCCCGGCACACCTGCCGCGCTGGCCCACATCACGGAGCATTACGGCCGTCTGAGCCTGGCCGAGAATCTGGCGCCCGCCATCCGGCACGCACGGGAAGGCTTTCGCGTCGGCTCCCACTATCGTCGGATGGCCCGCTTTCGACAGGACGCCCTGCGGGCGTCTCCCCAGGCACGTGCCATCATGCTGAAGGAGGGCGAGGTTCCCGAGCTGGGGTACGTGCTACGGCAACCGGATCTCGCCGGGACCCTGGAGCAACTGGTGGAGCACGGCGCCGACGGCTTCTACCGCGGCGAGGTGGCCGAGCGGCTGGTACGTGGCATGCGCAATGCCGGCGGCATCTGGACGCTGGAGGACCTGGAGACGTACCGGCTGGTGGAACGCGAGCCGGTACGCTTCCAGTACCACGACATGACCATCACGGCGGCGTCGCTGCCTTCCGCAGGGGGCATCGCGCTGGCGACCATGCTTCAGATTCTTGAGCCCTTCGATCTGCAGGCGATGGGACCGGCGGGTCGCATACACCTCACGGTTGAAGCCATGCGACGGGCCTACCGCGACCGTCACGTTTATCTGGGCGACCCGGATTTCGTCCACGTACCCGTGGAACGCCTGGTCAGTCGTGAGCATGCCGACCGGCTGCGTGAGGGCCTACGGGTGGACCGCGCCACACCCAGCGCGTCACTGGACGTCCACGGCGACGAGGGCGAGGACACAACCCACTTCTCCATTATCGACCAGGAGGGCAACCGGGTTGCCGCCACCTTGTCCATCAACTACCCGTTCGGTTCCGGCTTCATACCCGCGGGCACCGGTGTGCTGCTCAACAACGAAATGGACGACTTCGCCAGCCAGCCAGGCAAACCCAATGCCTACGGCCTGGTGGGTGGCGAGAGAAACGCTATCGAGCCGGGCAAACGCCCGCTATCGAGCATGACCCCCGTGTTCATCGAGGATAGTGAACGTGTGGGCATCCTCGGGAGCCCGGGCGGCAGCCGGATCATCACCCAGGTCCTGCTGGGCATCCTGCACTTCGCCGATGGCAGGGAGCCCCATGAATGGGTGAGCGCCCCGCGATACCATCACCAGTATCTGCCGGACCGGATTCAACACGAACCCGGTGCCATCACGGTGGAGATCCGCCGGGAGCTGGTGGATCGGGGCCATCGTGTGGTTCCCATGACGCGGGAGTACGGCGACATGCAGGCGGTGCTCTGGAATATTCCCGAAAACCGCGTTGTGGCCGCCAGCGACCCGCGGGGCGGGGGCCTGGCGGTGCCGTACGGTACGCGGGACGAGGAGGCGGCCGGCGTTGATAACCCGGAAAGCGCTCAGGGTGACTAACCGTCCGGGAACCCGGTGCGCGACCTCGGGTCAGGCCCAGGTATCCACCCGGGAGCGCGGCGGATCCTCCGGCTGGGGCGGATCCCCGGGAAGCCCACGGGGGCGGCCGGGCCGGGGGGTGGGGCGCCGGCCCGCCATTCCGGGCACCGACCCCTGGGGGGCGC
>JAFIFU010000004.1 GCA_020831885.1 Ectothiorhodospiraceae bacterium
CCCCCCCCCCCCCCCCCGCCCCCCCCCGCCCCCGGGGCCCCCCCCTCCCCCCCCCCCCCCCCCCGCCCCCCCCCCGGCCCCACCCCCCCCCCCCCCCCGGGCCCCCCCCCGGACCCTATCATTCCCGCATGGTGTCCGCCATGTACTGCACGTAGGCGGCAATCTGGCGAAGCTCACCCTCGGTGAGGCGACCTTCGAAGTGAGGCATGCCCCGGTCCGTCCAGGCGCCTTCCAGGACCAGGGTGGGCAACTGCTCCAGGATGGACAGATCGCTGTACGCCAGGTTGGGTATATTGCCGCCGTTGTTCAGGGCCGGGGCCCCATGGCACATCAGGCAGTTGCTGACATAGAGCATGGCGCCGGGGTTGACGTCGTCTTCCGCGTAGGCATAGCCGGAAACCAGTTCGGTGCCGCGGAACTCCTCCACCCGGCGTACGGGGGGCGGGTCGGCATCGCCGCCCAGCGTGAAAGTGTACACGCGGCCCGGGCTGGCGCGGTCGGTGTGGCGCTGGGCGAGCCCGTAGACACCCCCCCACCCCACGGCCACCGACACATACTGGGTGCCGTCAATGGCGTAGCTCACCGGCCCGGCGATCACGCCGGAGCCCACTTCCTGCTGCCATAACGGCTCTCCGGTGGTGGCGTCATAGGCCAGGAAGCGTCCGTCCGCCGTTCCCTGGAACACCAGGTTCCCGGCGGTGGTCACGGTGCCACCATTCCAGGGGGAGAGATACTCCTGTCGCCAGACTTCCCGCTGGTTCACCGGATCCCAGGCCAGCAGGTGGCCGAACGGCTTGGCTTCGGGAGGCACCGTGTTGAGAAGATGCCCCAGGTTCCAGCCCAGGTTGCTCATGGCGTGACCCGGCTGGTGCGTGGAGGGCTGGTAGTCCGGGTCGGACTCCAGGGCCAGGGGCACACCCTGGGCGGGTATGTACACCAGGCCTGTTTCCGGGTTGTATGACATGGGGTGCCAGTTATGTGCGCCATAGGCCGTGGGAATCACTTCCCGGCCGCCGTCCTGGGCACGGGCTCCCTCCACCTCGATGGGTCGCCCCTCGCTGTCGTAACCCTCGGCCCAGTTCACTTCCACGAAGGGTTCGGCGGAAATGAAGCTGCCGTCGGTCCGGTCGATCAAGAAGAAGAAGCCGTTCTTCGGTGCCTGCATCAGCACCTTGCGTTCTTCGCCGCCGATTTCCAGATCCGCGAGAATGATGTGCTGGGTGGCGGTGTAATCCCAGGTTTCCCCGGGGACCTGCTGGTAATGCCAGACGTATTCCCCGGTGCTGGCGTTCAACGCCACGATGGATGAGAGGAACAGGTTATCGCCGCCGGCCGGGCTGCGCACATCCCGATTCCAGGGTGTTCCGTTGCCGACACCGACGTAAAGCAGATCCAGCTCGGGATCGTAGACCATGGAATCCCAGATGGTTCCACCGCCCCCCACTTCATGCCAGACACCGTCCGGATCCCAGGTGGCGGCCGCCATTTCCATGGACGGATCCTCGAACGGCCCCTGCGGCCCCCGGGGCACCGAATACCAGCGCCAGCGCTTGACGCCGGTTTCCGTATCATAGGCGGTCACATAGCCCCGGGCGGTGAGTTCGGCGCCGCCGTGACCGATCACCACGGTGTCATTGAACACCCGCGGAGCACCGGTAATGGTATGCCTGTAACGCTCGCGATCGATGTTGGTATCGCGACGCCAGACCTCTTCCCCCGTGGCCGCGTCCAGTGCGATGAGGTAGCCGTGCAACGCGCCGACGAAAACCTTGCCCCGATACACTGCCACGCCGCGATTGACCACGTCACAACACGCCCAGGCACCGTACTTGGGGTCGACTTCCGGGTCGAAGTACCAGAGACGTTCACCGGTACGCGCGTCGATGGCGTGCACCGTGCTCCAGGGCCCACTGACATACATCACCCCGTCCACGACGATGGGGGTGGCCTCGAGACCCCGCTCGGAACCGATGTCATAGGACCAGGCCAGTCCCAGTTCGCCCACGTTGTCCGTGGTGATCTGGCGCAGCCTGCTGTAGCGCTGTTCCGTGTAACCCAGGTTGTAAGATAACCAGTGTTCGGTGGTTTCCTCATTGGCGATGATCATCGCCGTATCCACCGCAGACGTCGCTTCTCGAACGCGATCGGCCGGGCTGGCGCCGTTCACCGCGCCGGCGACCAGCCCCCCGAACAGCAGGCAGCTCATGGCGCCGGCCGTCAGGGGCGCCGTTACAGGGATTCTCATGGCGTCTCCTCCTCCATCTGGGTTGTTATCGGGCGTACGATGGCCCGTCTTATCGGTTTTCAGGTGATGTATGGGAGCGTGGGGCAGAACCGGAGAACGAACAGGCGGCTGCAGCCCCGTGCGCCCATCAATCAGGCCGACGAAGGAAACCTGACACGCGAAGATCATCGGCCCGGTGCATTCCGGAAACCGTGAAACCCACCCCTTACGGCTGGAGCGGGGGATCTCATACGCGCTTAAGGAAGCATTGCTTTAAGTAATGGACAGGAATCCGGGAACGTCAACAAGAGAGAGGCCCGGCCGATAGCCCCTGATGAACCGGATACCCGGCCGTCCAAAGCTTTGACCGGGGCATCCATGAAGCCGCCGCAAGTCAATGGTATTCTGAGCCGGTAAGTTCAGGGATAGGGCCGCGTGAATCTCAAGACCAAGTCATCGATCGCCGTCGCTGCACTCCTCTGCGCCGTTTTCGGACTCGGGCTGATTGTCCAGCATTACCTGATTGAAAACTCGCTGAAACGCAGCATTGAAGAACAGCAGTCGGTGCTGGTCACAAGCATTGCCGAGGAAATCGATCAGCGCATCCGGATCAACTTCGCTGCACTGGACGGCGTCGCTCAGGGGATCGACCGTGGATTGATGGACGATCCGGCACGTCTGCAGGCTCACCTGCGGACGCAGCAAGGCACACTGTCGTTATTTTCGGCCCTTATCGCGGTCACCCCCGAGCTGGTGGTGGCCGCCGACCTGCCGCAGGTGCCCGGCCGTATTGGTACCGATGTCTCCACATTACCCCATCTGGAAGCCTTGCGCGCGACCGGGCGCCCCGTGATCTCGGACCCTTTCCCCGGACGGGTCGTGGACCGCCCGCTGGTGGCGATGTCCGTGCCCGTCTTCGATGCCGACGGCGAAATCATCGCCGCGGTTTCCGGCACCATCGATCTGCTGTCCGAGGATCTCCTCGGGGCACTGAGCGCGCGTGCCTACGGGCAGCGGGGCTACTTCGTCCTCACGACCCGGGATCGGCTGACACTGGTGGGCGGCGCCGAACGCGCTCCCCTGGACATCTACCTGCCTCCGGGCGAGAACCCGTTATACGATCGTGCGCTGCTCGGCCAGGTCAGTACCGGCATTGCCAGCGTCCACACCGATCAGCCCAAACTCATGCATTTCCGGCCGGTGCACACCACCGACTGGATCATCGGTGCCATCATGCCCACCGAAGAGGCCTTCGCGGCGGTGGTGGAATCGCGGCGCACCGCGGTGATCATGCTACTGGGCTCGGCCGCTCTGGTGGGGTTTATCGTGTGGGCGACGATTCGCCGCTCCCTGCGCCCGCTGTTTGCCCTGCGCGACGACATCGTGGCAAAGCATGCCGGCACCACATGGGCGCATCAGCCGGACCATGGCAAGGACGAGATCAGCGAGATCGCCCGGGGTTTCGACCAGGTCTTCGACGAACTGCTCCATTCCCAGAACGAGAGCCGGGCGCTGGCCAGCGAGGTGAAATCCATTCTTGATGCCTGCCCTGTGGGCATCGCGATCATGCAGGACGCAACCATCACAAGCCACAACCCCGCTTTCGAGCGCATCTTCGCGATACCCGCCTCTGGCATCGCCGGGCAAACCGCCGACGCGCTCCACACCATAGCCGAGGAATACCGTTCCTCTCTGGAACAATCGAATGGGACGGCGCGGGAACGGCACACACTGGTCGTCGAGAAAAAGCTGGTAAGAGACAACGGCGAACCCTTCTGGGGACGCGTCTATATCCACCCACTGGACCCGCTGGACACGGACAAGGGCCTTGTCGTGGTCGTCGAGAACATCAATGAACGCAAGCAGAACGAAGAACGCATCCGCTACCTCGCCGAGCACGATCCACTGACCGGACTGCCCAACCGCGTCCTGTTCAACGACCGGCTGGAACAGGCCATCAGCCGCGCCCGGCGGCAGGGTGGGCTGGTGTCGCTGATGTTTGTGGACGTGGACCGTTTCAAGAACATCAATGACTCGCTTGGCCATCAGGTCGGCGATCAACTGCTGGTGCAGGTGGCGGACCGGATCCGGGAAAACCTGCGCGACAGCGACACGGTGGGCCGGCCCGGGGGAGACGAGTTCGCGCTGTTGCTACCCGACCTGCCGAATGCCCGTGCGGCCGCAAAGGTGGCGGAGAAACTGCTGGAACGTCTCGCCCATCCCTATTCACTGAAGGGGCACCAGTTGGTGGTCACCGCCAGTATCGGCATCGCGCTGTTTCCCGACGACGGCACCGATCTCATCACACTGGCTGCCAACGCCGACGCCGCCATGTACTTCAGCAAGGATGCCGGGCGGAATACCTACCATTTCTTCCGCAGCGAGATGAACGCGCGCGTACTGGAACGCATTCAGATGGAGACCGCCATGCGCAGCGCGCTGAAGAACGGCGAGTTCAAACTCCATTACCAGCCACAGGTGGATGGGCCAAGCCGAACCGTGGTGGGGTTCGAGGCACTGGTCCGGTGGAATCACCCGCAACAGGGGCTGATTTCGCCGGCCAGTTTCATCCCTCTCGCCGAGGAGACCGGCCTCATCGTGCCCTTGGGCGAATGGGTGCTGCGGCAGGCCTGCCGCCAGAACAAAGCCTGGCAGGCGGCGGGCCTGCCACCACTCCCGGTATCAGTGAACATCTCCCCGTCCCAGTTGCGCCAGACCGGGTTCGGCGACTCGGTGGCCGCCGTGCTGGAGGATAGCGGTCTGGATCCGGGCTGTCTTGAGCTGGAATTGACCGAAAGCATGATGATGCACGCGCCGGAGCGCAACATCGAAACACTCCAGGCCCTGCGTGAACTCGGGGTCAGGATATCCATCGACGACTTCGGCACCGGCTACTCATCCCTGGCCTACCTCAAGCGTTTGCCCATCGACAGACTGAAAATCGACCAGACCTTCGTCCGGGACGTGGTCGTGGACTCGGATGATGCGGCCATCATCACCACCATCATCGGACTGGCGCGAAACATGAACCTGAGCGTGGTGGCCGAGGGCGTCGAAAGCGTCGAGCAGCTGGAGTTCCTGCTGTCCGGCGGTTGCAGGCACCACCAGGGCTACCTGTTCTCGCGCCCGCTGCCGGCGGAGGCGTTCGAGCGGTACTGGCGCGATCAGCTCGGCGACGCACCGGGAAAGGCGTCGCCTCTGCCGATGCACTGAACGCCCCACATAAGGCCTTGCATGGGACACCTGCCATAATCCTTGTTTTCTCCGATCAGCGTGGACGGGCTACGCTGCGGACGCACATAGAACGAAAAGAACACAACGCCGGAGGACTCAGACCATGACCGACAGCAGCCGCCGTTTCGGCACCCGCGCCCTTTGGGCCGCCGACCCGGAGGATCAACGCGGCAGGGATGTGGCCTTGCCCATCCACCACAGTGTCAACTTCGCCTACGAGGATATGGACGAATGGTTCGACGTCGCCCTGGACCAGAAACCGGGCTATATCTATTCGCGCAACAAGAACCCGACGGTCCGACCGCTGGAGCTGACCATGCGCGCGCTGGAAGGGGCCGAGGAAGCCATCAGCTTCTCCACCGGCATGGCCGCCATCAGTAACACCCTGTTCACTCTGCTCGCCCCTGGCGACCGGGTGGTGGCCATCAAGGATACCTACGGCGGCACCAACAAGCTCTTCATCGAGTTTCTGCCCCGGATGAAGGTGGACGTGGCCCTGTGCGACACCCTGGACTTCGACACCATCGAGGCCGAGATCCGCAAGGGTTGCAAGCTGCTTTATCTGGAAACACCGACCAACCCGACACTCAAGGTGGTGGACATCGCGCGGCTGTCCCGGGTGGCTCACCAATATGGCGCGCTGGTGGCGGTGGACAATACCTTTGCCACCCCCATCAATCAGCGACCGCTGGAACTGGGCGCTGATCTGGTGTTGTACAGCGCGACCAAGTACCTGAACGGCCATTCCGACGCCATGGGCGGCATACTCTGTGGGCCGAAAGCCATCGTTGACCAGGTCTACCACTACCGGGAAATCAACGGCGCCACCCTGCACGCCAATAGCGCCTACATGATCCTGCGGGGGCTCAAGACACTGGAGCTGCGCATCCAGCGACATAACGAGAACGCGCAACGTGTGGCCGAGCACCTGCAACAGCACGACAAAGTCACGTCGGTGTTCTACCCGGGGCTACCGGACCACCCCAACCATGCCATCGCCAGGGCGCAGATGGACGGCTACGGGGGGATGCTCAGCTTCTCGCTGCGGGGTGGCTTCGACCAGGTCAAACGTCTCCTCGCCGGACTGCGCCTGGCACACAAGGCAGCCAGTCTGGGCTCGGTCTCCACCCTGGTGGGCCCGCCGAGGGTCACCAGCCATGTGGAGCTGACCCCAGAGGAACGGAAAGCGGCCGGTATTCCGGAGAGCCTGATCCGCTACTCGGCCGGCATCGAGAATGCGGAGGATCTGCTGGCCGACCTGGATCAGGCGCTGGCCGGGCTCTGAACCAAGCGGTTTCGGAACCTCGCCCACCGGTCCTGACCGCGGGAAACGAACGCCTGGACAGCTTCGGGTCTGTTCGCGGTTCGGTCCCGGCCGGCAGATGGCGGCAATTCGTTGCCGCACCCGGCTAAACTTTGCCGCCCCGCAGCCGATGTACCGTGAGTAATCCCCCATTGCAGGTGCCGACCATGCGAATCGCCGATTACTCCGTGGAGATGGCCAGTCAACGTCTGGTTTTCCAGCAACAACGGGTCACCCAGCGGCTGGAGACCTGGCAGGAACCCGGCGCCGGCGAGTCCGGGACCCATCGCGAACACATCGGCGCAGGCACGCCGCCACCCCTGACCCCTCCGCCCGGGCCGGCTTTGGGCACGGGCGCCGATGAGCTTCCCGGGACAGGGCATACCCGTGGAAGTGAAGCGCGGGACACCAGCCCGGCGAAGCGGCTGGCTCCGGCCGACCTGGAACGAACGCCGATGGATACGCTGCGGATGAACCTGCTGCGCCTGCTGGTTGAACATTTCACCGGGCGCCGTATCCAGGTGTACTCGCCTGACGAGGTCATACCGGAGGAAACCCCGGACGTCATCCAGCGCCCCATGCCCGCCGAGGCCCCGGAACGGGACCGCGCCCGGGGCTGGGGCGTAGTGTTCGACCATCACGTACAGCGCATCGAGCACGAGAGCACCCGGTTCCAGGCCACCGGAATCGTACAGACCACGGACGGACAGGAAATCCGCATCGCGATCGAACTGGGCATGTCCCGCACGTTCATGGAAGAGACGCGCATCAGCATCCGCGCCGGGGAACAGCTGCGCGACCCCCTGGTCATCAACTTCGACGGCAATGCCGCCGAACTCACCGAGACCCGCTTCAATTTTGATCTGGATGCGGACGGCCGCGAGCAACAGGTTGCCTTTCTCAGGCCGGGGAGCGGGTTCCTCGCCGTGGACCGCAGTGGCAGCGGCAGAATCGACGACGGCAGCGAGCTGTTCGGCCCGCGGACCGGGGATGGTTTCGCCGAGTTAAGGGCCTATGACGAGGACGGAAACAACTGGATCGACGCCGGGGACAGCATCTACGACAAACTCCGCATCTGGACCCGGGACGACCAGGGTAACGACCGGCTGCTGGCCTTGGGGGAAGTGGGCATAGGCGCCATCTATCTGGGGAACGCCGCCACCCCGTTCGAGCTGCGGGACAGTGACAACAACCTGCAGGGACGCATTCAGAGCACCGGCCTCTGGGTGGGCGAGAATGGACGTGCCGGCACGGTCCAGCACGTGGATCTGGCGGTCTGAGGGCGGATCACATGGGCAGTCCCCGGGCATGCCGATCATCGGACGGCGCGTTCGTCAACGGCGTGAACTGCATGCGGTCACATCACGCAGGGGTTGTTCGCGATGCCCCGTGCCGCCGTCATTCCCCGGGCGCGACCACCTCCTGCTCCTGATGCCCGAGGCCCTCAACCTCCAGCCGGACCCGGTCTCCCGGCTTCAGGTAGCGTGGTGGCTTCTGCCCCATGCCGACACCGGCCGGCGTGCCGGTACAGATCACATCGCCGGGCTGAAGTGTCATGAACTGGCTCACGTAGCTGACCAGATAGCGCACGGGGAAGATCATGTCCGCGGTGGTGCCGTCCTGGTAGACGGTTCCGTTGACAGCGGCGCTCAGCCGCAGCGCCTGCGGGTCCGAGATCTCGTCGGCGGTGACCAGCCAGGGCCCCATGGGCGCGAAGCTGTCCGCACTCTTGCCCTTCACCCACTGACCGCCCCGCTCCAACTGCCAGGCCCGTTCCGACACATCATTGACGATGGTGTAGCCCAGGACGTACGCCATGGCGCTGTTCTCCTGGACCCGACGTGCGGAGCGTCCGATCACGACGCCCAACTCCACTTCCCAGTCAAGCTTTTCCGATCCGGGCGGCAGCAGAATCGGGTCATACGGACCGGAGATGGCCGATGTGGCCTTGGTGAACATGATGGGCTCTTCCGGCGGTTCGGCTCCGGACTCCCGGGCATGGTCGACGTAGTTCAGGCCGATGCCGATGATCTTGCCGGTCCCGGCAATCGGCGCCGCGAAACCTTCAACATCCCGGGCCGCCGGCAGGCCGGCGATATTGGCGCCGGCCAGCGTGGACACCAGGTCCGGCAGGCGGTCCGCATGCAGATCATCGACCAGTCCCGAAAGGTCATGCACCGTCCCCTCCCGGTCGAGCATACCGGGGAACACCTTCCCGCCACGGCGATACCTGACAAATCGCATGATGAATCTCCTCCCTCCCACGTCGACCCCGTTTACCTGTACCAACCATTCAGGAAATCTGTGCGGAAGCCGCCGCATGCCGGCGCGGAATCCGGAAGGTGGCAGTGAATGGCGGGATTGAGGCAATATCGAGATTATGAGCCTGACAGTATACAGTTGACCGGCCAGCATTGACGGATCCCGCCCGCTCCCAGGCAGGCGCCGATGGTCTTATGGCCATCCCGAAGGACGAACCAGGGCGATGGAAGAAGAACAAGAGCTCACGACGGGCATCGGACAGGGTATCGATTACCGGGACATGGTGGAAAACCTTCCGCACCTGGTGGCTGTCTTTCTGCCGGACACCACGACCGCCTACGCCAACAGGGCTTTGGCCTCGTTTTTCGGCACCACGCCGGAGGAACTGCGCGGCCGGCGCTGGCTGACCTCGCTTCCCGACGATGAGCAGGCCGCGATTAGGCGCTTTCTCGCCGGCTTCACGCCGGAGAATCCCCTGCACTTCTACCAGAACCTGGTGGAGCGTGCGGACAAGGACCCGCGCTGGATCGAGTGGACCGTCCAGGCTACCTTCGATGCAAGCGGCCGTCTCCGGTATTTCCAGTCCATGGGCCTGGACATCACCGAACGCAAACTGGCCCAGCAGGCGCTTCAGCAGCGCGAGCATGAGCTGGCCGAGGCCCAGCGCATCGCCCACCTGGGCAACTGGATCTCGGACTTCACCCGGAACGAGATCCGCTGGTCCGACGAGGTCTACCGCATCTTCGGTCTGAACCGGTCGCAGTGGGGTGCCACCCACGAGGCCTTCATGCAGGCGGTCCACCCGGATGACCGGGAGCGCGTCCAGGCCGCCGTGGACGAGGCACTGGCCGGTGCCGCCTACGACATCGAACATCGCATCGTGCGACCCAGCGGCGACGTGCGCACGGTCTACCAGAACGGTGTGGTGGATTTCGACAGCGACGGCACCCCGCTGCGCATGGTGGGCATCGTCCATGACATCACCGAGCACCGTCAGGCGGAGGAACGCCTGATGTACCTGTCGTACTACGACAGCCTGACCGGCATCCCGAACCGCAACTATCTGCTGGAGCGCATTGATCAGGCCATCATGCGGGCCAACCAGCAGAACCATGCTTTCGCCCTGCTCCACCTGGACCTGGACCGGTTCCGGACCATCAACGAGGGCCTCGGGCATGCCACCGGGGACACCCTGTTACGGCTCGCCGCGGAACGGCTGGGCGATGCGGAGGAAGGCGGGGAACTGCTCGCCCGCCTCGGCGGTGACGAGTTCTGCCTGCTGGTGGAGAACATCACCGACAGCTTCCAGGCGGCCACTGTCGCCCGACGCCTGCTGGCGCCCCTGCGGACCCCTTTCGAGGTGGCCCGGCAGTCCTTCTATCTGCCGGGTTCCGTGGGTATCGCCCTGTATCCACGGGACGGCCGCGACCCCGGATCACTGCTCCGCAACGCGGAATCGGCCATGTACCAGGTCAAGCGGGATGGCGGCAACGCCTACCGTTTCTACTCCCGCGAGATGAACGAATCCACCCTGGAGCAAGTGGCGCTGGAGGGGCAACTGATCCGGGCGGTGGAGCGGCTCCGGGGCTTCCGGCTCGAGTATCAGCCGAAGGTGGAGATGGGCAGCGGGCGGATTGTCGGAGCGGAGGCGCTGCTGCGCTGGACCCGACCGGACGGGGTGGAACTGCCGCCGGCGGCATTCATCCCGGTGCTGGAACAAACGGGCCTGATCGTGGAACTGGGCCGCTGGATCATCACCGAGGCCTGCCGCCAGGTGCGTGCCTGGGGCGAACAGGGATTACCCATGGTGCCCGTGGCCGTGAATCTGGCGGCTCCGCAGTTCCGCCACCGGGGAGTCGCGGAGACTGTAAAGGCCATCCTGAACGAGACCGCATTGCCACCCCACCTGCTGGAGCTGGAAGTCACCGAGAGCATGCTGATGACAGATGTGCCCGACGTGGTCCGCACCCTGAACCGCTTCCGCGAACTGGGCGTGCGCATCGCGCTGGATGACTTCGGCACCGGCTTCTCCTCCCTGGCTTACCTGCGGCGCCTCCCCATCGACACCCTGAAAATCGACCGTTCCTTCGTCAACGACCTGCACAACGACGCCGCCGGGGAACCCATCGTCCTCGCCATCCTCAGTCTGGCCTCCAGTCTATCGCTGCAGACTGTGGCAGAAGGTGTGGAGACCGCCCATCAGCACAGCTTCCTGCGCCGCCACGGCTGTGACCTGGCACAGGGCTACCTGTTCTCCAAGCCCTTGCCCCCGGACGGATTCGCGGAATTGCTGAAATCCCACCCCGGCTAGCGCGGATATCCAGGGCGCGCTGAACCACAGCGCAGCGACGCCTGGCACGCCCACCCCTTCCCTCAGTCCGATACCGCTGGCCCAGGCCGACATGCTGGGCAGGGTGGAGAGCAGCAGGAGCGGCCGGCCCCCGGAACATGCCCCCCAGCCGGTGTTCGTGGTCGACAACGGCAGGGCCAGCCGGAAATGTCGCTCCTTGGTGAGGCATAGCCCGATCATGACGAAGGCTCCGCACCGGAACCCGGAGAACTGCTTGCTTGTCACTCCAGTGTCCCGCGAAACTGGAGGTGGGGAGCCGGCCCCGCCACCCTGCCACGGCTTCATGGGAAACATATGCGACGAATGGAGGCAGTGACCCCATGCCGCGATTGGTTCTGATTAAAACCGGCTCCACCTATCCGGCCATCTGCTCCGAACACGGGGACTTCGAGCAATGGTTCCTGCGTGCGTTACCGGCGAATGCGGCTGTGGGGGTGGTGAACGTGGCGGCGGGCCAGGACCCGGGCGTACCCGCAGACTGGGACGGCGTGCTGGTGACCGGATCCCCGGCCATGGTGACCGACCGGGAGCCGTGGAGCGAACGGACCGCCGCCTGGCTGGCCCGCGCCGTGGACCAGGACGTACCGGTACTGGCGGTTTGCTACGGACATCACCTGCTGGCCCATGCCATGGGCGGCGTGGCCGGTTACCGGGCGCAAGGTCGGGAGTCCGGCACCTTCGGCGTGCAGTTGCTTCCGGAGGCCGCATCCGACCCCCTGTTCGGGAGCCTGCCACCCGGGTTTCCGGCGCACCTGACCCACGCCCAGTCCGTACTCTCCTTACCGCCGGATGCCGTCCTCCTGGCCCGCTCCGACGGCGAGCCCCACCAGGCTTTCCGGTTGGGCCGCCACGCCTGGGGGGTGCAGTTCCACCCGGAGTTCGACGCCACCATCATGCGTGCCTACCTGCAGCAGCAGACTCCCGCGCTGGCCAAGGAGGGCCAGGCCCCCGGCGTGCTGCTAGCGCAAGTCCGCGAGGCGCCGGAAGCGACCGGACTGCTGGCGCGGTTCGCGGATTACGTGGGCTCGCGTGTACACACCGGAGCATGAGGGCTCAGAAATCAAGCGTGTAGCCCAGCGTGACGGTGCGGCCGCAGCTTCGAAAATACTGGTCGTCGCCATCCCGCGCGGCCTGAGAGTTTCCTGTTCGCTCGTCCGGCTCCGGCCGGCGAGATCACAGCCCTGCTCCGCGCGGGACGAATCCGCGTCGGCACTGTGACGGCGCCTCGATGCTCACGGGTGCCACGGCATCGCTTCGTGATGCCGCAGGCTTGGCCAACCCGGCCCCATTGGCGGGATTGCCGGGGTCTCACCCCCGCTAGCCTGGATATCCAGGGCGCGCTGACCGCCAGCGCTGCAAGCGCTCCACCAGTTGCTCCAGCGGGTCGATCACGTCCACGCCCTCGGGCGGCTGTCGCACCGATCGCAGGCCGGCGCCGCCCGCCCACAGGCCGACAGTGGCCGGCAACAGATCCCGCAGGGCCGCCAGCCCCTCCACCGCCTGGGTTGCCGGAAAGGCGGCGCTGAACGACAGCGCCGCCACATCCGCCTGATGACGGCGCACCGCGGCAACCACCTCGGTCACCGGCATCTGTGTGCCGAAGGAACGGACCTCGGCGCCGTGCAACAGCAGCACCGCCTGGACCATGAGCAGCCCCAGGCTGTGTATCTCCCCGGGCAGGGTTGTGAGCACCACCCGTGGCCGTTCCTGACGTTGGGGCAGCACGCTCATGGCCTGACGCAGGACATTCTGAACCTGCTCGCTGTACAGGTGCTCCTGGAAAATGGTGATCCGGCCCCGCGCCCAGGCCATGCCCACCGCCTGGTTGGAACGCACCAGCGTCCCGGTCACGAAACGCTGCACCCCATCGGTGGCAAGCTGGTGCTGCAGGTGATGGGCAATGGCCTGAGGCCGGCCTTCCTGCAGCAGTTCCAGCAGGGTGTGCTCCGTTTCCGGTCCGGGATCCGGCAGTTGTTCGGCCAGCAGTTGCTGCAGTTGCCGCGTCTCCAGCCGGACCACGCGATTGGGCCGCAACCCCTGATCCAGCAAGCGTTTCACCAGCCGTAGCCGATCCACCTGCTCCGGGGGGTACAGCCGATCCCCGTTGCCGGCGCGAAGGGGGCTGGGAAAGCCGTAACGCCGCTCCCAGACCCGCAGCACATCCTTGGAAAGCCCTGTTTCCCGCTCCACCGCCCCGATGGGAAGACCCGGCAGGTTGTTATCGTTCATTGTGATGCTGTCCCCGCGAATCCATCCGTTCACCCCCGCTCGCCGGCCGCCGCGATGCGGCGGCGAATCAGCCGCAGAACCGCGCCAAGCACCGGCAGCTTTTCGTACAGTTCCGCCGAGGCATCCCAGTAATCCCGGTGATAGTCCACACGCCCATGGGCATCGAAGCGCAGGTGACTGGAACCATGAATGCACCAGTCCCGCCCCCGGAACCGGAACCGCAGATCCCAGATCAGCACGGCCTCGTCCCCATCCACCAGGCGCCGGAGGATATGGAAGCGCGGCTCCTGCAGACTACCGAACATGCTCCGGTAGATCCGCTGCAGTTGGTCGCGCCCGCGGAACGCGTGGAACGGATCCCGGAACCGGACCGTTTCGGCGTAAAACCGGGACATCTGATCCAGCGTCTCCGGGCTCAGGCGCGCGTACCATGCGACCAGCGCATCCAGGTCATGTCTGTTCATGCGCCGGCCCACCGTCTCACCAGCGGCAGGTAGAGCCGATACGGGAGCAGCCGCAGCAGCTTGAGCGGCCAGACCAGACGGCGCGGAAAGGCGATTTCGAAACGCCCCCGCTCCAGGCCGCGGATAATGCGCCGGGCCGCGGCTTCCGGCTCCATCAGCCCGGGCATGGGAAAACTGTTCTCCGCCGTCAGCGGCGTCCGGACAAACCCGGGGTTCACCAGGTAGACGGCCACGCCCCGCGGCGCCAGATCCAGATACAGGACCTCCGCCAGATTGATCAGGGCCGCCTTGGTGGGCCCGTAGGTCAGGGCCAAGGGCAGGCCCCGGTAACCGGCGACACTGGAAACCAGGGCGACACCACCACGGCTGCGCAGCAGTTCAGGCAACACGCTGGCCAAACCGTTGATGACACCGATCACATTGGTCTCCACGGTGCCCCGCGCGTCGGCCGCCTCCAGCTCCCAGGCCCGGGTGGGGCGCCAGCTTGCCGCCAGGAAGACCACCAGATCAATGCCGCCCCAGACCTGTCTCAGTTGGCGACAGGCCGCCTCCCAGGCCGGAACATCGGTCACGTCCAGCGGCAGCGCCAGGGCATCCGCTCCGTGACGCGCCACGAAGTCCTCCAACGGGGCGGAACGCCGGGCGCTGACCGCGACCCGTGCCCCGCATCCGGCCAGGGCGTCAGCCAGCGCGGCGCCGATGCCGCTGCTGGCGCCCACCACCCAGACGCGCTTTCCCCGCCAATCGCGAATGGGCGGATTCATCAGCCGTCGCTCTCCCCGTCCAGCCTGCGGAACTGGACGATGACGTGGCCAAGCGTGATCCCGAACTTGCTCATCCGGGTACGGTTCACCAGCGTGTCGTTGTCGATCAAATGCATCCAGTCATCCATGGACACGTTCCAGACACGCCCTCCGATGGGCTGCATCAGCGTGTACCGCAAACGCATGGTATTGCCTGCCACCTGGATGCGCCCCACCCCGGCCACGTCCGCGGCACGCCCATTGTAGGTACCGTCCGGCAGACGCCGCAGGGTCCAGACCCGGCGATCGGTGGTCCCGTCATCGTAATGGAACCGCTCGTCCAGCGTACCCACATTGCCTTCCCACCAGGCATCGATGGTGACCACGAAACGGCGCTGCACGCGGCCGAACCGGTCCACGAACAGGCCATGGGCGATCAGCTCGCCGTCAAAGTATTCCTCCAGCACCAGCTCCGGGGCATCGTCCCGGTAATCATCCACACTCACGGCAGCGCAGCCGGCCAGCACCAGGGACAGGGACAGGACGATGAACAGGCGGATCATGGCGTCACTCCTTGTGGGGAAACAGCGGAAGCCGGTGCATGCCAGCGCCATAGCGCCAGGGCCGCAAGCAGTTTCAGGGCGCAGGGCAGCAGGGCGTACACCGCGGCCAGCGTCACCAGGCCCTGCGCTTCCCCCGGCGTGTAGCCCAGAAGCTGCAACAACGGCAGGCTCAACCCCGCGGCCAGCGCGAGACTGAGTTTGCCGAGCAGGGTCCAGAGGCCGAAATAGCTGCCGGTGGCCCGGGTGGGCGCGATGCCGGCCAACAGCACCGGCGGCAGGGCCAGATCGGCGCCCAGTGCCAGACCGCTGAGCAGGCAGATGAACAGGAACGGCAGCACATCACCCTCGCCCAGCGTGAACGCCCAGGCAAAGGCGCCAATGGCCACCAGCATGCCGCTCAACCAGGCCTGGCGGACCCCGAGGCGCCGCCCCAGCCGCACCCACAAGGGCATCCCCGCCACACCAGCCAGGAAGTAGGCAACCAGAAACGGCCCGGCCAGACCCGGACGCTGCAGTACCCCTTCCACATAGAACAGGAACAGGGTTGCCGGCACGGCGGCGGCGGTGCCGTTCAACAGAAAAATCACGGCCAGACGCCGGAACGCGGGGTCGCGCACCGCCGGCCACCAGGATTCCGTCCGCTCCGGGCGAACAAACGGGACCCGGGGCGCGCCTGACAGCGTGATCAGCGCGCCGCCGAACAGCAGCACCACGAACGCCCCACTGAACAGGGTCATGGCCGTCGGCGCCGGCAACCACAGAACCAGCAACGGCGGCGCCATGGCCGCCAGCATGACCCCGATCAGAGAGAATGCCTCCCGCGCGGCCGTGATCCGTGTCCGGCCCGCCGCATCCGGGGCCAGTTCCGCGCCCCAGGCGTGATAAGGGATGGCGATCAGGCTGTAGCCGCTGTAGGCCAGGATCAGGGACACCGTCATCCACACCGCAATCCCGGCCGTTGCCAGTGGCGGGGGATTGAACAGGGCGATGAAACCCAGAGCCAGCAGCGGTATGCCCAACGCCATCAGACCGCGCCGACCCAGGCGTGCGCGATCGCTCCAGACACCGAACAACGGATCCTGCACCGCGTCCACCACCCGCGCGCCCAGCAGCAGCACGCCGATCAGGGCGAGTGACAGCACGGTCTCGTCCGCGTAGAACTTGGGCGCCAGCACGTACACCGGCAAGGCGGCCATGGTCAGCGGCAGAGAGATGGCGGCATAGGCCAACAGGCGGGAACGGTTCGGACTCACCGGGAGTCCCCGAGCAGCGCCGAGCGCAGGCGACCGTTCCGGGTCCGCTCGTCCAGCCAGATGGCGAAGAAAGCTTCGGCGAAACCGGGATCGGTCACGTGGCCCACCTGCCGGTCGTCGTGATAGAACAGCACGCCGCCGTTGCCATCGGCCAGCCCGGTGATCCGCTCACCGCTTCGCACGTCAGGGAATATGTTCCGCATGACGCGCTCCCAGCGCGACACATCCTCCGGCGCATAGCCGAGCCGCTCCAGTTCCTGGCCACTGGCGCCGGACAACTGGTCGGCGGTGAAGTCCCGTCGATAGATGATCTCCAGGGCGAACGGACGTTCCGGCGAGTACCGGCCCTCCGGCGCCCACAGGGTGGCCCGGTAGACATTGAAGCCAAACCAGCGCAGATCCCCCTGCCCCACCGCCTCCATTTCCGGGAAGCGGTACTCCACGGGGCCCGGCAACGCCAGCGCATGGACGGCCACCAGGCAACCCAGGGCGCACATCAATAGCTGCTTAATCACGCCACACCTCCAGTTGCATCACATCGGTGCGTCCGTGCCGGAATCCGGCTTCGCAGTAGGCCAGATAGAACCGCCACAAGCGCTGGAACGGTTCGTCCAGGCCCAGCCGTTCCACATCCGCCAGCCGCGCATCGAAGCGCTCGCGCCAGAGACGCAACGTGCGGGCGTAATCCTGTCCGAAGGACAGGCGATCGGTTTCCCTTAATCCCGCCTCGTGCACCAGCCGGGTGAGGCCGGCCGGCGGCGGCAGCATGCCGCCAGGAAAGATGTACTGCTGGATGAAATCACTGCCGCCGCGATAGCGGGCGAAATGGGCGTCGTCCATGGTGATGGTCTGGATCAGCGCACCGCCACCCGGGCGGAGGCGCTCCCGCAGGAGCCGGAAGTACGTTTCCCAGTACTGCTCCCCCACGGCCTCCAGCATTTCGATGGATACCACCCGGTCGTACACACCCGTGTGGTCACGGTAATCGCGGAGTTCAAAGCTCACCCGCTGATCCAGGCCGAGCAGGGCCACCCGTTCACGGCTGGCGGCAAGCTGTTCCCGGGAGAGTGTGAGCCCCGTGACGCTGCAGCCCCGGGTTGCGGCCGCATAGGCAGCGAAGCCGCCCCAGCCGCAGCCGATCTCCAGCACGTGGTGATCCGGGCCCACCCGAAGCCGGTCCAGAATGCGTTCGTACTTGGCGATCTGTGCCTGCTCCAGGCTCTCCGGGCCCTCCACGAACAAGGCGGAGGAATAGGTCATGGTGGGGTCCAGCCAGAGGGCGTAGAAATCGTTGCCGATATCGTAGTGCGCCGCGATGTTCCGCTGACTGCCGCGCCGGGTATTGGCACGCGTCAGATGGCGCAGACGGAACAGCAGGCGGGACCACCAGCGGCCGTGGATCGCCGCGTGCAGGGCGTCTTCGTTCAGCAGGGCCAGGTGCAGCAACTCGGCGAGATCCGGCGTGTGCCAGCGACCGTCCATGTAGGTTTCGGCACAGCCCACGTCACCACGGGAGAGGATCGCCGCGCACACCCCCCAGTCGTCCAGGTGGACGCACGCCTCCGGTCCCCGCCCGGCACCCTGGAACAACAGGTGGTGGCCGCCCGGGGTGACCAGTTCCAATTGGCCGACCTGCAAGCCCTCCAGCATCCGCAACAGCAATCGGGCCGCGGACGGTATGCTTTCACGGTGCTCGGCACCCACATCACTGATGTACCGCATTAGCGACGCTCCTCCTGCGGGTGCGGTTCCGGCTGCTTGCCATGGAACGGCACTTTCTTCATCCAAAGGCCCAGGGCCTGGAGGTGGATACGGCCCCAGACCATCAGGGTGAACCAGCCCTGCCGGGCCACCGCTGCAATCAGCGCCGGATCGGCCAGGGGACGCTCCCGCATGACGATGCCGGTGCGCAGCACCTCGCCCTCCCCATCGTCGTAGCGGATCTCCACCACGCCGTTGGCACCATCAAAGCGAAACCGGTAGTGCCCCTGCACACGGAAGAACGGAGACACATGCAGAACCTTATCCGCCTGGAGCCAATCCCGGGCGGCAATGGGACGCCCGTCCCCATGGGCCACCAGATACTGGCAGTGCCCACCGAAGGTGTTGCTCACATCGCAGAGCACGGCCCGCAGCCGGCCCGAGCGGTCATGACAGAACCAGAAACTGATGGGATTGAAGCAGTAGCCCAACATGCGCGGCATGGTCTGCAGCCAGACGTCACCATCCGCGCCGGCCAGGCCCCGGGCCTCGAGCTGTTGACGGATCCACGGCAGCAGGGGGGAGCCGTCCCGGGGGCCGTGGTCGCGCTGCTGAAGACTCAGCAGCCCGGGTCGGTCCACTCGAAGCAGCCACCCACCGGCATGGGCGAGGCCCCGGAGTGGGACGCGGATCTGCAACAACGGATAGATAAAATGGTGCCTGCGCGGCCGCAGCCGCGTATGCCAGACCCGCCCCTGCAGCAGTTGTGCGCTCATGCCACCGCCCGTTCCCGCCAGGTCACCCGGGCGTCCAGCGCGGTGGCCACCGCCAGCGCGGAATTGAAACCGTCCTCATGGAAGCCGTAGCCCGTCCAGGCGCCGGCGAACCAGGTGCTGCGGCGCCCCTGAATGCCGGGCAGGGCCCGTTGGGCATCCCGGGCCGGGCCATCCATCATGGGGTGGGCGTAGGCGAAGCCGGCAAGCGTGTGCTCCGGCGCCGGCTCCCGGTGCGGGTTCAGGGTCACCATCACGGGCTGCTTGAACGGCAACGGCTGCAGCCGGTTGAGCAGGTAGGTGACCGATACCGGTTGACCATCGGGCCGTGCGGCGCCGGCGGAGAAGTTCCATGCGGACCAGGCCAGCCGGCGGCGCGGCAGAAAGCTCCGGTCCGTGTGCAGCACGGCCCGGTTCGGCTGATAACGCACAGCGCGCAGAACGCGCGCCTCGTCGGCGTCCGCGTCGCCCAGCAGCGCCAGGGACTGATCACTGTGGCAGGCAAGGACGATGGCATCGAACCAGTCCTCGCCGCCGCCGCTCAGCACACGAACCCCCCGGCCCAGCCGCTCCACCCGCTGAACCGGCGTGTTCAGCCGGATATCACCGATGCTCATGGCCATGCGCTCCACATAGGTGCGTGCGCCGCCGGCCACGGTCCGCCAGCGGGGCCGGTCGGTGACCTGCAGCAAGCCGTGGTTGTGGCAGAAGCTGAGAAAGGAATGGGCGGGGAAATCCAGCATCGCTCCGGTGGGCGATGACCAGATGGCCGCCCCCATGGGCAACAGATACCAGTCACGGAACGCCCCACCGTAGCGGTATTCCTCCAGGAGCCCCCCCAGGCTTTGAGCCGAGCCTGCCGTCTCCTGAAGCAGGCGGGGCGCCGCCGCGTTGAATCGCAGGATATCCCGCAGCATGCCCAGAAAACGCGGACGCACCAGATTCGTCGGCTGGGCGAACACCGTGGCCGGATTGCTGCCTGCCCACTCCAGCCCTTCGGATTCCAGTTGCACGCTGAAGCTCATATCCGACGCCACCGTGCGCACCCCGAGGGTCGCGAACAGGCTGACCAGGTTCGGGTAAGTACGGTCGTTGTGCACCAGAAAGCCGGTGTCCACCGGCGCGGTGACGCCGTCCAGGGTCACATCCACAGTGTTGCTGTGGCCTCCCAGGTAGCTGCCGGCCTCGAACAGCGTGACCTGGTGATGCGGGCTGAGCAGCCAGGCGGCTCCCAGTCCCGAGATTCCTGAACCCACGATGGCGATTTTCATAGTTTGTCCTGGACAAAGTCGTCCTGGACAAAAGTATTCTTTGCCAGACTTGGCGTCAAGCTTTTTTATATAAAAGTTGTACAAACAATGTTTACATAGAGAAATAGAGGTCCGGGGGAGGTCAATACTTCAGCACCTCCCCTGGGGGCTGCCCTATTCTGTCCATGACAAGAATCGCTCCATCCGGAGCTGTCAGATGGCTGCTTCCTTGCCGATGTGCGCACGGTCCAACAGGCGCTCCATGGTCAGCGCATTGGGCATCCTGGGTGTCCCACCGGAGCGCATCTCCGACACATAGCCCAGCAGCGCTTCGGTGATGCCGCTGGCGGCGGGAAGATGGCTCGATAGCACAACCGTCGGCGCGAGCCTGCGGATATCATCCAGGCTGCGCTCCAGGGACGCGGGCTCCAGCAGACTCAACCAGGGCGCGTCGATTCCGGCCCAGGTCACCAGTCCGTCCCGCAGCCGGGCCGGCGGAATGGCCGCGGCGTCACCCCGGGCAGGCTGTTCCAGCAGCGCACCGAAGGCATCTGCGGTGAACAGCACGGACGCCGTGGTATCGAAGAACCCTATGGTCTCGGGGGCGTCATAGTAGGGCGGATGCAGGGGGACGATCTCCCGGTCCGGCAGTTGCAGGCTCGCACCGGGCTCCATGACATGCACACGTTCCACCGGCAGCCCCGCCAGCATCATCTTGCCCATACCGAGAAAATTGGTCACGACCCTCGCCTTCGGCGCCCTCCGCAAAACGGCCGTCAGATTACCCACATGGTCCGCATCCATGTGACTGAGCCAGATCCAGGCAAGGTCATCCGGGTCCACCAGGGTCTCCAACTCCTCCACGAAACGCTCGCCCAGCGCAGCCAACCCGGTGTCCACCAGCACAGGCTCGGTGCCGCGGATGAGGTAGGCGTTCACGGACAGGGCCCCCAGACCGGGCACCGGCATGCAGGCAGGCAGTTCAAAGATATCGGCGGCGACTTCCCGCGCCTCAAACAGGCTTGGTGTTTCCATATCTGATTCTCCACGGCTTCGACGGGTAATTTATTCACTAAACAATAATGTTCAATGAATAAATTAGCTTATAGTCGCGGCGTGGCGCGCTTGTCAACAATTGATTAAACAGATATGTTCATCGATATGAAGAAACGCGGTTACAAGCTGAAGAAGCGAGCGGAATCACTGGAGGCCACCCGGGCGCGGATCGTCCAGGCCCTGATGGAGTTGCACGAGGAACTGGGGCCACGAAACACAACGATCAGCGCCATTGCGGAGCGCGCCGGGGTTCAGCGCCTGACCGTGTACCGTCACTTCCCTGACGATACCGAGCTATTCCAGGCCTGCAGTTCCCGCTGGCGGGAACTGAACCCACCACCGCAACCCGCCACCTGGGCACACCAGGATAACGGCCCGGCACGCTGCAGGCTTGCGCTGGAGGCTTTCTACGGCTACTACCGCCACACGGCGCGCATGTGGACGGTGCTGTTCCGTGACGAACCGGATGTTCCTGCCCTCCGCGGCCCCATGAACGGATTCAGGCAATACCTGGAGGCCATCGCCGCTGATCTGGTGCTGACCCTGGTGCCACCGGCTTCGCAGAGGCGGAGCACAGCCGCCACCGTCTCCCATGTGCTGCAGTTCCAGACCTGGGCCTCCCTCTCTGCCGAAGGACTGGATGACACGGAGGCGGCCCACCTGGCCACCACCTGGGTCTGCGCGGCGGCAACCGGCGCCGCAATTGCTCCCTCCCGGCGTCACCCCGGGGCGAGCATGGAAAAACCGCCTTCCTGATACACCGGTGAGCCTCCGGTCTTCGGCATCCCGCACCCCCAGGACATATTGACATCTGCGAATTCCGGTCTAGAGTAACAATTAGACCGGTCGGTTTAGGGCTGAGCGATGACAACGAACCCGACAAAGGAGCGCCTGCTGGAGATCGGCCTGGACCTGCTGCTCCAGCGTGGCTACAACGATCTCGGCATACAGGCGCTGCTGGATGCATCCGGGGCCCCGAGAGGCTCGTTCTACCATCACTTCCGGAGCAAGGAAGACTTCGCCCTCCAGGTGATCGACCGTTACATGAGCGAAGTGCATCAGGGGTTGGACGCCGCGTTGGGGGACGGGTCACTGCACCCACTGGACCGAGTACGCCGCTTTTTCGAGATCAGCCAGGAAAAGTACGGCCAGGACGGCTATCTGGGTTGCATGCTGGGCGGCCTGGGCCAGGAGCTGTCCGGCGTAAGCGATGTGTTCCGACAGAAGATCGAATGGTGCTTCACCGAGATCGTCTCACGCATCGCCGATTGTCTGGAGGAAGCCCGCCGGCAGGGAGACCTCCCCGAAGACACCGATCCCGCACACCTGGCGAACCTGTTGCTGAACTGCTGGGAAGGGGCAGCACTACGCAGCCGCCTGCTACGGGATCCGGCGCCCCTGGAGGCGATGCTGGACTTCTATTTCTCGGCGGCCGCCACGGCCTGATGGCGGCGCCCGCCGAACCGGAGGATCACGGGAAACGACAACAGTTATACAAGAATGGCCGCCAGACACCTACCCGGTGGACGAACCACCAGACTGGCGGCC
This sequence comes from Ectothiorhodospiraceae bacterium, assembly GCA_020831885.1. Lineage (GTDB taxonomy): Bacteria > Pseudomonadota > Gammaproteobacteria > Nitrococcales > Aquisalimonadaceae > LSCE01. Next base: position 22,954 of record JAFIFU010000004.1, read on the forward strand.
CTGCGGCACGGAGCGAGAGGAGAGAAACCATGAAACTGACCATTCGACGACTGGCGGACAACAGCCTGATCCCCGTGAACATCGGTGCCCTGGCGATCCAGATCCGCGGCGATATCCAGATCCCCAACGGAGGGGGCACCGGCGAGACCGGCGCGCAACCCGTTAATGGGAGCTCACCGGCGGTGGTCATCCGCTGCGCCGACCGGGACGACGTGCTGCAATGCCTGGATTTCGCCTCCCGACAGGGGCTGCTGCTGAGCATGCACAATGGTCCGGACGAAACCGGCTGGTCCAAGTGCGATCACGGCATTGCCGTGGATCTCCGGGGGTTGAGCAAGCGCTGACCGATTCCCATGCCACTCCGGCTTGGCAGCCTGCCCGGGGCCGGCAACTCCGGCCCCGGGCAGGGCTACCCGGCGTGTCATCGCCGCGCCGGTGGGTCGTACTCGGAGACCTGTTCACGGAAACCGCGGCTCCCTCACACTGAATAGACACCCATGAAGCCTGTCATTGCCCCGGGTTGTCGTCGGCCATGGCGCGGAGACGCTTCTTGTCCGGTTTTCCGTAAACGGTCAACGGGAGGCTCTCGATGAATTTGACGAGCTTCGGTCGCTTGTAACTGGATAACTCGTTACGACAATGTGCGATAACATCCTCCGCCGTGACCGGATGGCCCTTCTCTTTCACGATGAATGCCGTTACAGCCTCTCCCCAATCGGGGTGGGGTAAGCCCACCACCGCGACCTGGCTGACCCCTGGGCACCCCTGAACCGCGTTCTCAACTTCCGTCGTATAAACATTCATGCCGCCGGTGATAATCATATCCTTGCTTCGATCAAGCAGGTATATGTAACTGTCCGCATCCTGCCGGGCGATATCGCCGGTCATGACCCACCCATCCACGATGGTTTCCCGGGTCTTGTCGGGCAATCCGTGATAGCCGAGCATGGCGTACGGCGCGCGTACCGCAAGTTCACCGCTCTCCCCCCGGGGCACTTCTTTCCCGGTGCCATCAACTATCCGGACATCCACCATGGTCACCGGTTGTCCGCAGCTTCTCAACCGATGCGCCACCGCCTCATCAGTACGGTGGTCTTCTTTCCGCAAACGGGTCACCATGTTGGGGATCTCGGTTTGCCCGTATGCCTGCATGAATACCGGACCCAAAAGCTCCAACCCCTGGCGGAGACGTTCTTCTGTTATGGGGGCGGCACCGTAAAGCACAGTGCGCAACGAGTGCAGCTCCGCCTTGGTCTCGCTGATTCTGTCCAAGAGCCGGTAAATCATCGTCGGAACAAGCAGCGTTGCCGTTATCCGCTCTTCCTGAACCCTGGAAATCACCGTGTCAGGATCAAAACCGGACTCCACAAAGTGGGTTGCTCCCTTAAGCAAGCCCGCAAGCAACATATATCCGGCCGCATGAGGCAATGGAGATGCAAGCAAAACACGTTCGTCATCGAGATAACCGAGCTCCATCAAATGGGAGAACATGTTAAGCGCCATGGACTTCTGGCTATGCATAACCCCCTTCGGCATACCGGTGGTGCCTCCGGTATAGGCGATGAGTCCCAGATCTTCATCACAGACTTGAACATCCGGCGGTTCCATGTTCTCTCCGGAGACGAATTCCTCCCACGACAGGAATCCGTCCGGGCATTCATCCTTCCGGGCTATGCCGACAATTGTCTCAAGATCCGGCCATTCATTCCTGTGGGTCTGTACGACATCGAAAAAGTTCTTTCCAACGAACACGACGCGGGCCTGACTGTCCTTAATAATGTAGTTAATTTCTTTCGCGCCCAGCATGTCGTTCAGCGGAACCTTTGTTGCACCGGCCTGAATAATGGCCTGGTCCGCAATGGCATACTCCAGGCAATTCGACATCATTAGTGCAACGCGGGTGTTTGCCGTTACGCGCTTATTGACCAACGCGTGGGCTGCGATACAGGATTGCCGGAACAACTCTGAATAGGTCAGATGTTTTCCTTGGAAAACAACGGCAGGCTTGTTTCCGTACTTGGTAAGCGCGTTCTTGAAAATTTTTCTGAGCACAAACTGATCATTTGTCACTATCATAAGCTCCCGTTCTCGCTGCTCAATGGTGAATTAGAGCGCAACGATACGCTGCCTGGATAAGTCTTAAGGAAGCGCTGATCTATTCCCACGGTGCTCTGCGGAGCCATGCGAGGGCGCTGACAAGGCGGGTTGGCAGGCAATGGCCGTGGATCCTTGTCAAGAACGCCAACGCAGCTCAGCGTGCGCGAAGGGCCCGCCCTGCGGGGCTTTGCAGTGTGGCCAGGCGCCGCAGGCAGGATCACCACCTGCGGCACCCGGGAAAGCGCCGCTCTTTCCGCTAGTCCAGGCCACGGGGCAGATAGCCCTTATCCGCCCAGACACTGTACGTGGCGGAGAATTCCCGCTGGCTTTGAAGCACGCGTCCGAAGAACGCATCCTCTTCGGCCATGTCATCCAGGACCTGGTTCCGCAGTTCCACCAGCTTTTTCAGATCCGCATCGTCGAGTACCAGCGCTGTGAGCCCAAGCTCATCAAACGTCTCGAGGGTCTTTGCCTGGTTGTACTCCGTATCAGCCAGCGTCTGAAGGGTGGCCGCCATGCAGGCGGATTCGATCATCTGTTGTGTGGACGGCTGAAGCCCATCCCACACATCCTTATTGATCATCAGGTGGGTTGCCGTGTTCGGCTGGGACCAATCGGGGAGCATGTAATACGGCGCAATTTCATAAAACCCGAAGACATATCCCACGGAAGGCTGCCCCAGTTTCGCCGCATCGATCACGCCCCGCTCAAGCGCCTGATAGGTATCGCCGGCGGGGATCATGGTGATGTTCGCGCCAAAATGCCTGAGTACACGGCCATTGAATGCGGGGAAACGTATGGTCAAGCCGTCAAAGTCTTCAAGGCTTTCGATCGGCTCCCGGAACCAGCCTTTGATCTGCGGGCCGGTCATACCACAGAGCACGGCGTGTATGTTGCGGGTGTTATACAGCTCGTTGAGCAGCTCTTTGCCGCCACCCGCGTAATGCCATGAAGAGAACCAGACCGGATCCCTCGCGAAAGGCACAACAGAGAACAGGGAACTGGCCGGCATTGTGCCTTCATCGTAGCCCGTGTAGGTGAATCCGGCGGGATAACGCCCTTCTCCCACGGCGTCACTCACCTCGAAGGGAGGAATCAGCTCACCGGGCTCATAGACGCGCAGCGTGATCGACCCACCGGACATGGTTTCAAGAAACTTTGCCGTGTAGACGATTGCTTCATTACCTGAAAGGGTGGTGGGCGCACCGGTTGGTATCTGCCATCGCACCCGCTCGTTGGCGGCTGCCTGTGTGAAGGGGAGCACCACCATGGCGGTGGCGATCGCCATGGCGGATAGCAACCTGCGGTAAGTTGCCCGGGTTGTTGCTTCCGGCGCGCTGGTTCTGCTGCTGAACATCACCGTCTCCTCGCTCAATTGGGCCACCGGTCCGGCGGCAGGTCATTACTCTGTTGCTGGTCTCTGGCTCGGCACCAGTCCCCGGGGGAATCCCGTTGTTTTCAGGTGAACGCTGCAGGAGGCATCGGATGGCGTCTGCGCTTTCAGGCGGCATTGCGTGATCTGTATACCGCCCGACCCATCACCTCCTGCGATGCGGCAAGCCCGGAATGATTCCGGACGGTGGTTACCACTGCTGCCCGCGCAATACCGGGGTCTGGCGTATCCGCCGAAGGGACAACCCAGCCTCAATAGGAATACTGAAGCCTCACGAAATAACCGACCAGTCACAGAATCCACTAACCAGCAGGTCACGTCAAGAGTGATGGCGATTGCCTTCCGCGCATCGGAATGGCTGCTGGCTTTCAAGGGGCACTAAGGAAGCACTGATCGCGTAGTACACTGATCGCACAAGGGATTGTTGGAAAGCGCGTCGTATCGAATCATACGGCCGGCCGGGAACAATCCCTTGTGCGATCAAGGGCAAGCGAGGGTGCGTGAGATCGGCGGAATATCCAGGCTAGCGAACCGCTCGTCCGTCATCGAACTGATCCAGCACGTTCCGCATCTCCTCGATCATGGCCACCAGTTGCCGGCCCGTATCCCGGGTTCCGTGGGCGACCTGAGCCGTTGCCTGGATGCCTTTGTTGATCTCCACCATCCGCCGGTTGATCTCGTCACCGGTGGCCGCCTGCTCTTCGGTGGCCGAGGCGATCTGCACGGCCATGTCACGGATGCGACCCACCGCATGATCAATATTCACGATGGCGTCCGCCGAGCTGGCCGCGTCGTCGGCCACCGAACGCGTGGACGTCTCGCTGCGCCGCATTGCCTGTACCGCGCCTTCCGCACGCTCCTCCAGGGCTCCGATCATGCGATCGATCTCGCTGGTGGAATCCCCCACCCGACTGGCCAGCTCCCGGACCTCGTCGGCCACCACCGCGAATCCGCGCCCGGACTCTCCGGCCCGTGCCGCCTCGATGGCCGCATTCAGCGCCAGCAGATTGGTCTGGCCGGCGATCTCGTTGATCACGTCCAGCACCTTCCGAATGGAGACGGTCTCGTCGCGCAGCGCTTCCATGGCCCCGGCGGCGGTCTGCATCTCCTCAGCCAGGGCAGCGATGGCATCCGTGGAGCGTGTGATCGTCTGGCGCCCGGCCGCCGCCTGCTCCGAGGCCTCCAGAGCCACGTTGGAGGCATCGGCGGTATTGCGGGAGACCTCCTGCACCGTGGCGACCATCTCTTCCATGGCGGTCACCACCTGCTCCACCTCCTGCTCCTGCTGTTCAATGGCAGCACCGGCGTTTTCGGAAGCCTCGCTGGAGGCCGTGGCCGACTCCCGCAGACTGCCGGTGAACTCCTCCAGCCTCCCCAGCACGGCGTTCAGTCGGGCATGCAGCATGGCCAGGGCGAGCTCTGCGCCGGCAACCTCGTCCTGCCCGTTGCCGTAAACCGTGCGCCCCACCGTATTGTCGAACACCTGCCGTGCGCGCCCGGCGAGCCCGGCCAATCGCCTGTGCAGATACACCGGGCCCGCCACGGCCGACAACAGGCCGGCGATCAGCAGGCCGCCGCCACCCAACCCGCTTCCCGATGCGATCAATGCCGCTCCCAGCCCGCTCAGCGCGACCCCGGCACCGGCACTGGTCGCCTGCACCACCGCCAGGGATCGGGGCACCCACCAACGACCGGGCGCGCGCCGCCCACGCATGCGCGCATAAACGGCTTCCGCCCGCCGCTTGAGGGTCTCGGACGGACGGGTTCTCACTGACTGGTAACCCACGATCCGGCCGGCATGCATGACCGGGGAAACATAGGCGCTGACCCAGTAGTGGTCGCCGTTCTTGCAGCGGTTCTTCACCACACCCAGCCAGGGCCGCCCGGCCTTGAGCGTGGCCCAGAAATCCGCATACACCGCCTCGGGCATATCCGGATGCCGGACCAGGTTATGAGGCTGACCCACCAGTTCGTCCCGGCTGAAGCCGGACACTTCCTCGAAGTTCCGGTTGGCGTCCTGTATGACACCCTTGAGATCCGTGGTACTGACCAGTCTGATCCGTTCAGCGTAGTGCTTCTCCTTGCCGGTCACCGGCAGATTCTTCCGCATTGATGGTTCCTTCGTCGTGTGTTGTCCGCCCATGGAGTCGGCAGACTGCCGGAAGACTGAACACCGATGCAAGGCCAGGCCATCGAAAAATCATCGTTATTTTTTATAAAACAATGACTTAGTGAACAAAAATTTTTGATTATTATCAATTGTCTTACTTGTCGTTGAAGCTGCATCGCCCTGTCGGAAGACCAGTCCAGCGGGTCATCGCCCTGCAACGAGCAAGGTATCCTGATCCCGCAGGAGAAACAGGGCCAGGCACGCCGCCAGCATGGGGATGGCTGCAAGGAACAGCAGATGGTCAAAGGGGTTCAGGTACTGCTGCCAAGAGGAGACGGTGGATGCTCCGTGGGTCAGGAGCACGAACCCGTACGTCCAGAAACGGGCGACGCCCAGCAGAAACAGAACCTCGATGGCCAGTTGCACCAGCCCAATGGCATACATGCTGGCCACGCCCAGCCCCCCGATGTGATAGAAGCGCTCGAAGATCCCGGCCGAGGCTTCAGGGGCCAGAAGCTTGTTGAAGCTCCACATGGCCATGACCAGGAAAACGCTGACCCGCATGAAGAACAGTCCCAATCTCAGGCGTTGTTCCATCGAGAGGTACTCCGTTTGCCGGTGGAGGGCGGGACGGTAGCAGGTGCCCGCCGCCCCGTCCCATAGGGGAAAATGCTTAGGGAAGCACTGATCTATTCCCATGATGCTCTGCGGAGCCCTTCGGGGCTTTGCAGCGTGTCCGGGTGCGGTGTTGCGGCTCTTGCCAAGGGCTCGCCATTGCCTGCGAGCCGCGCCTTGCCCCCGAACACGCTGCTAAGCCAGAGCACCATGGGAATAGATCAGCGCTTCCCTAGGACCGCACGCGCTGCAACTCCGAGCGGGGGCCTGCGTAGTATCCCCAATGGCGCGGTCTGGTCAGGCGCGCCTATGCTCCAGTCGTCATCCACGGAAGCAACACGCAGGAGACGGCGATGGTAGAGGAAGTGGACGGTCAGACCCTCCGCCAGAACCTTCAGGAAAGCGACCAACCCATCCTGGTGGATTTCTGGGCACCCTGGTGTGGTCCCTGCAGGATGGTTTCGCCGGTGGTGGAATCGATCGCAAGGGAGATGGCCGGGGATCTCCGCGTGGTCAAGATCAATGTCGACGACGAGATGCACGTGGCACGTGAGTACGGAATCCGCGGCCTGCCCACGCTGATGTTGTTCAGGAATGGTCAGCCCGTGTCCCAGCGGGCCGGCGCGGCGGATCAGTACACGATCGCCTCCTGGATCAACGACACGCTGGCCGCGTCATAGCGATCAGACCCCGCAGGCCAACGACATCGGAGCGAACCCGCAGCGTTCCCCCTCCCCCCGCAGTGGCTGGCGCCTGGCATGGGGGGAATCCGCGGGACGTGGATGAATGACTGGCCGGGTGACGACAGGAGATCAAACCATGGCGTACGCACGCAAACGGATTCCGGGTCTCTCCGCCCTGTTGCTGGCGTGCTGGATTCCGCAGGCGTTCAGTGACGGCAGGGTGGCGGATGCCTTCAGTGACTACCAGGAGCTGCTGGACCGTTTTCTGACCGAGCGCGCCCTGGACAACGACGGCCTGGTCTCGGCCTTCGACTACCGGGCTGCTCTGGCAGACGACGACACCATGCAGTTGCTGGGGCGGCAGCGGGAACGCCTCGCCGCGTTCGACGCCTCCGGCATCGGCTCGCGGGAGACGGCCAATGCCTTCTGGCTGAACACGTACAATTTTTTCATGATCGCCCACATTCTGGAGGAGCGGCCGAACGGGGAACTGGTGGATTCGGTCTGGGACTACGGCGGGCGCATTAATCCGTTCCGCGAGAATGTGTTTGAACGCCCCCTGTTTGCGGTGGACGGCCGGCTGCACAGCCTGGACGACATGGAAAAGGGAATCCTTCTGGGGGATACGTACTGGGAGCGCGGATGGGCGGAGGCCCGCGTTCACTTCGCGGTGAACTGCGCCTCCGTCGGCTGTCCCCCGCTCCGGGCGGACATCTACACCCCTGACAACCTGGATGACCTTCTCACCGAAAACACCCGCCTGGCCCTCAACACCCATTATCACCTGAGGGTGGACGGCGACACGCTCCATCTGTCGAAACTCTTCGACTGGTACGAGGAGGACTACGTCCGGGAAGCGGGCTCGGTTCGCGACTTCATCCGCACCTACGCCGACGACCGGGTGATCGAGGCAATGGAGGGCGCGACCCGGATCCGATATATCGACTATGACTGGACCCTGAACGCCCCCGAGAACTTTCCGGAACTCGAAGATTAGGGTTAAGGAAACACTGATCTATTCCCATGGTGCTCTGGCTTGGCAGCGTGTTCGGGGGCAAGGCGGCGTTCGCAGGCAATGGCCGTCGCCCTTGTCAAGAACGCCAACGCAGCTCAGCGTGCGCGAAGGGCTCCGCAGAGCATCATGGGAATAGATCAGTGTTTCCTTAAAGCCCGCGCCTTCAATCCGCCACAATCATAATGTTATACTATTGCTTTTCCAGGCGCGAGAGATAATGTCCAAGGACCTGCCTGATGTGGCCCGCTCACCCCTGCCCACTGCGGGCGCTCCGCTGGACTGGGTGGGCATGGAGCAGATCGACCTCCTGCTTACCCTGGCGGAGACGGAGTCCGCCCATCCAGTCCCCGCCCGGGCGGATCTGTTCGTTGACCTGCCTGCTGCCGAGATCCGGGGTATTCACATGTCCAGGCTTTACCGCCTGCTGGACACGCTTTCCCTTCAGGAATCGGTCTCGCCCCTCGCGATCCGCCGGCTGCTGCAGGAGGCCGTGGCCAGCCATGCCGATTGCCGATCCACGCGGGCCCGGCTGACGGTGACCACCCGGCTGATCTGCCGCCGGCCGGCACTGGAGACGCCCGGGCTCGCCGGGTGGCGCGCCTACCCCCTGCGTCTCCAGGCAATGCTGGACACCCGCCAGGAAACGATGGACCTGCGGGCCGCCGTGGACGTCACCTATTCCTCCACCTGCCCCTGCTCGGCAGCACTCAGCCGCCGGGCGTTACGGGACCGCTTCCAGCGGGATTTCCAGGGATCGGTCGCGTTGGAGCCGCACGCCGTCGCCGCCTGGATCGAACAGCATGGGACCACCGCCACGCCCCACAGCCAGCGCAGCATCGCCGAACTCTCGGTCAGGCTCCCCTGCGACGCGGACACCCTTCAACTGCTTCCCCTCATCGACCGGGCCGAGGCGGTGCTCGCCACACCGGTGCAGACCGCGGTCAAGCGCGCCGACGAGCAGGCATTCGCACTGCTCAACGGCGGCAACCTGATGTACGTGGAGGACGCCGCCCGCCGCTTGCGAACCGCACTGGCACCCCAGTTCGAGGACCTCAGAATCCGGGTGCGCCATCTGGAGAGCCTGCATCCCCACGACGCCGTGGCCGAGGTCTGACGGCCGTATCGGCGCCGGAGCGCAGGATGCGGGCCGGCCCTGCTCCGCCGGTACTTTCCTATGGCCGACACACCCCGTATGCTGCACGCATTTTATTGCACCCTTCTGGTGCGACCGCTCCATTTCGTGGATCATGCGGGACTTGTCCGCGCCGGGCACAGGCGCAAGCAGTGGGAGAATGAAGAATGAGCGTCAGACTCGACGAGAAACTGGAGCCGATCTATCAAGACGTCCTGCGCCGGAACCCCGGCGAGAACGAATTCCACCAGGCGGTCCACGAGGTACTGGAGACACTGGGCCCGGTCCTGGTGAAGTACCCGGAACTGGCGGATCAGAAGATCATCCAGCGCATCTGCGAGCCGGAACGCCAGATCATCTTCCGTGTCCCCTGGCAGGACGACAAGGGCGAGATCCACATCAACCGCGCCTTCCGCGTGGAGTTCAACAGCGCCCTGGGGCCGTACAAGGGTGGTATGCGCTTCCACCCCTCCGTCTACCTGGGGATCATCAAGTTCCTGGGTTTCGAACAGATCTTCAAGAATGCCCTCACGGATCTGCCCATCGGCGGCGGCAAGGGCGGTAGCGATTTCGACCCCAAGGGCAAGTCCGATGACGAGATCATGCGCTTCTGCCAGAGCTTGATGACCGAGCTCTACCGGCACCTGGGCGAATACACCGACGTTCCCGCCGGCGACATCGGCGTGGGCCAGCGCGAAATCGGTTACCTGTTCGGCCAGTACAAGCGCATCACCAACCGTTACGAATCCGGCGTGTTCACCGGCAAGGGCCTGGACTGGGGTGGCAGCCGTGCCCGCAAGGAGGCCACCGGCTACGGCACGGTGTTCTTCGTGCAGGAAATGCTCAAGGCACGCAAGGAATCCCTGGACGGAAAGACCTGCATCGTCTCCGGCTCCGGCAACGTGGCCATCTACGCCATGGAAAAGGCCATGCAGCTGGGCGCCAAGGTCATCGCCTGTTCCGATTCCACCGGTATCATCGTGGATGAAAAGGGCATCGACCTGAAGCTGGTGAAGCGCATCAAGGAGGTGGAGCGGCGCCGGATCAAGGCATACACCGAAGAGCGCAAGCACGCGAAATACGTGGAGGACGGCAACATCTGGGAGGTGCCCTGCGACGTGGCCCTGCCCTGCGCCACCCAGAACGAACTCAACGGCAAGGACGCGAGGGCGCTGCTGAAGAACGGCTGCACCGCAGTGGCTGAAGGCGCCAACATGCCCTGCACCCCGGAGGCCATCCGCGTGTTTCAGGATGCCGGCATCGCCTACGGCCCCGGCAAGGCCGCCAACGCCGGCGGCGTGGCCACCAGTGCTCTGGAAATGCAGCAGAACGCCAGCCGCGATTCCTGGACCTTTGCCTACACGGAAAAGCGGCTGGAAGAGATCATGGTGAACATCCACAACAACTGCTACGAGACCGCCGATGAGTTCGGCGCCCCGGGCAATTACGTGGCAGGCGCCAACATCACCGGCTTCCTCAAGGTCAGCAAGGCCATGATGGCACTGGGGCTGATCTGACGGGCTGATGGGCGGCCCGGCCGCCCCGGGAAGCATTGCCCGCCCCCTGGGCGGGGCATTGCCGTCACGCGCCTGAGGCCTCCCGCCCCGGGCGGGCGCCTTCCCGGGTCGGGCGCAGTCCGTTGATGATGTGGTTGGAGAATACGACCGCGATCTCCTCGCCGGCCAGTGGGCCGCCCTCGGTGAACCACCGGTTGATGTTATTGATCGCGCCCATGAAGAAGAACACCGCGAGTTTGGGGTCACAGGGTTCGATCTCGCCGGCGTCCACGGCCTGCTGAACAAGCTGCCGGAGGCCGGCATCCAGCACCCGGCGGCGGCGCTCGATCAACTCGTTGTGCTCCGGGGTCATGGAGTAGTACTCGGTCAGCACGACACAGGTGCCCAGTTCGCTGGTCATGCGGGTGATGTATCCCTCGGAGAAACGGCGGATGCGCTCCAGCGGCGACTCCACCTGACGCAGGGCCTCCTCGTAGGCCTCTTCCGCCATGCCCACCGCGATCCGATGGCATTCATACAGAATCTCGTGCTTGTTCCGCACATAGCGATAGAGCATCGGTTTGGTGACCGAGAGCTGGGCGGCGATATCGTCCAGCGTGGTGTTGTGAAAGCCCCGCCGGCCGAAGGCCCGCCCCGCGGCGAGGATCAGGGCGCGCCTGCGCGTCTCTCGCCGTTCCGACGCCCTGGCCGGGGCATCATGCCATCCGGCGATAAGGTTCCTGTCCTTCCCGGGTACCCCTTCACTCATTGCCACAGCCTCCCAACTGCGCCCAGGTCAAGCATGACCGCCACCGTGGAGGACCGGAAGTGTACCAGGCGCCGGCCCTTGGGGGCTGCCACGCCTTCATTCCTTGAGCAAACATTCAGGAAGCGCGGATCGATTCCTTTAGTTGACAGCCGCCTCGGGCATGCCTAGGCTCAAGGGTGTTACTCAAGAGTAACACCTCATGACAACAGGATCATCAGGCGTTCCCCACAACCCGCTTGATCCGGAGCACCACCGCTGGAGGAGTGCGGCATGGATTTCCCGGCACCCCTGGAGGGTCGCGTGGCCGTCGTCACCGGCGGCGCATCAGGGCTTGGTGCGGCCACCGCACAAGCACTCCGGCGCGCCGGTGCCGCAGTGGCGCTGATTGACACGGACGCCCGGCAGGCGGCCCGGTGGTCTGAGGAAATCGGGGCCCGGGGCTATCAGGGGGACGTATCCGACGCCTTGGGCATCCAGGAGATTTTCCATGATATCGCCGCCCGGCTGGGCCAGGTATCCGTCCTGGTGAACTGCGCCGGCGTGGCCACCCCCGGATCGGTGGTCCGAAAGAGCCAACCGATGCCCCTGGAAGAATACCGCCGGGTGATCGAGATCAATCTGCTGGGAACCATCAACTGCATCCGCTGCGCGGTTCCGCAGATGATCGAACGGCGCGCCACGCTCCCGGCGGACGCCGAGGCCGGATTGATCATCAACACCGCGTCCATCGCGGCCTTCGACGGCCAGGTGGGTCAGGCGGCCTACGCCGCCTCCAAGGGCGGGGTGGCCGGCATGGTCCTGCCCCTGGCCCGGGAACTGGGCGATTACGGCATCCGCATCATGGGAATCGCCCCCGGGGTCTTCCGGACGCCCATGACCATGAACCTGCCGGAGCAATCGCGCGAGACGGTATTCGCGGCAGTCCCGCCGTTCCCGAAGCGCCCCGGCCGGCCGGAGGAGTTCGCCGCGCTGGTCCTAGCCATCGCCAACACCCCGATGCTCAACGGCGACGTGATCCGCCTGGATGGCGGGCTTCGCATGCCCGCACGGGTCTAGGGAGAGGAGGAACAACCCCATGCAAGCATCCGGAGCAATCGCTGTGGTCACCGGCGCGGCATCGGGGCTGGGCCGCGCCTCGGTCGAGGCGCTGGCCGGGCGCGGCGCGCAGGTGATGGCGATCGATCTGCCGGGGGACGGCCTGGATCAACTGGCCGGGCATGCACGCATCACCCCCTTCTCCGCGGATGTCAGCAGCGGAGAACAGTTGGAGCAGGCATTCGGGCGGATTCACGAACGCTTCGGGATTCCCCGCATCCTGGTCAACTGTGCCGGCGTTCTGGGACCGGCCCGGGTGTTCCGAACGGATCCGCAAAGCGGCCGCGTGCAACCGCGGAATCTGGACCGCTTCCGTCACGTCATCGAGGTGAACCTCATCGGCACCTTCAACGCCATTCGCCTTTTCGCCGCGGGCCTCAGCGGGTGCCGCGAGGATACGGGCGAAGACCAGGGCGTGATTATCAACACGGCCTCGGTGGCCGCTTACGAGGCACTCTCCGCCCAGGCCGCCTACGGCTCGTCCAAGGCCGGCGTGGCCAGCATGACCCTGCCGCTGGCGCGGGAGCTTGCCCGGTTCGGCATCCGCGTCATGGCCATTGCGCCCGGCACCTTCGAGACCGGCATGTACCGGGTCGTGCCCGAACACACCCGACGCACCCTGATCGACGATGTTCCCTTCCCCAAGCGTCCGGGACGGCCGGAGGAGTTCGCCCATATGGTCCTCGCCCTGGTGGAGAACGGCATGATGAATGGATCGGTGGTCCGCATCGACGGGGCGGTCCGCATGCGGGAACCGCGGACACCGGCTTGAGGGGAGGACGGCAGGATGACGACGACCAACCCGATCACCGGCGACCCACCCCTGATCCAGCACCGGGTGCTGTACGGTAACCGGCTGGTGCCCTGCTATGCGGATTGTCCTGACAACCTGGACGCCGTCCTGCGGCGTTCCGTGGCAGCGGGGGGCGAACGCCCGGCGGTGGTGGACGGAAGCAGAACGCTGAATTACCGAGAGCTGGACCGGGAAGCCACCCGGGTGGCCACGGCCCTGGAGGCACGGGGCGTGGGCAAGGGTGATCGGGTCGCCCTGTTTCTCGGCAACCGCCTGGAGTTCATCACCACCCTGTTCGGGGTCTGGAGACGCGGCGCCATCGCCGTTCCCATCGGAACACGGCAGACCCGGATGGAGCTGGAATACATCCTGAACCAATGCACCGCCTCTGCCATTCTCCATGAAGCAGCGCTGGCGGATCGGATTCCACCACCGGCGACGGTTCCGAACCTGCATACCCGGGTCAGCATGGCCGTGGAAGAGACCCCCGCGGGCGTCGATCCGGAGCCGGAAACACTGGACTACCGTGATTTCCTCGGCCTGGGCACAGACCGGGACTCGGCGCCCGCCGTGGACGCGGAGGAACCGGCCTGCATCATGTACACCTCCGGCACCACGGGCCGGCCCAAGGGTGCGATGCTGTCCCATCTGGGTTTCTACCACACGGCAAGGAACTACCAGCGACGGTTCGGCTACACCGCCCAGGACCGGATGCTACTGGTGGTACCCGCCACCCACATTTCCGGACTACTGGCCTGCGTCATGGTCATGATCCAGGTGGCCGGCTGCGTCGTGTGCCTGCGGGAATTCCGGGCCGCGGAGGTGCTGAAAACCATCGAATCCCAGCGCATCACGGCTTCCACCATGGTTCCGGCCATGTACAACCTGTGCCTGCTGGAGCCGGATTTCCACCGGCATGACCTGTCCTGCTGGCGCACCGGTCACTTCGGCGGCGCGGCGGTGCCGGAGGTGACCATCGAACGGCTGGCGCAGAAGCTGCCGCGGCTGCGGCTGCTCAACGGATTCGGCGCCACCGAGACCACGTCCGCCGTGACACTGACGGATCCGGCACAGGCGGACGCCCACCTGGATTCGGTGGGAACGGCGCTGCCGTGCGTCGACATCCGTGTGCTCGACGCGGCGGGCCGTGAAGTGCCCCCCGGTGAAGCCGGTGAGCTCTGGATACGCAGTCCCGGGAACGCCATCGGCTACTGGAACAATCCCCAGGCGAGCCGGGAAGCCTTCGTCGCCGGCTACTGGCGCAGCGGCGACATCGGCAGCGTGGATGAGCACGGATTTGTCCGCGTCTTCGATCGCATCAAGGACATGATCAACCGGGGCGGCTACAAGGTGTTCTGCGTGGAGCTGGAAAACGTCATTCAGCGTTTCCCCCATGTGATCGAGGTGGCGGCGGTGGGCAGCCCCTGCCCGGTGCTGGGCGAACGGGTACACGTTTTCATTCATGCCAAGGAGCCCATCGACAAAGAAGCGCTCCGGGCGTTCTGCGGACAGGAACTGGCCGACTACAAGGTTCCCGACCTGATCACCGTAAGCCCTGATCCCCTGCCGCGTAACCCCAACGGCAAATTGATCAAACACCCTCTTCGTGAGGCCGCCAGGACCATGGCGGCGCAATCAGCCCCCAGCTAAAAGGATTCATGTCATGTCAAACCCAGTGTACGTCCTCGGCGGCCATCAGACGGACTTCTCGCGCAATACCGCCCGGTCCGGCGAAGGCATCTTCGAGCTGATGCGGGACGCGGTGCAGGCCACGCTGGCGGATGCCGGGCTGGATGCCGGTGCAGTCGATGCCTGCCATGTGGGCAACTTCGCCGGCGAGCTTTTCACTGGCCAGGGGCAACTTGGCGGCATGTTCGCCGCCATCGACCCGGGGTTCTACGGCACGCCGGCGGCCCGCCACGAGGCCGCCTGCGCCTCGGGAAGCATCGCCCTGCTGGCGGCCATGGCCGAGATCGAGGCCGGACGCTACGACTGCGTGCTGGTCACCGGCGTGGAGGTGGAGCGCAATGTATCCGGAGAGCAGGCCGCCCGGCACCTGGGTGCGGCCATGTGGGTGGGCCGGGAGGGCCAGGAGGCGCGTTACCCCTGGCCTTACATGTTCCACCTGGTGGGCGAGGAGTACCAGCGCCGCTACGGCTTGCGCTATGAACACCTGGCGGGTATCGCCGAACTCAATCTGACCAACGCCAAACGGAACCCCAACGCCCAGACCCGGAACTGGCGCTTCGAGCCGGAGAGTTTCACGGAGGACGACCAGGCCAATCCGGTGATCGAGGGCATGATCCGCCGGCAGGACTGCGGACAGGTCACCGATGGCGCGGCGGCTCTGGTGCTGGCCTCGGAGGGATTCGCGCGGACCTGGGCCGCGGAACGCGGCATGCGCTTAAGCGCCGTCCCCTTCATCGCGGGCTGGGGGCACCGCACCGCGCACCTCCGGCTGGAGGAGAAGCTGGCGGTCAGCCGGAGCAGCGATTACGTCTTCCCCCACGTGCGGGACGCCATTCAGGCCGCTTTCCGCCGCGCCGGAATCAACGATGTGTCCGCCATCGACGGCATCGAGACCCACGATTGCTTCACCACCACCGAATACATGGCCATTGATCATTTCGGCATCACGCCGCCGGGGGAGAGCTGGCGCGCGGTGGAGTCGGGGGATATCGCCATCGACGGGCGGATTCCGGTCAACCCCAGCGGAGGCCTGATCGGTCTGGGGCATCCGGTGGGCGCCACGGGGGTACGCATGGTACTGGATGCCGCGCGCCAGGTGACGGGTGCCGCCGGCCATTACCAGGTGGACGGGGCACGGCGGTTCGCCACGCTGAATCTCGGCGGCAGCGCCACCACGGTGGTGAGCTTCGTCGTCCAGGGCGGCGACTGATCCGTAACGGTACGGCAACAGATCCGTTTTCAGGAACGCCCCGCACCCGCGGGAATCGATGCAGGGACCGCAGTTACCGGATACCCATGTATCCGAATTATGAGAAGTGGAGGAGACCGGCATGACCGACAATATAAAGATGTCTCGTCGCAAGTTTCTTGGTACGGGAGCCAAGGCCACCGTGGGCGCCGCCGCCATCCTGGGGGCACCGGCCGTCATCGCCTCGCCGAACCGCAAAATCAAATGGCGCATGCAGACCCACTGGCCACAGGGAACCTGGTACTACCGGGACATATTCGAGGAGTTCGCAAAACGGGTCTATACGGCCACCGACGGTGAGCTGGAAATCGAGACCCACGCCCCGGGCTCGGTGGTCGGCACCATGGACAAGCTCACGGCGGTCCGCCGTGGAACCCTGGACGCAGCCTTCACCTTCCCCGCCTACTGGATCGGCCAGATGCCGGTTGCCGGACACT
The DNA here is from genome assembly GCA_020831885.1 of Ectothiorhodospiraceae bacterium. Lineage (GTDB taxonomy): Bacteria > Pseudomonadota > Gammaproteobacteria > Nitrococcales > Aquisalimonadaceae > LSCE01. The sequence continues at coordinate 39,527 of JAFIFU010000004.1, forward strand.
TGAACGGCAACCTGGGCACCTTCGACAGCAAGGTGGAGATGGAGTACTTCATGTACGAGATGGGGGCCCTGGACATCATCCGGGAGGCCTATGCGGAACGCGGGCTGCACCTTTGCGGACCCGTCGCCTCCGGCGGCGTGACCGTCTTCGCCAAGCACCCGCTGCGCACCCTGTCGGACTTCCGTGGATACAACATCCGGACAACCGGGACCGCGGCCCGGGTCTTCGAGAAGCTGGGTGCGGCACCGGTGTCCATCTCCGGCGGGGAACTCTACCAGGCCCTGCAGACGGGGGTGGTGGATGCAGCCCACTGGGGCAGCGTCTCCGGCGGCATGAGCATGAACTTCAACGAAGTCACCTCCTATATCATGCTGCCCGAGTTCATCAACCCCACCAACGGGGAGATCTTTGTCTCCCTGGAACGTTGGAACGCGTTGGGCAGCGACCACAAGCAGATCCTGGACGACGCAGTGCGGGCGATATCCAGCCACTACAACGCCCGGGTGCTGCACCACGACCTTACCGGGATGCGGGATTTCGTCGAGAACGATGGCGGCGAGATCGTGCACATGGAGGATGAGGTCATGGAGGCGGTGCGGGTCTATACCATGGAGGTGGTGGACGAGGTCTCCGAGCGGGATCCGGACTACTCGGGACGCGTGGGCGCGCTCCTGCATGAGTTCATGCAACTCACCGGCAAAGTGTGAGGCAGACTGTCCCCGGTGTGGCAAGGCTCCGCACACCGGGGACACCCTCTTAAGGAAGCGCTGATCGATTCCTTCCTTAACGCAGGGGGAGTGCGACCCGACCAGCGCCCCGCAGGGACTGCGTGACGGCGTCGGTCCATTCCATATAGTGAACGCCGGTGGCGAAATCCGTGAGCATCACCGGCGATCCGGTTCTGATCGCCTGGACGAATTCCTCCTCCACCCGCCAGGCACCCCGTTCTTCGGGCGCGATGGGTACTGGCTTCAGACCCCCGTCGCCCCGTCGGCCGGCGAACAGTTCCATGGCACCGCCGGCGGGCTGAAACAGGCGCAGGGTACCCTGGGTGCCATGGACGAGGATGTCCACCGGCGCCGGCACGTGCCCGGCCACCGTGGTGACGCACATCCGTAGCTGTCCACCCTGCTCCAGCTCTCCGATGATGTCGACGTAATCCGGAATACGCATGGCGACACGCCGGCCCCGGCTGTCCTTCCGGTGCTTCACCACCGATTGCCCCACCGCCTGCACCGTACGCGCCGGACCCACCCAGCGGATCAGGCTTTCGTACCAGATCCCCATACTCATGATGTTGTTGCCGGAGAGGGTGCGCTCGTGCCGCCAGTGCAGGGGGGAATCCCAGTCGGGGAACGTGCTGTCCGGAGCAAGTCGGGCGTCCACGGCGATCACATCCCCGATCTCGCCTGCCGCGATCATCCCGATGATGGTGGAATCAAACGCGAGGGTCAGCGGCGCCGGCACGAGCTGAGCCACCTGGCCCGGACATCCGCGGGCCACATCCAGCATGCGGTGCGCTTCCACGCTGTTCATGGCCATACGCGCCTCGCAAAGCACATGCTTGCCCGCCTGCAGCGCGGCAATGGTGATGGGCGCGTGCATGTAGGGCCAGGTGCCGATGCACACCGCATCCACGTCCGGGTTCTCAATCACTGCCCGCCAATCCGACGCGATATCCGGTATACCCCACTCCGCGGCGAACGCCCGGCTGGATTCCCGCGTCCTGTTGGCCACGGTGACCACCTCCACACCGGGAATCGCCCGGAACCCGGGCATGTGTCGCTCTCGCATGTTGCCGCCTGCCCCGATCAGGCCAACGTGAAGCTGCGAATCGCTCATAATCCTCTTCCCCCGGATCCGGATGCCAGCGCCCTGCCGCAACCACCCACAGGCTTTCCCGGAGCCCTGCCACTGGAAAGCAGCGGCGCACTCAAAGACCGGTTCCGGCCGGCAGCGTCACACCTCTATGCTACCAGCAAGCCACGCCAGCCGTTTCCGGCCTTCCGCGCACCCCGCTCACCCCGCTCACCGTCCGCCCGATACCGGAAACGTTGTCCCCCAAAAATCCCTGCGGCATGCCTAAACTGAATCGGTGCGGAGACGGCGTGACCACCGGGCCGATAGCGAACTCGACCCGGACAGGGATCTTTCATGGTCTGACGAGCGAAGACAAACGTCCGCTTTCTCTCAATCTGCGGAGCAACAGACCAGCCGCTGCTTCACCACATCCGCCACCACCCGCAGCCCCCGACCGGTGACATCGTACAGGCGCACCACGCCCAGCACCGCCGCATCGGTGTCCGCATCGGTGTCCGGCAGTTCCTCCGGCTGCAAGCCGTCCAGCCATTCCGGCCGGTACTCGCAGTCCGGCTCGGAGGGGAACAGGGCCACGTAGCCGATGCGGGATTCCACCAGATCCTGGAAGAAATGCGAACCGAAGGAGAGATCGGGCACCATGCCGGCACCGAGTGCGGCCACCTCCACCAGCACACTCACCTGATTGATGTCCGAGAAGCGCACGGGCACCCCCAGATCCGGGCTGCTGGTACCCCAGCGGCCGGGACCCATGAGCAGGGTCGGGCAGTGGGTGCGATGGGCCATGCCCCGGTTCAGCCGCCCCACCAGCCGTCCCACCGCGTGCTTCTGCGCGGTGGTCAGCGCGCTGTAGCCGGGGCCATCCACCTGGATCACACGGGCGATGGGCAGGTCCATGTTGCCACCCATGAAGTGCCCGTCCGTGGCAAAGAAAAGCTGTTCCGGCGCCGCTATGTCCGGCAGTTCCACCTGGACGTTCGGCCCCAGCGTGGCCAGGGGGCGGCATTGCACCAGATTGAAGCTCGGCTCCCCGTCGGCGTCCAGATGCACGGTGAACTCCACATCCACCGGGTGGGCGTAGGCCTGTTCCAGGGTCTTCAGCATGATCCGGGCCCGCTCCACAAAGCCGGTGTCACGCAGCAAGGGGGTAAAGCTCAGCCGCCAGACGGGTTGGTCATCACCCAGGTCCCGGGCCCGGCGGGTGGCGTCCCGGTCCAACTCGGCCAGTTGCGGCAGGGGCAGATCCCGCGCCTCGCGGCCCAGTTCACGGAGCGGCACGCCCCGGTGGCTGTTCTCGGCGATATCCAGCACATCCACGGTGTGCTGCGCGTACCGGTAGGCGTCATCCCTGCTGCGAAACGGCCGCTTGAGGGGCTGGTCCAGCGCCACCACGCAGGCGTGATCGCCCTCGATACGATCCACCGCCCGCGTGCCCAGGCCCAGGACCAGACGCAGCATACCGGCGGAGGCATCCATATCCGGATCCCAGACGAAGGTATTCCAGGACACCCCCACCCCGGCGGCATCGGGCAGGTAATAGCGGCCATGGTAACGGCCGTTCACCCGCTGAAGCAGCAGGGCCATTGGCTCTTCCTGGTCGGCCAGACCGCGGTGCCGGCGGTAGTTGAGGGCATCCTCGCTCATGGTGGAGGCGTAGACCTGACGGATGGCGTGTTCCAACTGCGCCAGCCGCGCCTCCGGGCTGCCCTGGTTCACGCAGAACACGCTGTCGTACTTGCCGGCGAACGCGTTGCCGAAGCCGTCCTCCAACAGACTGCTGGAGCGCACCAGGATCGGATACTGGCCGTAGTGGTCCAGCATGCGTTCCAGCTCCAGCCGGATCTCAGCCGGCATCTCACCGTGGAGCATATCCTCCCGTAGCGCCCGTGCCTCCTCCAGGTAACCGGCTTCGGTGCGCTGGCGCATGACCCGGGGCCACCACCCGTTGTGCACCAGATAGGCGTAATACACATCGGAACCCAGATAAAAGGAATCATGGGGCTCCAGGCCCTGTTCCCAGCGGCTGGGATCCTCCTGCCGCAGAATCTGCCGCGCAAGCAGCATACCCACCGCCTTGCCGCCGATATAACCGCTGCCCACCATACGGGCGCGCACCGCCAACAGCTCCTCCAGCCCCAGGTAACGGCGGGCCAGCGCCAGCATGCGCGGATCACGGCTGATCAGGACCTGCAGAATCTGGTCCTGTACCTGGGCCCGGACACCGGCAGGGGCATCACCGTCCACGGCCTCGGAGGCGGTGAGGAACAGGCGATCCCAGTAATCCAGCAAGCGTTGTTGCCTGTCCTGCTGGTACTGCTGCTCCAGCAGCGCCTGCAACCGGGTGGCCTCGCTGCTGTCCACCACCGGCAGGAACTGCTCGCCCCGCTGGCGATGGGGCAGGAACATGGTGGGCGACTGGCGCCGCCAGACCTTCACCGGCTGCACCTGCATTTCGTCGGCGGCACGGCGCACGTCGATCATGACCTGGGTGGTTTCCCGGATGCGGGACAGCGTGATGTGGGAGTGGCTCCGGGGATGCAGGGCGAAATAGGCCACGGTATCAAGCTCGAACAGGTACGGGCAGACCACCCGGAAGAAGTTGCCCACCATATGGTCCGTGGCCCAGGCATCCAGCAGGTCCGACAGGCAGTCGCAGACATAGAAGGCGCCGCGGCCGTAATCGGTGATCAACTGGTACACGTGACGGGTAAAGGCCTCGAACCCCCGCAGCGCATCCACGTTGACGATACGGATCCCGGGGCCGGGCGCCACCAGGGGTTCATGGCGGCCGAAGCGCAGGTAGATGATCGCGCGCTGCTGCGCCGTGGCCGCCGCCACGAAGGGTTGCACGAAACGGCGGTAATCGGCGATATCGTCCACCCGCCAGACCACGTTGTCACCGATGCGCAGTCCGTCCAGCACCTGGTCCAGCCCGGCAACGCCGGTGGAGACCACACCTTGCTCGTCCGTTTCCGTCATCGTCCCCGCCGCTCCAGTACCGCTTGCACATCAGTCCGGGCCCGGGCCAGCAGGGCCTGGGTATCCACGGTGTCCAGCACCGCTTTGACGGCCCGCTTCGGGCCGCCCGGCCCCCAGGAACTGCCATTGCGGAAATAGTCCTCGGCAACACGCCCCAGAATCCAGGTACTGGCGTAGCCCACGCCCCCCTGGGCCGTGGCGGTCAGCGCGGTGGACAGCCCGCCGCTGCCCAGCTTCAGCGCCGAGGAGAACAGACCGACGGTCCAGAGGCTGCCCATGAGCGCCCCCAACTGTGTGATGATCACCGCCAGCAGGCGCCAGGATTCTCTGCGGGTGACGGGCAGACCGTAGATCCGCCCCAGGTGGGCGATCAGCCCCGCGTCCAGCGCCGCGGCCGCAGCCAGATCGGCGGCGGGCACCGGATTGAGGGCCACCGCCACCCCCTTGGCCAGGGCATAGTTATCGGTCACCCGGCGCGCCATGTCCCGGCGGAGCACGGTGATGCGCTCCGCCACCTGGTCGCTCAGCCGGCTGGCGAACAGGCCGGCATTCAATGCCACCAGCGCCTGCCCCTGACCCTCGATGACCGCCCAGAGGCGTTCCACCAGGGCCTGGACATCCGGCGACCGGTGTTCCTGGCGCTCCCGCTCGCTGCCATCCGCCAGCACCTCCACCACGGTGCGCGGCGCCGGGGCGGCGCTGGCGGCCAGCACATGCTCCGGGGGCAACAGGCCACTGGTGCGGCTGCGCAGGTGCTGCAGCAGGCGCCGGCACTCCGCCCCGGTGTAACGGTCCGCCTTGTTCAGCACCAGCAACACCGGACGGGCGTGGCCGGCAGCCGCCTGCAGCGCCGTCCATTCATTGCGCGTCAGGTCGCCCTCCACCACGAACAGCACCACATCCGCCATGGCGGCAGCCCGATGGGCCAGGGCCTCGCGCCCCTCACCGCCGATCTCGTCCAGTCCCGGGGTATCGCACAAATGCACCAGGCCGTCGCTCACGGTCTTCCAGGCCTGGCGTTCGGTAACCACGGTCTCCCCGTGCAGCGGGCTGGTACTGAAGGCATCCCGGCCAAGCAGCGCGTTCAGCAGTGAGGACTTGCCCACGCTCACCCGCCCCAGCACGACAATGTCCAGTTGCCCGTGTTCCAGCCGCTCCAGCAACTGCTCCACAGCCAGGAAATCCGCCTGCAGGGATTGACGCACCTCGGCGGGAATGCGGGCATCCTCCAGCAGCCCGCGCAGGCTGTCGCGGACCTGCCAGAGGGGTTCGGATTCCCCTGCCGGCGGTTCAGTCGGCGGCGTCGGGCCTGTCGCTGACTCCGGCGCGTGCTTCTTCCACCGCGGTATGCGCCAGTTGTCGCGCAGGCGTTGCCAGATCGTCACGGGTCAGTACCTCGAATTGCTCCAGCACGCGTTGTTCGTCCAGTGTGCCATCCTCCTCCAGCACCTGGATCAACGCCAGGCCGACGGTGCGGAACAACAGGCCGTAGGCCACGGCGTGGATCAGTCCCCCGGCGATGGTGCCGACGCCGGGGAACGCCTTGCAGGCATTGCCGGCGATCCCCATGATCACCGGCCGGGTGGTGCTGGCGCGGCCCTGCAAGGCCGCCAGCAGCCGATCGATCTGAACCGAACGCACCGGCACGTCGAACAACTGGCACAACTCCCGCACCATGGCTGCGGCCAGCGCGCCCTGGATCAGCAGATCGGTCCCCGGCGCCACGGCGGCCAGGGCGCCCACCACGGCCCGGCGTGAATACCGCTCCACCAGGGCGTGGGCGGCATCCCGCCGCTGGCCGCGTACCGCCCGCTCCAGTTTTCCCGCCGCCAGCAGAAACACCGACTCATCCCGCAACGCCTTCAGCGCCGCCACATCCCGGTCCAGCAGCCGCTGTAGCTCCCGGCGCAGTTCCGCCACCTCCGGCGGACGGGGCCGTTGCCGGGCCTCTTCGGTACCATCCGGCAACCGGCGCACCACGGTTTCAGTACCACCGGCCGCAGCAAGCACAACCGGCACCTGGTCGCCCACCCGTTCCCGCACCCGGGACCGGATTGCCTGCATGTCCGCCCGCGTGTAGCGATCCGCCTTGTTCAGCACCAACAGCATGGGGCGGCGGAGATCCCGCAACAGCCCGAACCAGCGCCACTCGGTGCGGTTGAGATCGCCCTGGGCCACGAACAGCACCAGGTGCGCGCGACGGGCCTCATCCAGGGCCAGGGATTCCAGTGCGGGGTCCAGATCCTGCAATCCGGGCATGTCCACCAGCCGCACGGCGTTGCCGGCCGGCGTTGTCCAGTCCAGGGTCTGCAGGCTGCGGGTGGTTCCGGCCAGCACGTCGCTCTCAAGCCGGGCACCGGGCAGCAGTGCCGAGAGCAGGGCCGACTTGCCGGTGCTCACCTCGCCGAAGGCTGCAACCGCCACCACACCGGCCTGATCCCGCCGATCCAGCTCCGCCAGCTCCGCCCGGGCGGCGGCCGCGTCCGCGCCGCGGTCTGCGTGGGCCCGGATGCGCCGCTCCACGGTTGTCCGGTCCACCGACGGCCGCTGCCGTTCCGGCGCCGGTACGGGACGCGCCAGCAGCAGGCGGCCCAGCATCCAGCCGATTCCTGCCAACAGGCCCAACACCCCACCAACGATCGTCCAACGCCGCCACGCAGGCTGTTCGGCCAGCAGGGCCTGGAACTGCAGCCATTGCACCAGCAGGACCAGCAGCAGAACGGCGGCCAGCAGCAGGATCAGCGCGAGCAGCGCCCAACGCCAGGCGCGGGGAAGTTCGGTCGGGATCATGCGCACAGTCTATCCCCTGGACTGCGACGGTTCACAGGGCCATGGGAATAGATCATCCCAAAAAAAGACGGCCCGGGGTTGCCGGGCCGAAAGGAGCTCTGACTGCAGGTCAGAGGAGAGAGACGGTCATCACTCGGGCAAGCGCAGCACCTGTTTGGCCAGGATGTTGCGCTGGATCTCGTTGCTGCCACCGTAAATGGTGGTGGGCAGCGCACCAAAGTAGAGCGAGAGCAGGTCCACGGATTCGTCGCCGGCCGGCAGCTTGCCGGAAAGACCACCCTCGGCACCGGCCGCCTGCACGGAAAGCGCGGCAATGCGGTCGAAGGTCTCCGTGGCCCAGATCTTGAGCCAGGACACGTCCGCACCCAGCGCCTCCCCGGCCCGGACACGGTCGGCGAAGGCTTCATAGGCCTCCGCCAGATCCGCCACATCCAGCTCCATACGGGCGAACTGATCCGCGAAGGCGGGATCATCATGCAAGCCGCGGGCGGTGGCGAAGGCATCCAGGCGGCCCAGCGCGTTCTGGGACTGCTTGGGGCTGCCCAGAAACAGGCGCTCGAAGCCGAGCAGCGCCTTGGCCATGGTCCAGCCCTGGTTGGGCTCGCCCACCAGATCGTTCTTGGGAACGCGGACGTTGTCGAAGAAGACCTCGCAGAACTCCTCGTGCCCGGCGATGTTGCGGATCGGCCGGATGGTGATGCCCGGCGTGTTCAGATCCACCAACAGAAAGCTGATGCCCTGCTGCTTGCGCTCCGCCTTGGGGTCCGTGCGCGCCAACAGGAAGATGTGGGTGCCATCCTGAGCCAGGGTGGTCCAGGTTTTCTGACCGTTCACCACCCAGTGGTCACCGGCATCGGCGGCCTCGGTGCGCAGGCTGGCCAGGTCGGAACCGGCGTTGGGCTCGGAATAGCCCTGCACCCAGATGTTCTCCCAGTTCAGGATTTTCGGCAGGTAATGCTGTTTCTGCTCTTCCGTGCCGTAACGGATCAGCAGCGGCCCCACCATCACAACACCCTGGTCCGGGGCCCGTGCGACGCCGTAGCGCTCCTGCTCCTCGATGAAGATCAGTTGCTTGGACGGGTCCAGGCCGACGCCGCCGTATTCCTTGGGCCAGCCCGGGGCTGTCCAGCCGCGTTCGGCCTGCATCAGATACCAGTCCCGCACCTCATGCCAGCGCAAGCGGCGGGACGGATAGCGCAGATGCTCCGGGTAGTTGGCCCGCAGGAAGCCCCGGATCTCGGCACGGAACCCGTCGTCGGACATGGCGTTCCAGTCTGTCATGGCTCCTCCCTCAGGCGGCCCGGCGGCCCAACGCCCGATAGCGACGGCGGTGCCAGCCGGCATTGCCCAGCCAGGCGGACAGCACCAGCACCCGGCGCAGGTGGACGCCCACATCCGCTTCCTCGGTAAACCCGATGGCGCCATGCAGTTGCACCGACTCCCGGGCGATCAGCTGCGCCGCATCGCCGGCCCGGGCCTTGGCGCGGCTGGCGGCACGCTTCAGTGCGTCCCGGGACGCGCCCTGCTGGAAGGCGCGAACCGCCTGGTTCAGCGCCGCCCGCATGAGTTCCCGCTGGATGAACAGGTTCACCGCCCGGTGCCGCAGCACCTGAAAGGAGGAAATGGGCACGCCGAACTGTTTGCGGGTGGCCAGGTAGTCCGTGGTGAGCGTGCAGAGCCGGTCCGCCAGGCCCAGCAACTCCGCACTGGCCACGGTGAGCCCGACAGCAATGCCGGTTTCCAGGGCCTCCAGAGCGGCATCGCCGGTGCACAGACAGGCATCGGCGGACAAACGGACCTGATTCAGCACGAGACCGGCGGATTCCGCACCGTCCACCTGACCCCGGGTCCGCACCTCCAGCCCGGCCGTCTCCCGCGGCACCAGGAACAGCGCCGGCGCCCCGTTATCCATGGCGCTGACCACGAACACGTCCGCCTGGGCCGGAGTCACCAGACACTTGCCGCCGGTGACACGCACCTCGCCGTCCACCGTTTCGGCACGGCAATCGATCCGCGCCGCGTCCGGGTGATCCGTCTGTTCCTGCCAGGCCAGAGCCACCAGTGCGGTCCCATCGGCGGTGCGGGTCAGCAACTCCCCGGCGGCCGTGGAGCCCGTCAGAGCCAGCGCCGCCTGGGCCATGGCCTGCGCGGCCAGGGGCTCCGGCGCGCAACTACGGCCCAGTTCTTCCGAAACCACAGCCATTTCCGGGACACCCAGCCCCAGGCCGCCGGCCTCCTCGGGCACCAGAATGCTCATCAGCCCCAGATCCGCCATGGCCGCCCAGGCTTCGCGGTCCAGACCACTTCCGTCCATCAGCCGGCGCGCCCGGGCAACACCATCGTACTGTCGCGCGAAGCCGGCCACCGAGTCGGCCAGCATGCGGCGTTCGTCCTGTCGGTCCGTCACGACCCCTCCCGATTCGCCGCAACGCCTGGCCCGGCATCACGGCGCGAATTGACTGTTTCCGCCATTATGTACACTGTATACGGACAACGGTCAACGTGAAACTTGCTCCAAGCAAGCATTTGCCTCCACGATGACCGGTATCATGCTTAGGAATAAGCCTGGCGATCCGGATCACCCGCACCGGGCCCGGCCATGCTCCGGAGGAGAGCCGACACTGCCATGAACAACCTCAGCGCACTGTTTCAGCCGAAAGCCATTGCCGTGGTCGGCGCCTCGGGAGATCCGTCACGCATCGGCGGCCGGCCCATCGCCTACTGCCAGCGGTTCGGTTTCCAGGGCACCATCTACCCGGTGAACCCCACCCGGGACACAGTGCAGGGACTGCCGGCCTATCCGGATATCGACAGTCTCCCCGGCCAAGCGGATCTGTTCGTGCTGGCGATTCCGGCGGCGCAGGTGCCTGCCGCACTGGAGCGGGCCGCCGCCAAGGGCGCCAGAGTGGCCGTCGTGTTCTCCTCGGGCTTCGGCGAAGTGGGCGAGGCGGGCCGGCAGTTGCAGGCGGAGATTGACCGGGTGGTGGAAAAGACCGGCGTCCGGGTGCTCGGCCCCAACACGCTGGGGATCTTCTCCAACGCCTCCGGCATCGCCCCCACCTTCACCACGTTCCTGGAGGAAGTGAAGCCAGCTCAGGGGAATCTGGCCATTGTCTCCCAGTCCGGGGCTTACGGCGCCCACATTGCCATGCTGGCCTGCAAGCGCGGCATCGGCCTGAATCACTTTGTGGCCACGGGGAACGAATCCGACATCTCGGTGGCGGACTGCATCCGTCATTTCGCCGGCGACCCCACCGTGGGCGTGATCGCCTGCTATTCCGAGGGCATCAAGGATGGGCGCGCCTTCCTGGAGGCCCTGCTGGCGGCCCGGGCGGCCGGCAAGCCGGTGGTTCTGATCAAGGTGGGGCGCAGCGCCGTGGGGCAGCAGGCCGCCCAGTCCCACACCGCATCGGTGGCCGGTGACGATGTGGTCTTCGATGCGGCGATCCGCTTCGCCGGCGCCGAACGGGTGCACACCACCCAGGCCTTTATCGATCTGCTCTACACGCTGAGCCGCCGCCCGCCGCTGGGCGGCCGCCGCCTGGGCGTGCTCACCATGTCCGGGGGCGCCGGCGTGCTCATGGCCGATGCCGCATCCGATCACGGTCTGGAACTGACCCCGCTGCCCGAAGACGCCCGTGCCTGGCTGGACGAGCGCATCCCCTTCGGCTCCGCCGTCAATCCCGTGGACACCACGGCCCAGGCGGTGAACGACATGAACCTGGTGCGGGACGCCCTGCGCGTGATGCTGGAGCGCGGCGGGCACGACGCAGTGGTCAGCTTCTTCATGAACTGGCCGGACAACCCCAGTATCGGGCCGGCGTTGAAACAGGCCATCGCCGAGGGCATCACCGGCTTCGACGACCGGACCGTGGCCATTGCCATCAACGCCGGGGACGCCGTGAAGCGTGATTTCGACAAGGCCGGCATGCTGGTCTTCGAGGATCCGAGCTTTGCCGTGGACGCCCTGGCCGCCTCCGCCCGTATCGGCGAACGGCTGCGTGAACCGGCTCCGCAGTTGCAAGCGCTGCAACCTGCCGGGGACGACGCCTCGCTGGCCGGTCTGGACGAGGCGGAGACGGCGGAACGGATGCGCCGGGCGGGCATCCCCATGAGCGCCCTGGAAGTGGCCGGGGACGCCGACGCCGCCGCTGCGGCGGCCGACAGGCTGGGCTACCCGGTGGCGTTGAAGATTCTCTCGCCCGATGTCCTCCACAAATCCGACGTGGGCGGTATCGCCTTGAACCTCCAGGACGCCGAAGCCGTCCGCCAGGCAGCCCGGCGGGTGCTGGACACGGTGGCGCGGGACTGTCCGGACGCGGACCTGCGCGGACTGCTGGTGGCCCCCATGGCGGCGGACGGAACAGACCTGATTCTTGGTGGGCGCATAGACCCGGTATTCGGCCCAGTCGTGGTCTGCGGGCTGGGCGGGGTCTTCGTGGAACTGTTCAACGACGTGGCCATCGAGATCGCCCCCGTGTCGGAGGACCGCGCCCTGGCCATGCTGCGCCGGCTGAAGGCCTGGCCGATCCTGGACGGTGCCCGAGGCCGAACCAGGGCGGACGTACAGGCCGCCGCCGCCGCGATCGCCGCCTTCTCCCGTTTCATCGCGGGCCACGCGGATCGTCTCAGCCAGGCCGAGATCAACCCGCTGCGCGTGCTGCCGGAAGGCCGCGGAGTGGTGGGGCTGGACGGTCTGATCCTGGCCGGGGACGGAACGGCATGAGTGATCTGCGGCCCGACGACAGGCCTGATCCGACAATCCCTGGGAGGCGTCCGTGACCTTGCGAAAGGCCTGCATTGCCGGCGTGGGGCTCACGCCCTTCGGGCGCCATGAGGGCTCCACCACGCTGAGTCTGATGGGTCAGGCCGCCGGCGCCGCGCTGGAGCATGCCGGGCTGGAGCGGGCCGATATCGACGGCCTGATCACCGGCTACTCCACCACCCATCCGCACCTGATGCTGTCCACACTGTTCGCCGAATACTTCGGGCTGCAGCCGGCCTATGCCCACGGCGTGCAGGTGGGCGGCGCCACCGGCCTGGCCATGGTGGACCTGGCCCGCCGGCTGGTGAGTGCCGGCTCCGCCCGGCGGATTCTGGTGGTTGCGGGTGAGAACCGCCTCACCGGTCAGACCCGGGACCAGAGTATCCGGACCCTGGCCCAGGTGGGGGACCCGGACCACGAGGTCCCCAACGGCGCCTCCGTCCCGGCCTATTACGCCCTGTTGGCGAGCCGTTATCTGTACGAAACCGGCTGCACGGAACGGGACCTGGCGGAACTGTCGGTACTCATGCGCCGGCATGCGGGAACCTACCCCGGCGCCCACCTCACCAAGCCCATCGGCGTGGACGACGTGATGGATTCCAAGCCCATCGCCACACCGCTGAAGCAACTGGACTGCTGCCCCATTTCCGACGGCGCGGCGGCGGTGATCGTCGCCCGGGACAATGCCGTTCCGGCAGGTGTTGCCGCCGTCCGCATTGCCGGCGGTGGCCAGGCGCACACCCACCAGCACATCTCCATGGCGCCGGACCCGGTGGCCATCGGCGCCACCCGGGCGGTGGAGGCCGCGCTGACGGCAGCAGGCCGCCGGGTCGGCGACATGCAGTTGCTGACAATCTATGACAGCTTCACCGTCACCCTGGCGGAACTGCTGGAGGCCATCGGCGTGAGCCGCCGGGGCGAATCCGCCGCGGATGCCCGGGATGGACGCTTTGCACTGGACGGCACCCTGCCCCTCAACCCCCACGGCGGCCTTCTGTCCTACGGACATGCCGGGGTGGCGGGCGGTATGTCGCACCTGGTGGAGGCCGTGCGCCAGCTCGGCGGCCGCTCCCCCTGCCAGGCAGCGGCGGCCCCCGGATTGGCCCTGGTTCACGCCGACGGCGGCGTGCTCTCGTCCCACGTGAGCCTGATACTGGAGAGCGGGGCATGAGCGAACCGGGTCGTCATACACTGCCGGAGGGCCGCCCACCGGAAGTCGAGCACTGCGACCGGTGCCATCACCGCTGGTTGGCAAAGCGCGGTTTCTGCCCCCGCTGCGGCAACGACGACACCCGGATGGAAGCGGTACCCGGCGAGGCGGTGGTCCATGCCGTCACAGTGGTACACCGGGCTGTGCAGGAATCCGCCATCGGCCCGGCGCCCTACCGCATCGTGCTGGCGAAACTGGACACCTGCCCGGAAGTCACGATCATGGCCCTGGCGCCGGAGGCAGTGGAAATCGGCGAACCCGTCACCGTTACCCGGCACGGAGCCGACGGCGCCCCCTACCTGGCGCTTCCTTGAGAAACGCTGCCCCTTCCGGGCAAACGCCCCCTACCCAGGCCCGAGCCGGGACAGCGCCCGCCTCAGGTAACCGTAACCAACACGTTCCTGCTCAAGCCGCAAACAGTCACCGAATGCGTTGTCGCGCAGGGCGCGATACACCGCCTGCTCCGACGCGGTGAGATTCGGTAGCACACCAGTGAAACGCTTGCCGTGGGGCTCGGCACCCCAGAGTTCCCTGTGCGCCTCAAGGGTCTCCTGGTCCATGAGCAGGGAGCGGGCATGGGGCAGACGGGTCCGCAGGCGGTTAAGCATGGCAAAACCATGGGTATCGATATCGCCCCAATAGTAGACTTCCACCTGCTGCAGCCAGTGGACCCCAGCCAGACGGTCAAGCCCGTATCCCAGACCGAAAATCACCAGACTTCCTGGATGTTCCGGAAACGCGAGACCGTTGATCTCATTCTCGGTGATGAACACCCGCCTCACCGGCAGACGCAGCTCGCCGAATTCCCGCGCGGGTACAGACAGATCACTCAGCCCCTGGATACGGAGCCGCACATCCAGCACACGGAACCGGACCAGAGGGGGTTTTCCGAGCAAACCGTAGCGCTGTTCGAAGCCCCGGGTACCGCTTACCTTCCGGTTAACAGCCTGGTCCGGCAGCGCCGCGTCCAGCAGTTCCGACAGCAGTTTGCGCCGGCCCTCGATGAACTTGGTGTCCACGCCGGGGATGTCCAACTGCCTCAGGTAAATCCGCGGGTTCGGGTTTGCCTGAAACCAACTCAGCACATCAAGGATGCGCGGCCATGCCTCGGCTTCCGCCAGCAGCTGCTGCGGCCGCCGGACCAGCCAGTCCGTAAGGGAAGGAAACCGTCGCAGCGTTTCGTCCACCAGGCACCGGAAACGCTCCGCCTCCCGCTGGCGGCCGATCAGGCGCAGCCCATCGTCCTCCGTTGGGATAACAGCGCCATCCGGCAGGTCGTTGGCGCCGTGAACCCGGTGGTTGACCCGCCGCCAGGTGATCTCGTAGCCATACCCACGGGCAGACCGACTGTGGGCTTGGAGTTCCTGCACCCACTGGCGTACAGCGGCGAAATCCTGGGCAAGCTCCCTTGAGCCGGGCCTGCGCAGCCGCAGCGTACGCGGGAAGATGCGCTCCCCGCGAACCCGGGCGGAAAGCCAGTCACCCCGTTCCCACAGGCGCAGCAACTGCTGGCGCAGATCCCCGGGCGTGGTCCAGCTCATGGGGCGATGCGCCGGCGGGCGGCCTTCTCCGCCCGGTATTCTTCTATGGTGAGATTCCGCACCATGGATTCCCGCCCTTCCATGTTGTGCACGAAACCCACGCTGGAGACGAAAGGCTCGATGATGTGGATCTTCTGTAGCGGTGTAACGATGAGCAGTTGCAGATTCAGGCGACGAAACAGCTCCAGACCATAACGGGCGGATTCATCCGATCCCCTGCCGAAAGCCTCGTCGATAACCACGAAACGGAAGGAACGTGAACGCGTCTCCCCCCATTCCAGGCCGAACTGGTACGCCAGGCTGGCGGCCAGCACCGTGTAGGCCAGCTTCTCTTTCTGCCCGCCCGATTTTCCGCCGGAATCGGTGTAGTGCTCGTACTCGGTGTCGTCCTCCCGCCAGCGTTCCGAGGCGGAGAAGACGAACCAGTTGCGCACATCCGTCACCTTGCGGGTCCAGCGCCGGTCCAGGTCGGTGGTACCTTCCCGGCCCCGGAACCGTTCGATGATGGCCTTCACCTGCAGGAACTTGGCCTCGGAGTACTGGTCGTCCGCAGAGCCGGTGAGCGCGTCTTCGGTGCAGGCACGCAGGCTCTGCTGGAAGTCGCGAATCTCCGCATCCCCGGCGCTCTCTGCCAGGAGGGTGATGTAACGGTTGTCGTTGTAGTCGATCTCCCGCAGGGAGCGGTTGATGGTGGCGATGCGCTCCAGGATGGCCTGGCGCTCCCGATGCAACCGGCTCTGGAAGGCGGCCACCTCGCGGATGGTGTTCTCGTTTAGCAGCTCCTTGAAGCGGGCCTCGAACCGGGGCAGGTCATCAGCCTGCAATTGCGCAAGCATGGCCCGGTAGTCGTCGGCGGCGTCGATGCTCACGTCCACCTCCTGGCTGTCCAGAGGCCAGGCGGCATGGTAGCTGCGCATGGCGTCGATGATGCGATCGCGCAATGCGGCCAGACGCTTGTCCCCCGCATCGATCCTGCCCTGAAGCCACTCCCGCATGTCCTTTTCCCGGTTGTCACAGGACTCCACCGTCAGGGTGTGCTGGCCCAAGGCCTCGTTGCGCATCTCCGCCAGCTTCGGGAAGTAGGTCGTCTGCGCCTCTTGGGGGGTGGCCTCCAGCAGGGTGTGGCAGTCCGCCTGCTGGTCCCGGGCCTGTTCCTGCTTGAGCTCAGTGGCGCTGAGAGCCCGGTCTGTTTCGCGAACCTCCCCCTCCAACCCGGTAATGGCCTGCTCCACCTCGTCCAGTTGCCGCTCCAGCGCCCGAAGCACGTCGGAGCCCTCGGCCAGTGCCTGATATTCCCGTTCCAAGGCCTGGATGTCGGCGGCCAGGGGGCGCCAGTCCAGGGTCTCGAAATCCTGGAAGTGGGCCAGGGCATGGATGGTGTCCCGCCGCTCCTGCTGGGCCCGCTGCGCCCGTTGCCACTGATCGATCTGTCGTGCGATCCCCTGCATCCGCTGGGTCAGGGTGGCGGCCTCGGCCTCCAGGGCGGCGATCTTGGCCTCGTTGGTCCAGCCCAGTATGTAGCGGGCGCGATCGTCGATGCGATGGCGGTCGTCCTTTTCGTGGCGGCCACCACCGGCCTTGATCTGGCCGGCACGGGTCAGGGCGCGTTTCTCCCGCCGGAACTGCTGCAGGTCGGTGCAACAGGCGTAGTCGAAACGCCGGCCCAGCTCCTGTTCCAGCCAGGGGTAGAAGGCCGACTCCGGGCGGATGGCCAGCTTGCGCACCAGAGAGTGGGGGTGCAGATCCGGGAGCGGGGCGTCCCGGGACTCGCGGACCCGGTAGTAAACCAGCCGCCCCCGGAGATGGGTACGCTCCACCCACTCGGCCACCCCGGCGTAGTGGGCGTCCGGCACCAGCAGGGAGAGACCGAAGTTGTGCAGCACCCGCTCAATGGCGCCCTCCCAGTCCCGCTCCTCGTCGCGCACCTGCAGCAGTTCGCCGGCGAAGGGCAATGCCTCGGCATCCAGCCCCAGGGCATCGCACAGGGCCTCGCGGATGCTCAGCATGGCGGCCGGGAGATTGGAGCGGCGGTTCCGCAGGGAGGCCAGTTCGGTGTCCAGGCCCTCGTGACGGTCCTTGAGCTGGCGCAGTTCAACGCTGGCCTCGGTGATCCGGTTCTGCAACTCGCCGTGGGCTGTCTCGGTGGCCTCCAGCGCCGCACCCAGGGCGGCCCGGTTGTCGTGGAAAACCTGGACGCTGGTGGCGTCAGGCAGCTCCAGTTTGTGTGCCAGCGCCCGGTAGCGTTCCGCCTGAGCGCTGCGCTGGGCCTTTTCCCGCCCTTTGCGCTCCAGTTCCACCTTGATCCGTTCCAGCCGATCGCCGCCGTTGTCGGCGATGGCCTGTTTCAGCTCGTCCCGCCGGGCGCGCTGTTCGGTCAGCCGGCTGCCCAGGGTTTCCGCCCGCCGGCGCAGGCGGTGCGCTTCTTCGCTCAGATTCTCAAGCCGACGGTCGAGCAGATCGCTTTTCAACGACGCGAACCAGGGCCGTAAGGCTTCCCGGCAATGGCGCAGTTCCTCCGCCCACGCCGCCTTTTCGGCGTGTTCGTCGGCGTCTTTCACCAGGGGCGTGAGCTGCTCCACCTGGGTGCGGGCTTTTACCACCGCCTCATGGGCCCGATTCAGATCGTCGAAGTGGCGGATCAGGGCATCGATGCGGTCGGCCACCGGAAAGGCCTCCAGCATGTGACCGCGCACGAACTCGGTGAGATTGCCCACCGATTTCATGGACACCGTCTGGTTGAACAGCTCCATGGCCTGTTCGTTATCGATGCCGAAACGACGGCGGAAAGCACCGCCGTAAGGAGGGAAAGTGTCGTGCAGTTCCACCCGTGGGAGATCCCGTAACCGCTTACGCAGATTGGCCAGGTCGGAGCCGAAGTCGGCGAAGTGCTCGGCGATACTCAGCTCGCCATCGGCCACCACGAAGAAGCGGGCTGGCTGGCCCTGAATATCCTTCATCCAGAAGACCTGGGCCAGGGTCACGTCCTGACCGAACCCCTCGTTGTGGAAGTGGCCGAGTATGACCGAGTAGTTGTTATGGTCCCGCAGTCCCACCGGCTTGCTGGCCATGCCCGTGTCGCTGCGTTCGGACTTGTAATAGCCCAGCACGTAGGAGCGCAGACTGCGCTCCTTGGCCTCGGCTCCGGCGGCCTTGTTGTAGATGATGCGCTGGGCGGGGACCAACAGGGTGGTGATGGCATCCACCAGAGTGGACTTGCCGGAGCCGATATCTCCGGTGAGCAGGCTGTTGTCACCACCGGGGTGCAGGGACCAGACACGCTGGTGAAAGGTTCCCCAGTTGTAGACCTCCAGCCGTTGCAGACGGAAACCGGTACGGGCATCAGACCCGGCGAAATCCAGGCCCAGATTTGCTTCGGCGCCGTCCATGGTCACCCCTCCTCCCCTGTGGTGGACCCGGCGTGGGCCCGGTACTCGGCCAGGCGCGCATCGAATTCAGCCAGCCACTGGGCATCCACGTAGGCCTTGATAATGCGGCGGACCTCATAGTGGTGCTCCTGTCCGCGCAGGCGGCGCAGAAAACCCAGGTCCACCACCTTGTTGATATCGGCGTGCACCCGATCCACCAGCTTCGCCTCATTGGTGTTGGGGGGAAGAAAGACCCGGATAAGCTCCACGATCTCCTCCCTGGAAAGGATCAGCCTTGGGTCGCCGCCGCCGGCGTCGTGCTCCACCAGCTTCTTTCGCAGCAGAGCCAATAGCAGGCTCACCGGGTAGCTGAGTTGCCGCCGGGGCACCAGGCGGGGCAGTTCCGGTTCGTCGTCACCGGTCTCGCGCTGGCGCAGGCAGGCATAGCCCTCGGCCTCGTCCAGCAGCAGGTCCAGGCCCAGCACCGCCACGTGATCCCGCACCCGGGCCTGGTGCTCCAGCAGGGCCTGCCAGTAACGGGGGTTCTGGTCTTGGTAAAGCACTCCCTTGAACAGGGTGATCAGCATGGGGGAAAAATCGATGTCCGGTTCCGGCATGGGCTGGTTCGCGTTCGTGGCCTATCGGCAAAAAATGACCTGGGGCAAAGTCGCACTGCGGGCGATGCCATCCGCGTCCCGCCAGTGTACCCGCTGAGCCCCGCCTTCATCGATCACGCTGCGGTGATCCTCGGTGGCCAGCGCCAGATAGGTGACCAACTCGGCCAGTCCCTGCTCCAGGGGATAATCCTCCAGCAACGCCGCCAAGCTGATCTGGTCGCGGGTCTGCAGGGCCTGCCGTACCCGGTGCTGCAACCGACCCCGATCCACATAGGCCTGGTCGAACAGGACGTCCACACCGCCTTCGGCCTCCCCTGCTTCCAGCACCTGCTGGTCGATATGGGGCTTCACAGGAAGGCTGAACAGAGGGCGCTCCATGGGCAGTTCAGCCCGGGGAGCGGGCTCGTCCAGGGACAGGGTGAACTCAGTCGGCGGCGGGGCATTCCGCAGGGCCAGGGCGTGCTGCTCCAGATCCCGGATCAGCGCCATGATGCGGCGGTTCTCCAACCAGGCCTGGTCGTCCAGGTAACGCCGTAACTGCTCGGAAAGCCGGGCCACCACCCGTTGCGTGTGTTCCCCCGCCGCCAGCCAGTCGTAGTGGACACGGGCCAGCTCCGGGTCCGGTTCCAGTTCTTGCACCGGCTTGAGCGAGAGTGTGCGGGCCAGCAGCACGGTCAATTCCTCCTGCCGGGAGGGGGACATGAGCAGATCCCAGAAGGCGCGGAAACTGCGGCCCTGATCCGATTCGGCGATACGGTCGTGCTCACCGAACACCTGGTCCAGAACGTCGCCCTTGCCCCCCTCCCAGGTGGCCACCTGCTCCCGCACCTGGCGGTCCAGGGCTCGGAAGTTGGCCTCCACCTGGCGGAAGTCCCCCAGCAGCCCCCGGGCGGTGTCCGCCATCTGCAGGAAACGCTCCCGAAGCCGGGTGGGATCCATCAGGGTGAGGTGGCCGGCGCGTACCTGGTCGATTTCGCGCTGGATGGCGTCGCGGCGCGCTTCCAGATCGCGGATGCGGGCCTCCGGGTCGGTTTCCGAACCCTCCACAATCTGTTTCAACAAATCGAAGACCAGGGTGAGGCGGGATTCGGCACCGATAAAATGTGGCTGTTCCAG
Organism: Ectothiorhodospiraceae bacterium; assembly: GCA_020831885.1. Taxonomy (GTDB): domain Bacteria; phylum Pseudomonadota; class Gammaproteobacteria; order Nitrococcales; family Aquisalimonadaceae; genus LSCE01. Next base: position 59,728 of record JAFIFU010000004.1, read on the forward strand.
CCCGGCAAGCCAGCGTATGGCCTGTTCGGTGCCCGGGGTGAGATCGTAGTGGGGTTCGTCGCTGTCCTGGGGATAGTATTTACGCAGCCAGCCCCGTTCGTCGTTGGCCCAGTCGGCCAGATACGCCGGGGCGGAGCGGGGGAAGGCCTCCTCCCCCATCTGATCACGCAGGTGGAAGAGATAGTCCTCCAAGGCGTTCTCCAGTTCCGAGGCGGCCAGCACCCGCACGTTGGGCTCGACGAAGCAGCGGTGCAAGAATGCGATGACCATGGGTGCATGGTCGGCCTGGAGTAGCCGCCAGCCGGGGTGGGTACGTCTCAGGCGGTGGAGGTAATCGTGATCCATGGAAGCGTTCGCGGCCGCGGATGTGGATGGAGTGTAGCAAATTGAATTGGTACCATAAACGGTACCGCTTAAAGTGCCGGAGAAAGATTATGGCAAATATCATCTCGGCCCAGGAAATCAAGCGCAGGGGTATCGGTGCCGTGGATGAAGCACTGAAGGAAGGTCCGGTCCACGTCGTACGACGCAATAGGGCGCAATACGTCATCCTGACCGAGGAAGACTATCAGCGCCTCACTGCGGGCCAGGCATCCCAATCGCAGCTCTGGGACCGGTTACTGGCAACCCCGCCGCAGACAACCGGTCGCAGCCGGACGGCGATGGATCAGGCGCTGGAAGAAGAGCGTTCGTCCTGGGGGCGCTGACGGTGGTTTTTCTGGATGCCAGCGCGATCATCTATCTTCTGGAGGGGGATCCGCCTGCACGCCTGGCGGCACAGCAGGTTCTGGCTCAACTGCGCGGGCAAGGCGACCCACCTCCTCTGGCGGTTTCGGCGTTGAGCATACTGGAGTGCAGGGTCCGGCCGATGCGGGACCACGACCAGGGACTACTGGGACGCTATGACGCGTTCTTCAACGACCCCGGCCTCGTCATCGTCCCGCTGGACCGAAAGGTGCTGGAGCACGCCACGACACTCCGTGCCCAGTACAAGCTCCGCACCCCGGATGCCTTGCAGGCGGCCTCCTCCCTCACAACCAACCCACAGTCCGCATTCGTCACCGGCGATGATGATTTCACCCGCGTGCCCCGGTTACGGGTACACCGCATCGAGCCTGACCACTGAGCCCAGCGTCGAAGGTGGTTTATACCGCCCGTGCACGTCAGCGTGGCCGGCTTCACCGGTCTCCGGGGCCGCCTGATCACCCGTACCCGAGATTTCCGGTGACGGGGCGCCGGCCGTCTGTACTCACGGGTGCTCGATAACCAGGATCCCGCCGTTTATCGGATCCGTGACCACGGCGAGATCCGCCTGATAGGTCCGTGAAAGTCGCTCGCTGGTGAACACATCGTCCGGTGGCCCCTTTATCTGCAGGCGGCCGTGATCCAGCAGACAGACCTCGTCCGCATAACGCGCGGCGAGATTGATATCGTGCAGAACGACAACCACCATGCCCCCTGCCCTGGCGATGGACTTGGCCACCGCCAACACGGACGCCCGCTTTCCCAGATCCAGGCTGGAAGTCGGCTCATCAAGCAGGAGCAATGGAGGGTGTTCACCCCAGCTATCCGGGTCCGGTCCGGTCTGTGCCAGCACTCTGGCCATGTGGACGCGCTGCTGCTCCCCTCCCGATAGCGCCAGGTAAGACCGATCCGACGCCCAGGCCATGCCCACGAGTTCCAGGCACTGATTGACAATGGCGTTGTTCACCGAACGCGGGGTCACGTGAGGAGACCGCCCCAGTGCTACCACGTCGCTGACGCGGAGGGCGGCAGCCAGCGAGAATTGCTGCGAAAGGTAGGCGCGGACGCGCGCCAGTTCCCTCGGACGCCAACGGGAACAGGGTCGGCCGTGAAGCGTGATCTCGCCCTGCCCGCGGGGCGGCGTCTGCGCAAGCGCTGTCATTAACGTGGTCTTGCCCGCGCCATTGGGGCCGACCAACGCCAGTAGCTGCCCCGGTCTGACGCAGAGCTGGGCAAGGTCCAACACGACTTTGCCGCTTCGTCGGATCAGCAGATCGCGGACTTCAAGCATAGGCCAGCCTCCTCACCCTGTTGCGAAGCAGCAGGATGAAGAACGGTGCACCGATTAACGCCGTGAGGATGCCAATGGGCAGCTCGGTCGGTGCTACCACGGTGCGCGCCGTCAGGTCCGCACCCGTCAGCAATGCAGCGCCCATCAACGCGCTGGCCGGGAGTAACGCGCCGTGATTCGGCCCGACCAGTAAACGGCAAACGTTGGGAACGACCAGACCGACAAAACCGATCACGCCACAGAATGCGACAACCACGCCGACACCCGCAGCGCTCAAGACGAGAAGCACCGTTTTCAGATATGTCACATTGAAACCGAGGCAGGCGGCGTCGCCTTCTCCGAGCAGCAGCGCATTCAACGGCCTCAACAGGAAGGGCACCGACGCCAGCAACACGAACAGGACGCAGACAGCAACAATGACCTGCGGCCAGCCTGCGCCCGCAAGGCTGCCCAGGGTCCAGATCGTGAAATTGCGTAGCTGATCGTCTGTTGCAACGTAGACCAGCATGCCGATGCCGGCTCCCGCCAGCGCGTTCACCGCAATCCCGGCAAGGAGAAGATGACTGGCATCCGCGTGGCCGCCGTGGCTGGCAAGCCGGAGTACCAGCAACATCGAGACCATGGCGCCGGCGAAAGCGAGGAGCGGCACGAACCAGACCCCCAGCGTGCCCGCGGCGCCCGGGAACAGCGCGGCACCGAGAATCATTCCGACAGCCGCCGCCAGCGCCGCCCCGGCGGAACTGCCGATGAGCCCGGGATCCGCAAGGGGGTTCCGGAACAGGGTCTGCATCATGGCACCGGCAAGCCCCAGGATGGCACCGGCAATCAGCGCCAGGATCACGCGGGGAAGCCGTATCTCGGTCAGTACCGCATAATGGAACGGATCGATACCCGATCCGCCACCCACCGCCTGTCTCAGCACATCCACCACATCTCGCAGCGGTATTTCCACCGCACCCTGGCCCAGCGCAGCCAGCGGAACCAGGACAACGGCAACCCCCAGCAGGGCAAGCACGACCCCGTTGGCCGTGCCCACGCTTCGCATGTCCAGGCTCATGACGACACATCATCCAAGGACCGGCGGATCGCACGGATACAGGCAGGGGTACTCAGGCTCATGCCTCCGCTGATGCAATGGCCTTCAACCACCTGCCATCGTTGCTCGCGCGCCGCCGGAGTGTGGCGAATGCCAGGCAGATCGAGTATCACCGGCTGACCATCATCTCGCTTTGCGTCAGCCAGCATCAGGATCAGTTCCGGAGCGCTTCGCATGATGGCCTCCGGCCCCAGCAGTTGATAACCGGAATGCTCGGTAACATTCACGCCTCCGGCCAGTGAGATCATTTTCGCCACCGTGGTGTCCTTTCCTGCAACAAGCAACGGACGCCCACCTCCTCCGAGCACGAACATGGCCCTGCGGGGCGCGGGGGGCGGCATCTCCGAGATGGCGTTCAACTCCTCGACGAACCGTCGGGCCAGCGCTTCGCCCGCCTCGCGCCGCCCCAAGCCCTCTGCGACCTCCACAACGCGCCGGGGAACCTCATCCAGCGCCCAGTCACCGGGAAAGGAAACCACAGACACGCCAACGCCTTCCAACTGCCGTAGCATCTCCGGCGAGGCCCGGTCTTCCATGACCCACACCGTCGTCGGCCGAAACGAGAGCACGCCCTCGGCTGACGTCTGCCTTGGTCCGCGTAGGCGGGGTAAACCAGCGGCCCCCGGTATATGGTCCACGTAGCCATGCAGGCCCACCACCTGATCGTCGGCACCAAGCTCGAACACGATCTCGGTCAACTGGTGACCGATGATCACCAGGCGCTCTTCCCCGGCGGACACGGTGACCGAGCCCATCGCCGCAACGATGAAAAGCCAGAATCGCATCATGCCTCCCCCATATCCGCGCGAACGGGCCTGAAGCCGACCCAACTGCTGTCGGTCCCGGAACACACGCCGTCGCCCCAGGCGCCCGACTCGCCCCAGGCAGCGAGCCGCAAGTGCATCTTGAAAGCCGGGTGCTGTACATGCAGCACATGCCGGTCGTCAGTACGAAGTCGCTTGGGTCGGCAGGTCACGTCCAGCGCCAGGTCCGGACGCCGGAACCGGAAATGGATTGGCACCCGCTGCCCCTGCCATCGCTCAAGTGCGGCGTCAGGGCGCGGCGCAGGCGTGGAGAGCGGGCCATGAAACCGCGGTCGCGGTTTTTCCCTGCCGTGTGATGCGCCCGTCGGTCGCCATATCCGCTGCTGATCCCGCGCACGCCAACGTTCGGCAAGCGCCCGGAGCCCGGCTTCATGGCGCTTGTAGAGCACCAGCAACTTGCAGATCCCGTTGCCTTCGGCGTCGTACAACTGCAAGTGGCGCTCCCGGCCATGCGGACCCATGGGGTCAATCAAGGTATACAGGGAATCCACCGCAGCCATCCGCACCCGGAAACCCACCTCAGCAGCAGACAACTCCAGCCAGTCCCCCTTGCACTGGCAGTGCAGATCCTTTGCGATGGCCAACGCCACCCCGGCATGGTGGGGCACGGCAATCAGCAACTTGCCCAGTCCCGCGGCATCAACAAGAATTTCCCGAACCGGGCCACTCAAGCGGGTAGCGCCATCCCCGCAGCGCGCGGCGACGAGGCTGGCTTCCGGCACGCCGAGACGGGCAGAGACCTGGGGTTGATGCAGGTGCTCCGCTGAGGCGGCCAGCGTTCTCCAGGCCGCCAGAATTGCATCCGGGTCTGAAAGGGGAATTGTGGTTTGCGTTCTCACGAGCGATTCCTCCGTTACCGGGTCCAGCGCATGCCGGCCCAGTAGTAGCGACCACCCGGGTCTGTCGTGATGGAGCGGGCCGCTGTATCCGGATCCGCGCGGTCAAGCAGGTTGTCGATGCCGGCAAACAGACTCCAGTGCGGCCCGGGGCGCCACTCTCCGAAAAGATCGAGACGGATGTAGTTGCTGGAAACCGGCTCGCTGCCCGGACCCTCGGTGTTGTAGAACCCATGCAGCCTCAGCACGCGCAACTCGGTACGCCAATCGGAACCATGGGCGACAGTGGCAAAGGAACCGGAATGACGGGTCCTCCCAGTCAGCCGATCGCCGCTGTCACCATCCCGGGCGTCCAGATAGTCGTAACGCGCCTCGACGCTGAACCAGGGCGCAAACCGGTGCCGGGCCACCGCTTCAAGTCCGCGAAGGGTGGCGCGGTCGACGTTGCTGTATTGCAGCACGTTCAGTCCGTCACGGACCTCGCCGGTGGCTTGCGTGGTAATGAGATCGCGAACCCTGCTCTCGAACACGCCCACATCCACAGCGCTGCGGGCGCCCTGCCAACGCACACCGGCGTCCACCATCCGTGCTCGCTCCGGCTCCAGATCCTCATTGCCGGTAATCAGTGAAGTTCCGCGCTGGAACGCAGTGAACTGCTCCAGGCCGGAAGGTGCTCTGAAGCCCGTACCGACGTTGCCACGGACTTGCCAGTCACCTGTCTGCCAGGTCGCACCCAGACGAGGATTCGTTGTGGAACCGAAATCGTTGTAGTGGTCATGTCGAACCCCCACGATCATGTTCACGGTGCGACTGGCCCGCCATTCCTTCTGCAGCATCAGATAGCGGTTGGTCCTGCGGGCCTCCTCCGTGTTGATGTTGATGTCAATCTCCTCCCGCAGCGCCCCCGCGCCAAACGTCAGCACATGCGCTTCGACCTGGTGGTGAATCAAGGCGTCAAGCTGATACAGCTTGAAATCGGTGGTTTCGGTGAGGTCAGGCTGTCGCCGCGAGGATCCGCTGGTGTCGGAGTAGCCCAATGCCAGGCTGTAGTCCGTCTGTGCTCCCAAGGAACCACCGAGACGGCCACCGACGAAATAGCGCTCTTCCTGTTCCAGCCCCTGATAGGTGCGGCCCGGTACCGGCCCTCTCGGGGCGGAATACCGGGTACCCTCGTCGTCCTGATCCTGATACTCCAGATTGAGATCGAGCCAGTGGCCCCGGGGCAGGGCGAATCCGCCGCGATAGCCAAGAGCGAGCAACTGGTGCGCATTCAGGGCGTCCGCGGGCGTTTCATCGTCCGGCAGGGCCGCCCTGTCCCGATACTCGACGTTTATCCGGTGATCACTGCGCTCGGTCACGGTACCGATGGCGGCTGATGCAATCGCGGTATCCCGACCGCCACCATCGGCGACCCCTGCCACACCGCGCACCTCCACCTCGCCGGATCTGGCGGCGCGCCGCGTGATGATATTGACCACACCGCCCAAGGCATCGGCGCCGTAGAGCGCCGACATGGGCCCGCGAATGATCTCGATACGTTCGATCTCGCTGACCGGGATGTTGGCGATGTTCTGTCCCCCGAAACGGCTCGCCCGCCGCTGACCATCGACCAGCACCAGCGTCTGATTCGACCCGAACCCGCGCAGCCGGACCGATTCCGAGCTTCCAGTCGAGGAAACCGCGGTGCCGGTCGCATACCTGAGCACTTCTGCGGCGGAGGCGCCGGGGTAACGTTCGATGACGCTGCGCTCGATCACCTGGACCGGGGCGATGACATCAACAATGGGTTGTTCACGTCCTGCAGCGGTGACAACCAATGGGGGGAGTTCGTCCGTGTCTGCATCCGCAGCTCCCAGAAAACCGCACAGCCCCACAGCACACAGACAGCTTCCTAGTCCGCAACCTCGAGAAGACATCGTGAATTTCTCCTGACAACAACGCATCGGCACCGCGCTCTTGGCCGACACCGACACACGCCAATGGCAACCCGCCACGTTCTGCGGCAGAACCGCACGACGCGCCGTGGCTATCGAAAAAACGGATCGCTGATCAGACTGCCTGGAGAATGCCGGGAGGGTCCCTTGGACGGCCGGGCGGGTAATCGTTGGAGATGGAAGCGGGGATGAATGACCAGACCTCAAACACCGTGTGCGTGGCCGGCGTTCCGATGGCGGGAGCCGGCGCGGTGACGTTGCCGATCACGGAGACACAGCCGGGGCAGCGCTCGAATGAATCGCTCAACTCACGGGATTCATCTGTGACAACGTGGAAGCCGGTTGTCTGAATCTGCCCGGCAGATCCGGCGCAGGTCGGGCCGGTCAGGGCGAAAAGGGACTCACTTTGGGGGACGAAAACACAAGGGTAAGCGGGAACCAGCAGCGCGAGAACGACGAGCACCGATAACCATACCCGCCCTGATGGTCGGAGCGCTCCGGTATCACGCCGTCTTCCGTGAGGACTCATATGCCGTAGCGTTACTTTCCATGGGTATAGCCAAGAGTCCCGGCGGCATCGCGGTCGAAGCCAGTAAGCCTTGACTGATAATGCGTGGGGCCCCAGTCCGGGATGGTGGTGAAACACCTCCCCACTGCAGGCGGCGGGTCATATGGAAAAAAGCTGGCCGCTCCCACGCCGACAAGCACTGGCCACGGGCCTCACATCTGCTTGGCCGGACTCCCTTTCGCAACGGTATGCCACATCATGCGGCACTCCGCTTGGCGATTCTGGAACAATATAGCATAACCTGATTTCAGGCCAAGAGTACCCGGCGGGAACACGGGCGGGCTGGGTTGCCCCCCACGACGGACCGCGACCGGCGGCGCTCCCTGCCGGCGATACCGGACTGAGGCGCCCGGTCAGCCAAGCGGCGCCAGCAACTCGGCGAAGAAACGCGGCAGCAGGCCCGGCTCCAGCCACAGCATGAACAGCACCCCCCAGGCACCGCCCCACAGGTGGGCGCTATGGTTGATGTTGTCGGTGCCCTGCCGCTGCGCCCAGACCGAGTATCCGATATAGCAGGCGGCGAAGATGATGGCCGGCACCGGGACGAAGAACACGAACAACAACGACCAGGGTTGCAGCAGGATGTAGGCGAACAGCACTGCCGACACCGCTCCCGAGGCGCCCAGGCTGCGGTAACGGGGATCCCGCCGGTGGCGGAAATGGGTGGGCAGCATGGCGAGCAGGACGCCCCCCAGGAAAAACAACAGGAAGCCGATGACGCCGATGTGGGGCACCAGCACCCGCTCCATGACCGTGCCGAAAAAGTACAGCGTCACCATGTTGAACAGCAGATGGGTGCCGTCCGCATGAATGAAGCCATGGCTGAGCAGGCGCCACCATTCGCCGCGGGCTACCGCGGGCGGCCAGTAGATCAGCGCATCCAGCAGTCGTGGCTGCTGCCAGGCCACCACGGAGATCACGACAATGGTGGCAATGAGGCCGAGAGTGATCATTGGGGTTCCCGGTGGTTTTACTTTGGCTTGCTGCCATCGACAGACGCCGGGGGCAGGCGTTCCCGACACCGCCCCCAGCCGGCCCATACGGTAACACTCCGGGCCGTTCCCGCACTGTGCGGCGCATCACCGGAAGCACTACTCCGGCCGGATATGGGCGGTGGCCTCGTCTTCCACGCGCTGCCAGATCTCCACGCCCATGGGGTTTTCCGACTCCTCCAGAATATGCCCCACGAGCCCGATGGCCCGGGCCATCACCCCGAAGCCGCGCACGATCTTCCACGGGAAGCCGAATTCACAGCAGATGGCGCCGATGGCGCCGGTGGCGTTGATCGGCAACTGCTTGCCGGACACCCGTTCCGCCTCGGCCGCGATGCGCAGCATCAGGTCCACATAGGGGCCGGACATGCCGTTCTCGGCCGCGATCTCGAATAACCGCGGCGTGCGCGGATCCACCGGTTTGTGCAGCGGATGGCCGAGCCCCGGAATGATCTGACCGCGGGCGCGGAAGTCGGCCACCACGTCAGCGGCCAGGGCATCCAGGTCGGCATCGGCCGCTGGATCGGGCAGCGCCTCGTAGAGCATTTTGGACGCCCCTTCCATACTGCCCACGAACACCGTACCCAGACCGCACAGACCCGCCGCCACCGCCGCCTGCAGCGATTCCGGCGCACCGGCGTAGGTAATGCGCGCCGCCAGGGCGGAGGGGGTGATCCCGTGCTCCACCAGGGTGATGATGATGGCGTTGAACACCCGGGACTGCTCCGGGGTCGGGGTCTGACCGGTGAGCTGCAGATAGGCCAGATCCCCCAGGTTCATGTGTCCCAGGATCTCGTTGGGCAGATCCTTGCCGCGCACTTCGATGCGGTCCCGGGTGCTCCAGGCGATGTCGGAGCGGATCGGTTTGTTCTGGCGTGGCATGGGCATGTCCCCTGTGTGGCGAATGGCGTCCTACTTCCGGATCTCGGCCCCCATCAGAAAGGAACCGCGCCCCGTTGCCAGACGCCGGCCTTCGGCGTCGAACACGTCGGCCGTGCCCACCGCCACCCTGCGGCCGGTCTTGATCATCTCGCAACGGGTCAGGATACGGCCCAGTCCGGTGGGCCGCAGAAAGCTCACATTCAGGTCCACGGTCAACGGCCCCACGTCCTGCTGGTAGGCGGCACGCACACCGGTCCCCAGCACCGTGTCGATCAGGACACAGTAAATACCGCCATGGACCATGCCGTAGGCCTGCAGCAGATTCTCGGTCACCGGCATGGACAGTTCGGCGCGACCGTCATCGGCCACCCACTCCACTTCCAGGCCAAGGTACCGCCGGAAAGGGTTGCCCTGCGTCCATCGGATTTCGTCCTCGGTGGTCCAGGCCATCTGCGCCTTGTCCTCCTGAATGGGTTGAGCGCCTGCCACGCAGGCGCGTCCGACACGCTCTATCAGCGTGTGCTGGAACTATATTCCGTTGACTGTATACGGTCAACGATGTAGATTTCTGATACGCTCGCCAAAGTCGTGAAAAACCCGCACCAGGAGGGAAAACGGAATGGCGAAAGTGTCCAGTTTCACGCCTGTGCGCCGGCGGTCGGTGGAAGAAGAAGTCTACCAGCGCATGCGCGAAGCGATACTCAAGGGCGAACTGGAGGGCGGTGAACGGTTGGTCCACGAAGACCTGGCCCGGCGTTTCGGCACCAGCCGCATCCCGGTGCGCGATGCGCTCAAGCGCCTGGTGGCCGATGGCCTGGTGGACGCTGACGAACGCGGCGTCTGCACCGTGAGCCACTGCGGAATCGAGGATGTGGAGGAAATCTACGCCCTGCGGGTGCTGCTGGAATCCCATGCGGTGGCCAAGGCCGTGGAACAGATCAAGGACAACGAGCTGGCCGAGCTGGAGCGGCTGCAGGAGGAACTGGAGGAAGCGGCGGCCCGCGGCGATGACGAGGAGTACGTGGCGCTCAACCAGCAGTTTCACCGCCAGCTTTACGACATCGCCGACCAGCCGCGACTCAACCGGATGATCCATGGCCTGTGGCAGGGCATGCCGCCGCTGACGCCCATCGCCATCACCGAGCGGCTGGAGCAGTCCAACGAGGAACACCGCGCCATCATCAATGCCCTGCGCCGGCGCGATGCCGGGGCCGCGGCCGAGGCCATGAAGCAGCACATCGCGGCTGCCGGCGAGGCATTGAAGGACTACGTCTCCCGCAAGGGCAGGAAACTCAGATAAGCCCCCTGGCACCGGACGGCCGGGCAGGCAGCAGACAAGCGAAGGAGACTCGGCGTGCAGACCTGGCTATTCGTCCCCGGCAACCAGCCTCACCGGATCCGCAAGGCGTTCGGCACCGATGCGGACCGCGTCATCGTGGACTGGGAGGACGCCGTTGCCCCGGAACACAAGGGCACGGCCCGTAACAGCACCGCGGAGGCATTACAGGCCCTGGGTTCTCCGGAACGCGTCGTGATCCGCATCAACCCGCCGGCCACGGAAGACCATGCCCTGGACCTGGACGCGGTGGCACGGATCCGCCCGGGGGCGGTCATGGTGGCGAAAACGGAACACCCGGACACCGCCGCGCAGGTTGCCGCGCAGGGTCTGCGTTGCATTCCGCTGATCGAATCCGCGCTGGGCGTGGAGCAGGCCTTCGCCATTGCCTCGGTGGGCGGCGTGGACGGTGTGGCCTTCGGCTGCGTGGACTACCTGGCGGACATCCACGCCGCCCACAGCCGCGACGCACTGCAATTCGCCCGCGGACGGCTGGTGAACGCCGCCCGGGCCGCCGGGCTGGAACATGTGCTGGACGGCCCCGCCATCGACCTGGAGGACCAGACCGCCCTGGCAGAGGACGCACTGCTGGCCCGGGCCCTGGGCTTCAGCGGCAAACTGGCCATCCACCCGAAACAGATCACCGCGCTGCGGCAGCTCTTCCGCCCCTCCGACGCGGACGTGGCACGGGCCCGGGAGATCATCCGCGTGTACCGGGAGGGCCTGCGCCAGGGCAAGGGCGCCATTCGCCACGGCGAGCTGATGATCGACGGCGCCGTGGCCAAGCAGGCGCAGCGCACGCTGGCCGCCGCCGGGCTTGCCGAACCGGCACAGGACGAAACGACCCATCAGACGGGATGTGAGTGACATGAGCCAAACCGATGCCCGCCTGCAGGACTGGATCGGCCGCACCCGGGAACTGCACGACACACTGACACCGGTGCCGGCAAAGGCCATGGCCGCCACCCTGGACCTGATGCCCCTGGAAAAACGCGGGGCACTGCCGCCGCTGTGGCACTGGCTCTATTTCCTGCCCACCGCGCCCACCGCGGAACTGGGGGACGACGGACACCCCGCCAAGGGCGGTTTCCTGCCGCCGGTGCCGCTACCCCGCCGCATGTGGGCCGGCACCCGGGCCCGTTTCCACCAGCCGCTGCATCTGGAGGACCCGGTGCGCTGCACCTCCCGCATCGCCGACGTGGTGAGCAAGGAGGGCCGCAGCGGCGCACTGGTGATAGTCACCGTGGTGCATGAAATCCACGGCCCCCAGGGGCTGGCCATCACCGAGGAACAGGACCTGGTGTACCGGGAGGAGCCGAGGCCCGGCGCGAAACCGGTTCCGCCGGTTCCCGCCCCGGCGGAGCCCCAGTGGTCCCACGGGACAAGCGCCGGCCCCGTGCTCCTGTTCCGGTACTCCGCGCTCACCTTCAACGGTCACCGCATCCATTACGACCACCCCTATGCCACAGAGGTGGAGGGCTACCCGGGGCTGGTGGTACACGGCCCCCTGGTGCTGACCCTGCTGGTGGAGACGCTGCGCCAGGAGCACCCGGATGCCCGCATCCAGGGCCTGAGCATGCGCGCCCTGCGGCCGCTGTTCCACAACCGCCCGTTCCGCCTGCAGGGTTGCCTGTCAGAAGACGGCAGCCGGGCCACACTCTGGAGTCTGGACGAGCACCACGCCGTGACCATGCAGGTGGATGTCACCCTGGCGCGATAACCCCCACACCGCGCCGGCCACCGGCGGCGCCGACGGAGGATTTGATTGATGCAGCCCAAACCCGATCAGTACCAGGAACTGCGCGACGCGCTGCGCGACCTGTGCAAGCAATTCCCGGACGAATACCACCGCCGCGTGGACGAAGGCAGCGGCTTTCCGGAGGAGTTCATCGACAGCCTGACCGAGGCCGGCTGGCTGGCGGCCATGATCCCGCAGGAGTTCGGCGGCTCGGGCCTGGGCCTGGCGGAAGCCTCGGTGATCATGGAAGAGATCAACCGCAACGGTGGCAACGCCGGCCACTGCCACGGCCAGATGTACAACATGGGCACGCTCCTGCGGCACGGCTCGGATGAACAGAAACGGCAATACCTGCCGAAGATCGCCAGCGGCGAGCTGCGCCTGCAGTCCATGGGCGTGACCGAACCCACCACCGGCACCGACACCACCAAAATCAAGACCGTGGCCGTGAAAAAGGGTGACCGTTACGTGGTGAACGGCCAGAAGGTGTGGATCTCCCGCATCCAGCATTCCGACCTGATGATCCTGCTGGCCCGCACCACCCCGCTGGCCGAGGTGAAGCGCAAGTCCGAGGGCATGTCCATTTTCCTGGTGGATCTGCACCAGGCCATCGGCAACGGCATGACCGTGAAGCCCATCAAGAACATGGTCAACCATGAGACCAACGAGCTGTTCTTCGATGAACTGGAGATCCCCGAGGAAAACCGGATCGGCGAGGAAGGCAAGGGCTTCAAGTACATCCTGGACGGGCTCAACGCCGAGCGCACGCTGATTGCCGCCGAATGCATCGGTGACGCCTGGTGGTTCCTGAACAAGGTGGTGGATTACTCCAGCAACCGCGTGGTGTTCGGCCGGCCCATCGCCCAGAACCAGGGCGTGCAGTTCCCCATCGCGCGCAGCTACGTGAACTCCGAGGCCGCCAACCTCATGCGCTTCCGCGCCTGTGAGCTGTACGACGCCCACCAGCCCTGCGGCGCCGAGGCCAACATGGCCAAGCTGCTGGCGGCGGATGCCTCCTGGGAGGCGGCCAACGTCTGCCTGCAGTACCATGGCGGATTCGGCTTCGCCCACGAGTACGATGTGGAGCGCAAGTTCCGCGAAACCCGCCTCTACCAGGTGGCGCCGATCTCCACCAACCTGATTCTCTCCTACGTGGCCGAGCACGTGCTGGGCCTGCCACGGTCCTTCTGAGGAGGCGTCATGCGACCACTGGACGGCGTCACCGTCATCACCCTGGAACACGCCATTGCAGCCCCGTTCTGCACCCGCCAACTGGCGGATCTCGGCGCCCGGGTGATCAAGATCGAGCGGCCGGGCGTGGGTGATTTCGCCCGCAACTATGATCAGCGGGTGCGCGGCCTGGCCTCGCACTTCGTCTGGACCAACCGCTCCAAGGAAAGCGTCACCCTGGATGTGAAACACCCCCGGGGCGGGGACGTGCTCCAGCGCCTGCTGGACCAGGCCGATGTGCTGGTGCAGAACCTGGCGCCGGGGGCCGCCGCGCGCCTGGGCCTGTCCTACGATGCCCTGAAGGAGAGCCACCCGGGCCTGATCGTGTGCGACATCTCCGGCTACGGCCAGGACGGCCCCTACCGGGACAAGAAGGCCTACGATCTGCTCATCCAGAGCGAATCCGGTTTCCTGTCCATCACCGGCACCGAGGACGAACCGTCCAAGGCCGGCTGCTCCATCGCCGACATCTCCGCCGGCATGTACGCATTCAGCAATATCCTGGCGGCCCTGCTCCAGCGCGGGCAGACCGGCAAGGGCAGCCACATCGAGATCTCCATGCTGGAATCCATGGTGGAGTGGATGGGCTATCCGCTGTATTACGCCTTTGACGGCGCCCCGCCGCCGCCGCGCACCGGCGCCGCCCACGCCACCATCTACCCCTACGGCCCCTTCCCCACCGGCGACCAGCGCTCCGTGATGCTGGGTATCCAGAACGAACGGGAGTGGAAGGCCTTCTGCGAGCGGGTCCTGCAGCGCCCGGAGTTGGCCGGGGACGAACGCTTCGGCTCCAACGCGGCGCGGGTGGCGAACCGGCACGAGCTGCGTGGCGTCATCTGCCAGGTGTTCTCGGGACTCGGTGCGGAGCAGGTCCTGGAACGGCTCGACGCGGCGCAGATCGCCAACGCCAATGTGAACACCATTCCGGATGTCTGGAACCACGCCCAGCTCCAGGCGCGCAGCCGCTGGGTGGAGATCGACACCCCGGCAGGCCAGGTACCCGCCCTGCTGCCGCCGGGCGCCCCCGCCGCCTTCGACGCGCGCATGGACGCCGTGCCGGATCTGGGCCAGCACACGGACACCGTGCTGCGGGAGCTGGGCTTCGCCGACGACGCAATCCACAGCTTGCACCAGGACGGCGTCGTCTGACGGCGCCCCGGGGGAGGAGATCCAACATGAGCGAACACCCGAGCAGGGATCTGGCCCGCTTTGCGGCGGAACTGACCTTGGAGCAGATCCCCGGTCCGGTGCTGGACCGGGCGGAGGATCTGTTCCTGGACTGGCTGGGCTCCGCCCTGGCCGGCAAGGGCGCCCGCCCGGTGGAGATCATCGAGCGCTACGCCCGGACCATGGGGCCGGCCGGGGGCGAAGCGGAGGTGTTGATCAGCCGCCGCCGCACCTCGCCGCTGTTCGCCGCCCTGGTCAACGGCGCCGCCTCCCATTTCGCGGAACAGGACGATGTACACAACGGCTCGGTGTTCCATCCCGCCGCCGTGGTGTTCCCGCCGGCGCTGGCCGTGGCCCAGACCCTGGGCCGCAGCGGCGACGAGCTGCTGGTGGCCGCGGTGGCGGGTTACGAGGCCGGCATCCGTGTCGGTGAGTTCCTGGGCCGCTCCCATTACCGGGTGTTCCACACCACGGGCACCGCGGGCACCGTGGCGGCCGCCGTGGCCGTGGGCCGGCTGCTGAACCTCACCCCGGAGCAGATGCTGCACGCCGTGGGTTCCGCCGGCACCCAGGCCGCCGGGCTCTGGGAATTCCTGCGGGACGGCGCCGATTCCAAGCAACTGCATACCGGCAAGGCGGCGGCGGACGGCCTCACCGCCGCCTACCTGGCCCAGGACGGTTTCACCGGCGCAAGCCACATTCTGGAGGGCCCCCAGGGCATGGCCGCGGGCATGTCCTCCGATGCGGATCCGGCACGGCTCACCGACCGCCTGGGCAGCCGCTGGGCCACGGCGGAGACCTCATTCAAGTTCCACGCCTCCTGCCGGCATACCCATCCGGCGGCGGATGCGCTGCTGAAGCTGGTGGAGGAGCACGATCTGAGCCCGGATGACATCACCCGGGTCACCGCCCACGTCCACCAGGCCGCCATCGACGTGCTGGGGCCGGTGGTGGTGCCCACCACGGTGCACCAGGGCAAATTCTCCATGGGCACCACACTGGGCCTGATCGCCGTTCACCGCCGCGCCGGCGTACAGGAATTCGAGCAGCACTTCCTGGCACCGGAGACCGCCGCTTTCCGCGACAAGGTGCGCATGGAGCTGGACGAGGAAGTGGATTCCGCCTACCCGCAGCGCTGGATCGGCAAGGTCAGCCTGGTGACCACGGACGGCCGCAGACTCCAGGCCCGGGTGGACGAGCCCAAGGGCGACCCCGGCAACACCCTGAGCCGGCCGGAACTGGAGGACAAGGCTCGGCGCCTGGCCGCCTTCAGCGGCGGCGCGACCCCGGAGGAAATGCAGACGCTGATCGACACGGTATGGGGTCTGCGCGGGCTGAAACCGGTATCCGGGCTGCTGACGAACTGACACAGGCACGTTAATGACAACAGAGGTTCAACGCATGAGCAACCAGCGGATGATGGAGGGCAAGGTGGTGATCGTGACCGGCGCCGGCGGCGGCATCGGACGCGACATCGCCCTGCAGATGGCCGGGAACGGCGCCCGCGTGGTGGTCAACGATATCGGCGCCAGCCTGTCCGGAGAAGGCGAGGATGTGGGCCCGGCACAGAAAGTGGTGGACGAGATCAAGGCGGCGGGCGGCGAGGCCGTGGCCAATACCGACAGCGTGGCCGAGGCGCCCAATGCCCGGAAAATCGTGGAAGCCGCGCTGGATCACTTCGGCCGCATCGATGCCGTGGTGAACAACGCCGGCATCCTGCGGGACCGCTTCTTCCACAAGATGAGCGAACCGGAGTGGGATGCCGTGGTGAAAGTGCATCTGTACGGCAGTTACTACGTCAGCCGTGCCGCCGCGCCCCATTTCAAGGACCAGGGCTCCGGCGCCTTCGTGCACATGACCTCCACCTCCGGCCTGATCGGCAACTTCGGCCAAGCCAACTACTCCGCCGCCAAGCTGGGGTTGGTGGCCCTGTCCAAGTCCATCGCCCTGGACATGCAGCGCTTCGGTGTGCGCTCCAACTGCATCGCGCCCTTTGCCTGGAGCCGGATGATCAGTTCCATCCCCACCACCACCCCGGAGGAAGAGGCCCGGGTGAAGAAACTGCAGCAGATGACGCCGGCCAAGGTGGCGCCCATGGCCGTGTACCTGGCCAGCGACCGGGCGGCGGATGTGAACGCGCAGATCTTCGCCGTGCGCAACAACGAGATCTTCCTGGTGAGCCAGCCGCGGCCCGTGCGCTCCGTCCACCGGGGCGAAGGCTGGACCCCGGAAAGCATCGCCGAACACGCCATGCCGGCCCTCAAGGGGAGCTTCCACGAACTGGAGCGCTCCGGTGACGTGTTCACCTGGGATCCCATCTGAGCCCTTGCGCCCGGAACCCTGCCGCGGGGCCGCCGCCCCGCGGCATCACCCAGGCCCGGCGGATTCCAGCACCGTCTGCCGGTACTCTCCCGGGGCCAGGCCGGTCCACTTCTTGAACGCCCGGTGGAAGGTGCTGGGCTCGGAGAACCCGGTACGGTTCGCGATCTCCATCAGTGACAGATCCGGCCGCGCCAGCAGATCCACCGCCGCATCCCGCCGCACCTCGTCCTTGATCGTCTGGTAGCCTTCCCCCTCTTCCCGCAACCGGCGGCGCAGGGTCTGGGGCGTCATGCGCAAATCCTCCGCCACCTCCTCCAGGGACGGCAGCCGGCCGGCAAGATGGCGGCGCAGATAGCGCCGGATACGCTCGGTGATCCTGCCCTCGTCCCGGTACTTCACCAGCAGATTGGTGGGCGCGCGGCGCAGGAATCGCGCCAGGCTCTCCCGATCCTGCCGCACCGGGTGGTACAGCCACACGGCGTCGAAGCTCAGACCGGTGTGGGGAGCGCCATACTCCACCGGTGCCTGGAACAGGCGGGAGGTCTCCGTGTACTCGGACGGCTCCGGCGCGCTGATCCGTACCCGGTTCACCGGCAACCGGCGCTCCACCAGCCAGCTCGCCAGACCGAAGGTGAAAAACAGCGCGGTCCGCTTGGCATAGTCACGCCGCGGGTTGATCGGCCGGCGGTCCAGCAGGCGGACATGCGCCGTATCCCCCTGATGCACCAGCCGCATGACGAAGTCATCCAGCAACAGATGATAAAAGTGAAAACCGGTGCGGAGCGCCTCCCCCAGGGTCTGGCTGCGCACCATCAGTTCCGTGCCCAGGGCGAAGGAGCCCAGGGGCAGCGGCCGCTGGCACAGGCCCCAGAGCTCGTCCCGGGTCACCCGCCGCAGCACCCGGACGAGCCGGGCGTACTGATGATGGGACACCCGGGAACGGCCCGAGTCCAGCAAGCCCGGCGAAATGCCCGCGCGGCGCAGCAACGGCTCCGGTGCATGCCCCTGGTGGACAGCTCCCTGGAGAATGCTGCGGACCTGCACGATGGGAATGGTATGGCTTGCGGTTGTCACGGGATCGGCTGCGGCACCAGGTCCACCACGGAAACCCCCATGATAACGCGTTCACGCCCGCAGCCGGAGACGCCGTGCACTACGCTCTTGGAAAGCGCTGAAGTATGCACGCAGGAGGCAGGCCGTGATCATCAATTCCCAGGACACCCCGACCCCGCTCCGTCAGACGCTTCGCAAGGCCTACCATATGGACGAGGCCGAACTGATGCAGCAACTCGCCGCAGCGGCGGAAACCGAGGAGGAACAGCGCAAACGCATCGAGCGGCGGGCCACCGGGCTGGTAAAGGCGGTGCGAAAGCAACGGGTCTCCCAGGGCGGGGTGGATGCCCTGCTGCACGAGTACGATCTCTCCAGCAAGGAGGGCATCGTGCTCATGTGCCTGGCGGAGGCGCTGATGCGGGTGCCGGACGCGGAGACCGCGGACCGCCTGATCGCCGACAAGATCGCCAGTGGCGACTGGGAATCCCACCTGGGTCACAGCAGCTCGCCGTTCGTGAATGCGTCCACCTGGGGGCTGATGCTCACCGGCCGCGTGGTGCGCTTCAAGGAGCGCAGCGGCCGGGATCTCGGCGACCTCATGCGGCGCATGGTCCAGCGCAGCGGCGGACCGGTGATCCGCCAGGCGGCCCGGCAGGCCATGCGCATCATGGGCCGGCAGTTCGTCATGGGGCGCACCATCGGGGAGGCGCTGAAACGGGCCCGGGAGGACGAGAAGGCCGGTTTCACCCACTCCTTCGACATGCTGGGGGAAGCCGCCCGCACCATGGCGGATGCGGACCGCTACCTGAACGCCTACCGCCAGGCCATCCGCGCCATCGGCAAGGCCAGCGGCGACAGGAGTGTTCACGCCTCGCCCGGCATCTCGGTGAAACTCTCGGCCCTGCATCCGCGCTACGAATTCGCCCAGCGGGAACGCATGTTGCCCGTGGTCACGGAGCGGCTCACCGCACTGGCGGTGGAGGCCCGGGAAGCGGGGATCTCCCTGTGCGTGGACGCGGAAGAGGCGGATCGCCTGGATGTGTCGCTGGACATCATCGAGGCCGTGTCCGCAGACCCGAAACTGAAGGGCTGGAACGGGTTCGGGCTGGCGATCCAGGCCTACCAGAAACGCTGCCATGGGTTGATCGACTGGCTGGTGGACATAGCCCGGCGCCATGAACGGCGCCTGATGGTGCGCCTGGTGAAGGGCGCCTACTGGGACTCCGAGATCAAGCACGCCCAGGAAGCCGGCCATGCCGACTACCCGGTGTTCACCCGCAAGCTGAATACCGACATCGCCTACCTGGCCTGCGCACGCAAGCTGCTGGAGGCCCAGGACTGCATCTACCCCCAGTTCGCCACCCACAACGCCCATTCCGTGGCCTGGGTGCTGGAAATGGCCCGGGGCCGGGAGTTCGAGTTCCAGCGACTGCACGGCATGGGGGAGGCACTGTACGCCGATCTGGTGCGGCAGGACGGCATACCCTGCCGTATCTACGCCCCGGTGGGCAGCCACGAGGAACTGCTGCCCTATCTGGTGCGGCGTCTGCTGGAGAACGGCGCCAACAGCTCCTTCGTCAACCGCATCCAGGACGAGAAGCTGCCCATCAGCGAAATGGTGGCGGATCCGGTGGAGCAGTTCCGCACCCTGGGAAAGGCCATCCGCCACCCGCGCATCCCCCTGCCCGCTGACCTCTACGGCAGCGCCAGGCGCAACTCCCGGGGGGTGGACCTGACCGACGTGCCCACACTGGAGGAGCTGCGTGACGGCATGGTCCGGAGCGCGGAACGGGGTTGGAGCGCGGCGCCGCTGGTGAACGGCGAAGCCCTGGACGGTGATGCCCGTCCGGTTACGGACCCCGCCAAGCGGGAGCGCCAGGTGGGCACGGCCGTCTGGGCCACGCCGCCACAGGCCGCTCAGGCGGTGGAAGCGGCCGCGGGGGCGGCGGAGCGCTGGGCGGCAAGCCCGGTGGAGGACCGCGCCCGCTGCCTGGAGCGGATGGCCGCGCTCATGGAGCGGAACATGGCGGAACTGATGGCCCTGTGCGTGCGGGAGGCGGGCAAGGGGCTGGCGGATGCGGTGGCGGAAGTGCGGGAGGCCGTGGACTTCTGCCGCTACTATGCCCTGCGTGCCCGTGCCGATTTCTCCGAACCGGAAACCCTGCCCGGCCCCACCGGTGAGAAGAACCAGATACGGCTGGCCGGGCGCGGCGCCTTCGTCTGCATCAGCCCCTGGAATTTCCCGCTGGCCATCTTCTGCGGCCAGGTGACGGCAGCCCTGGCGGCCGGGAACACCGTGCTGGCGAAACCCGCCGAACAGACCACCCTGATCGGGCATCGGGCGGTGCAGTTGCTGCACCAGGCGGGAATCCCGGAGGATGTGCTGCACCTGGTGCCCGGTGACGGCCAGGTGGGCGCCGCGCTGGTGGCGGACGAACGCATTGCCGGCGTCGCCTTCACCGGCTCCGTGGACACGGCCCGGCACATCAACCAGACCCTGGCGCAACGCAGCGGACCGATCATTCCCCTGATTGCCGAGACGGGCGGCCAGAACGCCATGATCGCGGACTCCACCGCTCTGCCGGAGCAATTGGTGGTGGACGTGATCGCCTCCGCCTTCCAGAGCGCCGGGCAGCGGTGCTCCGCCCTGCGGGTGCTGTATCTGCAGGAAGAGATGGCGGATCACTTCCTTGCCATGCTGGCCGGCGCCATGGACGAACTGGTGGTGGATGATCCCGCCTGGCTGTCCACGGACATCGGCCCGGTGATCGACGAAGAAGCCCGCGGGATACTCCTTGACCATATCGCGCATATGCGCGGTGAGGCGAAGCACATGATCGCCGAGGCCAGTCTGGGCCCGGATAGCGACAAGGGCACCTTCGTCGCCCCCATCGCCTTCGAGATCGACAGCATCCGGCAGCTGGAGCGGGAGGTGTTCGGCCCGGTGCTGCACGTGGTCCGTTACCGGGCGGACGAACTGGAACGGGTGCTGGACGATATCAACGCCGCCGGCTACGGCCTGACCCTGGGTGTACATACCCGCATCGACGCCACGGCAGAACACATCGCCCACCGGGTGCGGGTGGGCAACTGTTATGTGAACCGGAACCAGATCGGCGCGGTGGTGGGGGTACAGCCGTTTGGCGGCGAGGGCCTGTCCGGCACCGGCCCGAAGGCGGGCGGGCCCCGTTACCTGCACCGATTCGCCACGGAGCGGGTGCTCACCATCAACACCACGGCGGCGGGCGGTAACGCCTCCTTGTTCGCCATGGGCGACGATGAGGCGGATGAGCCGGGCCGATGAGGCGGGCTGATGGCGCGGATCGGAAATCCCCGGGGGCTTATGTCGGTGATCCGCCCTTCGGGCGGCCACCGACCTACGCTTCCTGCGCGGAAAGGCGCACGATCCGTGGTTTGCGTAGGTCGGAAGCCTTGCGGAGCAAGGATCTCCGACAACCCTCCGTTGCCCCCTCAGGCCCGGCGGGAGGCTTCGAACTGGCGGCTGGCCTCCTCCGAGGGGCTGCCATCGATCACGCTGACCAGCACGATGGCGATGGTGGCGAGAATGAAACCGGGCAGAATCTCATAGACATCGAACACCCCGCCGGAGAGCCGGTTCCACACCAACACGGTCACCGCCCCCACCACCATGCCGGCCAGAGCCCCGTTGCGGGTCATCCGGGACCAGTACAGCGAGAGAATGATCACCGGACCGAAGGCCGCGCCGAAGCCACCCCAGGCGTAGGCCACAAGCTCCAGCACCCCGGCTTCCGGATTCAGCGCCAACAGCAGCGCCACCACCGAGACGACGATCACCGCCCCACGGCTGATCCAGACCATCTCCGCATCGGAGGCGTCGGAACGGATGAAGCCCTTGTAGAAATCGTTGGTCAGGGCACTGGCGGAGACGATCAACTGGGAGTCGATGGTGCTCATGATGGCCGCCAGGATGGCCGCCATCAGGATACCCGCCACCCAGGGATTGAACAGCGCCCGGATCAGTTCGATGAGCACCGTCTCGCTCTCCTCGATGGGCGCGTCGGCGAAATAGGCGATGCCCAGATAGCCGGTGGCCACGGCACCGACCAGCGCCAGGATCATCCAGCTCATGCCGATCAGCGTCGCCCTGGGCACGTCCCGCTCGGAGCGGATAGCCATGAACCGGGCCAGGATGTGGGGCTGACCGAAGTAGCCCAACCCCCAGGCCAGCAGGGAGATCATGCCAAGGAAGGTCATCCCCTGCAGCACCGTGGTGTAGGCGGGATCCAGGGCCCGGACCTCGGTCTGCACGTCGCCCCAGCCGCCCACCAGCACCACCACGAACATGGGCACCACCAACAGGGTCAGGAACATGAGGATGCCCTGGACGAAATCGGTCCAGCTCACCGCCAGGAAACCGCCCAGGAAGGTGTAGGAGATGATCACCACAGCCCCCACCAGCAGCGCGGTCTGGTATTCCATTCCGAAGGAGCTCTGGAACAGAAGCCCGCCGCCCACCAGGCCGGCCGAGATATACAGGGTGAAAAAGATCAGGATCACCACGGCGGAGATCACCCGCAGCATGCGGCTGGTGTCCCCGAAACGGTTCTCCAGGAAATCCGGAATGGTGAGGGAATCCTTGGCCCGTTCGGTGAAGCGCCGCAGCCGGCCGGCCACGAACACCCAGTTGAGGAAAGCCCCCGCCACCAGGCCGACGCCGATCCATAACTCACCCAGGCCGGCGGCGTACACGGCACCGGGCAGGCCCAGCAGCAGCCAGCCACTCATATCCGATGCGCCGGCGCTCAGGGCGGCGACGCCCGGCCCCAGGCGCCGACCGCCCAGCACGTAGTCGGACAGATCGCTGGTCATCCTGTACGCTGCAAAACCGACCAGCAACATCAGCACCAGGTAGGCACCGAATGTCAGGAGTGTGGGAATCGGCATGTCCATAATGGCTCCCCTTTCTTCGTTCTTGGTGGCAGGGTCCGCTCCCGGACCCCATCCGGAAAAGCGTAGCAGGCGGTGGGCAAGACGCTGATGCACCGGGACCGCACCGCCATCCTGTTCGGGCTCGGGGCCGTGGGCCTGTGGTCCACCGTGGCCACGGCCTTCAAGCTGGCCCTGGAGCAACTCTCGCCACTGGAGCTGATCTGGCTGGCGGCGCTGGTTTCCTGGCTGTTCATGGGCGCCTTGACGGCGGCCCGCGGCGAACTGCTGCCCGCGCTGCGCCGGGGCTGGCGCACCGCCCTCTGGGCGGGCCTGCTGAATCCCGTGGCCTATTATCTGGTGCTGTTCGCCGCCTATGACCGGCTGCCCGGCCAGGAGGCCATGGCGCTGAACTACACCTGGGCGCTGACCATGGCCTTTCTCGCCGTGCCCATCCTGGGGCACCGGCTCACACTGCGGGACCTGGCGGCGGGTCTGATCGCCTACGCGGGAGTCTGGACCATCGCCACCCGGGGGGCGGTGTGGAACGTCCAGTTCGCCGACGGCACCGGCGTGGCCCTGGCACTGGGCTCCACCCTGCTCTGGGCCCTGTACTGGCTGCTGGTGGCCCGGGACCCGCGCCCGCCGGTGGTGGCCCAGTGGCAGAATTTCACCGTGGCCGTGCCCGTGCTGACGGTGCTGATCCTGCTGGGCCCCGGATTCCAGTGGCACGGCTGGGGCAGCCTGGGCGCCGGGGTCTACGTGGGGCTGTTCGAGATGGGGCTGGCCTTTGTGCTGTGGCAGCAGGCCATGCTGCGCACCTCCCGGACGGCGCGGGTGTCCAACCTGATCTTCCTGTCGCCGCCGGTCTCGCTGATGCTGCTCTACCTGATCGCCGGCGAGCCGATTCTGCCCTCAACCCTGGTGGGCCTGGTGCTGATCCTGGGCGGGCTGGCGCTGCAACAGGCGCGGAAGTAACGGACAGACACACCGATCCATGACAGCATGACGGCCCTGGGACAAGCAACAGGATCGGAATTACATGAGCCTACTGTTCATCGTTCGACACGGGCAAGCCGCCTTCGGCGAGGCCGACTATGACCGCCTCTCCGAGCTGGGCCGGCAGCAATCCCGCTGGCTGGGCCAGTATTTTCTGGACCGGGGCGTGCGCTTCAGCCGGGCGGTTGCCGGGGAGTTGTCCCGACAGCAGGACACCGCCCGGGAAATCCTGGAAACCATGGGCCAGACGGACCTGCCGCTGGTCACCCACGGCGGCCTGAACGAGTATGACGGCGAATCCGTCTACGCCGCCTACACCGGCAACCAGGATCAGCACCTTCACCAGCAGGCGGACTACAAGGATTACTGGCGCACGTTTCGACGCGCCTACGAAACCTGGATTGACGGCGGGCTGCCGGACGCGGTGGAAAGCTGGGATCAGTTCAACCGGCGGATTCAGGAGGCGCTGGCGGCGGCCCTGGAAGGGGCCGGTCGGGAGGATACGGTACTGGTCACCACCTCCGGCGGCGTGATGGGTTCAACCATGACCCAGGTGCTGGGAACGTCCGGCCACGCAGCCATTGACCTGAATTTCCAGATCCGCAACACGGCGATCTGCGAGTTCATCGCCACGCGAAGGGGACCGCGGCTGATCAGCTACAACGCCATCCCCCATCTGGAAACGGCGGATCGCCGCCACGCCATCACCCACGTGTGAGAATCGGGAAAGCCGGCCTCCGGATCATTCGAAGGCCGGCTTTTCATCACTCCCGGTGATTACCAGCGTTCCATAATGACGGGCAGCTCGTGCGCCTGCAGGACGTCCAGCGGGTATTCCATCCAGCCTCTGAACGTCGTCCCAGGTCAAGCCGCCATAGGCCAACAGTGCCGCGATGCCATTATTCAGGGTGGGCGACACCATGCGGCGGCGGTTCCGGGCCGGTCAGCCCACCTGCCGGTTCCGGTCCTTCCAGTAGGGTTCCCGCAGCTTGAATTTCAGCAGCTTGCCGGCGCCGGACATGGGCAGTTCATCCCGCAACTCCATGCTCCGGGGGCACTTGAAGCCGGCGATGAGACTGCGGCAATGGGCCACCAGAGCGTCCTGATCCAGGGTCTCCCCCGGCTTGAGCACGATCACCGCGTGGACCCGCTCGCCCCATTTCTCGTCGGGCACACCGATCACGGCGCACTGGGACACCTGGGGAAGCTGCAGGATGGCGTCCTCCACCTCGGCGGAGTACACGTTCTCGCCGCCGGTGACGATCATGTCCTTTATCCGGTCCACAACGAACAGGAAGCCGTCCTGGTCGATGTAGCCGGCATCGCCCGTATGCATCCAGCCGTTGCGCAGGGCCTCCGCGGTCTGCCCGGGCTGGTTCCAGTACCCCTTCATCACCATGGGGCCCCGGGCGACGATCTCCCCCACCTTTCCCGGCGGCAGCGGCACATCGTTACCGTCCACCACCCGCACCTCCGCCAGCGGCACGGGCACACCGGCGGACATTAGCTTGCCGGCGGCCCGGCCTTCGG
Source organism: Ectothiorhodospiraceae bacterium (assembly GCA_020831885.1). Lineage (GTDB taxonomy): Bacteria > Pseudomonadota > Gammaproteobacteria > Nitrococcales > Aquisalimonadaceae > LSCE01. The sequence continues at coordinate 85,178 of JAFIFU010000004.1, forward strand.
CGGTGTGATAATGGGGCGTGAGCACGGTGATGGTGGGCGAGAGTTCGGTCATGCCGTAGGCCTGGGCAAAACGCACCCCGGGCAGTTCCCCCAGCGCCCGTTCCAGCAGCGCCGTATCCATGGGCGAGGCGCCATAACGCAGCATCCGCAGGCTGGAGAGATCCCGCTTACTGAAATCCGGATGATCCAGCAGCATGCGCAGCATGGTGGGCACGAGGAAGGTTTCCGCCACGCGGTGACGCTCGATGGTTTCCAGCACCGCTCCCGGCTCGAAGGACGGCAGCAGCACGTGCGTCCCCAGGCGCAAGGAGAACTGGAGGATGTGGCCCAGGCCGGCCACGTGGAACGGCGGCGCCGCGTGCAGGCCCGGCACCGCCAATTCATCCCGGGGCACCATCAGCAGGCTGCCGAGGATGTTGCTCAGCAGGTTGATGTGGCTGAGCATCACCCCCTTGGGCTTGCCGGTGGTGCCGCCGGTGTAGAGCAGCACGGCCAGGTCATCGCCGCCGCAACGGGCATCGTCCGCCGGCGCCGCCTCCGCCAACAGCGTCTCGTAGGCCAGCGTCCCCGGCGGCGCTTCGCACTCCCCCACGTACACGATGGTCTGCAGGGCCTTTGCGTGCTTGCGCAGCGCGTCGATCATAGGCCGGAAGGCGTCATCCACGAACAGCACCCGGGCGTCGCAATCGTCCAGCGCATAGGCGATTTCCAGGGCGCTCCAGCGGACGTTCAGCGGCGCGATCACCGCACCGCCCCACAGGACGCCGTAGAGATACTCCAGGTAGCGGTCGGAGTTCATGCCCAGCATGGCCACCCGGTCGCCTTTCGCCACACCAAGCTGCTGCAACGCCCCCGCCAGACGGGAAACCCGGGTGACCAGTTGTCGCCAGCTCTGCTGCCGCTTGCCGAACACGGTGGCGACCTTGTCCGGGCATTGGTCCAGGCTTTTGTGCAAGGGCTGGGTGAGTTGCATCGGTTCTCCTCGCGTCGTGTCCGGCGGCGATCCCGCGCACCTGCATTCGTGATGCCTCAGTTCCGGGCACGGCGGCATCGTCTGAAAAGACGATTTCGTATCACCCCGGACGGCGTAGGCTTAATCTTATGGCGTCAGAATACAACAAACTTGCTTGACGCTTGCAACATCTTTTGCGTAAGTTTTTGCTGGACCTGGCCCGGGCCGGTTGAACAAGGCCCCGCCGGCAGCGCACCCGCCACCCCATGACCCGACCACAGGATCCGAGATCATGAGCGACGAAGTCATTTTCACCAAAGAAGACGGCATCGCCTTCATCACCATCAACCGGCCCAAGGCCCGGAATGCCGTCAACCGCGCCGTGGCGGAGCAGATCGCCGCCGCCATCGATACGCTGGAATCCGATGACACGCTGCGCGTGGGCATCCTCACCGGTGCCGGCGGCACCTTCTGCGCCGGCATGGACCTGAAGGCCTTCGTCCAGGGTGAAGTGCCCGTGGTGGAAGGCCGCGGCTTCGCCGGGCTCACCGAGAACCCGCCGCGCAAACCGCTGATCGCCGCCGTGGAAGGTTACGCCCTGGCCGGGGGCTACGAGCTGGCCCTGGCCTGCGATCTGATCGTGGCCGGCGAAGGCGCCAAGTTCGGCCTGCCGGAAGTGAAGCGCGGGCTGTGCGCCGCGGCCGGCGGCCTGCTGCGCCTGCCCCGCCAGCTCCCCTACCGAATTGCGCTGGAACTGGCACTGACCGGGGACATGTTCCCGGCGGAGCGGGCCATGCACTTCGGGCTGATCAACCGCCTGGTGGCCGACGGCCAGGCCATGGACACCGCCACCGAGCTGGCCCGCGCCATCGTCGCCAACGCCCCCCTGGCCGTGGCCGCCAGCAAGGCCGTGGTGCGCGGCTCGCAGGACTGGTCCACCACGGAGATGTTCCAGCGCCAGCGGGAGTTGACCGACCCCATCCGGGACTCGGAGGATGCCCGTGAGGGCGCAACGGCCTTCGCCGAAAAGCGCGCCCCGGTCTGGCGCGGCAAGTAGTCCGCACCCCCACCCGCCGGGCCGGCCCACGGCCCTCACGCCGCCCCCCCCCCCCGGGCCGCCCCCCCGCCCGGCCCCGGAGCAATACGAGGCACACGCCCGGTGAGCGATACCACGACCATTCTGCACGACACGGCCAACCGGCTGTTCGCCGACACCGTTTCCGCCAGCGAACTGGCCCGGGCCGCCGAAGGTGCGTGGCTGCCAGCACAGTGGCAGCAACTGGAAGAACTGGGGCTCACCACGGCCCTGGTGCCGGAGGACGCCGGCGGCGCCGGGCTGGAACCAGCGGACGCCCTGGGACTGGTGCGCCTGGCCGGCTACCACGGCCTGCCTCTGCCGCTGGCGGAAACCCTGCTGGCGGGCTGGTTGCTGGCCCACGCCGGCCTTCCCGTTCTGGAGGGCCCGCTGACCATAGCCCCCGCGCGAACGGACAATGAGCTGCGACTGGAGCGCACCGGCAACGGCTGGCGGCTGCGGGGCGAGCTGGACCGCGTTCCCTGGGCACGTCATGCCGCCGCCATCGCGGCGCTGGCGGATCACGATGGACAGCCCCTGGTGTGCCTGCTCACCCCGGACGGCTACACCCTGGACCAGGCCGTGAATCTGGCCGGAGAACCCCGGGACACGGTTCAGGTGAACTGCGCTCTGCAGAACGCCCATGTGGCGCCGGCGCCGGAGGGTTTCGGGCCGCAGCAGCTCCAGGCCGCCGGGGCTGCCCTGCGCGCCCTGGCCATGGCCGGGGCCATCGACCGGGTGCTCACCATGAGCGTGAACTACGCCAATGAACGCAAACAGTTCGGCCGCCCCATCGGCAAGTTCCAGGCGGTGCAGCAGAACCTGGCGGTGCTGGCCTCCCAGGCCGCTGCCGCCGGCGCCGCCTCGGACATCGCGGCGGAAGCCTTCGGCGCGGCGCCGGATCTGCTGGCCATCGCCGTGGCCAAGGTGCGCACCGGGGAAGCCGCCGGCAGCGCCGCCGGCATCGCCCACCAGGTCCACGGCGCCATCGGTTTCACCGAGGAACACAGCCTGCATTTCTTCACCAAACGGCTTTGGTCCTGGCGGGACGAGTTCGGCCGCGAGGCGGAATGGAACCGCCTGGTGGGCCAGCAGGCCGCCGACGCGGGCGCGGACGGCCTCTGGCCGCTGATCGCGTCAGTCTGAACCCGCTTTCGAGGTGCATGAGATGCTTTCCATCCCCTTCCCCAAACCGCCCACCTCGGATGCGGCGGAGGCGCTGCGCCACGAGGTGCGGGCCTTCCTCCGGGAAACCCTGGCCGATCGCCCCCCGGCGGAGCGTGCCCTGTCCTGGACCGGCTACGATGCGGACTTCTCCCGCGCCCTGGCCCGCAAGGGCTGGATTGCCATGACCTGGCCGAAGGAGTACGGCGAGCACGAACGCTCCGCGCTGGAACGCTACGTGGTGCTGGAGGAACTGCTGGCCGCCGGCGCGCCGGTGAGCGCCCACTGGATTGCCGACCGCCAGAGCGGCCCGCTGCTGCTGCGCTACGGCACCGAGGAACAGCGCCGGGAAATCCTGCCCCGCATCGCCGCCGGTGAATGCTATTTCTGCATCGGCATGAGCGAACCGGATTCCGGCTCCGACCTGGCCGGCGCCCGTACCCGGGCCACGCCGGTGGAGGGCGGCTTCCGCGTCAACGGCACCAAGCTGTGGACCACCAACGGCCATCGGGCCCATTACATGATCCTGTTCTGCCGCACCGGCGGGAACACGGAGGACCGCCACGGCGGCACCAGCCAGTTGCTGGTGGACCTCTCCTCCCCCGGCATCACCATCCGCCCCATCCGGGACATGAGCGGACTGGAGGATTTCAACGAAATCGTGTTCCAGGACGTGTTCGTGCCGGAGAGCGCGGTGATTGGCGAGTTGGGCAAGGGCTGGGACCAGGTCATGGGCGAACTGGCCTACGAGCGCAGCGGCCCGGACCGCTGGCTGTCCTCCTTCGCCCTGCTGGCGGAACTGAACCGTCACCTGGGCAGCAGGCCGTCGGAGCGGGCGCAGGAACTGCTGGGCCGCATCACCGCACACCTGGTGGTGCTGCGCCGCCTGTCCCGCTCCGTGGCCGGCATGCTGGAACGGGGCGAGAACCCGGCCCTGCAGGCCTCCCTGGTGAAGGACCTGGGCACCGGCGTGGAACAGGAGATTCCCGAGATCGTGCGCCAACTCGTGGACATCGAGGCCGCCCCGGGCAGCGGCGATCAGCTCTCCGCCGTGCTTGCACATACCCTGATGTATGCGCCAGCCTTTTCCCTGCGCGGTGGAACCCGCGAGATTCTGCGCGGCATCATCGCCCGGGGCCTGGGCCTGCGCTAGCAGCCCGCCCCGCACAACCGATTCACTGGAGGAGAACACACGTGAGCGACCTGGTACTGACCGAACGGGATGCCGACGGCATCGTTGTCGTGACCCTGAACCGCCCGGACCTGCGCAACCCCATCTCCGACCTGGACATGGTGGACGCGCTGGAAAACACCATGCGCACGCTGGACGCGGACCCGAAGGTGCGCGTGGCCATTCTCACCGGCGCCGGCTCCGCCTTCTCCTCCGGCGGCAACCTGAAGAAGATGCACCCCGGCGAAGGACTGGTGGACCAACTGCCGGCCCGCACCCGCGGCAACTACAAGCGCGGCATCCAGCGCCTGCCCCTGGTGTTCGATCAACTGGAAATCCCCGTCATCGCGGCGGTGAACGGCCCGGCCGTGGGCGCCGGCTGCGACCTCACCTGCATGTGCGACCTGCGCATCGCCAGCGAAAAGGCGCGGTTCGCCGAGAGCTTCGTCAAGCTGGGCATCATCCCCGGCGACGGCGGCGCCTGGCTGCTGCAGCGCATCGTGGGCTTCTCCAAGGCTTGCGAGATGTCCTTCACCGGCGACCCCATCGATGCCCAGGAAGCGCTGCAGTTCGGCCTTGTTTCCAAGGTGGTGCCCCACGGGCAACTGCTGGACGAGGCCAAGGCCCTGGCCCGGCGCATTGCCGTCAACCCGCCCCACGCCGTGCGCATGACCAAACGGCTGCTGCGGGAAGGCCGGCACATGAAGATCGACAGCCTGCTGGAACTCTCCGCCTCCATGCAGGCCCTGGCCCACGCCACCAGCGATTACGACGAGGCGGTATCCGCCTTCACGGAGAAGCGCAAACCGGAGTTCAAGGGCGAGTAGACCGGTCTCGGCCCGGGCCGGCAGTGCGTGTTGGACACGGGCCGCTGTACCGTTACACTGGACAGACGAGGGAACAGCCCGACACCCTCCGGGTAGCGGGCTCCATTTGGACAATGGGGCGGGGACACCAATGACCCAGGCATTGAACCTAAACCACTTCGGCGATGCCGACGAGGACCCGCGCTTGCTCATGAGCCTGATCGGGGGCGTCGCCGCCGTCATGCTGCTCATCGGCACGCTCCACCTGCAGGAAACCCACGGCGGCCTGCAGGCGGGTTCCCAAAGCCCCATCTTCGAACGCGTCATGGAATGGCGCCCCCAGGGCCCGCCCCCGGCCTTCGACGCGGACCAGCTCACCCCGGAAGAAGTGGAGCAGCCCGCTGTGGTGGCCTCCAGCGGCGGCGGTGGCGAGGCAAGCGGTCGCGACAGCGGCAACCTGCGGGCACGCCCGGAACGTTAACCCCCCGAGGGCGGACCGGAATCCGGCCCCTCCGGATCGGCTGTCCGTCTGCGGCTTCCCTGTTTGCCCGGCCTGCCGGCCCCGCCGGACGACCGGATAATGCAGTGTGAGCCGCGGGAGATCCCGGGCACACCCGGGAACCCGCCACCGGTGCGGCGTGGTTTCGCTGATTGAAAATGACGGAATAAGCCCCCTATGAGACTACCGCCCCAGATTGCCGACCGCCTGCGCCTGCCGCTGATCGCGGCGCCCATGTTCCGCGTTTCCGGCCCGGAGCTGGTGATTGCCGCCTGCCGCAAGGGCGTGATCGGCGCCTTCCCCACAGCCAACTGCCGCAGTCTGGAGGAATACGACCGCTGGCTCACACAGATCCGTTCCGCGCTCAGCCCGACAAACGCGCCGTTCTGCCCCAACCTGATCATGCGCCGCCAGAACCTGATGGAGGAACTGGACTGCCTGATCCGACACCGGGTGGAGATGGTGATCACCAGCGTGGGCTCGCCGGAGCCGGTGATCGGGCCCCTGCACGAGATCGGCTGCCTGGTATTCGCCGACGTGGCCAGCCTGCGCCACGCGGAAAAGGCCATCGCCGCCGGTGCCGACGGCCTGATCCTGCTCACCGCCGGCGCCGGCGGCCAGACCGGCTGGGCCAACGGCTTCGCCTTCGCCCGGGCGGTGCGGGCCATGTTCGACGGCCCCATCGTGCTCGCCGGCGGCATCTCCGACGGCCAGGCCCTGTGGGCGGCACAGGCCCTGGGCTGTGACCTGGGCTATATGGGCACCCGTTTCATCGCCACCCAGGAAAGCATGGCCGTGGATGGGTACAAAACCATGCTGGTGGAGAGTCACCTGGACGACATCATGCTGAGCACCGCCTTCACCGGCCTGGAGACCAACTCCCTGCGTCCCTCCGTGATCGCCGCCGGCCTGGACCCGAACAACCTGCCCACGGACATGAGCGAGGAGCGGGCCGCCGCCATGTACGGAGGCGGCAGCGAACGCCCCGGCCCCAAACGCTGGGCGGACATCTGGAGCGCCGGGCACTCCGTCTCCGGGGTGACCGGCATCCCCACCGTGGCCGAGCTGATAACTAAAATCGAACAGGAGTACCGCCAGGCCCAGGCGGAGACGGCCGCGTTGTCAAAAAAGCCTTGCTAAGCTACGGAAGCCCACGGCCCGTGCGGCCCCTGCCCGGGTGAGCCAGCGCAGGCCGGGGTGATCATGGCGGGCAGACCATGGCCAACACGGTCCGGCTCGTCCGGTGGCCCGCATCCGAGCCGAAACAGCAGTGGCCACAACGCCGCCCCGCCGTGGCCGCCCCGCGCCTGGGAGTGGTGGTCCGGGCGGGGACTGCCAGCGCTATGGGTGAAGAGGATATTACCGGGGAGTGTGGTGCGGAAGCAAAGACGGATTGATCATACGGCCAATTGGAGACTTCACCCCACGAAAGCTGTGGAACCGCTAGCGGCAAATCCTTCCGCTGAAGCGTGAGCATGTCCCTCACGTAAGCTCCGCGTTTTCCCGTCCCCGTGCTGCCGGTGATTAGTGCCGTTGACCACTACTTTCCGTATTCCAATTGTATTTTTTGTGCAACGCAGGACGCGCCACGGGGTGTATCCATATCGACCCACAGCATTTAGCTTCCGGAGGATTTAGAACGCAAGTTCACGGAAGTAGCTCGCCTTTCCAACAAGGAACGGTCGGAGTTGGTGCTTGAGGCTGTCCAGGAGTACATGCAGCGCCGCGAGCAGGAGCGCTTCATGCGTGGCATGGCGACAGAGTTGCAAGAATTGCAGAAGTGGCTCGGTGACAAGCACGCGCGGCAAGCGTCCCGCGAGCGGTCGGCCGATCCCCCGGATGACGACCTGGACGGGATAATTCCGTGCCGTAACAGACGCCGGAGCGGAACAGGAACAACGGTGGTGGAAGCGACCTAGCTTGGTGAAGTTCGAATGACCTCCAAGATCACCCTTTTCTCGTCATCGCTCTGATCTATCTCCCCGAGTTCACTCTATTGCAGTGGCAGTTATAATCAGTGCCCCCGCATGGGGGCGACGGTATGACGAACTCCGCGAACTCGGCTTAATGAAGCTTCAATCCGCGCCCCCGCGTGGGGGGCGACCCGACTTCGCCTGTTTCAACGTCGATGACATCGGTTTCAATCCGCGCCCCCGCGGGGGGGGCGACGTCCGGACCGTGGCCGCGCGTGCGAGCCACATCGTAGTTTCAATCCGCGCCCCCGCGTGGGGGGCGACCTGCAGCTCCTCGTTCTGGATTGACCAGCGGAGGCTGTTTCAATCCGCGCCCCCGCGTGGGGGGCGACCGCTCACACTTGCGCCGGTCGGCATAGGGGACGAGGTTTCAATCCGCGCCCCCGCGTGGGGGGCGACCTCGCGGAACCCGTGGACGGCGTTCTCAACCCGGCGGTTTCAATCCGCGCCCCCGCGTGGGGGGCGACTCGCTCAATCGGGACAACGTGAGCGTGACGAGCGGTTTCAATCCGCGCCCCCGCGTGGGGGGCGACCCTGTAGGAGATAAGCCCCATCCACATAGATAACGGTTTCAATCCGCGCCCCCGCGTGGGGGGCGACCCCGGAAGCCGGAGCCGTTCGCATGATTCGCCTGTTTCAATCCGCGCCCCCGCGTGGGGGGCGACCCGGCAGTCGCCGGCTGGCGATTGGCGGCCGCAGTTTCAATCCGCGCCCCCGCGTGGGGGGCGACCTGTCCACGCGCGTTTGCGCCAGATCCTTCCAGGTTTCAATCCGCGCCCCCGCGTGGGGGGCGACACGGCGACCTGCCGGCCAGCCTGTTCCTGGAAATGTTTCAATCCGCGCCCCCGCGTGGGGGGCGACCACGGGACCCTCGGGGCGTGGTGCAGGCGCTGCTGTTTCAATCCGCGCCCCCGCGTGGGGGGCGACCTGGAGCAGTTCGCCGGTCTGCACATGCACAGGGTTTCAATCCGCGCCCCCGCGTGGGGGGCGACCCTGGAGCAGTTCGCCGGTCTGCACATGCACAGGGTTTCAATCCGCGCCCCCGCGTGGGGGGCGACCTCGGACATCGGTCTGCAGCTTCGCCCCGGCGAGTTTCAATCCGCGCCCCCGCGTGGGGGGCGACCCGTGCGAGCGAACAGCCCATGCTTCAGGCTGTTGTTTCAATCCGCGCCCCCGCGTGGGGGGCGACTCCTGCCTATGCCGCTGAGCTGGAGCGAGAAGAAGTTTCAATCCGCGCCCCCGCGTGGGGGGCGACTACCGCTACCGCTGGGAGACACGCGCATGGGGATGTTTCAATCCGCGCCCCCGCGTGGGGGGCGACGCAGGATGTCCCAGGCTTCCGCGCCCATCTCGTGCGTTTCAATCCGCGCCCCCGCGTGGGGGGCGACGCGCCGGCCGATGGGGATGCAGTACTACGCCCGGGTTTCAATCCGCGCCCCCGCGTGGGGGGCGACGCCGCACGATTTGGCAGGGAGAGCACGACCGCAGGTTTCAATCCGCGCCCCCGCGTGGGGGGCGACATGACTGCGAGTTCATCTTCCAGCGCCACGTGATGTTTCAATCCGCGCCCCCGCGTGGGGGGCGACCAGGGGTTCTCGGGCGGCCAGGCGCTGGTGCTGGTTTCAATCCGCGCCCCCGCGTGGGGGGCGACGAGGAGATTGCTCTGGCCGCCGCTCGGGCCCAGGTTTCAATCCGCGCCCCCGCGTGGGGGGCGACCTCCTCAGCGGACGGGCTGCACTCCCGGTCCGAGTTTCAATCCGCGCCCCCGCGTGGGGGGCGACGCGAAACGACCCTACCCGCTACCGTTGCCCGGGTGTTTCAATCCGCGCCCCCGCGTGGGGGGCGACGGCGGGACTACGACTTCCGGGCGATCACCAATCTGTTTCAATCCGCGCCCCCGCGTGGGGGGCGACGGCGTTGATGATCCTTGAGACGTTGACGGACGACGTTTCAATCCGCGCCCCCGCGTGGGGGGCGACCGGGTACGGGCGGTGGCATTGCCAGTCCGCTGGAGGTTTCAATCCGCGCCCCCGCGTGGGGGGCGACCTCGCAGACTCGGAGCGTTGAGTACACTATTACCGGTTTCAATCCGCGCCCCCGCGTGGGGGGCGACCACCGTGCACAGCAGTGCCGATGGCGGCGTCCTGGTTTCAATCCGCGCCCCCGCGTGGGGGGCGACCCAAGGATCACACCCACAAGGGCACCGCCCACAAGTTTCAATCCGCGCCCCCGCGTGGGGGGCGACGCGCATCGGTGAGCTGGTGATACCGCGGCTCGCGTTTCAATCCGCGCCCCCGCGTGGGGGGCGACCCAGGCGGTGATCGTGCTCAGCATGATTGCGGAGTTTCAATCCGCGCCCCCGCGTGGGGGGCGACAACCGACATTGACGTAGACGAGGACTCTGACATGGTTTCAATCCGCGCCCCCGCGTGGGGGGCGACTGTCATCTCGTACCATCAGGTTTCCAATAAGAAAAGTAGTCACTTTGCGCGAAGCAACGTACCACCTTCATCGGCGAGCCGACTTTGCATGAGAAAAAGTTACCAAATTATTAAAGAACTCAACTCGTTAGTTACTTTCGCGAACCCACCAGAAACTGAGTGTTCACTTCAGGTTCGCACGCTCAAAACAGTAGTGGACCACTCAGATCCAGCACTGGTTTGGCTCCCACGTGTTCGACACGCCGCTTCCAGTTCGAGCCAAGAAAATAGAATCGAAGACTGTCCAACTCTGGATCAATGATGCCGCAAAGCCGTTCTCGAAGCTGAACCCAACGGGCCGGATCCACTTCGACTTCGAAGACGGAATACTGAACACGCTGCCCGTAGTCCAAACAGGCTTTTCCAACGCGCCGTAACCTGCGTTGTCCGGCTGGATCCTCGGTGCTGACGTCATAGGTAACGAGTACCATCATCGCTACTCTCCCGGATCACTTCCAAAGGAACGGGGGATAACCATCGAGATCCCCGCGCAAATGACGTGAAAGCAGCCTGGCCTGAAGCTGTGGGAGTAGCCCGACAGTTGTACGTTCATCCAGAAACGGGTGGCGAACCTCGTCCTGCTTCCTCTCCTGATAGGTCTTGATCACACGTTTTCTCGCGCCCTCTTTCAGGGTCACGGCGCCGCCGTCCATGGCGTGGAAGTCCTTTTCCTTAATCTGACCGCGATTAATCAGTGACAACACCATGCGATCGGCCAGCACCGGACGGAATTCCTCGACGAGGTCAAGGGCGAGACTGGGGCGCCCGGGACGAATTCGATGCAGAAAGCCGACCGCGGGATCGAGCCCAACTGTTTCCAGCGCGGACCGGCAATCGTGTGTCAGGAGCGTATACAGAAACGACAGCAGCGCATTGATACCATCAAGTGGCGGGCGACGGTTGCGGCCGGTGAATCGAAGCATTTGCTCACCATTTCGGCGGAGCAAGTGCGCGAAGACACCAAAGTACGTATTTGCAGCTTCTCCTTCTAGGCCACGCAGCCGCTCGTTATTCGACTCGGTCGCGACGCGCCGGAGCACATTTGTCAGGCTCTTCTCAGCGTCGCGAAGGCGGTTTTCACCACTACGGGCCATGGTTTGCGCGTGATCGCGCAGGGCGCGCCGCAGCACCGCTCGCTGATTGTGCACCTTTCCGGCGACCACACTTCGCACTATGGAAGTACATGTTTCCGAATTCTCGCTTCGGCGATACTGCTCCATACGTAAGACGACGTTGCCGGATACCGGCCCCTCAACACGGGCCAGAAACCGCCCATTTCGATCCAGAAAGCAGACCGTAACGCCTTCTTGGCTGCAATAACCCAACAATTGCGGCGAAAGTAGCGCCCGTCCGATACAAACCACCCCACCAACCATGTGGATGGGAACACGCCCGGATTCCTTTCCGTCGACGTCCATGACGATGTTGGCACCGTCTTTGTGTAACCAGGCACCTTCGGTGGTGACATAGAGTGTGTTGAGATGACGGCGCATTCCGCACCTACTCCAATGTCCGTTTCAGCCAGCTTTGGACTCTAGTCTTGCGACTCAGGCGCTTGGGTTGACAAATTTCCGCCAACGAGCAGCTGCCACAAAGCTTTGTCGAATAATGCGGTGGGGGTGTGCGGCAGTTCAGAATCATGGCTCGCGCGGCCAAGGCAGTATGTTCTGTAAGCGCCCGCAGCTCGTCATCGAAGGCGACAGAGGTTCGACGGCGTCGCTGATCGTAGTAAAGCGCACCGGAGGGAATATCGACCTGGAACATCTCTTCGAGGCACAAGGCTTGAGCGCAGAGCTGCACTTCGTCCGCCCGATGTCCCTTTGGTTTCCCCCGTTTGTACTCAACCGGCGTAATTCTCCGTGACGCGTTGCGATCATCCAGTTCCAACAGATCAGCCACACCTATGAGCCCGAGACGCTCGGAAGTGAGCGGCAATGAAGTCACGTAACGCACGCCGTCGCGACGCCGTTGGGCCTCTGTGTCCACGCGACCATGAACCACCCCCCCTTCCGCCGTTAGCCGGTTCTCTGCCCACTGCCGCTCCACATGGATCAGCGCACACTGACGGGGGCAGTAGAGATAGTGCTGGAGGGCGGACAAGGGAATATGATCTGTCTCCTCCATCACCCTACTCCTGTCCCAATTACAGTCGCTCCTCAACTGCAACACCGTCCGGAAGCCCGTCTCGAAGGACCTGCACATGATAGTCGTGAAAGCTCCTGGCGGGTCCGCTGTCATCGCCAGAGCGTTCGACCACAACACGATCGAACAGCGTATGGGCAGGAGCATTCCCCATCGGGTTATCGTGTCGAAAAGTGATCAGCTTTCGAGCCGCCATCTCGCCCCGGGCCGCGGAACGGTCATGCTCGAACATGTTTATCAGCGCCCGCCACAGCAACTCCAAATCATCTTCCGAAAATCCAGTGCGCTCGCCAAGTTTCGCGGAGATGAAACCATGTGCGCGGTACAGTCCGTAGGGCACCAGATGCTTCCGGCCCATGGTTCGCTCTTTCTCCAAATCCCGCTCATTGGTAACCGCCATACGGGTGATAGAGACTTCGAGCGGCACGATGGGCTCGATAGAGCTGGCAAAGGCCAATTGAACTGGCCCTCGCACCTGGCCACAGTTCACTTCCGTAGTCATCACAGCGCCGAAGGCACGGACGTCAAAGAAGTTTCTACACATCCATGCAGTTAGCTCTTGCGCCTGGGCTTGGTCTCTGGGCAACTTCTTTGATACCGGCTCAATATCCAGCGCCTCATACGCTTTACTGTGTTGCTCGTTGAGTACTGATCGCTCCTGCATGTAGATAGCGTATCCAGGCTCGCCCCCCTTCTCCAAGGTTACGTAATTCCGGAGCTTGCGCTTCAGACACACGTCGGTCACCAAGCCTTGGTTAGTTTCCGGGTCAAGACGCGGAAGGTTTCCGGCGTCCGGATCGCCGTTCGGGTTGCCGTTGGTAACGTCGAAAAGGTAGACAAACTCGTAGCGATTGGCTATGGCATGCATTGCTTATTCTCCTTCGTGTTTCTTGTCCGGGGCGCCTTTCTCACATTTTCGGGTGAAACGTGCCTGCGTTTGATGGTAATAGCCGATGGAAAACTGCCCTTGATCTTCGATGCGCAGGCTGCGCGGAAACGCCGTACTCAGGCCGTCCATAATCTCTCCGATCTCACGCTCCAGCGTGACCGCCAGACCGGGCTTATCCTTGCGCAATCTGCCCAGATGGTGCTGCGTGTTCCGGAGTAGAACTGGAAAAATGGCCGCCGGCGTAGCCGATGCAGCTCCGTAATAGCGATCCCTGATCGTCGCATTCACTTGGTCGCCAAGCGCGCTGCGCTGGACGTTCTCCAGCACAGCGAACAGGCGCCCCAGTCGATACCCCGGGGCAACGGATTCCGGATCCAGACTCATGGTCACCTCCCTATTAATTCCCTTGACGCCCAGACGCCGGTCGCGCGCCAGGACAGCTTTGCAGAGCGCGACGCGAACGCCAGAAATGTCTCCGTCCGCGCGCATACGCATGACGACATTCGCAAGTAGGGGACGCGGATAACGTCCGCCCGTTAAAATCGCCCGGGTTAATTCACCGGCGAGCTGAGGCGGAATTTTCTTCGCCTTGTCGTTAACCTCTCGGCTGGGTGCAGTGGCATAAAGCAATCGCCAAACAGCGGGCTCCGTCTTCCACGGTCTCGGTTCCATGGCGAGATCCTGGTAATGCTCGGCCAAGCGTCGGGTAAAATACTCTAGACTTCCAGTCTGCCAAAACCGGATTGAGAGCCTTGACGCATTGGGGGCGAGACCGAGCACGAAGATCCGGGTGCCTTCTACTAGATCAGCATTAATCTCGCGCAGCGGTTGGCCTTTAGCGACCGCCTCCAGCACCCCCCTTAGTTTGGCGGCTTCCTGCATGTCGTCAGCAGGGGGGGCCAGCAAATCGGCGAACACACGCTCCGCTTCCGATTCCTGTTGGTGCGTTTCCGCCTGCGCCCAGAAAACGACCGTCGCATCACCGATCTGGATGCGTTGCCGGTTGTGCTCGCCACGCCGAAGGAGGTAGTTTAGGGCGGTTGTGTAGGCAAACGCGACCTGTTCGGCAACGGGTGCATTCTCACCCTGCTTTTTCCCGTAGGAATCGAATGCGTCAAGATTGAAGGACACGATTGACGCGCCGGCGGTCTGTGCGCCGTCTACCCCCTTGATGGAAGGGTGAAGCCGAGCAATCGGAGCCCGCTCACCGGTCACCAGGCACGTCGCATCCGCACCTGTCTCACCACCGATCATACGCGCCCGGAGTACCCGCGCTGCGGGTCGCTCGTGCAAGTAGCGTTCCTCACCGTCTAGGCGGAAGACCAAATTCGCATCAAGCATATCGTCATTGACTATTGGCGGCCCGAAGTCCTCGGGCGACCACCGCTCAAGAAAAGCGAGCAGGGCCAGCAAGCCAGCGTCCGTTTCACCCGCCAGCCATTGCCGGTGCAAGTCCTTGAAGGCTTGATGCTCTTTAGTCGCTCGCTGCTTTGCTTTTTCCTCCGGCTTCCCGGTAACACCAAGTACGTAACTGGTCTTGTCCCAAAACAAGCAAGCAGCAATATTGACGGAACGTTTGGGCCGTTGGGGAACCGGGAGACTCTTCGGGACAAGCCTCTTCCCCGACAACTCGCGGATGTCCTGTACATCAATCAATCGCCCGTCCGGAGCCAGAATGAGCGCGAAACTGATCTTCTCCTCGCTGAAACCGAAGGGCGGGACCTCTCGGCGTTCCGCCAATCGATGATAGTAGTCGAGAAGCGCGGAGAGCATCATGCCTTGACCTCCTCCCCATGAAACGGCGGGACTTGAATGACTCCGTCCCGCATTCGGGCGCGGAAGAACCGGGGGTCCATGCTGTTGCCTAAATCGATGTCGTGGAGCATCCAACCCAAATCCCGCTCGCCAACCAGTGAGGCATGTGGTTCAGGCTGAGGCTCGTCCCCCTCCAAGAGGCGAAAGCTGGCGGGAAACTCCCGGACTCCGAGGTATGGTGCGTGAAAGCACTGCCCTCTTCGGGCACGACGATTGAAGATGTCCAAGTGTTTTCCATCCGTCTCACCTTCATCCGCGTCCTTCACCAAGTCGAAATGCGCCTCGATGAGGTAGGCGACATCCCGAAGGATTGTTGCGGCACGCTGCTGGCGATCTTCGTCGACGTAAGTGGCGAGGACATCGGCTCGACCTGCCTTCATGGATTTCCGGATATTGGTGGCTGAGATTTTGCTGCTGATCTCATTGCGCCGGATGGATTCAAATCGAATGGGCTTTAGGACGCGAATTCGATCTATTGTCCATCTAATTGCGGGTTTCCAGTGGATTGCCTCAAGAATTCCGCGGGCCGCGGAAGGCGTTATCACGTCGTAGGAGACGCGCTCCACCTTCATCTCTGGCCGGGTGAAGCAAGCGCGCTCACCCCAAACGAGAAGTCGCACTCCGTAAGCCATGGTACTCCCCCAATCGTAATTCCCACCCGTCCGCACGCCTACCACAGCAAGCGCTCGGCCCTCATGAAATCTGGGTCATCCCAATGCAGGCCGAAACGATCGTCATACAGGTCCGGGTTGACCAAGCACATGAATTGCTCGCCGAACTGTTGGGACGCAACTGGCTGAATGGCATCTGCATTGCGCAGCCGTTGATAGGCACGTTGTGGGACCTGGACGGTGTAGGGCTGCAAGCGCCGCGCAATACCTCCACACGACTCAGCAAACTCCAAGTCACGTAACGCTGCTTGCACCACCTTATCCCCCTTCAACGGAATGATCACGGGGTACTGCGAACTCTCGATCATCCGGAATTCGGTTGCCAGAGTTTCAAAAGGAATGCCTTCCAAACGCCCCTCCTCGACGCGTCCCAGCAGGTCATAGGCATCCAACTCATTGGAGCCCTTTCTCCAGTAAAGCAGTCGGAAATACCGTTGAATGGCGGCAAGCGACATCGGATCGTCGGGATGCTGCCGGAGCACCTCTCGCGCCGCTTCGGCAAACTGACGAAGCTCAGGCGGCGGTGCCCAATCGGCGTTGTCGACGGCGAATATCAGTACCTTGCTGCATTCCGGCGGCCGACGTCCTTCCCGGTTGCAGCGGCCAGCGGCCTGCGCGATCGAATCCAAGCCAGCCTCGGCACGCAAGACGATAGGGAAGTCCACATCTACCCCGGCCTCTATTAGCGACGTTGCCACCAGTCTGCACGGCTCACCAGCCGCCAATCTCTGCCGTACACGCGCTAGTACCTGGCTACGGTGCTTGGCGCACATGAGGGTCGTCAAATGACACGCACCCGGCGCTTCGGCGATCGCTTCATATAGCGAACGTGCATGCCGTCGGTTATTCACGATGCATAGCACTTGCCCGTGCTCCATCAGATAGCGTGCAAGCGCATCGTCGTCCAGCCTCCCGACATGGCACACATCGACCCGTTTCAACACCCTGTTCAACCGCTCAGGGCATGGCGCCAACTCACGCACGTCTTCCAAACCATCGACGAAATGTGGCGCCTCCAAAGCCGGCTGCGTCGCGGTGCACAACACAATACTGTTACCGTAGTTCCTGGCCAATTCCTCAATCACGGCGACGCTTGGCCGCAGCACCTTGAGTGGGAAAGTCTGCGCCTCATCCAGAATCACAACGCTGCGGGCGATGTTATGTAGCTTTCGACAGCGGGAGGGACGATCGGCAAATAAGCTCTCGAAGAACTGCACGGCCGTCGTCACGACAACGGGCGCATCCCAATTCTCCATCGCCAATTTTAGTTTCTCTCGAGACTGGGGGCTCTTCATCCTGTCATCGAAAAACGCGCTGTGATGTTCAAGCACCGCGTGATCTCCCAGATCTCCGAATGCACGACGAAAAACCGCGGCATTTTGCTCCACAACGCTCGTGAACGGTATGACGTAGATGATCCGCCGTAAATCGTGTGCCAAAGCATGGTCCAGAGCAAACGCTAGCGACGCGAGCGTTTTACCGCCCCCGGTCGGGACGGTGAGCGAGAATAATCCCGGCATTTTTGATGCCTTGCCACGCACCACGCGCAGTATTTCCCCACGTTCTCGATTCACAGCAGTATCGGCTGGAAGTTGTTTAAGGAAGGTGTCGAGGCGCACCCTCAAGTCAGTCAGGTTGGGTGAAGGGAGGTTGCGAGGCAGCTTACGACTCAGAACCTCTGCAAAGTAACTCTCGGTGTCAATGAAGTCCGCATCGACAAGACACGAAAACACCATTCGTGCAAGAAACGCGAGTTGAAACTGACCGCGCTTCGTATGGGGTCGGAAATCAGCTGGCGGAGTCAAAGGGCCCTTGGGCAGCTTAATCTCCCGACGCCATTCGGGATGCAACTCCGGCAGCTCGCGGTTCAAGCGTTCCGCCAGCGCCGTGCGTACTTCAGTCTGACGGCCATTAGCCAAGCCTGCATGATGTCCGGCGATACCATAAGCCAGTAGATGCCCGACCGGACCGTACCGCTCACAAGCGATGCGCGCCCCCCACGTCGAATGGTCCACCTTGGCCACAGCACCGCGCAGTCGACTCTGGAACTCCGCGGAATATTTGCCAATGTCGTGCAGCAAACCCGCCGCATAGGCCAACTCCTGACCTGAAAAGGGTGCAGCGTAGTCCGCCGCTCGACGGGCCGTGTTGTAGAGGTGATCAGCCAACCCATGCCAACATGATGCATCGGAATCCGCCAGCGAGTGTGCGTAGAACCCGCCCTGTCGCTCAGTCATCTCACCACTCATCAGCGGAAAAGCCGGTCCCAAGTAAAGCTCTGCTTAAAACGGATCTCACTTCCCCGCTCACCTCATCATACTCCAAGATTTCGACGTCCGACGGGACCAGGTGCCCGAAGTTTCGCGCATAATAGGCAGCAAGAGTCTCACCCCGTTTCTCGCTGAAATCGCGCAGCACAAATAGCACCTTGCGGAATTGAGGCAGCGCCAGATGAAAGTAATACATAGCCTCATTCCAGGCGGTGATTTTTGCACTTGGCACGTTGCCACCAGTAGTCCACCGATGTGACTTGCACTGGACCAAAACCTCCGGCTGATCGGAACCAGGGTCAAACTGCCTGCTCTTCTTCTCAGCAGCCACCCCGACAGACACTGAGTAATTACTGCTCAGAGAAATGCTTTTTCGACGGAAATCCTCCTTTTCCACGACCTCAAAATCTCGCCCAACATGAGCATTAGATATAGATCCGATTCTCTGAAATTTTTTTACTTTCATATCGCTCTAACACTCGACTTTAGAGCCGCGAAAAGCAGGGAAAACAACAATCGAGTAAGTCATCTAAATTCACATTGTTCGCGGCGTCCCACCATCCGGCTGGCGCAAACCCTTATATCGCCGCATCAGATCGGTCATACGATGCGTCCTCGCCAGCATAGAAAAGTGCATTTGGCGGGTTGATCGACCAATCAAGGAGGCGTGTCGGTAGCCCGTGGTGCTGTGCGTGAAATAGCTTTTCAGCGCAACTAAATTTTCTCAGATCGAAGCAAGGGATGGAATAATTCTCGAAGTCTTCAATCAGATACTCTTCAATATGTGCAATCGCGTCATATCCGTCTTTCGTAATTTCTGCGTAACGGCTCATTCCTGGCAAGAGCGGCCATTCCGAGACTGCTTGCCCTCGAAACATCTCAACACCTTGGGCGTCTTCGTTTCCCCATTCGAGCAAATCGATTATCTTTCTAATTTGTTTCATATCTCGATTTCGTTTAACAGCTGTACTGGACAGAATCTGTATAACACGCCTCCTCCCATGTCCTGTTGCCCGGTCGTTCCGGGCTGATTCCACTTCCGGCTTGCCCGTATGGAAAAACTCTTGTGGCGCGTACTCGGGCGGGATTGGCGGTGCTAGGGAAGCGAGTCGTGATGGTGGAGTAAGGGCATGGCGGCGGCCGGTGACGGCGGGTGCCATGCAGACTCTGTGTAGCGCCGATAGAGCGGCGAAGCATGCTGCACCGGGTTGGGTTCCCTGAAGGTGTTCCGCTTGTGCTTATTGACCGGAAACCGGTGGGCCGCAACATGTCCACGCTCCCTGTATCTCTTCGGACTGCGCCGATTGATTATTCTTTTATCTCTGAGAAGGTTAGCGGTGCCGGGCAAATTGCGCAAACTGGCTTACCCCTGCTCTTTTCTGACCGGGAACCGATCCGTCAAGGTGGATCCAGCGCAAGGGGCCGGGTGCCTTGCATCCCAGCCGATTCAGGCCCTCCCCAACAGCGGCCGGAACCGCCGCGCGGGGCGATGAACTCCCCGGGGGGCGTTGGTTACACCACGCCCTGCTCCCGCAGTGCGGCGATGTCCGTTTCCGAATAGCCCAGTTCCTGCAGGATGGTATTGGTATGTTCACCCAGTGTGGGGGCGCGGCGGTGGACGCCGGCGCGGAGGGAGGAGAAGCGCACGGGGGTGTCGCTGACGAAGGCGCCCTTGCCGTCGGGCAGGCCGGGGTAGTCCACCGCCTGGAGGAAACCCATGGCCTGGATGTGGGCGTCGTCCAGGGCCTGTTGCGGGGCGTACACCTGCCCGGCGGGGATGCGCGCCTCGTCCAGGGCGGTGAGCGCTTCTTCGGTGGTGCGTTCGGCGCACCAGGCGGCCATCAGCTCGCTGAGCTCCTCGCCGTTGTCGCCCCGGGCCTGGTCGCTGACGAAGCGGGGGTCGTCCAGCAGGGCTTCCTGACCCAGCAGCCGGCACCAGCGGCGGAACAGGGGTTCGCCCACACAGTGCACGAGAATCCAGCCGTCGCGGGTGGCGAAAGTGTCCGCCGGGCCGGCGCCCTGGCTGCGGTTCCAGGTGCTGACCCGGTCGGGCTTGATGGCGGCCTGCTCGATGAGGTTGGCGGCCATGAAGGTCAGTGCCGTGCCCAGCAGCGAGCCTTCCACGTGCTGGCCCTCTCCGGTCTTGTCCCGGTGCATGAGCGCGGCGAGGGTGCCGATGGCGCTGGACAGGGCGGTGCCGAAGTCGGCGAAGTTGGTGATGGTTTTGGTGGGGCGCCCGGGCGGGCCGGAGAGGTACATGGCGCCGGAGAGCGCCTGGGCCACGCCGTCGAAGCCCACCCGGTCGCTGGCGGGGCCGCCGGTGCCGAAGGCGGTGACCGTGGTCAGGATGATGTCGGGCCGCACCGCCTTCAGGCTTTCGTAGTCCAGCCCCATGGCCGTGAGGCCGGAGGGGGGCAGGTTGGCCACCACCACGTCGGCGGTGGCCACCAGTTTACGCACGATCTCCCGGCCCTCGTCCTTCATGGGGTTGAGGGTCATGCCCAGCTTGTTGCGGTTCATCTGCATGTAGCTGGCGCCGTCCTGCTGCGGCGTGATGGGCATGACGTAGCGGTCTTCGCTGCCGCTGATCTTCTCGATGCGGATCACCTCCGCGCCCAGGTCGGCCAGTACGGCGGCACACCAGGGGCCGGCGATATAGCGGCCGAAATCCAGTACCCGAACACCTTCCAGCACTGCGGTCATGTCATGCTTCCTCACGCTGTTGCGCCTGCTCGCGGTAGCGATCCTTGAGCAGCCGCCGGGGCAGTTTG
The DNA here is from genome assembly GCA_020831885.1 of Ectothiorhodospiraceae bacterium. Taxonomy (GTDB): domain Bacteria; phylum Pseudomonadota; class Gammaproteobacteria; order Nitrococcales; family Aquisalimonadaceae; genus LSCE01. The sequence continues at coordinate 105,856 of JAFIFU010000004.1, forward strand.
CCGTTGTCCAGTCGCGGCAGATCTTCCAGGAAATCCACGGTGCGCGGGCACTTGACGTTGGACAGGTGCTCGCGGCAGAAGGCGATCAGCGCCTGCTCCAGTGCGGCGTCCGGCGCGTGGCCCGGGTGCAGGCGGACGCAGGCCTTCACTTCCTCGCCGAATTCGGCGTTGGGTACGCCGATCACGGCGCAGTCCGCCACGGCGTCGTGGCGCAACAGCGCGTCCTCGATCTCCTGGGGATAGATGTTCACCCCGCCGGAGATGATGAGATCGGTGCGGCGATCGCTGAGGAACAGAAAACCGTCCTCGTCCACGTATCCCAGGTCGCCGTAGGTGGCCATGTCCTCGGTCAGGTACACGCTGCGGGTTTTCTCCGGCTCGTTGTAGTACTCGAAGCGCGGACCGCCGGAGAAGTAAATCAGCCCCACCTCCCCGGGCGGCAGCTCGCGGCCGTCCTCGTCCAGGATGTGCAGCTTGCCCAAGGTGGCCCGCCCCACGGAGCCGGGCTTTCGCAGCCAGTCCTCGGAGTTGATGATGGTGATGCCCACCCCTTCCGAGCCCGCGTAGTATTCCCAGATGATGGGCCCCCACCAGTCGATCATACGCTGCTTCACATGCACCGGGCACGGTGCGGCGGCATGGATGGCCACTTTCAGGCTGGAGGTGTCGTAGCGCTTACGCTCGTCCTCGGGCAGATCCAGCATGCGGATAAACATGGTGGGCACCCACTGGCTGTGGGTGACGCGGTACTGCTGGATGGCGTTCAGGGCGTCATGGGGGTCGAAGCGCCCGAGCACGATCACGGTGCCCCCCGCCTCCACCACGCGCATGCTGTAGCGCAGCGGCGCGGCGTGGTAGAGGGGCGCCGGCGACAGGTAGACGGCGTTCTCGTCGAAGCCGAAACCGCTGCGCCAGTTGGCCACTTCGGCATCGGGCTTGTCGCGTTCCTCAATGGGGATCAGCGGCTTGGAGACCCCCTTGGGCAGGCCCGTGGTGCCGGAGGAGTACAGCAGGTCCCGCCCGGCGGGGCGCTCCGGCAGGTCCTGCCGGTGGGGGGCGGCATCCACCGCCTGGCGATAATCGGGATACGGCAGGCGGCCCGCGCCATTCAGGGAATAGCAGGCGATGGCCTGCTGGCCGGTGAGCGCCAATGCCGCCTGGGCGGTTTCCGCATACTGCCCACTGACGATGAACAGGCGGCATTCGCTGTTCTCCAGGATGTAGGCCACCTCCCGGGGTTTGAGGTGGGTGCTGATCACGGTGAAGTAGACACCGGCACGCACCGCCCCCCAGGCGATCTCGAACAGCGTCGGGTGGTTCTCCATCAGCAGGGCGATGTGATCCCCCGGCTGGAGTCCCTGGTCGATCAGCCACCAGGCGGCCTGGAGGGAGCGCTGATGCAGTTCACCAAAGGTGACGGTTTCCCCCGTCTGCGGAAACTCGTACGCCGTTTTCCGCGGGAACCTCCCGGCCCAGGCCTGGATCTGGGGCATGCCGTTCTCCTCCATTACTCGGACTACCGGAGCCGCACCCGGACGCACCGCAGTGCCGGGCCGCGCCCTTTCGTCAGATGACGTCGGCCTTGGCCAGCCGATCGAGTTCTTCCCCGTCCAGGCCCAGCAGCCCGGACAGCACCTCCCGGGTGTGCTGCCCCAGGGTGGGCGGCGCCTGGCGGTATTCCACCGGTGTTTCGGACAGCCGGATGGGGCTGGCGACCTGGGGGATCTCGCCGGCCAGCGGATGAGGCATGCTGAGCTGCATGCCCCGCGCCTGGATGTGCGGATCCTGAAACACCTGATCAATGTTGTTGATGGGGCCGCAGGGCACGCCGGCCTGCTCCAGCAGGCTGATCCACTCGACCGTTGTGCGCATGACCGTGGCCTGGCGCAGCATGGGGATCAACTCACCCCGGTTGCGCACCCGTTCCGCGTTGGTGGCGTAACGGGAATCGGCGGCCCATTCCGGCCGGTCCAGCACCTGGCAGAGCCGCGCGAACTGGCTGTCGTTGCCCACGGCCAGGATCATGTTGCCGTCCGCGGTGGGGAAATCCTGGTACGGGACCACGTTGGGGTGGGCGTTGCCCAGGCGCTGCGGCACCTGGCCGGTGGTGAGGTAGTTCATGGCCTGGCTTGCGAGGCAGGCCACCTGCACGTCCAGCAGCGCCAGGTCGATGTGCTGGCCCACGCCGGTCTGGTCGCGATGGGACAGGGCCGCCAGCACCGAGGTGGCGGCGTACATGCCGGTGAGGATGTCCGCCAGGGCCACGCCCACCTTCATGGGGCCGCCGCCGGGTTCGCCGTCCGGGTGGCCGGTAATGCTCATCAGGCCGCCCATGCCCTGGATGAGGAAGTCGTACCCGGCCCGGGCGGCATACGGTCCGGTCTGGCCGAAGCCGGTGATGGAGCAGTAGATCAGGCGCGGATTGACCTTGGACAGGCTTTCGTAATCCAGCCCGTACTGGCGCAGACCGCCCAGCTTGAAGTTCTCCAGCAGGATATCCGACTGCGCCGCCAGTTCCCGCACCATCCGCTGCCCCTCGGGCCGGGTGAAATCGATGGTGACGGATTTCTTGTTGCGGTTGGTGCAGGCGTAGTAGGAGGATTCGCTGGTGTTCCCGCCCCGGGCGTCCTGCACGTAGGGCGGGCCCCAGGTGCGGGTGTCGTCTCCGCGGCCGGGGCGCTCCACCTTGACCACTTCGGCGCCGAGATCCGCCAGGATCTGGGATGCCCACGGCCCGGCCAGGATACGGGAGAGATCCAGCACCCGGACATGGGACAGGGCTCCGCTCATCCCAGCACCCCTTGCGCGCGCAGGGCCTCCAGTTCGTCGGCGCTGTAGCCGAGCCCGGAGAACACGTCCCCGGTGTCCGCCCCGGGTTTGACCGGCGTTCGGGGCGCATCCGGCGCGGTGCGGCTGAAACGCGGGGCCGGCGCGGGCTGGAGCACTCCATCCACCTCCACAAAGCTCTGCCGCTCCCGGTTGTGCGGGTGCTGCGGGGCTTCGGTCATGGACAGCACCGGCGCGAAGCAGACATCGCTGCCTTCCATCAGCTCGCACCATTCGTCCCGGGTCTTCTGGCGGAAGATCTCCGTCAGGCGCTCCTTGGCCTTCGGCCACTGGGCCGGGTCCAGTTGATCGCCCAGTTCCTCCGCGCGCAGCCCGGTCTTCTCCATCAGCAACTGGTAGAACTGCGGCTCGATGGAGCCGATGGAGACATACTTGCCGTCACGGGTTTCATAGGTGTCGTAGAAGTGGGCGGCGCCGTCCAGCATGTTGCTGCCCCGCTCATCCTTCCAGCCTCCGGAGGAGAGGAAGGAATACATCATGGTCATGAGCACGGCGGAGCCCTCCACCATGGAGGTGTCCACCACTTGCCCCTGGCCGGAGCGCTGGGCCTCGAACAGGGCGCACATCACGCCGAAGGCCAGAAACATGCCGCCACCGCCGAAGTCCCCCACCAGGTTGAGCGGCGGGACGGGGCGCTCCCCCTTGCGGCCGATGGCGTGCAGGGCGCCGGAGAGGGCGATGTAATTGATGTCGTGGCCGGCGGCTGGGGCCAGAGGCCCGGTCTGGCCCCAGCCGGTCATGCGGCCATAGACCAGCTTCGGGTTCCGCGCCTGGACGTGTTCCGGGCCGATGCCCAGGCGTTCCGCCACGCCGGGCCGGAAGCCTTCGATCAGCGCATCGGCGCTCTCGCACAGCTTGAGGAGCAGTTCCACACCCTTGGGGCTCTTGAGATCCAGGGCCACGGAACGCTTGCCCCGCTCGCTGATCTGCTCGGTTCCGGCCACCGTGCCGCTTTTACGCACCCGGGTGACGGAAATCACCTCGGCGCCCATGTCCGCGAACAGCATGCCGCAGAACGGAGCCGGGCCCAGCCCCTGGATTTCGATGATCCTCACGCCTTTCAACGGTCCCATTTAGCTCTCCTCGCTTCCGGCACATCCCCGGCGGGTGCGCCACGCTCTGTCAGTGTTTGGTCAGGTAGACGGTATACCACGCCGGGCGCACCGGCGTCAGGCCGAAAGGCCCGCTTGCCGGAGAACACCGGCTTCCGAAGCCGGTGACCGTTCCGGCAGCACGGTGGGCCGGCTCACATGATGGTACGCGCCACCAGTTCCTTCATGATCTCGTTGGAACCGCCATAGATCTTGCCCACCCGGGCGTTGGCGTACATGCGGGCGATGGGGTAGTCCAGCACGTATCCGTAACCGCCGTGGAGCTGCAGGCACTCGTCGATGATTTCGCAGTTTTTCTGGGTGGTCCACCACTTGGCCATGGCGGCGGTGGCGGGATCCAGTTCACCGGCCAGCAGCTTGACCATGCACTGGTCCACGAACGTGGTGGCGATGGTCGCCTCGGTCCTGCATTCCGCCAGCTTGAACCGTGTGTTCTGCATTTCCGACAGGGATTTGCCGAACACCTGGCGGTTCTTCACGTACTCGGCGGTGAGGTCCACGGCCTTGTGCATGCTGGCCTGGGCGGACAGGGCGATGATCATCCGCTCCTGCCCCAACTGCTGCATGAGCTGGTAGAACCCCTTGCCCTCCTCCATGCCCAGGAGGTTGTCCGCCGGCACGCGCACATCGTCGAAGAACAGCTCGGCGGTGTCCTGTGCCTTCTGGCCGATCTTCTTCAGAATACGGCCGCGGCGGAAGCCGTCCGCCTTGTCGGTCTCCACCATGATCAGCGACACCCCGCGGGAACCGGCGTTGGGGTCGGTCTTGGTGATCACGCAGATCAGGTTGGCGTGGTAACCGTTGGTGATGAAGGTCTTGGAGCCGTTGATCACGTACGCGTCGCCGTCGCGTACGGCCCGGGTCTTCACGCTCTTGAGGTCGGAGCCCGCACCCGGCTCGGACATGGCGATGGCCGCCACGATCTCGCCGGTGGCCATGCGCGGCAGCCAGCGCTGCTTCTGCTCCTCGGTGCCGTAGGCCAGGATGTAGTGGGCCACGATGCCGCTGTGCACACCGATTCCGAAGTTGACCAGGGCGCGGGTCATCTCGATGTTCAGCACCGCCTCATGGGCGAAGTTGCCGCCGCCACCGCCGTATTCCTCGGGGATGCTGGCGAGGAGCATGCCCATCTCGCCGGCCTTGTTCCACAGTTCCCGGTCGATGTAGCCCTGCTCGTCGAACCGCTCCTGGTGCGGCACGAACTCCCGCTCGAAGAACTTGCGTGCCGAGTCCGCCAACATCTGCAGTTCGTCGTTCATCCACGGTGATGTGTAGTTCTCCACAGCGTCTGCCCCTTATGCCTGAAAGGTTTTACGTGCACCGTGCCGGGGAAGCGACGCTTCCCGGGCAGCGGGCAGTCCGCCTTCGAGTCTGCAGAATGCCCTGCGACGGGAACAATGGCCGCTACGCTCAAATACGTTGGCCGAACAGTTCACCGGCCGGCGTGCGTCTATCGGGAGCCGCCCGGCGACTGTTCAGTCGCCGCGGATACGGCCCTCCGCGGCCCACCGGCGCAGGGTCTTCTTGTCCAGCTTTCCGTAGGTGGTGAGGGGCATGGCGTCCAGGAAGAACACGTTCTTGGGCCGCTTGTAGGCGGAGAGCCGGTCGCGGCATGCCTCCATCACTCCCCGGGCGGTGAGTTCCGCACCCGCCTCCGGGACGACGCAGGCGGTGACCGCCTCGCCCCAGTCCGCATCCGGCAAGCCCACCACCGCCGCCTGGCTGACCCCGGGAAGGGACTGGACGACGCTCTCCACCTCGACCGAGTACACGTTCATTCCGCCGGAGATGATCATGTCCTTCTTGCGATCCAGCAGATACACGTAGCCGTCGGCGTCCTGCTTTCCGATGTCCCCCGTGTGCAGCCAGCCGCCCACCAGGGTTTCCGCCGTCTTCTCCGGCAGGCCGTGGTAGCCCAGCATGGTGTAGGGCGCACGCACGGCGATTTCCCCGCTCTCGCCGGTTGGCACCGGCCGGCCGTTGTCGTCCACGATGCGCACCTCGGCCATGATCGCGGGCTGGCCGCAGCTCTTCAGACGGTGGACCAGATGCTCGTCCAGCCGGTGATCCTCCCGGCGCAGGCGGGTGATGAAGTTGGGCACCTCCGACTGGCCGTACAACTGCATGAACACCGGCCCGAACACGGAAAGCCCCTGGGTCAGACGCTCCACGGTGATGGGGGCGGCGCCGTACATGATGGTGCGCAGGGAGGACAGATTCCGGGAGCTGTCGCCGATCCAGTCCAGCACGCGGTAGATCATGGTGGGCACGAGAAAGGTGAAGGTGACGCCGTCCTCCTCGATCCGCCGCACCACGGTTTCCGGGTCGAAGCGCCGCTCGATGAAGTGGGTGGCCCCCTTGATCAGGCCGGCCATCATCAGCGCGCCGGCACTGTGTGGCAGCGGCGAGGACAGCAGCAGGCGCTCATCGTCCTGCAGCCCGATTTCCATGACGTGGGCGTACATGTTGAGCGTGGCGCTGCGCTGGGAATGCATCACGCCCTTGGGCATTCCGGTGGTGCCCCCCGTGTAGGTGACCCGCGCCAGATCATCCGGGCTCACATCCACCTGGGGCACGCCGTCCTGACCGGTGGCCAGGAACGCCTGCCAGGGAATCACCCCCTCCGGGCAGGCGTCCGCATCGGCCAGACCGACGATGGTGGTCAGTTCCGGCCAGTGCCCGCGGTTCCGCTGCACCAGGTCGAAAAAACTGGGCCCCACCACGGCCAGCCGGGCGCCGGAGTCGGCGACGATGTAGCGGATCTCGTCCTCGCCCAGCATGTCGTTCAACGGCACCTTGGCGGCGCCGCTCTGGACGATGGCCTGATCCGCCACCGCGAACTCGGTGCAGTTGGACATCATCAAGGCCACCCGGGTGTTGGGCACCACACCGGCGGCAATCATGGCGTGGGCGACCCGGCAGCTCTGTCGGAACAGCTCCGCATAGCTCAGCTCCCGGCCCTCGAACACGACTGCCGTGCGCTCGCCGTGGCGCCGCATTGCACTGGTAAACAGGGATTTCAGAGTCAACTGGCTATCCATGGGACACTCCGGGTCAGTTCGCCATTTCCGGCAGGAACAGAACAATGGCCGGGAACAGGCAGAGCAGGACCACCACCCGGATCTCGGCGACGAGCAATTCAGCCATATAGAACAATACTTGCTGGCTGTCGACAACTTCCAGTAACCGAAGAGCGCGCTCTCCACCGCGCAATCGGGCGCCGGACACACGGCTCTGACGCGCGACTACAACCAGAGCAGGGCGGCAAGGGCCAGGAGCAGACACATGACCACGCGACCCACGGCAGGCCAGCCGTGCAGGCGCCGTTCCTGCACCACCAGCCGCCGCAGCATCCGCCAGCGCTGGACACCCCGGACCGGATGGAACGGTTGAGCCGGCAGGGCCACGGCGGCGGCTCGTTCCCCCGATCCGGGGAAATGTCGCCTCAGGGACGCCAGAACCACCGCCAGCAGTCCGCCCAGAACCAGCGGCCAAAGGGCATTGAGGATCGGCCCCGGGGTCAGTCCGCCGGCGCCGTTTCCGGCGGCCCCCGCCTGCCACCAGGGCAGCAGCATGGCGAGCAGAACCAGGGACAGGTAGGGACCGTACCAGTGGACTCGCTCACCGGACACCGGCCCGTTGCCGGCGGGAGCCGCACGCACACACCACAGGAACCGCCACATCAGCATTGCCGTTGCGGCGCTGCTGAGTGACAGCGCCGGCGCCAGCCAGCCCGGGTTCCAGGCACCTTCCGCCGCCTGGATGACGGCGGTCTTGACCAGGAATCCGCCGGTGAACGGCGCCGATGCCAGAGCCAGCGCCGGGAGCCAGAGTGCCAGCCAGACCCGCCGCCGCCAGGGGCCGGAAAACCGGGCCATCAGGCCGGTTCCCAGGAACAGCGCGGCCTTGGCCAGCCCGTGATGGACGATCAGGATCACCAGCGCCGGCCAGAAGGACACAACGCTTCCGCCGGCCCCGGCCGCGAGCCCCACCACCACAACCGCCAGCCCCATCTGGCTGACGCTGGACCAGGCCAGCATGGCCTTGGGGGAACCACTCGCCACACCCATCACCGCGCCGTAGAAGGCGCCGGCGAAGCCAAGCACCGCCAGGGCTTCGGCCGCCGGCGCAAACGCCCCGGCGCCGGGTTCCTGCAGGCGCCACACCCCGAGCAAACCGGCCTTGATCATGGCCCCGCTGAGAACCGCGCTGGCCGGCACCGGCGCCACCGGGTGCGCCTTCGGCAACCAGGTGTGCAGCCCGAATGCCCCCAGCTTGATGCCGAAACCCAGCCCCAGCAGCACCAGCATGAGGGGATGTGCGCTCCCGGCAATCCCATGGAAGCCCAGGGCCGTGTCGGGCCCGGCAAGGACCGCTGCCCAGGCAACCGCCGTGATCAGCCCCAGTTCCGCCAGCATGACCATCACCAGGTACAGCCAGCCCGCGGCCAGCGCCCGGGGGCTGCGCTCATGCACCACCAGGCCCCAGGCGGCGAAGCTCATGAGCGCCAGACCGGCATAGAAACTCAGCAGATCCAGCGACAGGATCAGCAGCAGATTGCCGCCCAGCGCCGCCAGCCACAACGCGCAGAACGCGGTTTGCCGCTCCGACACCGCCCCGGGGCCGGCGGCATACCAGCCCGCCAGCAGCCAGACCAGCGCCGTGGGCAACAGGAACCCGCGGGCCGCCGTATCCATGCCGATGATGAGCCCCGGTGAGAAGGCGGCAATCTCCAGCACGACGCCCTGCCCCGGGACCAGTGCCAGGAGCAGGGCCGGGACGGTTGCCAGGGGAAGCATCAGGCCCGGGAACGGCTTTTTCCGCAGCCAGGGCAACAGCACCAGCGCGGCCCAGGGCGCCAGCAAGGCGGCAACCAGCAGCCAGCCGGCGTTCATGCCGGCCCTCCGGTCATGGCATCCCCGGACAGCAGGTGTTCCAGCACCGGCGCCGCCAGCCCCAGGCCCAGGGCCAGCAGGGCCAGCACGAACGCCGGCAGCGCCCCGGGCAGCCCCCCTCCCCCGGCCGGCGGCACCGGAGCCGCCGGCCGTATCACCACGGACAGCATCCGGAACACGTACACCGCCGTGAGCAGGGTACCCAGCAGGATGGCCGCCACCCAGACCCAGCCGCCGGCGGCCAGCGCCCCCTGCAGCATCCACCACTTGCCCAGAAAACCGCCGGAGGGCGGCAGACCGATGAGACTGGCACCGGCGAGCACCAGCGCCAACCAGGGCAGCACCACCCCCGCACCCATGCCGCCCAGGGCATCCAGCCGGTCATGCCCGTGGGCCCGGGCGATACTGCCGGCGGCGAGAAACAGGCCGGCTTTCGCCAGCCCGTGGGCCAGCACCAGCACCACGGCGCCCCGCCAGGCGGATTCCGCCCCGGCCCCCACGGCCAGGGGGATGACCAGGAGCCCGAAACCCAACTGGGACACGGTGGAATAGGCGATCAGCATCTTCAGGCGGCGCTGCACCAGGGCAAGCAGTCCGCCCCAGAGCATGGCCCCTGTCCCGATGAGGCCGAACAGCCAATCCGGCCCGGGGCCCTGGAGACCGGCAAAGGGCCCGAACCACAGGCGGACCAGCAGGTACCAGGCGGCGGCCACCACCAGGGCGGACAGGGCGGCACTGACCACCGTGGGCGCCCTGCCGTGGGCGGAAGGCAGCCAGAAATGCAGTGGAAACACGGCCGCCTTGAGCAGGAGGCCGAGGCAGATCAGTCCGGCCCCCAGGGCCGAGGGCAGATCCGGTTCCAGCGCTCCGGCGATCAATCCCAGATCCAGCGCGCCGTAGCGGCCATAGAGCAGCGCTACCCCCATCAGGTACACGGTGGAACCCAGCAGCGAGGCCAGCAGGTAACGCCAGGCCGCGGGCAGCGCACCACCTCCCGCCATGGCAATCAGCGCCACTGCGGCCAGCGCCAGCACTTCCAGCGCCACGTACAGGTTGAACAGATCCGCCCCCAGGAAAAGCGCGTTCAACGCCCCCCAGAGGAACAGCCACAGCGGCCAGAAGAACGGCTGATCCAGGCCCTCAACGGCCCGATGGGCCGCACCTGCGCTGCCCACGATGGCAGTCAGCAGCAGGAGGCTTGCGCTCAGGCCGTCCACCTGCCAGCCGATACCCAGGGGCGGCGCCCACCCACCCAGATCCTGACTCCATCCGCCCCCCACCATGACGGCATAGGCAACACCGGACGCCGCACCCAGCATGCCGGCCGCACATGCCGCCGTGACAGCCGTGGCAGCCCGTGGATACACGAAGGTCAGGATGGCCCCCAGCAGGGGCAGACCCACCAGCAGGACGACAAGCGATTCCGGCTGGATCACCGGCTCTCCTTCCCCGCCGGGGCGGCATTGTTACCCCTGGGGCGGGACAGGCGGACCAGCAGCGCCAGGGCCACGGCGGTGGTGCTGACGCTGACCACGATGCCGGTGAGCACGATGGCGTGGGGCACGGAGTCCAGCGGTTCCGCCTGCCGGGCCAGGGCGACCAGAAACAGGAAAACCGCCGCGGAAAGCACGTTCAAGGAGAGGATCTTGCGCAGCAGATGCCGCGCGACAAACAACCCGTGCAGGCCGATGACGAACAGCACACCTGCCAGCACCAGGTAGATCATCGCCGCGCCGCCTCCGGGCCCCAGTGGTCAGGCGGCTGTCCGGCCAGGTACAGCGCTACCAGCGACATGGCGATGGACAGCCCCGCCGCCAGTTCCAGCACGAGCACGATCAGGCCGGCCAGCCCGGGCGGGTAGGCAAAAAACGGCTGCCCCAGCGCCATCACGCCCCAGGCCACTGCGAGCATGGTGGCGAAACCCAGGGACAACAGAATGCGCCAGGGACCCCGGACGCCGCCGGTGAGCCAGGGCTGGGCACCGGCCAGAATGGACAGAATGCCACCTGCACCCACCACCGCGCCTGCCGGAAACGCACCTCCGGGCGCGTGGCTTCCCCGCCAGAGCAGGTAGGCGCTCACCAGCACGAACATGGGAAACAGGACCCGCCCCAGAGCCGTCAGCGCCGGCGACCGTACCGCAGGGGCGCTGGGCATGGGCATGCGGCCGAGGGACCAGATGGCGATGGTCGCCAGCAACAGCACCCCGATCTCCAGCAGGGTATCGAAAGCGCGGATGTTGAGCAGCACAGCGGTGACGGGGTTGGCAACGCCGGAATCCGGCAGCACCCGCCGCACATCGTCCCCCAGCCCCGGCGTGGGCAGCGCCCAGGCGGCCAGGGTGAGCAGTCCCAGCAGGGCTGCGCCCGCCGGGATCCAGAAGTAGAGGTCCGGCCGTTCCTGCCAGGGCGTCCCCGCCTCGTGGGTGACCGCCAGCCGGCCCAGCGCGGACAGCAGAAGCGCCCCGGTGGCGCCGGCACCGATGGCGGCCTCCGCCAGCGCGATATCCGGCGCTTCCAGCCGGACCCAGGCCAGCGCCATGAGCAGCCCGAACACGATGAAGCTGATCACGGAGCGGAACAGCCCCGGCGTGTGCGTGGCCTGCCAGGCCAGCCAGATCAGGGCCCCGGCCAGCAACGCATCGAACACCAGCACCACGCCGCCCACTACAACCCCCAGGGTTTCATGCCCCGGGCCAGCGCCGTGCGGCCGATCAGTCCGGCGCCCGTCGCCGAGGCAATGAGCATCAACACCCAGATGAGAAAGAGCTTCAGCCCGATGGCCAGGCTGCCGGAAAGAATTGCCAGGCCGAGGCAGACCAGCCCGAGCCCCACGTTATCCGTCTTCGCCAGCGCGTGGAGCCGCGTGTACGCGTCCGGAAAGCGCAGCAGGCCCAGGGTGCCCAGGAAGAAGAACGGCATGCCCAGCAGCACGCACAGCAGGCCTATGGCATTGGCGAGACTCATGGCTCCCTGTCCCCTCCGGTCCCGTCCCCGTCACGGATTTCCAGCTCCGACCAGGCGCGGCCGACAAAGGTCACCACCGCAAGGGCGGCGAGCAGGGCAAGCACCAGCGCCACGTCCAGCAGGGCGGGGGCGTCCAGGATGAACGCCAGCAACAGCAGGATCACCACCGCCGAGGTGGAGAACATCTCCGCCGCCAGCATGCGGTCGGCGGCCGACGGCCCCCGCAGCACGCGGGCCAGGCCCACGACGATATTGGCAAGCAGGAGCAGCACCAGGATGGACAGGAACTCAGTCACGGGGCTCTCCCTCCAGCAGCTCGCCCACCAGATGCTCCAGATGTGCCAGCCCGACCAGCGTCCGCTCGGCGTTGCCGATCACGTGCACGGTCATGGCGGTGTCGGTGATGCGCACGCACAGGGTGCCGGGCATGAGATTGATCAGGTTGGCCAGAAAGACCCGCGACGACCGTGATTCCAGTTGCCAGGGGTAATCCAGCAGCGCGGGGGATAGGGGCCGGCTCGGCTGCAGGGCGCGCCAGCCCACGTCCAGAGCGCCGCGCAGTGACCACAGGACGAACACCCCGGCGAAGCGCAACAGCACACGCGGTGCCGGGCGCAGGCGCCCGTTGGCGGGAAACGGGTTCAGCAATGCGGCCATGAACACCGCCGGCAGGCCCCAGCCCCAGGATGCGGCGTCGCCGCCGGCCAGAATCCACCAGACCAGCGCATAGAGCGACAGCCGGGCCAACAGGCCCTTGCCTGCCGCCTGTCGACGGATGGTCGCCCCGATACCGATGTCACCTCCCCCCTGACCTGTGCTGATGGCCCACCAACCACCGGGCGTCCCCTTCGGGACCGCGCATACCCCGGGCGGGCGCGGGGCACACAGGACTATGCCGGGCGCTGCAACAAGGTCTGAAACCATTGCTGATAGGCGCGGAAAAGGCGGTCCAGATCCAGGGCGGCGGGGTTCACCTGCCACTGGTAGGCGGTACCGTAGACCACGGAACAGAATGTGGCCGCGAACAGTTCCGCGTCTACCCCGGGGTCAATATCACCGGCGGCGATGCCTTCCTTGACCCAGCGCTGGACGTCCCGCCGCTGGGCGGAATGATGTTCACGCAGTTTCGCGGTGACTTCCGAGGCCTGGCCGATGGACTCGTACCAGAGAATGAGCATGGCGCGGTACTGGTCCGGCGCATTGACCAGGAAGTTGCGGAAGGCCTCGGTGGCCGCCAGCAATGCCGGAAGCCCCCGTTTGTCTCCCACGGCGCGGGTGAGTTGGGCCACCCAATGGCGGCGTCCGGCGGTCAGGATCTCACGGAACAGACCCTCCTTCGACCCGAAGCGGTAGCTGGCGAGCCCGCGACTGTAGCCGGCCAACTCGCCCACATCCTTCAGCGTGGTTTTCTGGGGCCCCCGCTCGATGAGCAGCTTGATACCCGCTTCCAGCATGCGCTGGCTGGATTCCTCCGACCGCTCGGCCTGGGTCCGTCTCCTGCGTACCGCGGCACCCTGTACTCCCATGACCTCTCCCCTCTCCGCATGGGACACACGGTCGCCATGCGTTCCTGTAGAGCGCTTTCCAGGTTTTCATCATGTGTTCCCAAGCACCTGGGACCTGGTCAGGCCAGACAAGAACTTGCTTTAGACAAGCAAAATTCTTGTCTGGACGTTACTGAATCTACCACAGAAGAGCGAGACGGTGCCATTTGGCACCGTCTCGTCAAGGAAACACTGTTCTATTCGCAGGGCGCTCTGCGGAGCCATTCGAGCAGGCTGGCAAGGCGCTCGCGCGCTGTCAGGCATCCGGCCAGTTGTACAGCGGCGGCTGCTTGGCAACGAACCGTTCCACCGCTTCCTTGTGGCTGGGACTGGTAAACGCCACCGTCTGCCCCGCCGCCTCGATCTCCAGCATGGTCTGCAGATCATTCAGGGTGGAGCTGTTCAAGCCGCGTTTCGCCAGGCTCACGGCGGTGGGCGAGGCGTTCAGCAGACTCTCCGCCAGCGTCCGGGTGCGCTGCTCAAGCTGCTCCCGCTCATGCACTTCCAGCACGATGCCGAGGTCACGCGCCTCCTCGGCCCCCACGGCCCTCGCCGAGAACACCAGTTCCTTCGCCCGTTGCAGCCCGACGACCCTGGGAAGCGTGTACATGGCGGCGCAATCCGGAATGAGACCGATCTTGATGAAGGCCATGCTGAACCGCGCCTGCGGGGTGGCCAGCACGAAATCGGCGGCCAGCGCCATACCGAAACCGGCCCCGTAGGCAACTCCGTCCACGGCGGCGATCACCGGCTTGTCCAGGTTGATCAGTTCGGTCACCCAGACATGGATTCGTTTCATCCGCGCCCGGCGCGCGGGAATGTCGCCGGCGTGCTGGAGCATGCCCTTGATATCGCCGCCGGAGCAGAAATCACCTCCGGCCCCTCGCAGCACCAGCACCCGGATGTCGGCGTCGTCCCTGACCCGTGTGATGACTTCGGTGATCTCTTGGGACATGGCCTCATTGAGGGCGTTCTTGCTTTCCGGCCGGTTCAGGGTCAGCCAGGCTATGCCGTTTTCCACTGTGAAATCGATTGCTTCCATTGGATTCCTCGTTTCAAGATTCGCCGTTGGCTTTCTGGGACGCGCGCCCGCCGTTCAGGCACGCCGTTTGTTCGGGCCGGCATAACCGAACAGGAAGGCGGCGACTTTCCGCATCTGGATCTCCTCCGCCCCCTCGGTGATGCGGTAACGCCGGTGATGCCGGTAGATGTGCTCGAAGGGCTTGTGCCGGGAATAGCCCAGACCACCGTGCACCTGCATGGCCCGGTCGGCGGCCTCGCAGCAGAGCCGGTTCGCCCAGTAGTTGCACATGGCCACCTTGTCCGAGAGCTGCCTGGCGATCTCGGGCTTGGGCAACTGGTCCATCTGCCAGGCGGTCTTGCGGATCAGCAGCCGCAGCATTTCCACCTGGGTTGCCAGTTCCACCAGCGGGAACTGGATCGCCTGGTTGCGGGCCAGTTCCTGCCCGAAGGGTTTGCGCTCCCGGGCGTAGGCGACACTCTCGCGGATGCAGAAGTCCGCCGCCCCAAGGCTGGAGGCGGCCTGACGGATGCGGTTCTCGTGGACAAAGTGCTGGGCGACCATGAGCCCGTCATCCACCTCCCCCAGCACCGCGGACTCCGGCACCCAGACGTCGGTGAAACTCACCCGGGGGTGATCGGTGGGCATGTTGAAGGTCCACAGGTACTCCTCGATCACCACGCCTTCGGCATCCGCCGGCACCATGAACGTGGTGATGCCCTTGGCGTCCCCGTCCTTGCCACTGGTGCGGGCGAACAGGGCGCAATGGGTGGCGGTGTGCATCCCGGTGGTCCACATTTTCTCGCCGTTGATCAACCAGCCCGGCCGGCCGTCCCGGGTCTGGCGCTTGCCGACGGTTTCCATGAAGGTCGCATCGGAGCCGTGTCCGGGTTCAGTCAGGCCGAAGGTGACCCGACGCGTGCCGTTAAGCACACCCGGGATGAACTCCTCACGCTGTTCCTGGGTGCCGAAATCCCGGAACACCAGCACCAACGGCAGGTTGGCCACGATGGAGTGCTCGGTCTGCAGATCGTTATGCAAGCCCAGCCCCTTGGCCGCCAGATGCTCCCGGATCACCGCCATCCACAGGTGTGAGCCGTTGCTGCCTCCGAACTCCTCCGGCAGGGAGAAGCGATAGTGGCCAGCCTCGTCGGCCACTTGCTTGGCCTGCCCCATCAGCGCTTCCCACTCGGGCCGCGGCAGGCCGCCGTTGTCGAAGTCGGTACGGGCCCACTCGCGCCGATGGTCGAAGAAGCGGATGTTGTCATCCGCCTGCTCCAGGGGCTTGATTTTCTGCTGGATGAAGGCATCCAGCTCGTCCAGATAGGCGGTCAGCTCCGCCGGCACCGTGAAATCCATGATTCAGTCTCCTCGTATCGCATCCCAGGCCCGCAGACCTTCCGCGTAGCCGGAATATTTCGGTTGATCCACAGCCAGTTGGTGCAGGCTGAGTTCCCAGAGAAAATCCATCACCACCGTATCGGTCTCGTTCAGCCGCCCTTCCGCCAGGGCGTCACAGAGGCGCTCATACAGCACTTCCGCGCCGGGCGAATCGCCCTCCCCGGCCAGCCCGGGAAGGGCCAGCAGGCGTTCCCGCTCCTGAGCGGGAAAAGCGCGCAACTGCTCCACCTCCCGGCGCACGATGTCCAGGGCATTGGCCGCCACCCGCGCATGGAAGGCCCGTGCGCCATCCACATTGGGCATGATCTCGCTGCGCAGGAACGCCGTGACCACCTCTAGCAACTGCGTGATATCGGGGTGCTGTTGCATGGCTTGCTAGCTCCGCAGGCGTGGATCGATGAGCATAAGCAGGTCGATCTCGGTTTCCGATGAGCGCCGCCCGATAGCCGCCCGCTCCACCGTGGGATCCTCACCGCTGATGAAAGCCTCCGCCATCCTCTGGCAGATCAGGCCCCATCGCAGTGTACCGAACACTTCCCAGAACGCGGTGGCCTCCCGGTCCACGGTCAGCCCCTGGCTCTCGTAGCCGGCGTACAGCTCCTCCCGGGTTCCGAAGCCCCCCACCGGCAGATGGCTGCGACCGAAACGCCAGGAGTTGACGCACAGCCAGCCCAGATCCTCCATGGGGTCCCCCAGGTGCACCAGTTCCCAGTCCAGCACGGCACGCAGGCCATCCGGGCCGATCATGAGGTTGCCGTTGCGGAAATCCCCATGCACCAGCGCCGGAGGCGCACTGCGCCGGGGCACCCGGTGCCGGAGCCAGCGGAAGGCCAGTTCGAACACCGGGCGGCGCATCCCGCGCCGACGGTACGCGGCCTCTTCCAGCTCCAGCTCCTCCTGCGCGGAGGTGCTGCGCAGAAACCCCAGTTCCCCGGTGGGCGCCCGATGGATACGCGCGAGTACCTCGCCACACTGCCGGGCCAGGCCTGCGCGTGCTTCGGCGAAATCCTCCCGCTGGAAGATCTTTTTCGGCAGGGTCTCCCCTTCCACGCACTCCATGATGTAACCGCGCCCGAGCCCGTCCTCCGCTTCCAGCACGTGGTACACCCGGGGCACCGGCACACCCAGCGGTTCCACGAAGCGCAACAGCCGGGCTTCCGTTTCAATGCCGCTCTCCGTATCCCCGGCCCGCTTGCGCATGCCTTCGAGACGGAGGATCAAGGGCCGCTGGCCGGCCGGGCCCGTGGCCACGAACCGCCAGGTCTGCTGGCTTGCCCCGCCGGTCAGGCGCCGGAGGTCGCTGACGTCCGAACCCAATCCCAGGCGCGGGATACATGCCCGCAGTCCGGCGACGATGTCATCCACTGCGTTCATTCGGATTCCTGGCTTCCGCGCGGGCCTGCTCCTGCAACTGCCGCCACAGGATCTTTCCCGTGGCGGACTTGGGCAGGGATTCCACGAAGCGGATCTGGCGGGGGACCTTGTAGGCCGCCATGTGCTCCCGGCACCAGCGGATGATGTCGTCCTCCCCCACCTGGCTCTCCCGCCCCGGTTTCACCACCACCACCGCCCGGACGGTCTCGCCACGCCTGGCGTCCGGCGCAGCGACCACGCAGGCCTCATGGATGTCGGGGTGGGCGTACATGATGCTCTCGATCTCGGCGGGCCAGACCTTGTAGCCGGAGACGTTCACCATACGCTTCAGGCGGTCCACCATGAAGTAGTAGCCTTCCTCGTCCACATAGCAAAGATCACCGGTGCGCAGATACCGGCGGCCATCAAGCCGGATGAAGGTCTCCCGGCTGGCTTCCGGTTTCTCCCAGTATCCCAGGGCAACCTGGGGCCCGGACAGGATCAGTTCCCCAACCTGGCCCTGGGGGAGTTCCTGCAGCGTATCCGGATCGACGATGCGGGCATCGACAGCGAAGGAGGCCATTCCCAGGCACTGGCGCTTCCCCCGATGAATCGGGTTTCCGAGAATGAACGCCGCGGTCTCGGTAAGACCATAAGCCTCGTTGTATGCAATGCCGAATTCGTCCTGCAACCTGCGGGCCACGGCTTCCGGCATGGCCGCCCCACCGCCGCCGAGAAAACACAGGCTGGACAGATCATGCCCGGGCAGCGTCGGGTTGGCGAAAAAGTCCACGATCATGGCCGGTGGCGCCGCCCAGGTCGTGACCCGGAAACGCTCCATCAGCAACAGCGCCGCCTCCCGGTCCCAGCGCTGCATGAGCACCACCGTGGCGCCGGTGTACATGGGGCCGTGCATCCCGCCTTGCATGCCCAGGAAATGAAACATGGGAGCCACCGCCAGATGTACATCCACCGCGCAATTGCCTCGCCAGGCCTGGGACGCGGCCACGGCACTGAGCACCGTGCGGTGGGAATGCATGCAGCCCTTGGGCTGCCCGGTGGTGCCGGAGGTGTAACCGATCACCGCGAGATCATCCGGGCCCGGCTTGTCTCCCGCCGGCTGCCGGGGAGCGGTCATCACATCCCCCCAGTGGGCGACGCCCGCATCGCCCACCGCAGGGGCGGGAGCGTTGATACCCTCGGGCAGGGGGATGTCGCAGTCATCGGGGAGGCAGTCGCTGTAGGCAAGCAGGGTGGCCCGCCGGAGTACGCCGGAGCGGAGCAGCGCCCGCAGCGCCGGGTAGAGTTCCTGCGCCAGCACCGCCACCGCGGCACCACTATCCCGCAGGAAGTACTCCAGTTCCGAGCTCACACTCATGGGGCTGACGGGCACCACCACGGCACGAATCCGCAGAATGGCGTAATAGGCAACCACGAATTGCGGGCAGTTCTGCGCATACAGCAGGACCCGGTCCCCGGGCTGTACTCCGCAATCCTGTTCCAGATGAGCGGCGAACCGGTCCACCTGCTCATGCAGATCCCGGAACGTGATGCACGCGCCGTAGAAGACGATGGCCGGCTTGCCCGGGTAGCGCCCGGCGGCAACCTCCAGATTGAAATACAGGCTGGATTCCGGGAAGTGAAGCTGCCGCGGCAAATGCCGGGGCCAGTGATCCTGACAGCTCACTCCCACCATGGAACTCCCCTGGAGCACCGCATTCAGGTGCCTCTCCTATGCTGTGATCCGCCGCGGGCGCAGCGGGAAACGTTGAAATATCCGGGCTAGTCTGGGTGGTCGCCGCGAGAGGGAACAATGACCTTTCGCGACAAACCCATTGGCCGGAATGTCCATCCGGCCTCGCGGCGCCCGGGAAGCGCTGATCGATTCCCTAGGCGTTGTATTCCCGGATCTTCAGCTTCCCGAGTTGCGACAGGTGTACCGCGTCCGGGCCGTCGGCGATGCGCAGGTAGCGGTTGATGGTGAAGAAATGCGCGATGGGCGTGTCGTCGCTGACCCCCATGCCACCGTGAGCCTGGATGGCGCGATCAGCCACCGTCTGCGCCATCTGCGGGGCCACGATCTTGATCGCCGCGATCAGATCCCGGGCTTCCTTGTTACCCAGCTTGTCCATGCGGTCCGCGGCCTTCAGGGTCAGCAGTCGGGCCTGCTCGATCTCGCACCAGGAACGGGCGATGTCCTGACGGATGGCGCTCTGGTCGGACAGCTTCCTGCCGAACGCCACCCGGTTCTCCACCCGCCGCGCCATGATCTCCAGGGCGCGCTGGGCCTGACCGATGGAACGCATGCAATGATGGATGCGGCCCGGGCCAAGGCGCCCCTGGGCGATCTCGAAACCGCGCCCTTCGCCGAGGATCAGGTTCTCCCTGGGCACGCGCACATCATCCAGCCGGACCACGGCCTCGCCCCCCGGCGAGTTCAGGCTGCCGAACACGGTCTGGTTGCGCTCGATGACCAGGCCCGGCGCGTCCCTGGGGATGATGATGGTGGAATGCTGCTGGTGTCGCGGGTTGTCCGGATTGCTCCTGCCCATCAGCAGCAGCACCTTGCAGCGGGGGTCCATGACGCCGGAAATCCACCACTTGCGGCCGTTGATGACGTACGCGTCCCCGTCCGCGCGGATTTCCGTGGCGATGTTGGTGGCATCACTGGAAGCGACGGCGGGCTCGGTCATCAGGTAGGCCGAGCGGATCTCCCCCGCCAGCAGCGGCTGAAGCCATTGTTCCTGCTGCGGCGGGCTGCCGAACTTCGCCAGCACTTCCATGTTGCCGGTATCGGGAGCGCTGCAGTTGAAGACCTCGGGCGACCAGGGCACGCGCCCCATCAACTCCGCCAGCGGGGCGTATTCCAGATTGGTCAGCCCGGGGCTGAAGTCACCGTACTCCTCCGGCAGGAACAGGTTCCACAGCCCCTCCGCCCTGGCCTTCGCCTTCAGGGCGTCGAGCCCGGGCCAGTGCTTCCACTGGTTTGCCGGATCGTTCACCCAGGCATGCTGCGCCTCCTCGTTCGGATAGATGTGCTCCTCCATGAAGCGCTCCAGGCGGGCGATCAGCTTCTGTACCTTCTCGGAATGATCAAAGTTCATCTGCGGTTACCATGGGTTCGCTGTTCAGGAGAGCTTCAGGCCGCCGTCGACGATGAGGGTCTGGCCGCACACGTAGGACGCCAGCGGCGAGGCCAGGAACAGGGCGGCGCCGGCCATGTCCTCCGGCGTGCCGAACCGTCCCGCGGGAATGGTGGCCAGCGCCGCTTCCCGCCGCTTCGGGTGCTCGGTGGTGACCTTGGTGAGCTTGGTATCCACGAGCCCGGGCGCGATGCCGTTCACACGGATGCCCTCCGACGCCCAGGCCTGGCCCAGGGAGCGGGTCAGGCCCACTGCGCCGTACTTGGAGGCACTGTAGGCGGGGTTGCCCTTGTTGGCGCTGAAACCGGCAACCGAACTGACGATGATGATGGCCCCCCGGGAGGCGGCCAGGGCCTCGTGGAACTTCATGGCGCAGGCCCGGAGGCTGTCCAGGTTCACCGCCATGACTTCATCCCAGCCCTTGCGGCCGAATTCCTCGCGCCTGTAACGCACCGTGCCCTGGGAGAGCACCAGGATGTCCAGCTTGTCGAAACCGGGCTGGTGCTGTTCGATGAGGTCGACGTCGGAGACATCCACGCAGGAATAGGTCAGGCCCGTGAGATCGGAACCCTCCTCCGGCTTGTAGTCGGCTGCATCGGCCCGCGTACCCCAGACATGGACATCGGCGCCACGCCGGCGGTATGCCTGGGCAATTCCGTTGCCGATGCCACTGGAACCACCCACCACCAAGGCGGTCTTGCCCGTGAAATCCAGATCACTCACCCGGGTACTCCTCCGTTTCAGAATGCGTTCGTGCCCTGGGGCCGATGGATCCAGCCCAGGGCCTGTTCGAACAGGTTCATGGTGCTGCGATGCAGCTTGTCTCCGGTCTCCACCGGCGCCTTCCCGGCGCAGGCGCGGGCATAGGTGCCCTCCAGAATGATGCCGAGCTTGTAGCAGGCGAGCACCGCATACCATTCCAGGTGACCGAGGTCCCGGGCGGTGCGCGGGCGGTAGTGGGCCACCAGCTCGGCCCGGGACGGGAAACCCTCCCAGGGCTTGGGCGGGGCGGAGCTGATCACGCGCCGGCCGCCCTCGGGCCAGGTGGCCAGCAGCCAGCCCAGATCCAGCAGCGGATCGCCGATGGTGCTGAGTTCCCAGTCGACGATGGCGGCCAGATCACCGCTGTCGTGGCGGAACATCACGTTGGCGATGTGGAAATCGCCGTGGATGATGCCCGGCTGGAACGTGGACGGCCGGTTGGCCTCCAGCCAGCGCCCCACGTCCCGGACGCCGGGGATCTGCCCCGGGCCGGGCCAGCCGGGGAAATCGTCGTAGCTCTTCAGTTGCGCCTGCCAGCGGGCCACCTGACGCTCCAGATAGTTGTCAGGCCGACCGAAATCGGCGAGCCCGACGCGCACGTGATCCACCGCACCCAGGGCGGCGATGCCCTCCACCATGGACAGCCCCATCCTGTGCCGGATGGCCGGGTCGCCGGCATGCAGGTCCGGCATGTGAACAGTGGCGTTGAAGCCCTCCACCGGTTCCATGAGGTAGAACGCAACCCCCAGTTCCTCTTCCGAGGGACAGCCGGCAATCAGCCCCGGATGCGGCACCGCCGAGCCGGCCAGCGCGCCCAGCACGCGCATTTCCCGGCGCATGGTTTCATTGGAATTGGGACGCGGGTGGGCCGGTGGGCGGCGCAACACGTAGTGGCGGCCTTCCCTCTGGAACTTGAGCAGAATATTCTGCGTGCCGCCGCCCAGCGGCATGGCATCGGTGATCGGGCCGCGACCCAGGCCCTGGTCATCCATCCAGGCGGTCAGGGCGTCCAGGTCAATCAGGCGCTTCCAGTCGTCCAATGCTTGCTCTCGTCAAGAAAGTTAGGTCAATTGGATAAAACAACTTGATTAATAGATGCGTTGAGCCATTCTGTCAACATGAACACTGCGGATGAGAAGGCGCCCCGCGGCGCCCGGGAACAGATCAAGCTGGCTGCCAGAAGGCTGTTCGCCGAGCGCGGCGTGGACGGCGTCTCGGTCCGGGAGATCGTGGATGCCTCCGGGCAGAAGAACCACGGCTCGGTCAACTACTACTTCGGCACCAAGGAGGCGCTGGTACGGGAACTGGTGGCGGACGGCGCCAGGCTCATCGATGATCGCCGCAACGCCCATCTGGACCGGCTGGAGCGGACCGGCGGCCCGCAGACGATCCGTCAGGTGGTGGAGGCGCTGGTGTATCCGTCCATCGACCTGGCGGAGGAACTGGGCGAGGAATCCGACACGTACCTGCGGTTCATCACGCTCCTGGGCATGAGCAATCGGGCCCTGTTCCTGGAGGCCCTGGAGGGGCGCTGGAACTCCGGCTACCTGCGCTGCCTGGACCATTTGCGGCGACTCATGCCGGACATGCCGGAGCCGGTGAAGAATCAGCGCTTCGTGTTTCTGGGGGCGTATCTGAACAGCGTGCTGTCGGCGCGGGAACACGCGCTGGCGGACCGGTCACGGAAACACGCCACCTGGCGTTCCCGGCAGACGCTGGAACACCTGATCCATACCGCGACGATGATGCTGGCGGCGCCGGCGGAGGCGGCTTACGCCGCCCCCTGATTGCGCCGGCAGGGAGGGATGTGCGGCGCCGCGCCGTCAGGCGTTGCGAACCATCAGCCCCCCATCCACCGGAATCACCGTTCCGGTGATGTACGAGGCCGCCGGCAGACACAGACTCAGGGTCATGTGGGCCACTTCCTCGGGGGCACCGTAGCGTCGCAATGCGGTGCGGCGGCGGGCGAAGATCTGCTTGTGCTCGTCTGGAATGGCCTCGGTCATGCCGGTGCGGATCGGCCCCGGGCAGATGCAATTGACCGTTATCCCCTCCTTCCCCAGTTCCACGGCCAGCGCCCGGGTCAGCCCGGTCACGCCCGCCTTGGCGGCCGCGTAGACGCTGTCCTCCGCGGTGGCCCCCAGGGCCTCGGTGGAGGCAATGTTGACAATGCGCGGCGCCGCGGACCGGCGCAGATGCGGCAGTGCCGCCCGGATGATCCGCTGGTGCGCCGTGAGCAGAATCGCCAGCCCCCGATCCCAGACCGCATCGTAGTCCTCCGAATCGATGGGCGAGAAACAGGACACCCCGGCATTGTTCACAACAATGTCCAGCCCACCGAAATGTTCGGGCACCGACGCGACCACCGTATTGATTTCCTCATGTCTGGAGACGTCCAGACCCCATGCCCGGGCATCCAGGCCTTCGGCCCGTAACGCGTCGGCCACCTGCTGTGCCCCATCCGGATCCCGATCGGTGACCGCAACCCGCGCCCCTTCCGCCGCGAATACCCGGGCAGTCGCCCGCCCCATGCCGCTTGCCGCCCCGGTCACCAGAACAACGGACCCGTCCACGGACCTGCTTGAACCAGACATCTTCCCCATCGCCGGTATTCCCCCATGGTTACCAAGTTTTCATTCCCTGCCTGAGCCAGCATCCTAGTGTCCCGTGCTAGGATTACCACTTGCTGAACAAAAGCAAGCATTCCAGGAGGCAGCATGGCATACCAACCCTTCGACCTGAGCGGCAAGGTGGTTCTGGTCACCGGCGGGAACCGGGGGATCGGCCTGGGCATGGCGGATGCCATGGCACAGGCGGGAGCGGACATGGTGATCTGGGGGAGCAACGCGGAGCGGAACGCGGCGGCGAAATCCCGGCTGGAAGCCCACGGCAACCGCGTGCTGGCCCAGCAAGTGGATGTTTCCGACGAACAGGCGGTGGTGGACGGGTTCGCCCAGGCGGTGGAAGCCATGGGCCGTGTCGACTCGGTGTTCGCCAATGCGGGGGTGGGCGGCAGCAAGATCAGTTCCTTCATGGAGACGCCGACGGAAGACTACCGGCGGGTGCTGTCGGTGAACCTGGACGGGGTGTTCTTCACCCTGCGCGAGGCGGGGCGGCATATGTCCCAGCGGGAAGGCGGCGGCTCCCTGGTGGTGACCGCCAGCCTGGCCGCCATCGAGGGTGCTGCCCGCAACCAGGCCTACGCGGCCACCAAGGGGGCCGTCATTTCCATGATCCGCTCCTGTGCGGTGGAGCTTGCGCGCTATGGTGTGCGGGCCAACGCCATCCTGCCCGGCTGGATCGCCACCGACATGACGGCGGGCGCCCAGGGGAATGATGCCTTTACCCGCAAGGTCCTGCCCCGCGTGCCGGCCCGGCGTTGGGGCGAGCCGGAGGATTTCGGCGGCATTGCCGTGTACCTGGCTTCCGACGCCTCACGCTATCACTCCGGGGACACCCTGGTGATCGACGGCGGCTACGCCGTTTTCTGAGCGCTCCCCGGGCCGGCATCCCCCGCCGGCACAACCGGACTCACCCGTCCCAACGCTTGCGAGCCCGCAGGCGACGGGACGGGGGATATGCAACACGATCCTTGTGTGAATCCACCTTATAAACTTGCTTGACGCTGGCAAAGTGCATCTTCTAAGCTGCCGCCAGGAATCCCGGCACCCCGTGCACGGGAGAAGACACACCGTGAGCAAGCGGGAAGGTGCCGGATCATGAGAAACGAAGCCGTCATTGTCGACGCCGTACGCAGCCCCATGGGCAAGGGGAAACCGGGCGGCGCGCTTTCTGAAGTCCATGCCGTTGAACTGCTGGCCCAGGTACTGAAGGGGCTGGTGGAGCGCAATGCCATCGACCCCGGCATGGTGGACGATATCCTGGTGGGCTGTGTCAGCCAGGTGGGGGAGCATGCCGGCACGCCGGGCCGCATGGCCGCGCTTGCCGCCGGGTTTCCGGAGCATGTGCCGTCCACCACCATCGACCGCAAGTGCGGCTCCAGCCAGCAGGCGGTGCACTTCGCCGCCCAGGGCATCATGGCCGGCGCCTACCGCATGACCATCGCGGCGGGCATTGAATCCATGAGCCGGGTGCCCATGGGAAGTGCGCGCATCGGCCAGGACCCCGCCGGCCCGTCGGTGACCGAACGCTACGCCCCCGGACTGGTGGGCCAGGGCGTTTCCGCCGAACTGGTGAGCAGCCGCTGGAAGCTCGGCCGGGAGGAACTGGATGTCTATTCCGCCCGCTCCCATCAACGGGCGGCGGAGCATCGCGAAAAGGGCTGGTTCCGGTCGGAGATCGTCCCGATCCGGACGCCGAACGGCCTGGTGAGCGAGGACGAGAGCATCCGCCCCAGCACCACGCCCGAAGGTCTGGCGGAACTGAAGCCTGCCTTCGTCAACGAGGACACCGCCCGTCGCTTTCCGGAGATCGACTGGAAGATCACGGCTGGTAATTCCTCCCAGATCACCGACGGCGCCTGTGCGCTGCTGATCATGGACCGGGAGCTGGCCGAGCAGTTGGGCCTCAAGCCGCTGGCGCGCTTCGTGGCCTTCGACGTGATCGCCGATGACCCGCTGCTGATGCTCACCGCGCCGATTCCCGCCACCCGGCGGGCGCTGGAGAAAGCCGGCCTGACAGCGGACGACATCGACCACTTCGAGGTGAATGAAGCCTTTGCCCCGGTGCCCATGGCCTGGCAGAAGGAGTTCGGTGTGGACGACGCACGGCTGAACCCATGCGGCGGCGCCATTGCCCTGGGGCATCCTCTGGGCGCGTCCGGCGCGCGTCTCATGACCACCATGCTGCACGCGCTGGGCCGCAACGGCGGCCGTTACGGCCTCCAGACCATGTGCGAGGCCGGCGGCATGGCCAATGCGACCATTATCGAGCGCCTGGGCTGATCGCAGCCCCGCAGCAGGAGCGTAATCCAATGCAGATGGACACGATTTCCGCCGTCGTCACGGGCGGCGCATCCGGCCTGGGCCTGGCCACCGCCAGACTGCTGGTGGCAAAAGGCGCCCATGTGACGCTGGCCGACCTGAACACCGAAAAGGGTGAGGCCGCCGCCGCGGAGCTGGGCGCGAGCGCCGGCTTCGTGACCGCCGATGTGACGGACGCGGAGCAGATGGACGCCGTGTTCGAACAGGCCGAAACCCGGGGGCCGCTGCGGGCGGTGGTCCATTGTGCCGGGCGCGGCGGACCGGTGCGGGTGGTGGAAAAGGACGGCAGCCCCGGTTCCCTGGAGAAATTCGAATCCATCGTCCGGCTCAATGTGATCGGCAGTTTCAACGTACTGCGGCTGGGCGCGGCGCGCATGGCGAAACACGAACCACTGGAGAACGGCGAACGGGGCGTGTGCATCCTGACAGCCTCCGTGGCCGCCTACGAGGGCCAGATCGGCCAGATCCCCTACGCTTCCGGCAAGGCCGGGGTCGTGGGTATGACCCTGGTGGCCGCCCGGGACCTGGCCAGCCTCCGGATCCGCGTCTGCACCATCGCGCCGGGGCTGTTCGATACGCCGCTGCTGGCGGGCCTGCCGGAGAACATCCGCACGGCGCTGGGGGCTTCGGTACCCAACCCGGCCCGTCTGGGGACACCCGACGAGTTCGCCATGCTGGCCGGGCAGATCATCGAGAACCCGATGCTGAACGGCGAGACCATCCGGCTGGACGGCGCCTTGCGCATGGCGCCCCGCTGAACGGCCCGGCACGCCTGCGCCTGCCCCGTCATTCCCAAGGGGCCCGGGCCCCTTGGGAAGCCGGTAAGGGAACGGTTCAATCCCGGCTGATAGCGGTGGCGGGCAGCGTCAGCGTCTGCGCCTGCTGCATGATCTCCAGCAACACGACGACGCGCTCCTCCCCGCTTCGGGCCTGATACAGCCCTTCATAACCGGCGAACACGCCTTCGGTGATGCGCACCTTCTCATTGGGACGGAAATCGGCCTCCCCGGTGAGATCCACGCAGCCGTCATCCGACATGCGCCCCCGGAGATCGGCGATCACCCCTTCCGGCACGGTGGGGACATGATCGCCCCAGCGGACCAGCCCGGCGACGCCGCGGGTGGAGCGGATCGGGGCCCAGTTCTCGGTGAGGTCGCAGAGCCGCACGAACAGGTAGCGGGGAAACATGGACTCGACCACCTGCTGCATGCCCCCGGCGCGCCGCTTCCGAACCCGGATCAGCGGTCGGAAAACCTCGTAGCCCTGATTGCGCAAATGGGTTTCCGCACGGGCGTCCTGCCGGGGTTTCGCCTGTACGGCATACCAGCGTTGGCGGCGGCTGCCGCCGGATTCTTCATCTGCCGCAGTCATACGGCGAATTATATCAGGTCATTGACATCGGAGACCGTCTCCCACCTCCCGCTTGCGGCAGGTGGGAGACGGTCACCCGCTGACAAGCCTCAGATGCGGAACTGGTTCACCAGACGGTTCAACCGCTCCGACAGCCGCGCCAGCTCCTCGCTGGCCCGCGCCGTCTGGTCCGCTCCCTGCGACGATTCGTCCGCCACCCCGCGGATCCGCTCCACACTCTGGGAGATGTCGTTGCTCACCGCCGTCTGCTCTTCCGCCGCACTGGCAATCTGCGCGTTCATGTCGTTGATCGCCCGCACCTGCTCCTCGATACGCTCCAGCGCACTCCCCGCCTCCGCAGCATGCGTCACCGTCTCCTGACCCCGCGAGGCGCTCTTCTCCATCACCTCCACCGCGCCCCGCGAGCCACGCTGCAGATTCTCGATCAGCTCCTGGATCTTGCCCGTGGACTCCTGCGTCTTCCCCGCAAGCTCACGTACCTCCGCAGCCACCACCGCAAACCCGCGGCCTTCCTGACCCGCACGCGCCGCTTCGATCGCCGCGTTCAACGCCAGCAAATTCGTCTGCTCCGCAATCCCCGTGATCACGTCAATCACCTCCGTGATCGACTCCGCGTCCTGACCCAGACGATTCACCGTGCGCTGCCCGTCCTGCACCGCTTCCACCAGCGCGTTGATCGCCTCCACCGTGGTGATCACCACACGACGGCCCTGCACCGCCGATTCGTTCGCCTCTCCCGCCGCCGTGGAGGCATCCGTGGCGTTGCGCGCTATCTCCTGCACCGTCGCCGTCATCTGGTTCATCGCCGTGGCTACCTGCTCCGTCTCACCACGCTGGCGGTTCACCCCCTCCGTGGTCTGCGCCGTCACCGCCGAGAGTTCCTCCGCCGCACTCGCCAATTGCTGCGTCTCACCATGGATCGTCGTCAGCACGCGCTGCAGCGTCTCGATAAACCGGTTCACGTTCCCGCCAAGCTCACCGACCTCGTCCGCCGTAACAACCTCAACCCGCTTCGTCAGATCCCCATTGCCCGCGTCCATCTCCGTGATCATCTCGTCCACAAATCCGTTCAAACGCACCAGCGGACGCACGTAACCACGGGTCAGAAACCAGGCCACCAGGGCACCCGCCAGGGCGCTGCCGATGAGCAGTGCCAGCAAGGTGGTGGTGTTGCGTTCACCCATGGCCATGATGTCCGCCGTGATGCCGCTCAGTTCCCCGGCGACGGAGCGCTGCACCTCATTGGCCAGCCGCGACATCTCGGGTCCGATGACACGCATCTCCTCGGCCATGGCCGTCTCGGCGACGGTGATGGCGTTATGCATGCGCTCGATGGATTGCCCCAGTTCGCCCCAGAGCTCCGTGGCCCGTTCCAGGGTATCCACCTGCATGTTGTTCAGGCGCTGCTCACCCAGTAGCTCCAGATCCTCCATGACCCGTTCGTAGGCCACCTGCCCCAGGTGCAGCTCGTCCACTTCGCCGGAATCCACGTAGCGCAGGATGGAAACCTGGGTGGCCAGCATCTGCCCGAGGATCTCCGTGATCATATCCTCCACCATGCCGCCGCCCCCGGACCCGTAGTACCGGAGCACTTCCATCAATGAGGCGGCATCGCCGCTCTGGGCCATAACCTGCTGATCCAGAATCCGCCGTGCATCCAGCGTGGAGACGATCACCCGTTCCTGCATGGCCTCGGTGAAGGCCCGGTGCTGCTGTTGCAGCTCCTGGAGCAGCCCCCGAACGCGGGAATCCTGCAACTGGCGCCGGGCATCCGCGATGGCGGCGCCGGCCCGCTGGTTGCTCTCCTCCCATTCGAATACCTGTTCCTGAGTCTGCAGATCGGAGAAGCGCTCCGCCGCGAGACGTTCACGGTAGACGGCCGTGGCCAACTGGGTGCCGGTCTCACTGGCCGGAACCAGGTCGGTGGCGGTCCTGTCCATATCCCGATTGATGGCGAGCTGGGCCTGGAGGGCAATGGTCCCCACCACGGCCAGCACGATGATCAGGAAGGCGGGCGCGATCAGCGCCTTCTTCATGATGCCCACACGGCCAAGCACCCCACCCCGGCTATTACGGTCCTGATTCTTCTGAAAAAGCATGTCCATCTCCTGATGCGAGGCTCAGCGTCCTTTCATCTTTCCACGCGGTCCACGGCTGGCCCGCCATAATGACCCGAGGCCGGCGCACCGGACCGAGAACGCCATCACGGCTCATCAAGTGCGCATTAACCACCGGCCATGCGCCCTGGCCAGTGAATCGGGGACGTCACAGTTGATCGGTGTGTCCTCGGCGGAGAGCGCTCCGGCCTTACCCCGGAGATCGGCAGATCAGGCCAGAGCTTTAGGGATGGGCCTCAGCATTTGCCGCGTCGCGCCCGTGAGGCGCGGGAGATGGTTGAGACATGCGGGTCAGGGAAGCAGGGGAATCCGAATTGACCATTAAGGAAACACTGATCTATTCCCATGATGCTCTGCGGAGCCATTCGCGTGCGCTGA